>CAUCLI010000005.1 GCA_958443615.1 uncultured Collinsella sp.
GCGGGGCCAGCCCGTGGGAGAGCAGGGCGCCGCTGACCGGTGGACGGCTTTCGCGTTTTTTCGCGCGGGAGCGCTCGGGGGTCCCTTCGGGGGCCCCTTTTTTGTGTTCCGACCGTCTGGTGATATCGGTTCGCTCTGTGACGGTACCTGCAATGGCTACAATAGGAATGTTGTAAGCACGTTGATTGCAGGGAGGTGCGTATGGCTGATGCAGGCATCGGCGTCGATATCGTCGAGATCGCTCGCATGGAACGCATCATGCGGGTCACTCCGTCGTTTATTACCCGTATGTTCACTGATGAGGAACGCGCATATTGTGATGCCTCAGCTCGCCCCGCAGCTCATTATGCCTGTCGCTTTGCCGCTCGTGAGGCGGTTCTGAAATCGCTTGGCACCGGTTTCGGCCAGGAGGGAGTCGGGCGAAACGACATCTGCACCTCTCGTGATTCCAACGGCAAGCCGATCGCTATCCTTTCGGGTGGCGCTAAGGCTGTTGCCGATCGTCTCGGCGTTCAAGAGGTTGCCATCTCCCTTTCCTTCACGGGGGACCTCGCCATCGCAAATGCGCTTGCGATCACCCCTGAAACTCGTCCAAAGCCCAGGGAGGATAAGGTCTCTGAGCGACAGATCATCGCACGGTCATTTCGCGAAGCGCGCAGTGTTCTGGACGAGCTTGAGAGGGTGCAGGATATCGAGGTCGCGGAATCCCTGTCATTGCAGTTCGAAGATTCATCCGATTCCACTCAGCCTGAAATGGAGTAACGAGCATGAAGCCTGTTCTTTCCGTCGAGGAGACGCTTCGCCTCGAGGATCTTATTGAGAAAGAGGGGACTTCCAAGGCTGCCCTCATGGAGTATGCGGGTGAGTTCCTCGCCAAAGTCGTCATGAAGGACCATCCCGATCGCGTTGCGGTGCTCGTGGGATTTGGCAATAACGGCGGAGACGGCTGGGTCGCTGCGGATATCCTGAGTCAAAAGGGCATGACAGTCGATGTCGTTAGCCCGATTGAACCTAATGAGATCAAGAGCCCTATCGCTCGTCATGTCGCTCGCCGCACTGCTGGCAGGGACGTCAATGTGATCATTGGGCCTTCTCGCGACGAGCTGGTCGAAATTCTGTCGCAAGCCGACGTCGTCATCGATGCCATCTTGGGTACGGGGTTCAGCGGGACGGTCCGGGCGCCGTTTTCCATTTGGATCCCGACGCTCAATGAGCTTGATATGACAGTCGTCTCCGCCGATGTCCCCTCGGGTCTCAACGCTGAGACTGGCGAGGCCGCGGGCCCCTGCGTCCAGGCGACGCGCACTGCGACCATGCTCGCTCCCAAGATCGGGCTGTATAGCGGGGAGGGCCCCGAGTTCTCTGGAGAGGTGATGTGCGGCGAGCTATACGATCATCTCGATGACGTCATCGAGGACGTCGAGCATGCCGCGGATATCGTTGAGGCGATCGACCTCATCGATTATTTTCCGGAGCTCCCAGCCCATGTGAACAAATACAGCCGTGGGTCCGTGCTCGTCGTCGCGGGGTCCTCGGCATACCCCGGGGCGGCCATCATGGCCGCGAAGGCCGCTGCGCGCGCTGGCGCCGGGTACGTGACCGTGGCCGCGCCGGACCCCTGTGCGAATCTCATCCGCATGGCGCTGCCCTGCGTTCCCGTCGTCGGCATCCCCGCGGACACGCGCGGGGCGTTCGGGGCCGCCGCGGGCTCCCCCGTGCGTGAATTGGCCCGTAAGTTCGATTGCGTGCTGTGCGGCCCGGGCATGACGACCGCCGCCGGTGGCATGCAGGTGGTCACCGAGCTGCTCGGCATCGATGTCCCCCTGGTGCTCGACGCTGATGCGCTCAATTGCATGAGCCGACTGGCTATCGGCGGAATCGACACGACGCCCGAGGTCTATCGCCGCGAGGCGCCGCTCATCCTCACGCCTCATTACCGCGAGCTCTCCCGCCTGGTGGGGGAAGAACCGGTTGAAGATCTCGGCACCGCGATCGCGGCAGCTCAAAAGCTGGTGTGGGCCGCGGGGTCTGACAACATGGTCGTAGTCGCAAAAGGTCCGCGCACCGCGATCGTGGGTGTCGAGCGGGTCCTGTTGCCCGCAAGCGGACCCGCTTCGCTTGCCACCGCGGGATCCGGTGACGTTCTCGCCGGCATCGTCGCTGCGCATGTCGCGGTCAGCCACGGTGAGGTCGATAGATGGGAGATGCAGTGCGCGTATTCCGTCGCGGTCCATTCGTACACGGGCTATGCCGCCGCGGCTGCCATGGGCGAGCGCAGCGTGATCGCCACTGACCTGATTGACGTTTTGGGCGATGCCATGAGAATCGTTGAGGAAGAGGCCCTCAGGGATGCGGGCATCGAGTTGGGAGCATAGGATGCAGACGCTTCACGAGCCGCCGACACGTTGGGCGTGGGCGGAGATCGACACGGGGGCGCTCCGAAGGAACACGCGCGCCTTCAAGGGGCTCATCGGCGCCCGCCAGCGTCTGTGCTGCGTGGTGAAGGCGGATGCGTACGGCCATGGCGTTGCCTCATGCGCCAAGGTGATGCACGCGGCCGGTGCGGACATGTTCGCCGTCGCCACGGTCTTGGAGGGGGTCGCGCTGCGCGAGGCGGGCCAAAAGCTTCCGATCCTGCTGCTGAGCGAGCCTCCCCAGGGGGCCATCGACACCCTGCTCGAGTACGAGATCATGCCTTCCGTCTATTCGCCGGAATTCGCCTGGGCCTATGGCGAGCGCGCCGCCGCACTGGGCCGTGTCGGCAAATATCACATGGCGGTCAACACCGGCATGAACCGCATCGGTGTGCACTGCACCGAGGTCGTGGATTTTCGCCGCGCCGTGGACTTCCATGCGGGCCTGGAATGCGACGGAACGTTCACCCATTTCGCCACCGCCGACGATCCGGATGGCTGGGATCATCAGCTGCAATGCAAACGTTTCACCGAGGCGGTCGCGGCGTTGCGCGAGGCGGGGTTCGATCCGGGCATCGTGCATTGCGACAACACGCCGGGGTCGGTGCTGAACCCCGCCATGCACTTCGACATGATACGCGCGGGCATCGGCCTGTACGGCCTGCAGCCTTGTGACCGCACCGCTGCCGTGCTGCCGCTCGAGCCCGTCATGAGCATTCGCGCGCGAGTCACCCACACATGCTATCCGGCCATGGGCGAGGGCGTGGGGTACGGCTTCACCTATCGCGTGCCGCGCACGCGCGTCGAGGTCTGCACATTGCCGATCGGATATGCCGACGGCCTGCCGCGCGTGCTGTCCAACCGGATGGAGGTGCTGTACCGCGGCGAGCGCATCCGCCAGGTGGGTAACATCTGCATGGATCAATGCATGGTCGCGGTGAGCGAGACTCCCTTGCGCCCCGCGCGGGAGGCCGAGGTGGGGGACCTGATGACGATCGTCGGCCGCGATGGCGATGCGCGCATCACGCTCGATGAGCTCGCGCGCGCTTGCGGGACCATCAACTACGAGCTCGCATGCGGTTTCGGCATGCGTCTTGAGAAGATCTACGTGTAAGAGTATGCCCGCCCGCGTGAGGGGGCGGCGCATGAGCGAAGGAGGCGACGTCCATGGGCGTGATGCATATTCCCGGCCATACGGGCCAAAAACCGCGCGAGGTCTCACTCGAGGAGATCCGCGCCGTCATGGGCGATTGCCGCGCGTGCCAGCTGTGCCAGACGCGCACGAACATCGTGTTCGGGGTCGGCAACCCGCGTGCGCGCGTGATGTTCGTGGGCGAGGCCCCCGGCAAGAACGAGGACCTGCAGGGCGAGCCCTTCGTGGGGCGCGCCGGTGAGAATCTCAACCGCATCCTCGCGCTTGCGGGGCTCAAGCGCGAGGATATCTACATCGCCAACGTGCTCAAATGCCGTCCCCCGGGAAACCGCAACCCGCAGGCGGACGAGGTTCTCGCGTGCTCCCCGTACCTGCGCGAGCAGATCCGCAGCATTTGGCCGGACGTCATCGTGACGCTGGGCAACCCGGCGAGCCACTTCGTCTTGAAGACCGAGGTCGGTATCACCAAGCTGCGCGGCCGCTTCCATCAGATGGGGCATTTCACGGTCATGCCGACCTTTCACCCCGCTGCCGCCTTGCGCAATCCCGCGTGGCAGGAGCTGCTCGAGGCGGACTTCCGCATGTTGGGTGAGTACCTGGAGCGGCATCCGGTGGATGCGGGTATCCGCGCCGCCCGGGAGGGGTCGGCGGCCGATGCCCGTCACGAGGCCCTGCCCGAGGTCGAGGAGTAGCCATGGCGTTGCAGTTCAAGGGACCGCGAATCTACGGGAGCTCCCGCGTCGACGACACGATCCGTTTGGGGGAGCTGGTCGCGCAGTGCCTGGAGGACGGCGATGTGCTGGTCCTGACCGGCGGCCTCGGTGTCGGCAAGACGCATTTCACCAAGGGCGTGTCGGCCGGGCTCGGGGATGGCCACCCGGTCACGAGCCCCACGTTCGCCCTCATGGCGGTGCATGACGGCGGGCGCATCCCGCTGTTCCACTTCGATTTGTACCGCCTCGAGCACGCGTACCAGCTCGAGGACACGGGCATGTTCGATGTCTTGGGGTATGAGGGGGCGTGCCTGCTCGAATGGGGCGAGCAGTTCCAGGACGAGCTGACCGATGAGTACCTGGGCGTGGTCATTTCGCGCGTCAAGGGGGACGAGTCCCTGCGCGAGATCATGCTGGAGCCCCATGGTGCGCGGGCTGAGCGCCTGGCCGCCGCGATCGACGGCGCCGTGCGCATGGAGTCCGGCGCGTAAACGGGCGGCGCGACCACGTGCGGCATCGATCGGGTCATGCCCGCCGCGTCTCCGCCCAATCGATGCGCGCGTCGCGCGATGGCGCGAATTGAGCGATTCGGAATTGAGCGATTTGTACCTGTCCCCAATTGATCAATGGGAGCGAGAGAGATGAAGTTGGATGAGCTGCGGACGCTGATCGTGGCGATCGACACCTCGACGGACATGCTCGCCTGCGCGGCGGCATGGTGGACGCCCGAGGTGTTCTTCGACGATAGGCCCTCACGCGCGGCGATCGAGGTGCTCGCCTCCCGCGACCATCTGTGCCGCAGGCAGGCGAACGTCGAGCTCGTGCGGACGGTGCAAGAGGTCCTCGACGAGGCCGGTGTGGGCATGTCCGACGTGGGAGGCGTCCTCGTGGGTCGCGGTCCGGGCTCGTTCACAGGGGTGCGTATCGGCATCTCGACGGCCAAGGGCCTCGCACGCGGTGCGAACGTGCCGCTCATGGGCGCGTCGACGCTGGACGCATGCGCCTGGACCGCGTGGAAGGCGGGGACGCGCGGCTTGCTTGGCGTGGCAGCGGACGCCATGCGCGGCGAGGTATACCCCGCCCTGTACACGCTGGATGACGAGGGCCCGCATCGCATGTTCGAACGTGAGCGCGTCGTCAAGGCGGCGTGCGCAGTGGAGGAGTGGGCGGCGCGCGCCGACGCGGCCGAGCTGCAACTCACCGGCGATGGCCTCGTGCGCTACGGCAGGCTGTTCGAGGAGGCGGGCCTCATGGGGCGCTCACTGGACCGTGAGCTGTGGTGGCCCACGGGCGAGGGCGTCCTGCTGGCCGCCGCGTGCCCCGAGGGTCTCGCCGCCGCGGGCAGCACGGATCCCGCGGCGGTGCTGCCGGTGTACACGCGCTTGTCGGACGCGGAGGAGAACGAGCGCCGACGCCTGGGTCTCGCGGAGAGCGTCAACACGGGGATCACGGGCGTGGCCGATGAGCTCGCCGGACGCCACCTGCAGATGCGTCCCATGGCGGCGGCGGATGCCGAGGCGATGGCGGCGCTCGAGCGCGACAGCTTCGCCGGTGCGGGCCACGAGCCCTGGAGCGCCTCGCTATTCCTGTCCGAGCTCGCCGAGAGCGCCGGCGCGGCGCGTTCCTGGTGGGTCGCCCACGACAACGGAGAGCTGATCGGTTTCGCCGGCGGCATGGTGGTCGACAAGGATGTCGAGATCCTGGATGTTGCGGTCTCCGCCGATCACAGGCGGAAGGGAATCGCGCGCAAGCTGCTTTCCCATGTGAGCTATGACGCGCAGATGCTCGGCTGCACGAGCGCCTCCCTCGAGGTCGAGGCCGACAACGAGCCGGCGATCGCGCTGTACGCCACCCTGGGCTTCGAGGAGGTCGGTCGTCGTCGCGGGTATTACGGCGCCGGCCGCGACGCCTTGGTGATGCGGGCCCCGTTGCCGCTCGTCCTGCCCGTCGACGCCTCATCGCCCGAGCCGACCGCCGCTGCGGTGCGCGAGTGGCCCCTGCCGGTGCCCGTTCGCACACCCGAGGAGTCCGCCGAGATCGAGCGTCGCCAGCTCGTCCTCGCCATCGAGAGCTCCTGCGATGAGACCGCGGTCGCGATCGTGGACGCCGCGGGCAACCTGCTTGCGAACCAGGTCTCGACGCAGATCGACTTTCACGCCCGCTTCGGCGGCGTGGTGCCCGAGATCGCCTCGCGCAAGCACGTCGAAGTCATCGTGGGCGTCGTCGACGCCGCACTGGAGGAGGCGGCCGAGAGCCTCGGCCTTGCGGGCGGCGCCATCGCCCCCGTCGAGCTCGCCGCCGTCGGCGTGACTCAGGGACCCGGCCTCGTGGGTGCGCTTGTGGTGAGCGTGGCGTTCGCCAAGGGCTTCGCCTTGAGCGCGGGTAAACCGCTCATCTGCGTGAATCACCTCGAGGGGCACCTGTTCGCCAATAAACTCACCACCCCCGACCTGGAGCCGCCGTTCATCTTCACCCTCGTCTCGGGCGGTCACACGATGCTCGTGCACGTGCGCGCGTGGGGCGACTATGTCGTTCTGGGAGAGACGCTCGACGACGCGGTGGGGGAGGCCTTCGACAAGGTGGCCAAGGCGCTGGGGCTGGGGTATCCGGGCGGCCCGATCATCTCCCGCCTCGCGGAGACGGGCGATCCCAAGGCCATCGATTTCCCGCGCGCGCTCAACAGCCGCGGCGACTACCGTTTCTCGCTCTCGGGCTTGAAGACCGCCGTCACGCTCTACATCGAGCAGGAGACGGCCGCCGGCCGTACCATCCATCTGCCCGACCTGGCTGCCTCTTTCGAGGCGGCGGTGTTCGACGTTCAGTACAAGAAGGCGAGAAACGCGCTGCGCGAGACCGGTGCGCGCGAGTACTGCATCGGCGGCGGCGTGGCGGCCAACCCGCATCTGCGCCGGATGATGATCGAGAAGCTCGGTCGCCAGGGCATCCGCGTGACGGTGCCGCCGCAGACCGCGTGCACCGACAACGCCGCCATGATCGCGGTGGTCGCGCGCGAGAAGTATCTGCGCGGGGAGTTCGCCGACCTCACTGTCGACGCGGATCCGAACATGACGCTGTAGATGCCGCGCGTCGGACATGGATGAAAAACGGCCCCCATCTGCGGGAAAATCGCGGATGGGGGCCGCTTTGCGGTTGGATGACGGGCTGTGTTGCGGCTGATCCTGGTTTCGGTCTTTTCAGGGCTCTAGCCCCAGAAGCCGTCCTCATCATCGCCCTTGGGGCCGCGGTCGACGTACATCTTGTGGGTGCGCTTTTCCAGGATGAAGGCGGCGATGCCGAAGATGACGATGCCCGCGAAGAACAAGACACCGACACCCAAGCGGGTGCCGAAGAGGAAGTTGAAGAGCTGATCCATTGCGCTGTCCTGCTTTCTTGCTGGAATACGTGGCGAAATACGCTCACCAGTATATACTTGCACTGCATCGACATGCATCGCATCGCGGCATCTCCGCGATGAGTCGCCACGCCGCGGCCGGGGTCGCTCGGCTCGCGGCGATAGTTTTATGAGAGTTGAACACGGAGGGATCATGCTCGACATCAAATTCGTTCGCGAGAACCCCGAGGCGCTCGACGCCGCCATGGCGAATCGCCAGGGCTCCTGGGACCGTGAGCGCTTCTTCGCGCTCGACGAGGAGCGCCGCTCCGTCATCGCCGAGGTCGAGGACCTGCAGGCCACCCGCAACGCCGAGTCCAAGAAGATCGGCGCCCTCATGAAGGAGGGCAAGCGCGACGAGGCCGAGGCCGCCAAGGAGGCCGTGCGCCAGGTCAACGAGAAGATCGAGGTGCTCGGCGCCCGTCGCGCCGAGCTCGACGCCGAGGTCTCCGACTTCATGGCCCGCATCCCCAACATCCCCTGCGATGCGACGCCCGTGGGCAAGGATGAGAACGAGAACCCCGAGCGCCGTCGCGTGGGCGAGCCCCGTGACTTCGCCGCCGAGGGATTCGAGCCCAAGGCCCACTGGGACCTCGGAACCGAGACCGGCATCCTGGACTTCGACCGCGGTGCCAAGCTTTCCGGCGCCCGCTTCACCGTGCTCTCCGGCGCCGGCGCCACGCTCGACCGCGCTCTGCAGAACTTCTTCCTGAACACGCACATCTCCCGCGGTTTCACCGAGTTCATCCCGCCGGTCATCGTCAACCGCGAGATCATGTACGGTACCGGCCAGCTGCCCAAGTTCGAGGATGACGCCTACCATACCGGCGAGGACCAGTTCCTGATCCCGACCGCCGAGGTCGCCCTCACCAACCTGCACGCCGGCGAGGTGCTCGACGCCTCCCAGCTCCCGCTGCGCTACACCGCGGGCACCCCGTGCTTCCGCGAGGAGGCCGGATCTGCCGGTCGCGACACCCGCGGCATCATCCGCCAGCACCAGTTCACCAAGGTGGAGATGGTCAAGTTCGCCAAGCCCGAGGAGTCCGACGACGAGCTCGAGAGCATGGTGGCCGAGGCCGAGTTCATCCTGCAGCAGCTCGGCCTGCCGTACCGCGTGATCTCCCTGTGCACCGGTGACCTGGGCTTCTCCGCCCGTCAGACCTATGACATCGAGGTCTGGCTGCCGAGCTACAACGCCTACAAGGAGATCTCCTCCTGCTCCAACTGCGGCGACTTCCAGGCCCGTCGTGCGAACAACGAGTCCCGCGACACCGAGAACTTCAAGGGCACCCGCTTCGTGCACACCCTGAACGGCTCCGGCCTGCCCACCGGCCGCACCATGGCCGCGATCATGGAGAACTACCAGAACGCCGACGGCTCCATCACGGTGCCCGAGGTGCTGCGCCCCTACATGGGCGGCATCGAGCGCATCGAGCCGTTGGCGTAAGGCCGCATAGATCACGGTGACCCTTATGGACGCCCGCTCGTGTATCCGGGCGGGCGTCTTGCGTATGGGGCGCAGGCGCATCGTGGTGCATTGCGCCCGTGATATGATGCTTAGACGAACACATCGCGTTGCATGGGAGAGAGGAACCGACATGCTGAACGCTATTGAGATCTCGCCGAAGGTTTGGTGGGTTGGCGGTATCGATTGGAACGAGCGCCTGTTCCACGGCTACACCACCGAGCGCGGCATCACCTATAACGCCTACCTCATCATGGATGAGAAGATCACCTTGATCGACACGTGCAAGGCGACGTTTGCCGATGAGCTCGTGCAGCGCATCTCGCAGGTCGTCGACCCCGCTAAGATCGATGTGGTCATCACCAACCATGTTGAGATGGACCACTCCGGCTCCCTGCCCGTGATTCACAAGATCGCCCCCAACGCCGAGATCTACGCTTCCGCCGGTGCCGGCGTCAACGAGCTCCGCGCCCACTTCGGCATCGAGGCCACGCCCGTGAAGACGGGCGACACCCTCTGCATCGGCGAGCGCACCCTGAGCTTTGTGACCACCCCGATGGTCCATTGGCCCGACAATATGGTCACGTACTCCGACGTCGATAAGATCCTGTTCTCCAACGACGCGTTCGGCCAGCATTTCGCCACCACCAAGCGCTTCGACGACGAGAACGATATGTGCGAGGTCATGAAGCAGGCCAAGAAGTACTACGCCAACATCGTGTGGCCGTACGGTATGCAGGCCGGCCGCGCGCTTGCCGCGGTCAAGGGCCTCGAGCTCAAGATAATCGCCCCCAGCCATGGCTGCATTTGGCGCTCCCACATCGACGAGATCATCGCCAAGTACGAGGAGTGGACCACGTATCAGACGCAGGAGAAGGCCGTCGTGGTGTTCGATTCCATGTGGCACTCAACCGAGTCCATGGCGCGCGAGATCTGCGACGCCTTCATCGCCGAGGGCATCTCCGCCCAGCTCATCGACGTCAAGAGCACGCATATCTCCGACATCATGCTCTACATGTGCGATGCCCGCTACGTGGCCGTCGGCTCCCCGACCCTGAACTCCAACATGCTGCCCACCGTGGCGAGCTTCCTCACGTACATGCGCGGCCTTTCGCCCAAGAATGAGCAGCGCATCGGTCTTGCGTTCGGCTCTTACGGGTGGGCCCCGCTCGGTCCCAAGCAGGTGTACGCCGAGCTCGAGAACGCCAAGTTCCAGCTGCCCGTGCCGGTCGTGGCGCAGCAGTGGGTGCCTTCCGAGGAAAATCTCGCCGAGCTGCAGGACACCGTCCGCAAGATGATCGAGGCCGCTCGGGCGTAAGGCCGTTCGACCGAGTTGCCTTGGTTTCGCGAACACGCGCTTTCGAAATCTATCATACTGGTCATAGCATGCGGGGCCGCGGCGCGTGTCGCGGCCCCGTCGCGTTTCGACTGTTCGCCTGTCTTCCATCGACTGCTGGGGAGTTTGTCATGCCGCATACCAACGATGCGCCTCAAAAGATCATCCCGCTTGGAATCTATCTAGAGGGAATTAAACGTCAGGGAATCCTGATATCCTCGGTCGGCGTCGAGTCTTGCCGGCAGGTTCGGTTCGCGACAGACGATTCTCGATCCGTCGTCGATGACACGCTCTTTGTTTGCAAGGGGGCGGCATTCAAGCGAGACTATCTGCTCTCTGCCATCGACGCGGGTGCGGTCTCCTATGTTTCCGAAGTCGACTATGGGGTCGATGTGCCGTGCATCCTGGTAAGTGATATACGAATCGCGTTGGGCGTGCTGGCGGACATCGCTTACGGACATCCATCGGGAAGCGTTTCCGTGTGCGCGTTCACGGGGACCAAGGGCAAGACGACGAGCGTCTACTACCTCAAGGGCATTCTCGATGCCCAGGCGTCTCTCGACGGTGTCCATCCCGCTGCCGTGCTATCGAGCATCTTGCTCGACGATGGTGTCCACAGTGGGATCTCGAAGCTCACCACGCCCGAGGCGTTCGAGCTTGAGCGCCATTTTGCCAATGCCGCTGCGGTGGGCTGCAAGCATGTGGTCATGGAGGCTTCGAGCCAGGCGCTTAAGTACAAGCGCACCTTCGGCGTGGAATTTGCGGCGGGGGTGTTCACCAACATCGGGGAGGACCATATCTCCCCCATTGAGCATCCGGATTTCGAGGATTACTTTTCAAGCAAGCTCAAGCTGTTCGACAGCTGCAGGGTTGCGGTGGTGAACCTCGATATGGATCATGCGGAACGTGTGCTCGAGGCTGCCAAGGCATGCGAGCGGATCCTGACATACTCTCTCGCAGACGATGTCGCAGATGTGTATTGCGAGAAGATAGAGCATGGCGGCGACGGCATTCGCGCGACGGTGCGGACGCCGCGCTTCACGCGGGAGGTGCTCATCCCCACCCCGGTCACATTCAACGTCGCCAACGCATTGGGCGCCATCGCCGCGGCCGAGGCGATGGGTTTGGACGAGGAAGCGATCGTGAGGGGTTTCAAGGACGTGCGGGTTCCCGGGCGAATGGAACTCTACCCGACAGAAGGGGGATCCATTCTCGGCGTGGTGGATTTCGCCCATAACGGCATGAGTCTTGAGACCATGCTGCTTGATTTGCGCGAGAGCTATCCCGATCGCGAGCTCGTGGTGGTATTTGGCGCGACGGGGGGCAAGGGCGTCGATCGCCGCGAGACCATGGGCTCTGCAGCGGGAAGGTACGCCGATCGGATCGTTATCACCGAGGATGATCCCGGCCCCGAGGATCCCGCGGATATCTGCGACGCCATCGCGCGCGCCGCAAGGGCGGAGGGGCTCGATCGCATGCAGATCGTGCTCGATCGGGAGGAGGCGATTCGGACGGCGGTTCGCGAGACCGAGCGCCCCGCGATCGTCATCGTCACGGGCAAGGGACATGAGACGCGCATGCTTCGGCGCAAGGGGGCGGAGCCGTGCGAGGCGGACGGCGTCATGTTGCGTCGCGCTCTCGACGATTTTGAGTCGGGGGTCATTTGAGTGAGCGTTAACGGGTCGGACTGCGGCCTGCTCGCGTCCCCATATGATGGACGTTATGCGGCACCGTGGTGTCTTGGGTTATCCTAGCTCCCGATCGAATGCGGGGTACGGCATCGCCTTGTTTTGAGGGGATGCGACAGACGATTGGAATGATGCATGGACGAGGCGAATCGGAACGCGGTCGATTGCGAGTTGCCTGAGATGAGGCTCGGTGAACTCGTTGAAATGTTGCGCGAGGTCGGAATGTCCGCGCGTGTCGAGGGGGATGAATCGCTCGAGGTCCGAACGGCGTCGATCGATTCGCGCTCCGTGCTCCCGGGCGGTCTTTTCATCTGTAAAGGCGTATCCTTCAAGCCGTCGTTTCTGAGGTCCGCGATCGATCGGGGCGCCGCGGCGTATATGTGCCAAGGTGAGGGTGCTGGATTGGCGGTTCCTCATGATTTGGCTGAATGCGGGGACGGTATTTCCTGCTTGGTCGTGGATGATGTCCGCAGGGCCATGGCGATTGTTTCCGCCGGGCTGTTCGATCATCCCGATAACGCGTTGACCGTGACGGGCATCACCGGCACCAAGGGCAAGTCGACGGTCGCTTACATGCTGCGTTCCATCCTGCTGGCGGATGGGATTGAGCCTTCGATCCTGGGATCGATCATGACGGACGATGGCATCGTGAGCTATGAGAGCCACAACACCACTCCCGAGGCTCCCGACCTGTGGCGCCATCTGCGCAACACGGTCGAGTCCGGTCGTCGCAACATGGTGATGGAGGTTTCCAGCCATGCGCTCAAGTACGATCGCGTCTTGGGTCTGCATTTCGACATCGGCTGTTTCCTCAACATCGGCCGCGACCATATCTCCAGTGTGGAGCATACGGACTTCGAAGACTACTTCAGCTCCAAGCTTCGCCTGTTCGAGCAATGTGACGTCGCGGTGGTGAACCTGCGTACGGGCCACGTGGGGCGCGTGCTCGAGGCCGCGGGTGCCGCAAGGCGTCTGGTCACGTTCCGCGTCGACGATTCGAATGCGGGCGAGAGGCGCGAGGCGAATGACGCCGCTGCGGAGGCGCCGATTGCCGACTATGTGGCTGGACGCGTGGAGTCTACGACGCACGGCCTCGCATTCGATGTCTGCGAGCTAGGCGTCGACGGAGTCGAGCATATCGAACTCGGCATGCCGGGCCTCTTCAACGTCGACAACGCGCTCGCCGCGATCGCGATGGCCCGGCTGCTCGGGGTCGGTTACGATGCGATTCGGAAGGGTTTGGCCGAGCTGCGGGTTCCCGGTCGCATGGAGCTGGTCCCCTCGCCGGACGGGCATGTGCTCGCCATCGTTGACTATGCGCACAACGAGCTCTCGTATCAGGCGCTCTTTTCCTCGGTGAAAGAGGAGTATCCCGATCGGCGAATCGTCGCGCTGTTCGGCGCCCCCGGCGGCAAGGCATACGAGCGCCGCGAGGCCCTGCCGCGCGTGGCGGGCGCGTATGCCGACCACATCGTGTATACCGAGGAGGACCCGGCGCACGACCGTGTTGAGGACATCTGCGCAGAGCTGGTGTCCCATACTCCCGCGGGCGTGTCGTGCGAGGTGATTTTGGACCGCGAGGACGCCGTCAGGCGGGTCCTCGAGTCCGCGCTTGGCGACGAGCGCCCCTCGGTGGTGCTTCTGCTCGCCAAGGGCGATGAGACCCGCCAGCACCGCGGGGATGAGTATCCCGAGGTGAAGAGCGATCTTGCGATCGCGCGCGAGACCTTGCGCGCATAGGCTTTGATCCCATCGACTGCCCCTCGGCGTACAATCTGAGTGAGAACACCCATTCCCGTTCGAGGAAGGAAGCCGATATGGCAGATTCCGCCACTCCCCAAGGAACCGCTCCCGCCAAGGTCTACTACACCAACCTGCGCACGCATGGTCGCGAGAGCCAGCTCGACAAGCTCAAGCGCCTCATCCGCCGCGCCGGCATCGAGCAGATCGACTTCGAGAACAAGTTCGTCGCCATCAAGATCCACTTCGGCGAGCTGGGCAACTTGTCCTTCCTGCGCCCCAATTACGCCCGCGCGGTCGCGGACGTGGTAAAGGAGTTGGGCGGCAAGCCGTTCCTCACCGATTGCAACACCCTGTATGTGGGCAGCCGCAAAAACGCCCTCGAGCATATCGATTGCGCGTACCAGAACGGCTTCACACCGTACGCTACCGGGTGTCAGGTCATCATCGCCGACGGCCTCAAGGGCACGGACGAGACCCTTGTCCCGGTGAGGAATGGCGAGTACGTGCGGGAGGCCAAGATCGGCCATGCGCTCATGGATGCCGACATCGTGATTTCCCTCACGCATTTCAAGGGCCACGAGCAGGCCGGTTTCGGCGGCTGCATGAAGAACCTCGGCATGGGCGGCGGCAGCCGCGCCGGCAAGATGGAACAGCATGCGGCGGGCAAGCCGAGCGTGGACGAGTCGAAGTGCATCGGGTGCCATGCCTGCGAGCGCATCTGCGCGCACGGCGCCGTGAGCTTCCCGACCACGCGGGAGCGCACGCTCAAGAGCGGAAAGGTCGTCGAGACCCCGGTCGCGCACATCGATCGCGACCGCTGCTTGGGCTGCGGCCGCTGCGTGGGCGCGTGCAACCAAGACGCCGTCAAGCCCGACTATGACGCCGCGGTCGACGTGCTCAACTACAAAATCGCCGAGTACACGCAGGCGATCGTGCAGGATCGCCCGAGCTTCCACATCTCGCTCGCCATCGACGTGAGCCCCAACTGCGATTGCCATGCCGAGAATGACACGCCCATCGTGCCCGACATCGGCATGTTCGCGAGCTTCGACCCCGTGGCGATCGACCAGGCCTGCATCGACGCCGCGCTGGCCATGCCGGCCATGCCCGATACCGAATTGACCGAGATGCGCGCCAAGCTCGAGGCGGCCGGCGAGGTGCCCGAGCGGTGCGCACACGACCACTTCAACATGACGCATCCCGACACCAACTGGCGCTCCATGATCGAGCACGGCGAGAAGATCGGCCTCGGCACGAGCGAGTACGAGCTGATCGAGGTGCGGTAGTGGTCGGCTCGCGGGCGCGGACGATGCCACCGGCAACCGAACTTGACGCGTAAACCGCTTGCGGATAAATTGCGGCCGTTTGCGGCGTGATGCTTGCAATAGGCGAGCACCTTTCATATTCTGCAAACACAAAGACACGTGACTGGTCATGCAGGCGGGATCTTTCCGAAGCCCCGGGAGGGGAAGGAAGGCCCGCCTGTCTTTCTTTCTCGAGGCATCCGAGCGTTGGAATGCGAGAAAGGAAGCACTGTGGATTACAACGCGCTTGCCAACCAAATCGTCGACAAAGTCGGTGGCTCCGAGAACGTCGTGACGCTGGAGCACTGCTCCACGCGCCTGCGCTTCTCGCTCGTCGACCGCTCCAAGGTTGATGTCGAGGGCCTCAAGAAGGTCGCGGGCGTCATGGGCGTCATCGACACCGCCCAGTTCCAGGTCGTCATCGGCAACAACGTCGTCGAGGTGTACGACGCCATCCTCAAGGGCCATGCCATCGGCGGTGCCGCCGCCAAGGCGGCCCCCGCCCAGAAGCAGGGCCTCGGTGCGACGCTGCTCGCCGGCATGGTGAGCATCTTCCAGCCGCTCGTCCCCGCCATCGCCGGTGCCGGCGTGCTCAAGAGCCTCCTGCTGCTCGTCAATCTCGTGGGTCTGCTCGCCACCACCGATCCCATCTACATGATGCTCGCGGCGATTTCCGACGCGACCTTCTGCTTCCTGCCCCTCATGGTCGCGGTGACCGCCGCGGACACCTTCCGCTGCAACCGCCTCGTGGCGCTCGGCGCGGTGGGCTACCTGTTGCTGCCCGCCACCACCACGGCGCTCTCCGAGGGCACCTACAGCCTCTTCGGCTTCGCGGCCCCCACCATCGCCTACAATGCCCAGGTTTTCCCAGCCGTGCTTTGCGTTGGCTGCCTGGCCCTGTGCGAGCACTTCTTCAACAAGGTCTCGCCCAAGCCGGTCCGCATCTTCTTCGTGCCCATGATGGCGCTCGCCATCACCATTCCCATGACGCTGTTCATCCTTGGCCCGCTTGGTTATAACCTCGGCCAGATCCTGACCACCGGCATTCTCGCGCTTTACAATACCGCCGGCTTCCTCGCCCTCGGTCTGCTCGCCGCCATCCTGCCGTTCATGATCGCCATGGGCATGCACAAGGCGCTCATCCCCTACGCCACTGCCATGATGGGCGAGCTCGGCTATGAGATGCTCTATCTGCCCGCCTCTCTCGCCCATAACATCTCCGAGTCCGGCGCCTGTTTCGCCGTGGCGCTGCGCACCAAGGATTCCGACCTGCGCCAAACCGCGCTTTCCGCCGGCATCTCCGCGCTCATGGGCATCACGGAGCCCGCTCTGTACGGCGTGACCCTCCAGCATAAGCGCGTCATGATCGGCGTCGTCGCCTCCGGCGCCATCTCCGGCACCGTCATCGGTCTGCTGGGAGTCAAGGCATTCGCCCTGGTCGGCCCCGGCCTCGCCAGCATGACCATGTACACCGATCCCTCCAACGGCAACAACCTTCTGTTCGCTTGCGGTTGCTTTGTCCTGGCCATAGCCGCCTCCTTCATCATCACCTTCATCCTGTGGAAGGACGAGAGCTCCGCCGAGGTCGCCGAGGAGGCCGCCTCCGAGCCGGTCGACGAGCCCGTTGCCGAACTCGACGTCGCTTCCGTCGCCGTGGCGTCCCCCGCTGCGGGAGTCGCCGAGGGGCTCGAGCAGGTCGCCGACGAGGTGTTCGCCTCCAAGACCCTGGGTGATGGCATCGCGATCGTGCCGTCTGCCGGTGAGCTGGTCGCCCCGTGCGACGCCGAGATCGCCATGGTGTTCCCCACCAACCACGCCATCGGCCTCAAGCTTGACAACGGTTGCGAGTTGCTCATCCATGTGGGCGTCGACACGGTGAAGATGGAGGGCGAGGGCTTTGCCGCGCATGTCGCGGTCGGCGATAAGGTCAGGGTCGGCGACAAGCTGCTCTCATTCGATATCGATGCCATCAAGGCCGCCGGGTACGATTCCACCATCTCCATCGTGGTGAGCAACGGCGCTCACTTCGCGGTGAGCGATCAGGCGGCCGGCGAGGTCGAGGTGGGCGATGCCCTCTTCACGGTTGAAGGGAAGTAGATGATGGAGTACACGTTCCCCGAGGGGTTCCTGTGGGGCGGCGCCACGGCCGCCGGCCAGTACGAGGGCGGTTGGAACGAGGGCGGCCGCGGCTGGTCCGTCGGCGACGTCTCGCCCGAGCACTTCAGCAGCCCCGTTACCGACTACGACACGAACGTGGGCATGACCACGGCGATCATCGAGGAGGCCCTTGCGCATCCCGAGGACGAGGCGCATTATCCCAAGCGCCACGGCAGCGATTTCTACCATCGCTACAAAGAGGACATCGCCCTCATGGCGGAGATGGGCTTCAAGACGTTCCGCATGTCGATCGCTTGGAGCCGCATCTTCCCACACGTCGATGATGCCGAACCCAATGAAGAGGGCCTGGCCTTTTACGACGCCGTCTTCGACGAGCTGCTCGCCCATGGCATCGAGCCGCTGGTGACCATGAGCCACTACGAGCCGCCGCTCGACCTCGTACTGCGCTATGACGGCTGGTACTCGCGCGAGGCGATCGACCTGTTCGTGCGCTACGTCGAGACGATATGCCGACGTTACAAGGACAAGGTCAAGTACTGGCTCACCTTCAATGAGATCGACTCCGTGATCCGCCATCCCTGGGTCTCCGGCGCCCTCGTGGAGGACCGTTTCGAGGGGAAGAACTTCGAGGAGGTCATCTACCAGGCGATGCACCACCAATTTGTGGCGAGCGCCCTGGCGACCAAGGTCTGCCATGAGATCATCCCCGGCGCTCAGGTGGGGTGCATGCTCACCAAGCTCACGTACTACCCCTACACCTGCAAGCCCGAGGACGTCCTCGCCGCCCAGCAGCGCATGCGCGCAACGTACGCTTTCAGCGACACGCAGGTGTTCGGCGAGTATCCGGCCTATCTGCTCGCGGAATACCGCAACAAGGGCATCGAGATCAAGATGGAGTCCGGCGACCTGGAGGCCATGAAGGCCTACCCGGTGGACTTCGTGAGCTTCTCGTATTACATGTCGTCGTGCGAGGCGGCCGACACCACGGGCCTCGACGTCACGCCCGGCAACACGATCCTCGCCGTGAAGAACCCGCATCTGCCGACGAGCGAATGGGGATGGCAGATCGATCCTACGGGCCTGCGCATCTCGCTCGTCGATCTGTACGACCGCTATCGCAAGCCGCTGTTCGTGGTCGAGAACGGCCTGGGTGCGCGCGATGTGCTCGATCAGGACGGCTCCGTCCACGACGCCTACCGCATCGATTACCTGAAGCAGCACTTCAAGGCGATGTGGGAGGCCGTGCAGCTGGACGGCGTCGAACTCATGGGCTACACCTCGTGGGCGTGCATCGACTTGGTCAGCGAGGGCACCAAGCAGATGTCCAAGCGCTATGGGTACGTGTACGTGGATGCCGACGATTACGGCAAGGGCACGTATGACCGCTACCGCAAGGATAGCTTCTACTGGTATAAAGATGTCATCGCCCGCAATGGGCTCATCGAGGTCGATGCGTAAGCGCGCGACATCGAGTATGAGCAAGTGAGAAGGGGTCCCGGTTCGTCATGTACACCATCAAGAAAGTGCTGAATTCGAGCGTGGTTCTCGTGACGGACCAGGACGGCCGTGAGTTCATCCTGTTGGGCAAGGGCATCGGGTACGGCAAAAAGCCGGGTGCCGAGGTCGTGCAGTCCGAAGGCGACCAGGTCTTCGTGCCGGTCGAGAAGGGGCACTCGGGCCAGGTGGGCGAGCTCATGGGCTCCATGCCGCCCGAGATCGTCGAGGTGACGCAGGAGATCGTGCGCGAATCGGAGCGCCTGCTCTCCTGCGAGCTCTCGCCTGCGATCTATCTGCTGCTGGCCGATCACCTCAACTTCGCCCTCGAGCGCGTTCGCCAGGGCATGACCATAACCAACCGGGTTTTTTGGGAGATCAAGAATTACTATCCCGAGGAGTTCCGCGCCGGTATGCTCGGCGTGCGCCTCGTCGAGGAGCGCATGGGCATCGCCCTGCCGGAGGAGGAAGCGGCAAACATCGCATTCCACATCGCGAACGCCCACGGCTCTGACAGCTCGACCTACGATGCGGCGCGCTATGCCAAGGTGATCGGCAAGCTCATCAACCTCGTGCTCTTTTCCCTCAACCGCCCCGTCGACACGGCGGGGATCCATTACCGTCGGTTCGTCACGCACGTGAAGTACTTCGTCGAGCGCTATTTCACCGCCCATCAACTCGATGGGGACGACGACGCGTTGTTTTTGCAGATGGCGGCGAAATACGAGCGTGAGATGAGCATCGCCTACAAGCTCAAGGAATACATGGAGCGGGAGTACGACGAACTCGTGACGCGCGACGAGCTCGTGTATCTCGCGGTCCATATTTGGCGGCTCGCGACGGTGTGACGTCGGCCCTTATTCCTCGCGGTCGAACTCCTCGCTCGCGTCGAGCGGGCGGCCTGAGTAGTTGATGTGGCCGGTCACCGCCTCCATGTCGCCCGTCTCGATGAAGCGCGCGGCGGTGCGGTCGTAATCGCCTAGCGCCCGGTCGAACACGGCGGGGAAGCTCTCCAGGCTCTCGACCTTGGAGAACGGGTTGCGCCAGGGTTTGCCCCCGAGGTTGCCGCATGCGGCGGGGGCCTCGGTGGTGACGGGGTGGGCGAGCGCCTGCAACAGCGAGTAATCCTTCACGATGCCCTCGAGCTTGCCCAACACGTCGGAGCGCGTGGAACCCGCCGGTTCGATCAGGCGGTACACGAACTGCATGTCGGCCACGGCCCCACCGTATTCATTGGCGGCGATGTCCATCCCGTAGACGCTCTTGGCCATGAAGCTCACGAGCGCCCCGGCGACCTTGTCGATGCGCTCGTTGGTCGCGACCACGCCTGCCGGCGGGTATTCCGCGACGGTTGCCCCATCGCGCTTGATTTGCAGCATGAGCAGGTCCAAGTCGCTCTCGATCACGGCGTGCACCTGGCTTCCCGCATCGGTGAGGTCGGGGTCCGCCTCCTGGATGCCCCATTGCTGCGCGTAGACGAACGGGTGGGCGTTGCGGTCGAGCACGTAGTGGGAGAGCATGCCGAGCGCCCAGGCGCGGCCCACGCCTGAATCGGCGGGCTGCAGGCGCGCGACGCCCTCGCGCAGGGCGCCGAATTGGCGGGACATGCGGCTGCGGTGCATGACGCGCGCAAGTTCCATGCACGCCCCCATGTTCGGGGTCCTGAAGCGGAAGAAGAACGGGTCGGGGCCCTGATTGGCGAGCAGAAACGCGGCGCGTTCGTCCTCGTTCGCGATGATTCCCTCGGGCAGGCGCTCGATGCTCTCCTCGCCGAACAGGCGATGGGTGATCAATGCGGGCATGCGTGTCTCCTTTGAAGTGCGTACATCTGTCGCATATTATGCCCAGCTCCCGTTCGCGCAATCGCGGTATCGAAATGGTTTTGAAACGCAAAACATTGCGCTTACCTGCGAAAATAAGGTATAACAAGCACTTGTCACATATATCGAGGGGGGAATGCATGGCAAATATGATCGAAATCCGCGGCTTGAACAAATATTTCGGCGACCTTCATGTCCTGAAGGATATCGACCTCACGGTCGAAGAAGGGGAGAAGGTCGTCATCATCGGCCCGTCCGGCTCCGGCAAGTCGACGCTCATCCGCTGCGTCGACTTTCTCGAGGAGCCCACCAGCGGCGAGGTCATCATCGACGGCACGCCGCTCACCAAGAAGAACCACCTGGAGATGGCGCGCACGTACAGCTCCATGGTGTTCCAGCAGTTCAACCTGTATCCCAACATGACGGTGCTGGGCAACCTCACGCTCGCGCCCATCAAGCTGCAGAAGAAGTCCAAGGAGGAGGCGACCCAGGCCGCCATGGCGGCGCTCAAGCGCGTCGGCCTCGCCCACAAGGCGGGCGAATACCCGCAGAACCTCTCCGGCGGTCAGCAGCAGCGCGTCGCCATCGCCCGTGCGCTGTGCACCAAGCAGCCGATCATCCTGTTCGACGAGCCCACCTCCGCCCTCGATCCCGAGATGGTCCAGGAGGTGCTCGATGTCATGATCGAGCTCGCCCAGGAGAACATCACCATGATCTGCGTCACGCATGAGATGGGATTCGCGCGCCAGGTGGCCGATCGCGTCATCTTCATGGACGACGGCCGTATCCTGGAGCAGGGTTCCCCGGAGCACTTCTTCGAGAACCCCGAGAACCCCCGCTGCCGCGACTTCCTCGCGAAGATCCTGCATTAAGGCGAGGGAGTGCATATGACCAATCTGACGAACATGCCGGGCGGTCTTTTCGGCTGCCCCAGCCGCCGGGCGGTGCTGCGCGCCCTCGCCTCGGCGACGGCGCTGGTGGGCGCGGGCGCATTGGCGGGTTGCGGCGCGACGGGCGCCGCCGATGGTTCCGCCCCGTCCCTCCCCGGCTCCAAGCTTTCGGCTATCAAGGCGCGCGGCGTCCTCAACGCCGGCGTCAAGAAGGACGTCCCGGGCTACGGGTATTACGATCCCGCCGCCCGCTCGTATGCGGGTATGGAGATCGACCTGTGCTACCAGGTCGCGGCGTCCGTGTTCGGCGTGAGCTACGAGGAGGCGCGCGAGCGCGGGCTCGTGGCGTTCACCGACGTCACGCCCAAGACGCGCGGCCCGCTCATCGACAACGACCAGCTCGACGTGGTGTGCGCCACCTACACCATCACGCCCGAGCGCTGCGAGAGCTGGGACTTCTCCTCTGCGTATCGCACCGACTACGTGGGCCTCATGGTCAAGAAGCGCAGCGGCTTCACCCGCATCGCGGACCTCGATGGAAAGATCATCGGCGTGAGCCAGGGCGCCACCACGCAGGGCCTCATCGAGCAGATGCTCGTGGACGAGGGCATCGACGCCGAGCCCGAGTTTCTGGCCTTCTCCGGTTACCCCATCATCAAGAGCTCGCTCGACGCGGGCAACATCGACTGCTTCGCCATGGACCGCTCCACGTTGGCCGGCTACATGAACGAGACGGTCGAGCTGCTCGAGCCCGAGGTGAAGTTCGGCGAGCAGCGCTACGGCATCGCCACGAAGAAGGGCAGCGACCTGTCCGCCGTGGTCGACCAATGCGTGCTGGACTGCGCGGCGAGCGGTTGGCTCGACGCCGAGATCGAGAAATGGGGGTTGGTGTAAATGCTCGAAGGATTGCTCGACCCCCAGCGGTGGTCCCTGACGTTCGCCAACATGGGGCCGTTTTGGGAGGGCTTCGGCGTGACGCTCAAAGTCGTCGCCGCCGGCCTCGCCCTCGCGTTGCTGCTGGGCACGCTGCTCGGCGTCCTCTCCACCACGCGCTCGCGCATCCTGCGCGGTATCTCCCGCGTGTACGTCGAGTTCTACCAGAACACGCCGCTGCCCGTGCAGGTGCTGTTCATGTACATGGCGGGCCCGCAGTTCCTGCAGGCGCTCACCGGCGCGGCGCAGCCCGTTCGCATCGCCTCGTTCGCGCTGGGCGCCCTCGGCGTCGGCCTGTACCATGCGGCGTACGTTGCGGAGGTCATCCGCACCGGCATCGAGGCCGTCCCCCGCGGTCAGATGGAGGCGGCGCAGAGCCAGGGCTTCTCGCGCCTGCAGACCTATGCCTACATCATCTTGCCCCAGACGTTCAAGATCATCTTGCCGCCCCTGTGCAATCAGGCGCTGAACCTGGTGAAGAACACCTCGGTGCTCGCGCTGGTCGCGGGCGGCGACCTCATGTACCGCTCCGATAACTTCGTGAGCCTTTACGGTTACCTGCAGGGCTACATCATCTGCTGCCTCATGTACTTCATCATCTGCTTCCCGATCGCCATGCTCGGCCAGTGGCTCGAGCGCCGCAGCAAGGCCCGCCCGCGCGCCAAGGTCATTCCCGGCGTGACGGATGCGGCCGTCGCGGAGCAGGCTGCGGCGCCCGCGACCGAGGGCCCTGCATGCGGAAGGGAGGCGTAAGCGATGGAGATCTTCAACGCGACCAACCTCGTCTACATCATGGGCGGCTTCGTCAAGACCATCGAGATCTCGGTGCTGTCCATCATCTGCTCCGTCGCGGTGGGCACGGTGCTCGCCCTTGTCAAAAGTTATGGGCCCAGGCCCCTGCGGTGGCTGGTGAGCGCCTACATCGAGCTGTTCCGCTGCACGCCCAACCTGCTGTGGATCCTCTTCATCTACTTCACGGTGCAAGGCATCGACATCTTCATCTCGACGCTCGCGTTCACGCTGTTCACGAGCGCCGTCATGGCCGAGATCGTCCGCGCCGGCCTGAACGCCGTCCCCGCCGGTCAGTTCGAGGCCGCCCGCAGCCAGGGCTTCGGTTTCTTCGCCACCATGCGCCACATCATCTTGCCCCAGACGTTCCGCACCATCACCCCGGCGCTGTTCGGCCAGTGCACGACCGTGATCAAGGACAGCTCGTATCTCTCGGGCATCAACGTCGCGGAGTTCATGTACACCACGAACGTGGTCATGGCCCACGCGGTCTCGCTCGATCAGGTGCTCATGCTGTACGGCCTTGTGTTCGCATTGTACTTCGCGCTGAATTTCGGCATCTCGCTGCTGGTCCGCCGGTATCAGCGCAAGGTCATCGCGGCATAGACGGTTACGACCCATGATGAAAGGACTGCCATGGGATTCTTGAAAGACATGCATGAGCGCAGGATCGCCGCCGAGCAGGAGGCGCGTGTCGATCAGCCCGTGGTCATCACCATCGCGCGCGATTACGGCGCCGAGGGCCACGAGATCGGCAAGATGCTCTCCGTCGAGTTGGGCATTCCGCTGTACGACAACGAGCTGCTGGTCCGCTCCGCCACGCGCGCGGGCGAGGCGCTCGACAAGGTCGCCGAGTACGATGAGCGCATGGCGGCCGAGTTCATGGCCTTCCTGCCCGACCGCGCGGATTCGCGCACCCTCTCCGACAAGCTCTTCGAATCGATGAGCCAGGTGATCGTGGACTTGGCCGCCACGCGCAGCTGCATCATCGAGGGGCGCCTGTCCGACTACCTGCTGCGCAACAACCCCAACCATATCGCCGTGCTGGTGACCGCCCCCCTCGACGCGCGCGTCGAGATCGTGCGCGGCAAGCGCGGCCTGGACAAGCGCGCCGGCGCCAAGCTCGTGCGCGAGAGGCAGCATGCGCGCGAGGCGTTCTACAAGCGCTACTCAGCGGGAAAATGGAAGATGACCGACGGCAAGGACATCGTGGTCAACCGCGCCAAACTCGGTCGGCAGGGATGCGTGGATGTGATCGCCGCGGCATATCACGCCAAGTTGCGCGAGGCGGAGCGGGTGAAGTCGGGCGCGGAATGACGCTCACCGCATAACGCATGTTCACGCCTTGAGGGGGGCCGGCTTGAGCAGTCGCCCCCTTTTTCATATCTTAGTCGGAGACACTTAGATTTGATGACAATGTGACGCTTAAAAAACTTGCGCGAATGTGAATAGAGCGGCTCGGAGCGGGCATAACGAGAGCGTCAAACAAAGACACGCACCCCGAAGAGCGCGTGCAGAGCACGGGGCACATCGACCCGCGCACATCACGAAGGAGTGATCGATTATGGCAATGGTTCCGTATCGTCAGGGTTATGGCGTCCTCCCCGTGTCCACCAACTCGCTGTTCGATATCTTCGACGACATGATGGACATCCCGCGCACGGCGCTCGCCGCCAAGGCGTTCCCCATCGACGTCGAGGACAAGGGCGATTCCTATGAGGTCAAGGCGTATCTGACCGGCGTCAGCAAGGAGGACCTGGACGTCGAGCTCAACGAGGGCCGTCTGTCCATCTCCGTCAACGTCGAGGAGAAGGAGGAGGACAAGGGCAAGAACTACCTCCAGCGCGAGTTCACCGCCTACTCCGCCACCCGTGGCGTGTACCTGAAGGACGCCGCATGCGAGGGCCTCTCCGCCACGTTCGCCGATGGCGTGCTGACCGTCTCCGTGCCCAAGTTCGTGGAGAAGAAGAACGTCACCAAGATCTCCATCGACTAATATCCGGCAAACGCATCCTGTCAATGCCCCGACGCCCCGAGAGGCGCCGGGGCATTTTTTCGCGTCTTCGATGCACGTCGCAAGCCTGCTTTGCCGTATCTACGGCAAACGTTGTGGTAAATCCACGTAAGTCCCGAATATACACTGTGTCCCGCAAAAAATGGCACACCAAGAGGGAAAGGTCCAGCATGGCTGCAGCAACCAAGGAGTACAAGAGCTATCTCGCCAACAAGTGCATCATCGGCTATGGCGTCATCAACGGCATCGTCAACGCGGCGATCTTCTTCGGCATGAACGCCTCCAACCCCGATGCGACCTTTGCCGCCGGCAAGGTCGTCGAGGAGATCGTCCTCACCGGCGCCCTGCTCGGCCTCATCCTGACCTGGTGCGTCGTTCCGCTCACCAAGATGGACCTGCGCAAGAACGTCTATAAGGCCGATGCCGACCGCAACGGCGTGATCGCCAAGCTCCCCGGCGGCGCCATCACCCTCTCCATCCCCGTGGGCATCATCGCCGCCGTCGTCGCCGGCGCCCTTGCCTGGGTCTTCACCCTCGTCCTCCCCATGCCCCTCACCCGCACCGGCATGATGATCTTCAAGGGCTGCATGTGCGCCGTCGTCGGCGCCCTGTCCGGCTACATCGTCGTCACCCGCACCACCGCCGGCTTCGAGCCCGAGTCCAAGTAGCTCGCATCACATCGAGACGGGCCCGCGGAGAAGAAGCCGCGCCCCGTACATGGAGAGGCACCCCCACTCGACGCCCCTCTTTTCCACACGCCCCCGTGCGCTTCCCCTTGCGCGCGGGGGCTTTCGCTTGCCGAAAATCCCCGCCGCGCCCCCGCGGGTCGAAAAAGGGTCGGCACTTTGCCGTAGCTACGGCAGACGTCCTGCCAGATGCCGTGAATAAGGCGGCGTATTCTCGGGTCGAATCGAACGTCCGGGCCCTCGATCGAATGTCATCGCGGGAAAAACAAGGGGACCGCGGGGCCGCATGGGAGAGCATGCGCGCAGGGGGCTCCGGGCGTGCCAGAACCGGGGAGGGGCAAAAGTCCCTCCCGAAGAAGAAAGGAAGATGCAATGGCGTCTACTGCTGTCAAGGAGGAGGGCAAGGAGAAGTTTCTCGTTCTCCCGATCCTCGTCCTGATCCTCGCCCAGATGGGCACCTCGGGTGATAACGGCGCCCTGTCGCTCGCCGCCACCGCCCTCACCACCGACCTCGGCGCGACCGTCGCCGACATCCAGCTCGCCAACATGGTGTACTCCCTCATGGCCGGCGCCTTCATGATCGCCGGCGGCATGATGGGCACCATCATCGGCTGGAAGAAGAACTTCCGCATGGGCGCCCTCATGTGCGCCGCCGGTGAGGTCGTCCTCGCCATGGCCCCGAACATGGCCGTCTTCATCTGGGGTGGCCGCACCCTCGTCGGCTTCGGCGCCTCCTTCATGATCCCGTCCGTCCTGGGCCTCGTCCCCAAGATCTACCACGGCAAGAACCGCGTGCTGGCCTTCGGCTGCATCGGCGCCGCCTCCGGCCTGTCCGCCCTGCTGCCGCTGCTGCTCTCCATCGTCCTGATGTCCTTCGGCATGCGCGTCACCTTCTTCGTGCTCGCCGCCTACTTCGCCATCGTGTTCCTGCTCTCCTTCAAGCTCCCCGAGATCGAGCAGAACGACGGCAAGCTCAAGTTCGACGGCATCGGCGTCGCGCTGGCCGCCCTCGGCCTGTTCCTGTTCCTCGTCGGCGTCTCCCGCATCTCCGCTTGGGGTCTCATCGAGCCCTTCGCCGCCTGCCCCTTCACCATCTTCGGCATCTCCCCGTGCCTGCCCATGGCCGGCCTCGGCCTGGTGATCCTGGCCGTCATGGTCAAGGTCGAGAAGGGCGTCGAGGAGAAGAACGGCTTCGCGCTGCTGCCCCAGTCCTTCCTGAAGACCCCTCAGGTGCTCGCCGGCCTCGCCGCCTCCGCCATCACCTTCTTCTTCATGGGCGTCCAGTCCATCCTCATGGCCCCCTACCTCCAGCTCGTCGCCGGTTGGTCCCCGGCCATCGTCGGCGTCCTCTCCATCGTCGTCGGCATCCCGACCTTCGCCTTCTCCATCGGCATCCCCAAGTGGCTGCCTAACGCGAGCCCCCGTCGCGTCATCGAGGTCGGCTACATCGTCCTCGCCGCAGCCCTCGCCGTCATGGCCTTCTCCGTGACCCTCGACTCCGCCTCCCTGCCCGGCATCGTCGTCGGCTGCATTCTCGCCGGCTCCGGCGCCGGTATCGTCTCCGCCCAGGCCAACAACGTCGTCGCCCTGGCCGTGAACGAGCGCGACACCGCCCAGTCCGGTGGCATCCAGACCACCATGCGCAACGTCGGCCAGGCCATCGGCATCGCCCTGCTCGGCGCCGTCCTGCTCTTCGGCATCACCAACAACGTCATCGACGGCGCCAAGAACGACGACCGCATCTCCGAGGCCACCGTCGAGGCCATCTCCGAGCGCAACATCGACCTCACCTCCGACGAGGCCTTCCGCGCCTCCATCCAGGACATCGACATGTCCGAGTCCGAGCGCGACGCCCTCGTCGAGGTCAACGCCGAGGCCCGCTTCAACTCCACCCGCTTCGCCTACGGCGTCGGCGCGGTCATCATCCTCCTCGGCCTGCTGACCACCCCCGCCATCAAGACCTTCAAGAAGGAAGAGGCGTAAACCCATCATGAAGAAGCTGTACTTCAACGGCGACTTCCTGCCCATGACGAACGAGGGCGACTCCTTCGAGGCCCTCGTCGTCGAGGACGGCGTCATCGCTTTCACCGGCTCTTTGGACGACGCGCGCGCCTTCGCCGCGGACGCCGACCAGATCGACCTCGCCGGCGCATGTCTCATGCCCGGCATCATCGACCCGCACAGCCACATCGCCGGTTCCAACCAGTACGTCGTGGCCGCGCAGCTCGAGAACTGCAAGAGCTTCGATGAGATCGTCGAGGCCATGCGCGCCTTCGGCGAGAAGAACGACATCGGTCCCGACAGCGTGATCATGGGCGTGTCCTACGACCAGAACTCCCTGGCCGAGGGGCGCCATCCCAACCGCCACGTCCTGGACCGGGTCTCCACCGAGATCCCCTGCGTGGCCATCCACGCATCCAGCCACATGCTGGTCGCCAACACGAAGCTCCTCGAGCTCGCCGGCATCAACGCCGAGATGGCCGATCCCGAGGGCGCCCGTTACGGCCGCGAGGCCGACGGCGTGACCCCGGACGGCTTTTGCGAGGAGCCCAACGCCATGTGGCCGATCTTCGGCCAGGTGCAGCCGCGCCAGAAGTTCGACATGGACAAGATGATCCTGCAGATGCAGGACGTCTACCTGGAGCACGGCATCACCACCTGCCAGGAGGGCGCCACCACCGCCGACTACGCCGCGCTGTTCGCGGGCATGGCCAAGAAGGGCCTGCTCAAGATGGACGTCGTGAGCTATCCGATGCACGGCGAGGACGTCGACAAGATCCTGGCCGACCACGCCGAGTTCGACTCCCATGAGTACACGAACCACTTCCGCTTCGGCGGCCTGAAGATGTTCTTCGACGGTTCGCCCCAGGGTCGCACCGCCTGGATGACCGAGCCCTACACGCCCGGCGACGAGGGCGAGGGCTATTGCGGCTACGGCACCATCTCCGACGACGACGCCTACGACTACATGCGCAAGGCCATCGACGGCAACCACCAGCTGCTCGCCCACACCAACGGCGACGCCGCCGCCGACCAGTACCTGCGCGTGTACAAGCGCGCGCTCGAGGATTCCCCGAACCCGGACAAGCACGAGCTGCACCCGGTCATGGTCCACTGCCAGACCGCCCGCCGCGACCAGTACGAGCAGATGCCGGAGATCCACATGATCCCGACCATCTTCACCAACCACATCTGGTACTGGGCCGACGTGCACCTGAAGAACTTCGGCCCCGAGCGCGGCAGCCGCGTCTCCGCCGTGCGCGACGCCCTCGACTTCGGCCTGCGCCCGACCTTCCACACCGACTGCCCGGTGCTGCGCCCGAACCTGTTCGAGAGCGTGTGGTGCGCGGTCAAGCGCGTCACCAAGGGCGGCGTCCAGCTGGACGAGGCCCAGAAGATCACCGTCTACGAGGGTCTCGAGTGCATCACCAAGAACGGTGCGTTCCAGTACGGCGAGGAGGACCGCAAGGGCACCCTCGAGGTCGGCAAGCTCGCCGACTTCTGCGTCGTGGAGCGCAACCCGCTCAAGGTCGACATCGACGACCTCCGCGACCTCAAGGTCCTCAAGACCATCAAGGAGGGCGAGGTCGTCTGGGAGGCCTAAGGCCGACCGCGCGATCGCGCTTTTGAGCCTGCGAGCTCACATGGAAAGGCGCCTGGCACGTTGCGTGCCGGGCGCCTTCTGCGTTGCCTGCGTCTGGTCTCAAATGGGGACAGGCACAAATTGAGACGATCGGCGCGTCGATGACGAGATGTCTCAATTTGTGCCTGTCCCCATTTGAGACCATTCCTTTTGGGTCAGGGCTCGCTGGGGGCGAGGCCGCTCGTGACGAGCTGGCGGCGGAACGTCTGGGAGAGGGCTCCCAGCGCGCGCTCGTCCGAGGGCGAAACGGCGAGGACGGCCGCGTGCGTGAGGCGCGTGCGGCGGAACGGGATCTGGGCGTCGATGCGGTACAGCGCACTGCCGGTCCGAGCGGCCTCATGGGAGAAGTAGGTGAGGATGAACGTGCTTCCGCAGGTGAAGGAGCACATCTCGAAGATCTTGGCGAATTCCTCCTCCGATCCCGCCCACAGATGCTCGTCCGTCAGGGCGCGCAACAGGGATCGCTGCAGGGTCTCTCCCTCCTCGCGGGGGAGGTCCTCGATGCCGGTCTCGTCGATCGCGGGCGGGTCGCCTTGCGTGCGGTGGCTGGCGATGGCGAGGATGGTGTCGTTGATGTAGCGGCGGTCGCGCTCGGTGATCGCGCTGGAGATGACGGCGACGGGCAGGTTCGTCTCGATCGGGTCGAATGAGATGAGGAAATCGAGGCCGTCGAGCGATGCGCTCCCATCCGCCTGCTCGCTTTCGGGGATCACGCGCGCGATGCGGATGAAGGGCAGGAAGCGCTCGATGCGGTCGCGGGCGAAGAGGACCTGCTCGACGCCGCAGTTCACCACGAGGCCGGCGCGCCAGGTGTCGCTCACCGCGATGCCGTCCATGAAATCGAGTAGCAGCATGGCGATGCGGGTGAGGTCTGTTTCGAAGAGGTCGACCTGCTCGAGCGAAGGCGTGTCGCGCATGATCTGGGCGAGGCGCATGAACAGGGTCATGTTCTCGAATCGGACGGTCCAGGAGATCTCGGGCGGCAGGGCGATCGCGCGGTCCAGGCGCCTGTGCGTCATGCCGGCCTCGAAGAGGAGGGCGAGGGGCTTGCGCAGGTGCGATGCGGGGCGCGTGCCGTAACGGTCGTACAGCGCTCGGAAGAAGTCGTCGGCCAGGTGGGCCGATTCGCGTTCCGGTGTGAACGTCTCTTGGAAATCGGGGGTCCATCTCCGCGCGGCGACCGAGAACAGCTCGATGACCACCGCCCTCTCCCCGGGGCCGAGGACGATGCCGTAGTGCCCCTCGATATGGCTGAGGAGCGCGGCGAACGCCGGGGGGACGGCGCAGGCGCGCGCCGGGATGCTCTTGCCCTTGCGGATGCGCAGCGTCATGACCTGCAGGTAGATCGCGAGCTCGTGTCGGGCGTTATCGGTGAAGGGGCGGTCCAGGGTGCGTTCCACCGCCTCGATCTCATTGAAGAGGAACTGGCGGTCCTCGCCGAACAGCTGGGGCTCGACGCGGCGCTTCATGGCGGTGGGGGCCAGCTCGAACAGGCTGTGCGTCACGAAGAAGCGGATGTGCTCCTCGGGGCCGACGACGGTGAGCCGGTGCCCCCGCTCGATGCGCGCGCCATAAGGGTAGAGCATGCCGTTCCATGCCCGGATGTCCTCCTGGGCCTGCTGCTTGTTGGTCAAGATCGCGCGGGCGAGGGATTCCACGGTGTAGTCGCCTCGATAATCGCAGATGAGCAGCAGAATGCCGCGGTAGAAGCGGTCGAGCGCGGGATCCATGGCGAGCGCCCGCTCCTTCACCAGGCCGAGGATGCGCTCGCGCTCTGCCGGGCTCGGGTTGAGCTGGATGCCCGTGCCTCGCTTCGACGTGGTGCGCGCGGCGAGGCCGTTTTGCTCCAGGAAGGCGTTGATGGCTGATATGTCGTTGCGGACCGTTCGCTCGGAGCACGACAGCTCCCCGGCGATGGTCGCCGTGGGGATGTAGCTCGTGGTGGACACGAGCACCTTGAGGAGGTTGGCTTGGCGGCGATTGATGCTCATTGGTTTCCGTTCGGATAATTTGCCCGCGGGGCACTTCGATTGTCGGTGAAATTGCCGTATATATGGCAAACTCGCTGCAATAATAGCTTACCGATATTCATATGATGAAGACACCTACTTTTTTCGCGATGACGTGCATAAAGCGTCAATGGATGGTGATAGCCATGGATTCCACGTGCGAGCGCGCGGCTGGGACGGGGGAGAGGCGCGGCGCTTCCGGCGCCCCCAAAGCGACCCTCTCCCTCGCGGTTTTGGCTTTGGCGCAGTTGGGCGTCTCGGCCGACAACGGCGCCTTCTCGGTCGCGATGTCCGAGATGATGCGGGTCTTCGGCTGCTCCGTCGCCGACGTCCAGCTTGCGAATACGGTGTATGCCCTCATGGCGGGCACCTTCATGCTCGCCAGCGGCCTGCTCGGGCTCATGGTCGGCTGGCGCCGCACCTTCGTGGGAGGCATGGTCCTCATCGTCATCGGCGAGATCGTGACCGCGCTCGCGCCCTTCATCGAGCTGCTCATCTGGGGCGGCCGCCTCGCCGTGGGCGTCGGTGCGAGCCTGGTGATTCCCTCGGTGCTCGGCATGGTGCCCCTGTTGTTCGAGGGCGATAAGCGCAAGCAGGCGTATGGCGTGATCGCCGGTTCGGCCGCCCTGGCGACCATCGTGCCGATTCCGCTCGGTATGCTCGTCGACAGCTTCGGGTTCCGCTTCACCTTCGGCGTCCTCGTCGCGTATTTCGGAATACTCGTCGCCGCCAGCCTGGCGTTGCCCGCCTCGCGGCCGCACGCTTCCAAGAAATTCGACTTCCCCGGGGCGGTCCTCGCCTCGATGGGGCTGTTCGCCGTGATGTTCGGCCTCTCCCGCATCTCTGCTTGGGGCGTCGCCGACCCGCTCCCCACCGCGCCCTTCACCGTCCTCGGCCTGTCTCCCGCCCCGTTCATCGTCGCCGCCGGCCTCGCCGTTCTCGTGGCGCTCATCCCGGTTGAGTCGTGGATGGAACGCACGCGCGGCGTGGCGATCCTGCCCTCGAGTTTCCTCAGGAGCCCCCAGGTCCGCTCCGGTGTCGTTGCGATCGCCCTGCCGTTTTTCTACATGGGGGCCCAAGGCCTCGTGGCGACGTCGTTTTATCAGCTCGTGGTCGGTCTCGGCGGAACCAGCACCGCCCTTTTGGGCATCGTCTCGGGCGTCCCCATGCTCGTTCTCGCCACGGGTATCCCGCGCAAGTTCCCGCAGGCGAATTCCTGGCTCGTGGTTCGCTGCGGTTACGTTGCGATCGCCCTCGGGGCGGTCATGGCCGCCATCGGCGTCCGCGGGACGTCGCTGACCGCGGTCATGGTCCTCGGCACCCTGCTCGGCGGCATCGGCGTCGGCATGGTGAACTCGCAGTCGAACAACCTCGTCGCCTCCGCGGTGCCCGCCCGCGACGCGCAGCAGTCCGGTGGCATCCAGGGGGCGGCGCGCAACCTGGGTCTCGCATTGGGGTCCGCCGCCATGGGCTCGGTGCTGCTGATCGCCGTCAATATGGGTCTCGATGCCCGCGTGGCGGCCGTGGACTCGCTTGACGAGCCCGTCCGCGCCGCGCTCGAGGAGACGGTGTACACCTATGAGGGCGACCTGTCGTTCTCGGCGCGCATGGACGGCATGGGGGTCGTCGAACCCACGGCCGGCGAGCTGGTCTCGGCCAACCGCGAGGTGCGCGCCGACGCCGGCGCCATCGCGATGTCGACCGTCGCCGTCATCGCGGGCCTCGCCCTCCTCACGACCTTCCCCAAAAAAGAGCAACTGGGAGGGCAATCGGGGGCAGGTGCAAATTGATCGCCTTATCGGCTACTTGACGGTGAACGGGCGGTTTTGGCCCGCCGCGCGGATGTGGAGGTCGATGCCGCCATTCGGCCGTGCGAGGGTGGCGCTCGATCCCAGCTCGTTGTCGAGTTCGGCTCCGACGGCCGCCGCGAGGGCGCGCACCGCGAGGCTCGGGCGGTTGTTCTCCTGGGAGATGTGCATGGCGATGACGTGCTCGGTTCGCTCGCTCACGAGGAGGGGGAGCGCTCTCGCGGCTTGCGCGTTGGAGAGGTGCCCCCGTTCTGAGATGATGCGGTCCTGCAGGTGGCGCGGATACGGCCCGGTTCTCAGCATGGGGACGTCGTGGTTGCTCTCGAGCGCGAGGATGCGCGCATCCGCGAGCAAGCGCATGGCCTCGTCGGTCAGGGTGCCGGTGTCGGTGGCGTAGCCGATGGCGTCGTCCCCGCTTGAGAAGCGAAAGCCCACGGGGTTCACGACGTCATGGGAGGTGGGGAAGGTCTCGACCCTCACGCCCGCGATCTCGAGCGAATCGCTTGGGGAGAAGCACGCGAAGTCGAGGCAATCGAGGTACTTGCGCGCCTGGGGCGTCCCCACGCTGGCGAGCAGCTCCCCTTCGAAGATCTTGACCCACACCGACACGCCGCTCACGTGGTCGGTGTGCTCGTGCGTGAGGATGAGGGCGCGGACGTCGCCCTCATCCAGCCCGAGTTCGTGCATGCGCGAGAGGACCTCGCGGCGCGAGAAGCCGTTGTCGATCATGATGAGCCCCTGCGGGCCTTCGACGAGGGCGCAGTTCCCACGCGATCCGCTGCCGAGGATGTGCAGGTGCAGCGCGCGATGGGGCCGGGCGCCCTCCGAGTGGGCGCCGGACGCGGGCCTGTCGTCGAAATCGGGCAGTTCGGCGGGGGATGCGGATGGGGCGTGGGTCATGTTCGAATCCAATCAGTACAATACGGAGGAGTGAATACGAGGCGGGTGAGATGGCGTCGCCGACTCCGGAGCGAGGACGCGACGGGCGGCGCCCCGTGGTGAAAGGCGGCATATGCCAACGGTTGCACAGAGATACGGTTCGGCGCGCGGCGGCGCGCCCGCGAGCGGGGCCATCGCCTCGTCGGCGCCGGTGGTCCTCATGGTATCAGGAGGTGCCGATTCGACGGCGTTGACGCTGATGGCGTGCGCCGGCGAGCTCGACATAGGCGATGGGCGCGGTGTCGCGCGGATAGCCCGCGAGCGCCTGCATGTCCTGCATGTGAACCATCATCTGCGCGGCGAGGCGTCCGATGGCGACGAGGCCTTCGTGCGGGCGCTGTGCGAGCGTTTGGGCCTGCCCCTGTGCGTCGAGCATGTCCACTTTACCGACCTGGGCGGACAGAACCTCGAGGCGGCCGCCCGCGATGCGCGTTACGCCGCCGCACGGCGCTATGTGCGCGAGCTGTCGGCTCAATCCGGCACGCCGCGCACCGCCGCGCGCATCCTCACCGCCCATACGGCGAGCGACCGCGCGGAGACCTTCTTCATGAACGCCATCAAGGGCTCGGGTGCGGCGGGGCTCTCCAGCATCCCGCGCCGCCGCAACATCATCGTGCGCCCGCTGATGGATCGCACGCACGATGAGCTCGTGCGATACCTGGAGGTCGCCGGCCAGCCCTGGCGCGAGGACGAGAGCAATCAAGATACGGGTTACCTGCGCAACTTCGTCCGCCATCGCGTGCTTCCCCTCGCCGCGGAGCGCAACCCGGGCGTCGCGCGCAGCGTGGGGGCCGCTTGCGACATCTTGGGCGACGAGGACGCCTTCATGTCCCAGCTCGCCGCCACCGCGTTGCGCAGTTGCACGCGGCGCGAGGCGACGGGGCTCATCGTCCTGGACGCCGACCGCCTCGCGGCGGCCGAGGTGGCGATCGCCCGCCGCATGGTGCGCCTCGCGGTCGCCAAGATAGCGCCCGGCGCGCGCCTTGAGATGCGCCATGTCGAGACGGTGCTCTTCCTCGCCGCCGCGCGCGAGGGCTCCGCGTCCCTGCCCGAGGGCATCGACGCGCGCATCGAGTTCGGCACCCTCTCCCTGCGCACGCCCGTGGGGCGCGAGCGCGCCGCGACCGGGTGGCTGCCCGTGCCCGGCTCCATGCCCGTGACGGGCGGAAGGGTGCTCGAGGGCGAGCTCGTCGAGGTCCCCGTCGGACGCGACGCCGTCAGCATGGCGCGCGAGATCAGCTCGACCGCGGGCGAGGGGGAGGCGGTCGCCGTCATCGATGCCACCGCCCTCGGTTATGCGCCCCACGACCTCGCGCGTCTCGCCGAGGACCAGCGCTGGGGGGCGTCCGCCGCCCAGGGTGCCGCCGCCATCCGCCTGTGGGTCGACGGCCCGGCCCCGGGCGACGTGATGTGCCCCTTGGGAATGCGCGGGCGCAGCAAGAAGCTCTCGGATCTGATCAACGAGGCGCGCATCCCCCTCGCCGAGAGGCCGGGCGTCCCGGTCGTGCGCAGCTCCCCGTCCGGGGCGATCGCCTGGGTCGCGGGAGTTCGCGCGGACGAGCGCTTCAAGTGCACACCTACGAGCTCCGTGCTGGTAAAATTAACCATTCGCCGCGTTGGCGGCGTGTAGCGCCCCCGAATGCGGGTATGCTTCAACCATCTTGTACGTGCATGCGAAAGGGAAGTCATGGAAACGATCCATCCTGATGTCGAGAAGGTCCTGTTCTCCGAGGGGGACATCGCGGACATGGTCAAGCGCCTGGGCGCTCAGATCACCGAGGATTACAAGGGCAAGGACCTGGTGCTCATCGCCGTCCTGCGCGGCGCCGTCGTCTTCATGGGCGACCTCATGCGCGCCATCGACACCCCGCTCGCCATCGATTTCATGGCCGTGTCCAGCTACGGCGACGGCGCCAAGTCCTCCGGCATCGTCCGCATCATCAAGGACCTCGATATCGACATCAAGGGCCGCGATGTCCTGATCGTCGAGGACATCCTCGATTCCGGCCTCACCCTCAAGTACCTCATGGCGAACCTCGCCAGCCGCGGCCCCGCGTCCCTGGAGGTCTGCACCTTCCTGTGGAAGGACGTCGAGGGCAAGCAGGCCGCCATCGACCCCAAGTACGTCGGCACCCACTGCCCCGACGAGTTCGTGGTGGGCTACGGCCTCGATTTCGCCGAGCGCTACCGCAACCTGCCCTACGTGGGCGTTCTCAAGCCGGAGGTCTACGCATAGCATGACCGGCTGCAACGACGAGCGAGATCTCGGCGCCGCCGCCCTGTTCGCGCAGGGTGGCGGCCCCGATTCGAATAACGGCGGCCCGACGCCGCCCAATGGGACGGGGCCCCTCGGCTCGGGCGGACCCGTCGGCACCGGCGGCGGGAACAAGGGGGGCGCCCCCTCCCGCACCAACATGATCCACCTGGCCATCGCCTGCATCCTCATCGGCTCGCTGTTCTGGAACATGGGCCGCGGGTTCGGCGAGGGAGGAAAGTCCGCCGAGCTCGCCACGAGCGAGTTCGTCGCGGCCGTGGAGGCCGACCGCGTCGACGAGGCGACGTACACGGTCCTCGATGGCACGGTCGAGGGCACCTATTGGCCCGAGGGGGAGAAGAAGACCGAGGACAACCTCGAGCGCTTCTCGTCGACCTACGTCGGCTCCGACGCGCTGGCCGAGCTCATGGCGGCTCATCCCAAGATCACGTACAAGGTGGATACCGCCGACCCCGACATGCTGATGAACCTGCTGTTGGCGATCCTTCCCACCGGCCTGCTCATCTTCATGATGTTCTATTTCATGCGCCAGATGACCGGGGCCAACAACAAGGCGATGCAATTCGGCAAGACGAACGCCAAGACCACCGAGGCGACCCGCCCGAAGGTCAAGTTCAAGGACGTCGCCGGCATCGACGAGGCGGTCGAGGAGCTCGAGGAGGTCCGCGACTTCCTGGCAGACCCCGAGCGCTTCCGCAAGCTCGGCGCGAAGATCCCGCGCGGCGTGCTGCTGGTCGGTCCCCCCGGCACCGGAAAGACCCTGCTCGCGAAGGCCGTTGCCGGCGAGGCGGGCGTGCCGTTCTTCACCATCTCGGGCTCCGAGTTCGTCGAGATGTTCGTCGGCGTGGGCGCGTCTCGCGTCCGCGACCTGTTCAAGAACGCCAAGGAGCAGTCCCCCTCGATCATCTTCATCGACGAGATCGACGCGGTCGGTCGCCAGCGCGGCGCCGGGCTGGGCGGCGGCCACGATGAGCGCGAGCAGACCTTGAACCAGCTGCTCGTCGAGATGGACGGCTTCGAGGAGAATGAGAGCGTCATCCTCATCGCCGCGACGAACCGCCCCGATGTGCTCGACCCGGCGCTGCTGCGCCCGGGCCGTTTCGACCGCCAGATCACGGTCGACCGCCCCGACGTGCGCGGCCGCGAGCAGATCCTGCGCGTGCATGCGGCGAACAAGCCGCTCGACACCGACGTCAGCTTCGAGAAGCTCGCTCAGCTCACCGTCGGTTTCGCCGGCGCGGACTTGGCGAACCTGCTCAACGAGGCCGCCCTGCTCACCGCCCGCCGCAACCGCTCCCTCATCTCGATGGACGAGATCGAGGAGTCCATGGAGCGCGTCATGGCCGGCCCGCAGCGCAAGAGCCGCGTCATGAGCGAGGCCGAGCGCACCGTCATCGCCTACCATGAGAGCGGCCACGCGCTCGTCGGCCATGTGCTCGAGAACGCCGACCCGGTGCACAAGATCTCGATCATCAGCCGCGGGCAGGCGCTCGGCTACACCATGCAGCTCCCCGCCGAGGACCATTTCCTCAAAACGCGCGGTGAGATGCTCGACGACCTTGCGGTGTTCCTGGGTGGGCGCGTCGCCGAGGAGCTCATGTGCAGCGACATCACGTCCGGCGCGAGCAACGATCTGGAGCGCGCCACCAAGATGGCCCGCGAGATGGTCACGCGCTTGGGTATGAGCGAGGCGCTGGGCACACAGGTGTTCGGCGAGGCCCAGCACGAGGTGTTCCTGGGTCGCGATTACGCCGACCACCAGGATTACTCGGAGGAGACGGCGCGCCGTATCGACACCGAGGTCCAGCGCATCATGCGCGAGGCGCATGACCGTGCGGTCGAGATCCTGTCCGCGCGCCGCGATCAGCTCGACCTCATGGCCGAGGTCCTGCTCGAGCGCGAGACGGTCGAGGGCGATGCCGTCACCGCCCTGCTCGACAACGAGTGGGACGCCTATCTGGAGCGCGAGGGCGACATCGTCGCCGCCAAGGAGGCCCGCAACGACGCCGCCGCCAACGGTGCCGACCCCGCCGTGGTCGAGGCCGAGCGCGCACGTCGCTCCAAGCCGCGCCAGAGCGATGAGGAGATCGCCGCCGAGGCCGCGGCGTTCGCGCAGGCGGCCGTCGCCGGCGAGGGCGCCGTTGAGTCGGTCGTGCCCGACGGGGGCGCTCTCCCCGAGGTCACGGCGGAGGCTGAGGCGGAGGCCGGGGCTGACCGCGATTCCAACGAGAAGCGCGTCGAGGGCTCCGAATAGGATCCCCAAGAACCGCGATGCAAGAACGTGCCGGCTGCCATGTATCTATGGCGGTCGGCATTTTTGGCGGTCGGCATTTTGCCTATGCTGGCCGAGACATTGCCTATGGCAGTCGGGGCATTGCCTATGGTTATCTGCCGTTCGATGTTTTCAAACGGCAGATAACCATAGGCAGTTTTGCATTTTGTTGAGTTTGCATTATGTTGAGTTGTGTTCGACGGCATTGAGGCAATGCCGCAAAAGGGAAACGACCTACCGATTGGAGCCGCATGGCCGGATTTCTCTCGCGCGCCAAGGAGGCCATGCGCCAGAAGCGCCAGGATGAGCCCATGGTGTTCTATCTGTATTTCATCCTTCGCGCCCTGGTGATCATCACCCTCGTGCGCTCGGCGTTCCTGGGTCACTACGAGCACATGATGCTGTGCATCCTCACCCTCGTGCTGCTGCTCGTCCCGTCGTTCATGGAGCACACGCTCGACATCGACCTGCCCGATCTGCTCGAGTCGATCATCTTGCTGTTCATCTTCGCCGCCGAGATCCTGGGTGAGATCGACGCGTTCTACATCCGTATCCCGTTTTGGGACACGATCTTGCACACCACCTGGGGATTCCTCTGCGCGGGAATCGGCTTCGCGCTGTTCGACATCTTGAATCGCAGCGAGGAGACGAGCATTCACCTCACGCCGCTGTACATGGCGGTCTCCGCGGTGGCGTTCTCCATGTGCATCGGCGCGTGCTGGGAGATCTTCGAGTACTTCGCCGATTGCTTCATCGGGGTCGACATGCAGAAGGACACGCTGGTCACGGCCATCAACACCGTGTGGCTCGACCCCACCAGCTCGAATGTCACCATTCCCGTGCACGACATCGCCTCCACGCAGGTCACGCTCGCCTCCGGCGAGGTCATCGCCATTCCCGGAGGGTACCTCGATATCGGCATCCACGACACCATGGCGGACCTCATCGTGAACCTCATCGGCGCGCTTGTCTTCGCCGTGCTCGGGTTCGCCTATGTGAAGGCGCGCGACAACAACTCCTTCGCCGCCCGCTTCATCCCGAGGGTGCGTCGCCGGGTTTCCGCTTCGTGACATGTCCATACCAGTGGATGACCCCCGACGCGGACGGGTATCATGGGCCTACCCTGTGGCGCTCGTGTTAGGGGGTTGCGCATGATCAACGAGGCCATGTACGGATACGGGGCGGCGAGCTCCAAGATCCGAGAGATATTCACCTACGCCTGCGAGCGCAAGGAGCAGATCGGGGCGGACAAGGTCTTCGATTTCAGCTTGGGAAACCCGAGCATCCCGGCGCCCGAGTCGGTGCGCGCTTCCATCGAGCGCTCGCTGGCGGAGCTGTCGCCCGAGGAGCTGCACGGCTACACGCCCGCGGCGGGGTTGCCGCAAGCCCGCATGGCGGTGGCGGACTCGCTCAACCGCAGGTTCGGCACGTCCTACGGCGCCGGCGACGTCTTCATGACGGTGGGCGCGGCGGCTTCGGTCTCCTGCGCGCTGCATGCGTTGACGACCCCGGGCGACGAGGTCATCGTGGTCGCGCCGTATTTCCCCGAGTACAAGGTGTGGATCGAATCGTGCGGGTGCGCGTGCGTCGAGGCCCCGGCAAAGCCCTATACGTTTCGCCTCTCAGTTGGGAGCATCGTGGAGGCCATCGGCCCCAAGACCGCCGCGATCATCGTCAATTCGCCCAACAACCCGACCGGCTCGGTGTACTCCCGCGATCTTCTGCAGCGGCTCGCCAACTATCTGCGCGAGATCAACCCCATGCGCGAAGAGCCCATTTACCTGATATCGGATGAGCCGTATCGCGAGCTGGCCTACGGCGTCGAAGTCCCCTGGATCCCCTCCGTCTACGAGCACACGGTGGTGTGTTATTCCTACTCGAAGTCCCTGTCCCTGCCCGGTGAGCGCGTGGGCTGGGTGCTCGTCCCGCCCGAGTGCCATGAGAGCGCCCGGGTGATGGCCGCGATCGCCGGATCGGCACGGGCCCTGGGGTTCGTGTGCGCGCCCTCGTTGTTCCAGCGCGTGGTGATCGACTGCGTCGATGAGCCATGCGATCTCCAGGCGTACGACCGCAACCGGAGAACGCTCGTGAACGCCCTGGGCGAGATGGGTTACTCCCTGGTCGAGCCACAAGGAGCGTTCTACCTGTGGGTCCGTGCCCTCGAGCCGGACGCGGAGGCGTTCTGCGAGCGGGCGCGTCGCTACGAGCTGCTGCCCGTCCCCTCCGACAGCTTCGGCGTGGGCGGATGGGTCCGCGTGGGGTACTGCGTGAGCCACGAGACCATCGTGGGGTCCCTGCCCGCTTGGCAGGCGCTCATGGACGAGTATCGGAATTGATGATGACACGGCGCCCGGAGCGCCGCTCCGCCCCGTTGTGAGAAAGGAGCCGTCATGGGCTATTCCATCTTGGGCGACGTGCATACGCATACGCTGTTCTCCCGCCATGCCTATTCGACCATAGAGGAGAACGTGCGCGCCGCCGCCGAGGCGGGCCTCGAGCTCTTGGGCTCGACGGACCACTTCAGCTGCATGCTCTATCCCGAGCAACACCTGCGCAATTTCCAGCACTTGATCAACACCGGGATCTGGCCGCGCACGTGGCACGGCGTCACCGTGCTACACGGCTGCGAGGCCGACGTGGTGGGTCTGGACGGCTCGCTGTTCGGTCAGGACATCGTGGTGGATCGCGATATCACCGGGCACAAGCTCGGCGTGACGCGCACGCTGTACGAGCGCGTGGCGGGCCCCGCCGATTACGTGATCGCGAGCGTGCACAACGGCAGCTTCGCCGACGGCGCCTCCATGTCGCAGGTGACCGACATGTACATCGCCGCGCTCGAGCAGGAGAAGGTGTTCATCCTCGGCCACACGGGTCGCTCCGGCCTGCCCTACGATGTCGATACGGTGCTCGCATGCGCCAAGGAGCGCCATAAGCTCATCGAGATCAACAACCACTCGCTGGAATCCGGCGACCGTTATCACGCCGTGTGCCGCGGCATCGCCGAGCGGTGCGCCGAGATGGGGGTGGGCATCGTGGTGTCGAGCGACGCGCACATCGCGCCGCAGATCGGCGATTTCCCCATCGCCGTGCGCATGCTCGAGGAGATCCATTTCCCCGAGGAGCTCATCATGAATCGCGGGCGCGAGCCGTTTTTGAGGGAGTTGGCCGCCTCCGGCGTCTGCGACCTGCTCTAGAACGAAGGCAGCCCTCGAAAGCGATCCGATTCGGGCTTCCATCACAGAATCGTAAGAGTTTCGTCACATGCGCACCGCGCGCCGTTGGTATCCTTGGGCGAACGATTTCCCAAGGAGAGGAGGGCGCATGGGCTGGGGGCGCCGCAACGGCGGGTCGATGACGCGCCGCGTGCTGCATCGGGTGCCGTGCGCGCTCGCCGCCTTGGGGCTGACGGCCCTCCTGGCGACGTCCGGCGCCCTGTGCGCCCGTCGCGCCCAAGAGCTCTCGGGCACCGGCGCCGTCGAGCAGCCGGGACTCGACGCGGCCTATGCCGAGGGCGTCGATGCGGCGGCCGGCAGCGCCTCAGGCAGCGCCCGGCCCTCGCGTCTTGAGACCAACCTCACCTACACCAGCCTCGACGCGCCCGGGGACGGCACGGCGACGGCGCGCGTGACATGGGATGACGCCTGGTTCGCCGCCGACGAGGCGGCGTACAACCACGAGCTCGCCCTGGTCTCGTCCGTCCTCGCCGCGCTCGCGTACGCGGAGTCCGGGTATTACCAGGCGCCCGAATCTCATCCGCCGTATATGGAGAACGCCCTCGCCGCGCTGGGGTTCGCCGACGTCTCGACGGAGTCGTACCGATACCGCAGCATGGTGGTCGATGAGGTGCTCGACCTCGTGACGAGCGATGCCGATGGCGTGGCGTACACGATCGCGCGCAAGCACCTGGACACGGGGGGCGGCCGCCCGCGGGACCTCATCCTGGTGAGCGCCCGGGGAAGTTACGGCTCGGAATGGCTGAGCAACCTCGATCTGTCGCGCAGCGAGAACGACGATCACGGAGGATACGCCCGGGCCGCACAAGAGGTCGGTGCGGAGGTCGTGGAGTGGGCCGGCGAGTCCCGGGCGTCGGGCGCCGAGGTCTCGGTGCTCCTGGTCGGTCACAGCCGCGGCGGGGCCGTCGCGAACCTGGTCGCCGCCGAGCTCGACGGGTATCGAGCGCGGGAGGGTGGCCCGATCTCATCCGTGTACGCGTACACATTCGCGACCCCCGCGACCACCCTCGCGTCGGATGCGCGTTCGGATCGCTATGACAACATCTTCAACATCGCCAACCCGTCCGACATCATGCCGTACCTCCCGCTCGAGGCGTGGGGCTACGAGCGCTATGGGGTCGATCTCGAGCTCCCGAGCGTCGATGACCCGGGGTTCTCAGCGCTTGAGGAGGAGATGCGCGCGGTGTACCGGGATACGGTCGGCGTGGAGTGCGCTGCGGATTCGACGGACGTGCTGATCGCCCGCGCGGTCTGCGACGATATCGCCGCGGGCGTCGGGTCGGTCGAGGAGCTCGTCACGCCGGGCGGGGCGCTGACGGCGTTTCGGTCTCTGGCGACCCACGTGGATCCCGTCCGCATCCTCTACAGCCATTACCCGAGCACGTACATCTGCTGGATGTCCGTCGCGCGACCGACGCAGCTGGGTGTGAGATGAGGGATCAGTCGCGCGTGAGGACGGCGACGGTCTCCACGTGCTCGGTGTGGGGAAAGAGGTCCACGGGCGCGAGGCGGACGAGGCGGTAGCCCGTGCGGCCGAGTTGCCCCAGGTCGCGTGCCTGCGTTTGGGGATTGCAGCTGATGTAGACGATCCTGCGCGGCGCGAGCGACGCCGCGGCGTCGAGGAACTCCGGCGTCGAACCGGCGCGCGGCGGATCCATCACCAGGACATCGACCTCGTCGCCGCGAGCGGCGGCTTCGAGCATGTACTCGGTGGCGTCGCGGGCGATGAAGGAGGATGGGCCCTCGAGCCCGTTGATCTCGGCGTTGCGCACGGCGTCCCGCACGCCCTCGGGATTGCGCTCGACGCCGGTCAGGGCGATTTCGAGGCCGTGGTCGCGGGCGAACGCCGCCGCCGCGAGCCCGATGGTTCCGCTGCCGCAGTAGGTGTCGAGCACGGAGTCGGAGCCGCGGAGCGCCATCCCGTCGATCGCGAGCTGGTAGAGGACTTCCGTTTGCTGGGGATTGACCTGGTAGAACGAGACGGGCGATATCTCGAACGCGCAGTCGAGCAGGCGGTCCGTCATGCGTTCGCGCCCCATCAGGACGCGGGTCTGCCCGCCGAGGATGGCGTTGGTGACGCGCGGGTTGACGTTTTGGGCCACCGTGACGAGATCGGGGTGGGCTTCGACCAGGCGCTCGGCCAACTCACCGAGGCGATCGACGTCGAGGCTCCGCGTGACGATGGTGAGCATGGATTCATCCGTGCGCCAGCCGCGGCGCACGACGGCGTAACGGAGCTGGCCGTGCCGGCGGTCCTCGTCATACGCGGGGATGCCGAGCTCCGACGCGATGCGGGCAACGTCGTTGAGCAGGTCGCGGGCGCCGGGCGCCTCCACGGCGCACGCGGGGCAGTCGACGATCTCGTGCGTCCCGCGGGCGAAGAACCCGCCACGCACGGAGCCGTCTGCAGCCGGCGCGAAGGGTGTCGACGCCTTGTGGCGGAACCCGCGCGGGGAGGCGAGCGGGGTGTCTGCCACGGTGACCGGGCCGCTCTCGCGCGAGACTCCCATGCCGAGCACCGGCTCGACCCGCACGTCCCACCCGAATCGCTCGATGAGCGGCTCGAACAGCGCGCACATCGCCGCGTGCTTGCGCGCGAGCTGCTTGCGGTAGGGCAGGCCCAGCCATGCGCACCCGCCGCATGAGTGCATGATGGGGCAGGGGGCGCCGGCGTCGGCGCGTTTCGCGGCGGTCTTCTTGGTCATGGCTGGTCCTTCGCTCGTGGCTCTCTGCTCGGTATGGTACCCGAGCCGCGAACGCGCGCCGCGGCGGTCTCGTCCAAACCATATATCCCCGCCGCGAAACAATTGGGAAACCTATGGATACGCGGTTGCACTCCACTCAACTAAAGTGCTATTCTTCCAATCGCCGACAATGGCACTTTAGTTAAGTAAAGTGAAACGAAAGGAACAGGCCATGAAGAAGAACGAGCAGAACATGAGCAACAGATCCGTCGTCCCCGCCGATGCCGTGCCCGAGCGGGGCGCCATGGGGTCCGGGACCCCGCGAAAACTCGGGTTGACGCGCCGGTCGCTGGTGGCCGGCGCGGCGTCCGCCGTAATGGCGCTGGCGCTGCTCGCGGGGTGCGGCGCAGCCCCCAAGGCGACTGACGCCGGGTCCGCCCCCAAGGCCGCGGAGGACACCTCCGCCGCAGCGACATCCAAGCTGATCGTCGGTTTCGACCAGGCGTATCCGCCCTACGGCTACGTGGGTGACGACGGCGAGTACACCGGCTTCGACCTCGACCTCGCCCGCGCGGTCGCCGACGAGCTCGACTGGGAGGTCCAGCTGGAGGCGATCGACTGGGATGCCAAAGACGCCCTGATGGACTCCGGTGCCATCAACTGCATCTGGAACGGCTTCACCATGGAGGGTCGTGAGGACGACTACACCTTCTCCGACCCGTACATGCTGAACGCCCAGGTGGTTGTGGTTCGCGCTGACGACGGGATCGCAACTCAGGCCGATCTGGCCGGCAAGACCGTGGTGACGCAGGTCGACTCCGCCGCCGAGGACGTGCTCGAGGGCGACGCCGCCGACCTCGCCGCCACCTTCGCCTCGCTCGAGACCATCGGCGAGTACAACACGGCCTTCATGCAGCTCGAGTCGGGCGCCGTCGACGCCGTCGCCTGCGACCTCTCCATCGCCATGTACCAGATGGCCGCCAAGCCCGACGCCTACGTCATGCTCGACGAGTATCTCTCCGAGGAGAACTACGCCGTCGGTTTCAAGAAGGGCGATACCGCCACCGCCGAGAAGGTGACCGAGGCGCTGAGGAAGCTGTATGAGGACGGCACGGTCGAGCAGATCGCGGCCAAGTACGCCGACCAGGGCCTGAGCATGGACAACTGGCAGATCAAGTAACGATGTGAACCCAAACGGCCCGCCCGAGCCGGCCCTCCCGACCGAATCCGTCGCCCGCGCGAGAAGTCTCGCCGCGCCCAGGGTTCGGTCGGGTCGTCGGCTTTCGGGGGAGTTGCGAAAGTGATGAGAGGAAGTGGGAGGCGCCTTGGAACTCACGACCATGATGCAGATGCTGGGGGAGGGCTTTCTCACCAGCTTGCAGATCTTCGCGTGGACGCTCGTCGGCGCCCTGCCGCTCGGCATCGTCGTCGCGCTGCTGCGCACGAGCCGCCTCGCCGTGGTGCGGTTCATCATGCGCGCGTATATCTCGGTGATGCGCGGCACTCCGCTCATGCTGCAGATGTTCGCGATCTACTTCATGCCGTTCTACGTGTTCGGCATCAAGCTCACGCCCGATTCCAAGTGGCAGGCGGTCATTGTCGCGTTCATCGTCAATTACGCCGCGTATTTCGCCGAGATCTATCGCTCAGGCCTGCAGTCGATCCCGCGCGGTCAGTACGAGGCGGCGGAGGTGCTGGGCTATTCCAAGGCTCAGACCTTCGCCTTCATCGTGTTGCCCCAGGTGGTCAAGCGGATCATGCCAGCCATAGGCAATGAGGTGATCACGCTGGTCAAGGACACGTCCCTCGCGTTCGCCATCGGTGTGGGCGAGATGTTCTCGACCGCCAAGGCGCTCGTGGCGTCGCAGGTGAGCATGGCGCCGTTCGCCATAGCCGCCGTGATTTACTGGGTGTTCAATTTCGCCGTCGAACTGGCGATGGGCCGCATCGAGAAGATGCTCTCGTACTACCACGACTGACGCCTGCCCGCGCTCCATCGCGGCTTGTCGCCCCTGCTCGATCGATCGTATATAGAGAGGACAGCTTATGTCTCCCGTTGTCTCCATACGTGGCGCCCGCAAGGCGTTCGGCAAGACCGAGGTCCTGCGCGACATCACGCTCGAGGTCGAGCGCGGCGAGGTCGTGGCGATCATCGGGCCGTCGGGAGGCGGCAAGTCGACGCTGCTGAGGTGCATGACGCTGTTGGAGACGCTCGACGCGGGTTCGCTGTCCTACGGCGACGTGGATGTCGCGGTGCCGGGGGCGAACGGGGCGAGCATGTATGTCAAAGGCGACGCGATCCGACGGGCACGCGACCGATTCGGCTTGGTGTTCCAAAACTACAACCTGTTCCCGCACTTCACGGTGATGCGCAACATCACGGATGCCCCGATACGCGTGCAGAAGCGTCCCCGCGAGGAGGTCGAGGCGCGCGCCCGGGAGCTCATCGCGAAGATGGGTCTGCCGGGTTGCGAGGACAAGGTCCCCTGTCAGCTGTCCGGAGGTCAGCAGCAGCGCGTGAGCATCGCCCGCGCCCTTGCGATGGACCCCGAGATCCTGTACTTCGACGAGCCCACCAGCGCGCTCGACCCCGAGCTCACCGCCGGGGTCCTGCGCGTGATCAGGGGTCTGGCGGCCGAGCGTATGACGATGGTCGTGGTCACCCACGAGATGGACTTCGCGCGCGAGGTGGCCGACCGCGTGGTGTTCATGGATGGCGGCGTGGTCGCGGAGGAGGGGCCGACGGAGCAGGTTCTCGACAACCCTCGCGAGGAGCGGACCCGCTCCTTCCTCGCTCGAATCGAAAGGTGACGAAGGACGGCCCCATCGTCCCGCTCACGGGAATGGGGCCCTCATCCCGCTCACGGGAATGGGCGGTGCCGTCCGCGCGCTTTGGTAGCATGGGAAAAGCCGAAAAGCCCGCCTGCGGGGCGGGAGATTGGGAGTGTGGACCATGTCGGACAAGCTTTTCAAGTTGCCCCTTTTTGCCAAGACGCAGCAGCTCAAGTCTATTCCCGGCGAGGATGCCAAGCGCGTGTTCATGATCACCGAGGCACTCAGGCCCCAGCCCGAGAAGGGCATGGGTTACCTGGTCGAGCAGGTGAGCGGGCGCCAGGTGAGGATCCACGCATGGCTCGCCATCGGCGGCGCCATCTTCGCATGCGACGAGCCGATCGAAGAGCGCCCCGAGCGCGATCCCGAAGCCGGCATGTCCAAGGATTCCGATGGCGACATCTTCTTCTTCGTCCGCTCCGAGGGGAGGCCTGTGAAGGTCGTCCACTTCACGCAGCGTGAGAAGGACGGGCGCCTCACCGTTTCCAATTGCATGAACGACCTGGGCCCTTATGGGTCGGGCGCGTACGACATCGACGTGATGGGCGCGGCCTGCTATCTGACGCAGTGGCTGCTCCCGCGCGAGCACGGCGCGTCGATGCCGACGCTGTCCGTCGCCGATATCCTGGACACCCTGCTCGAGTCCTCCTATCCCGATGCGCTCGACGCGCTGGTCTATCGCGGTGGGAAGGAGGGCGCGAGCGGCTTCGAGCGGTACGCCTCGCGCTCCCTCGCGCAAGCCGGTGCCGAGCTCGTGCGCCCCATCGCGGCGGCGCGTGATGTCGACATCCGCCGTCTGAGCTCGACGGGGCTGTTTTGGACGGGGTGCGATAAGCGCGAGCTCACCGATGAGCAGCTCGACACCATCCAGGCCGTGGAGGGCGCGCTCAACCGCCTGGTGTTCGCGGAGCACTACCTGGGCGAGCAATCGTCGCCGATGGTAGGGGGCCTGACCGAGGCCGCGTGCGAGCGTGCGGCGCTCGCCTCGCTGCATTCGTTCGCATCGGTCGCGGAGCGCCTGATGCGCGGGTGCGACCGCAAGAGCGACTATATGGAGCTCGCCGGTGCCCAGGCGAGCCGCGGCGGCGAGTGGGATCTGCGCACGCGGTTCGCGGCGGCGGCGGAGGGCCTTCGCGCGCCCTTCAACTTCGATTACGTCTTCAACTGCGACGCCGCCTCCGGTGTGTTCGCGGTTCAGGCGACCGTCCCCGTGGCCGGGGCGTTCCCCTTCCAGGCCGGGGTGGAGCAAAACGACGCCCGCACCGCCTACGCGCTGCGCCTCGCCATGACGCTCGCGGCCACGGCTTTCGGTGCGGGCGTGGGCGTGGTGCGCGCCGTCGTGACGGTGCGCGAGCGCAACATCGACGGGGATGCGATCGCCTCGCTCGAGTTCAGCCGTCAGATGTTCACCATGCAGGTCATGCCCGCCCTGCAGTCCGGCGCCATCCTCGACGCCTCGCTGCCGCTGGACGAGCTCATCGAGGGCCTCGCGCTCCGCACGCTTCGCATGAAGGTGGGCGAGTCGGGCGCGCTGCTGCCCGTCGAGCCGATCGAGGCGCCCTTGCCCGACCGTTCGATCAAGATGGCCGAGGACGTCCGCCCGCTCCCGGAGTCCCTGGTCGAGCCCCTGCGCGCCGACCTCGTCCGCGACCTCGACATCTTCGACACGGGCGACGACCCGCTGCGCGATCGCTACCGCGAGATCTCCGACCGCATCCGCGAGGCATCGGCGCCCGAGGAGGAGGCGCCCGTCGCCAGTGAGCTCGCCGACCTGATCGCCGCCTACGATGCCGCCGAGATGCTCGAGGAGAGCGCGGCGCGCCCGCTGTATTGCGTGAACATGGTCTCGCGCATCATCGTGGGCGAGCATGACGACGGTCCGCAGACGCGTTTCCGCAAGATTCCCGACACCATGTTCGATGCGCGCTCGATGCTGTGCCGCATCTATCGAGAGCAGGGCAACCTCGAGGACGCGATTCGCCTGGGCGAGGAGCTCATCCGCCTCGCCCCGACCTCGTTTACGGCCTATCATTCCCTGGCGCTCGCCCTGCGCGAGGCCGATCGCATGGAGGATGCGGTGCGCGCGCTCGTGGAGGGCCTGACCGTTGCCGCCGACCCGACCGACATCGCCTGCGCGTATTACCGCCTGGGCTTCTATTTCTGGCAGGGCGGGGACCCCTCGCTCGGTTTGGCCTGTTACGCCATGGTCAAGCCCGGCTCGTATTTCTACGGCGAGGCGCAGTCCGAGATGCAGGAGCTCATGCAGCAGAGCCACCTGAGCCGTCGCCCGGACCTCGACGAGGCCCGTGCGCTCCTGCGTGCCGACGGCGTCCCGGTGGCGCCCGTGCCGCAGCTGGGCGAGATGGCCGCCAAGGCGGGCATCGCCTTGGTCGACGCCGGGATGTTCGACGCCGCGCATTCGCTCGTGCACTTCCTCTCGAGCCTGGACGTCGCCCCCAACAGCTTCGACGTACTCGCCTCCGTCCGCCGCTCCCTCGTCCAGTAGTCCCAATCTGCACAATTGGGGACAGGTGCAAATTGCGACTTCCGCCGACGGTTCGGCGGGTGGCCTGCCGGCACCGAGAAACGTCTCAATTTGTACCTGTCCCAAAGTGGGACGTTTCCGCGAGCGCCGCCCGCGGCGCCTTGCGCCACGTCTGCCGATGGGCGTGCAATTGCATCCCCGCACGGGGGTAGGCTCTGGCCATACGGCTGTCGTGCGGGGATGCACAGGGCACCTCGCACGCATTTTCGGCGCGAATGCATCGCGCTGGGAAAGGGAGGTGTCCCATGGGTGCACCCAAGACTGGTAACGTGAGGAACGTGGTGCTCGTAGGCCAAGGCGGGGTGGGCAAGACCTCGCTCGCGGAGGCCATGCTCCACCTTTCCGGCAAGACCGCCCGCCTGGGCGGCCACGACGGCACCAAGCCCACGCTCGATTACGACGCAGAAGAGGTCAAGCGCGAGTTCTCGATCTCCACCGCCATCGCCCCGATCGACTGGAAGGGCGCCCGCATCAACGTGCTGGATGCCCCGTGCTACCCCGATTTCATCGGCGATGCGTATGCTGCTATGAGCGTGTGCGAGACCGCCCTGTTCGTGGTCGATGCCGCCGAGGGCCCGCAGCCCACCACCGTCAAGCTCTGGTACGCCGCCGAGGACCTGCGCCTCGCCCGCGCCGTGTTCGTCAACCGCGTGGACAAGGAGAACGCCGATTTCGACATGTGCCTCGAGATGCTCCGCGAGCGTTTTGGCACGCGTTTGGGTGCCGTCACGCTGCCCTGGGGCACCGGTGAGGATTTCAACGGCATCATCGACCTCGTCCGCATGAAGGCCCGCCATTGCGATGGGACCAAGCAGACCGAGTCCGAGATCCCCGAGGAGTTCCGCGACAGCGCCGAGGCCGCGCACGAGACCCTGTGCGAGCTCGTGGCCGAGGCCGACGACGAGCTCATGGAGAAGTACCTCGAGGGCGAGCCCCTCACCCAGGAGGAAGTCGAGGGCCTGCTCGCCAAGGCGATCGCCCAGCGCCTGTTCGTCCCCGTGTTCGCCGGCTCCTGCGTGAAGGAGCAGGGCGTGAACTCCCTCATGGACGACATCGCCACCTACTTCCCCGCGCCCACCGACTACGGCGAGATGCCGCTCATCGACGGCGACACCCTGAAGATCTCCTCCGAGGACGACCGCCCCGTGGTCTTCGACTTCAAGACCCTGAACGACGCCCAACAGGGCCGCCTGTCCTTCCTCAAGGTGCTCACCGGCACCATCGAGCCGGGCATGGAGCTCGTCAACGCCCGCACCCGCAAGGGCGAGCGTCTGGCGCACCTGTATGTGATGTGCGGCCGCGAGATGACCGAGGTCGGCCACGCCTATGCGGGCGACATCGTGGTCGTGCCCAAGATGGCCGCCGAGACCGGCGACACCCTCTCCGTGACCGGCAAGGTCGAAGCCGCCGCGTTCAAGTTCCCCAACTCCCAGTACCGCATCGCCATCGAGGCCGAGAACCGCTCCGACGAGGACAAGCTGTTCACCTTCATCGAGAAGGCCTGCGAGGCCGACCCGACCATGAGCATCGACCGCGATGAGGAGACGGCGCAGACCGTGATCTCGGCCGTGGGCGAGGCGCAGGTGTCCGTCCTGCTCAACCGCCTGGAGGATCGCACCAAGGTCGCCGCGCACATCGTGCCGCTGCGCATCCCGTATCGCGAGACCATCCGCCGTGTGGCGAGCGCCCAGGGCCGTCACAAGAAGCAGACCGGCGGCGCCGGCCAGTTCGGCGACTGCTGCCTGCGCGTCGAGCCGCTGCTCGACGGCACCGAGTACGAGTTCGTCGATGAGGTCGTGGGTGGTCGCATCCCGCGCGCTCTCATCCCCGCCGTGGACAAGGGTGTCCAGGAGACCATGAAGGACGGTGTGATCGCGGGCTACCCGCTCACCGGCATCCGCGTCGCCTGCTACGACGGCTCCTATCACCCGGTCGATTCCAACGAGATGGCGTTCCGCACGGCGGCGCGCATCGGCCTCAAGAAGGCGTGCGAGGACGCCGACCCCGTGGTGCTCGAGCCCATGGAGAACATCACGGTGACGATCCCCGAGAGCTATGCCGGCGCGGTGATGGGCGACGTGTCCGCCAGCCGCGGCCGTGTGACCGGCATGGACACCAACGATCGAGGTGAGACCGTGGTCACCGCGACGGTTCCCTATGCCGAGCTGGTGGACTATGCCACGCGTCTGCGCTCGCTCACGCGCGGCACGGGCGACTTCACGATGGAGCCCGCCGGTTACGAGCAGGTGCCCTACGACGTGCAGCAGAAGCTCGTTGAGATTTACGAGCACAACCGCGCGCAGGGCAGGTAATCGCGCTCGGGGCGAGCGGATCGCGCCCCGTCTTTCGCGCGTTCGAGTGTCCCGCAGTCGCCTCGACGAGCGTGCCATTGGGTGGATCGCGCCCCGTCCGTCGTGCGTTCGAGTGACGAGGCAGCCGAACGCCAGGATTACGGGGAGCTCCAGTTCCGTCTTAGCTGCTTTGCTGGCGAGCGGCAATATATGAACGATTTGGCTGGCAGTTTTGGAGGATATGAACGGTTCGTTCATATCCTCCATTTTTGTCCAAGGCTGTACCAGGGGAAACGTCGGGGCAGTTGGTCGACCCAATTCGATATCGTTCATAAGTTTCTATATTGCACGCGTTGCTTTCCTTCTTGGTTTATACTCGTCCGTTCGCGCCGCGCCGATTTTCTTCAGGGCGCCCGTCTGTGAGGTGTGGTTTTCCCGGGCCTGTTTGTTTTCCGACCGGGGACTGCCCTCAATCTGCCCACGTGGGGCAGATTGAGGGCAGTTCCAAGCGCAGGGTGCAAAGCGCTTTCTCGAGTTCTCGCAAACGCGCGCACGGCGATGCGCGAGTATGGGGACATGAGCCTTGTTTTGTCACATAGCACCGCGATGATGGTCCATCGGCTATCGATGGGTCCATGCGATTCGACCTCGATGCTGCCTCGGGAGCCCCGGTTGCTGAAGCCCGGGCCCGTCGATATGGGAAAGGTCGCTTGGGCGCGGCGGCTTCTCATTGCGCGTGGAGTTCCGGAATCTGAGACCGAATCAATCGACGTCTTGGTCCTTCGCGATTGTGACAGGCGTTTCGGTAACGGTGTTGTCGCGCACGTCTGGTCTCATCCGATTCCACCGGGCGCCCTCATCGAAATCGATAAGGGCATCTATGTCGTCTCTCCGCTCCTGTGCTTGCAACAGATGGCGGCAAAGCTCAGCGAGGTCGAATTGATCGAACTTCTTTTGGAGGCGTGCGGGCGCTACGCTCTGCTCCCCGGGTCGTTCGACATGGTGAAAAGAGATCCGCTGACCAGCGTCGACGAGCTTCGCAGGTACTGTTCCGAGATCGAGGGGCAGCGCGGATCCCATAAGCTGCGGCGCGTATTGGGGAGCGTGCGGGACGGGGCGCGGTCTCCGATGGAGACCGCGTTCTTCATGATGCTGATGCTGCCGAGACGGCTTGGCGGCGAGGGCCTGACCGATCTGGAGATGGCGCACCGCATTGACGTCAGGGGACCGGCAAGGCTTTTGACCAGGCGTTCTTATTTTGAATGCGATGCGTTTCTCCCGAGAACGAAGACGGATTTCGAATACAACGGAATCGTCCATGAAGAAGAGGCGCAATTCGTGACCGACACCGAGCGGATCAACGCGCTCGAGGCGATGGGATATAACGTCATAACCATCACGCGCCGGTCGTTTTTCGATAAAGGCGCATTTGGCAGGCTGATGAGGGCGATCGAACTGCGCTTGGGCCGGCGGAGCAGCCGTACTCCGGCGGATTTCGCTCAGAGTCAAGAGGAGCTGAGGAGGTTCGTGCTTCGCCGGTATCTGAATGAGGTGCCGGACGACGAGCGGGAGGTCTTTCTGCTGGCGGAGGGGCGAGGTATCGATTCGGGTTCTGGCGTTACCGAGGTTCCGTGGGATTACACGCCGTTTGAGGGGTGAGTTGCCGTTTCGCGATGGGGGTGCGCGTGGCAATCGCCGCTCCACGGTAGGGGCCGTGCAAAATTGGAGCTTATGAACGATTGGAGCTTATGAACGATTCAGTCTGCGGGCGAGAAAGGCTCACATTATTTCCGCAGGTAGACACGTGGCAAAAAATAAGCTTGTGAACGATTCGTTCACAAGCTGTAAAAGTTGCCACCGAAATCGTTCACAACTTCCATGGTGCTGCTAGCCTCCGCCCCCGCCCCGCGCTTACAGGTCGTCCACCAAGGCGGTGCTTTTGGCGTAGGCGGTGCTCTTCGCTTCGAAGAAGTCGGTCTTCACCATGTTGGCGTTCGAATACTGGCTCACCCATGCCATGTCCGCGGGTTCAGTGCGATACCCTTCGTAGAGCTGGCCGAATCCCAAAGAGCTCCAACGAAGATTTCCCAGGTACCTGATATAACCCTCAACCATGTCGCCCGTGAGGCCGGGAATCGCGTCTCCCAGCACGTATCTGCCCCAGGCGATTTCCTGCCGCACGCCCTCCTCGAGCATCTCTCGCAGCATGGCCACGTTTTCGTCGCCGAACAGCTGCGGCTCCTCTTTTTGCAGCTCGAGAATGATGCTGCGGAACAGCCACAGGTGCGTGTTCTCGTCGCGGTTTATGTAGCGGATCTCCTGCGCGCTGCCGGGCATCTTACCCATGCGCGCGAGGTTGTAGAAGAACATGAAGCCGGAGTAGAAGTACACGCCCTCGAGGATGTAGTTCGCCATGAGGACGCGCAGGAACGTGCGGGCATCGCGGTGATTTTGAAACTCGTTGTACAAATCGCCGATGAACGTGTTGCGGGCGAGCAGGTGCTCGTCGGTCTTCCATTGGTAGAGGATCTCGTTGCGCTTGGCCGGGTCGCAAATCGTGTCGAGCATGTAGGAGTAGCTCTGCGAGTGCACGCTTTCCTGGAACGCCTGGATGGACAAGCAGAGGTTCACTTCGTTAGCGGTGATGTACTCGGCGATGTTGGGCAGGTTTGCCGACTGCAGCGAGTCGAGGAACACCAGGAAGGAGAGGATCTTGTCGTATGCGGTGCGTTCGGCTTCGCTCAGGCGCGGGTAGTCCTTGACGTCTTGGGTGAGGTTGATCTCCTCGGGGATCCAGAAGTTGTTCATGGCCTGGCGGTACCAACTGGACACCCAGGGGTACTTCATGTTGTTGAAGTCGTTGAGGTTTGTGGTGTTGCCCCCGATCATGCGGCGATCGCGCACGTCGAGGTCGCCGTCGGGGTTGAAGAGGGGCTTTTTGCCGAGGGGTTGGCTGTCGGTGAGGGTCATGATATCGCCCCTTTCAGGGCCGGGATGGATCGGTCTGCAGGCGTGTCTCTGGGCATTTAGTATACGATACAAAATAAGAAACAGTTAGGCTATGCTAACGAACAAGATATTGGCATCGAAGCCGATAAGAACACTACATATTGCGTTTGCGCACACAGATAGCAGGGAGAGGCAATGACGGAGACTGACACCTCGGGCGTGAGGTTCATAAAGAAGCGCGACGGCCGCTGCGAGCGCTATGACGGGGCAAAGATCGTCGAGGCGATGCGGCGCGCCTTTGAGGACGTCGCTGACGAGCGGGCCGCTGCCCAGAGCCTGCTTGCGGGGCATGGGGCATCTGCATCGGCGGTGCCTGCCGATGAGCTCGAGGTCCTGCTCGACGGCATCGAACGTGCCATGGCTCGCGATGCCGTCGATTGCGTCGAAGGGGTTCAAGACCTGGTCGAGCGCGCGCTCATGGAACGAGGTCATTTCGAGGTGGCGAAAAGCTACATCCTCTACCGTCATGAGCGGGCTGAGAAGCGCGCGGTGCGCGTCGAGCTTGCGCGTGCCGTTGCGGGTCTGAGCGGGGAAAACGTATGGGAAGGGGGCCGTATGGCGGCCGGCGCGCCGTCCGTTGCGTACGACGGCGTCTCCGTCGCGTCGAAGGACGATCTTGCCGAGGACCTCGACTGCACCCTCGCACGCATCCAGCGAGACTTCGACGATCCGACCTACGACTTGGCCATGCTCTCCGCTCGATTCCGCGCCCTCACGGGCGCCGGTCAGGATGCCGATGCGCGCCTCGGCGCACTCATCCGAGCGGCCGTCGAGCTCACGAGTCAGGAGGCTCCCCGTTGGGAGATGATCGCCGCGCGCCTCCTGGATCTTTCATTCATGCGCCGCCTCGCTGCCACGCGCCGTGAGCTCGGCATCGCGTCGTTCGGCGAGTTGGTGCGACATCTCACTGAGCGCGGCCTATACGGCGATTACATCCTCGCCTCCTATTCGGCGGCGGAGCTCGACGAGGCGGCGGCCTTCATGGTGCCCGAGCGCGATGAGCTGTTCGCATACTCCGGTCTCGACCTGCTTATCAATCGCTATGCGATCCACGCGCACGACCACACGCCCCTGGAGAGCCCGCAGGAGATGTTCCTCGGCATCGCGTTGCACCTCGCCATGAACGAGGATCCGGCGCAGCGCCTCTCATGGGTCAAGCGGTTCTACGACATGCTCAGCAAGCTCGAGGTGACCATGGCCACGCCCACGCTGAGCAACGCGCGCAAACCGGACCATCAGCTTTCGAGCTGCTTCATCGATACGGTGCCGGACAGCCTCGCGGGGATCTATCGCAGCATCGACAACTTTGCCCAGGTGAGCAAATACGGCGGTGGCATGGGCATGTACCTGGGCAAGGTCCGTGCGACCGGCGGGTCCATCCGTGGTTTCGAGGGAGTTGCGGGTGGTGTGATCCGCTGGATTCGCGTGATCAACGACACCGCCGTGGCGGTCGATCAGCTTGGCATGCGCCAGGGAGCCGTGGCGGTGTATCTGGATGCCTGGCACCGCGATCTGCCCGAGTTTCTCAACCTGCGCACGAACAACGGCGACGACCGCATGAAGGCGCACGACGTATTCCCGGCCGTGTGTTACCCGGACTTGTTCTGGCGCATGGCCGAGGAGAGCCTCGACCAGGACTGGCACCTTATGTGCCCGCACGACATCCTGCAGGTCAAGGGCTATGCGCTCGAGGATTTTTACGGCGATGAGTGGGAGCGCCGCTACCGCGATTGCGTGGCCGATCCCCGCATCTCCAAGCGCCGCATCCTCATCAAGGACCTGGTGCGCCTCATCCTCAAGAGTGCCGTGGAGACCGGCACCCCGTTCGCCTTCATGCGCGACGCCGTGAACCGCGCCAACCCCAATGGGCATGAGGGCGTGATCTACTGCTCGAACCTCTGCACCGAGATCGCGCAGAACACAAGCGCGATCGAGGAGGTGACGCGCGAGGTTGTGACCGAGGATGGCGACACGGTCGTGGTGACCACCACGCGCCCGGGGGATTTTGTGGTGTGCAACCTCGCGAGCCTCTCGCTCGGCCGCCTTCCCGTCGAGGACGACGAAATCATGGGCCGCGTGATCGAGACCGCGGTGCGCGCGCTGGACAACGTCATCGACCTGAATTTCTACGCGCTGCCCTATGCGCGCATCACCAACCACCGCTATCGCTCGATCGGCCTGGGCGTTTCGGGCTACCATCACATGCTCGCCCGCCGCGGGATCTCGTGGGAGAGCGAAGATCACCTGGCCTTTGCCGACGAGGTGTTCGAGCGCATCAACTACCATGCGATCCGCGCAAGCGTGCGTCTGGCAGAGGAGCGTGGGGCCTACGGGCTGTTCGAGGGCAGCGACTGGCACACGGGCGCGTACTTCGCCAAGCGCGGGTACTGTTCCCCGTTCGGCGATGCTGCAGGGGTGCGCGAGGGTGCGATGGGGTCCGAGCGTTGGCGTGAGCTGGCCGAGCGCGTGGCGCGCAACGGCGTGCGCAACTCCTATCTGCTGGCGATCGCGCCCACGAGCTCGACCTCGATTCTCTCGGGAACCACGCCGGGCATCGACCCGATCATGCGCAAGTTCTTTTTGGAGGAGAAGAAGGGCTCGATGCTGCCACGCGTGGCGCCGGAGCTTTCGCCGCGTACGTATTGGTACTACAAGCCGGCGCACTACATCGAGCAGACATGGAGCGTGCGCGCCGCGGGCGTGCGCCAGCGCCATATCGATCAGGCGCAGTCGATGAACCTGTACATCACGAACGACTACACGTTGCGCCAGGTGCTCGACCTCTACCTCGAGGCATGGCGCCGCGGCATGAAGACGATTTACTACGTGCGCGGCAAATCCTTGGAAGTGGAGGAGTGCGAGTCCTGCTCGGCATAAAGCCTTCACGTATCACGGGAGTGCGATGATCCCCGCGAGGCCATATCCGGCCCCGCGGGGATCATGTCTTTTGATAGGGGGTTTATATGGAGTGGGGGCCGGATGCGTCACCCAGCGCGCCCCCGGGGTAGATATCGAGTGTGTGATTGCCAAGTTCCCGCATGCGCGCCGTTCGGAAGTGGGTAACATTCGTCTGTAAAAAGACTCCTGTATGTACTATGTGCGTTTTCGATATACCTGTTTTACAGGTGGGAAATATGGGCCCAGCGGCTATACTGTGCGGGATTGTCAGACAGGACTGTAGCCAAGAGTTGTGCCGAAGTCACGAGCACGTCGAGAGGTGAGGGTTGTGGCGGAACAGAAGACGGGACGCGCGTACGACGCCAAGGTGCGCCGTCAGGCGGTAAAGGTGCTTTCCACGGGGGCGGGCCACCGTGCCCTTGCGTCGAAGCTCGGAATCCCCGACGCCACGGCCCGCCAGTGGGCGCGCTCCTATGCCGCTGGCGGCAAGGTGGCCGTCATGAACGCGGGCGCCACGCACCGGGTGTACCCCTTCGAGCTCAAGCTCTCCGCGGTCAAGGACCGCTTGGAGAACGGCATGAGCGTGCGCGAGGTCATGATCAAGCACGGCATTCCGAGTGAGTCGTCGGTCAAGACTTGGTGCCGCCAGTACCGCGCCCACGGTGAGGAGGCCCTGGTCAACAAGCCCCGCGGCGTCAAGCCCCGCCATGTGCGCGAGCAGTTGGAGCGCGAGCGCGCGGAGGCCGAGCGCGCAGCGCGCGAACAGAAACAGTCCGAGCGGGATCAGCCTGAATGCTAAATCCCGGAATCGAAAACCGTATCGGCAGCGAAAGGCCGTGTGATTGGATTTCGCCCCGTCGAATATCGGCGGGGCGAAAGACATTTCGGGCATTTCAATTCCATCGCAGAATCCGGCCTCGGCCGGCGCGTTAATACCCCAGCGGGATGCTGAGCTGGTATCGCGCCTGCTCGAGGTCCAGGACCCACGCATCGCCTTCCAGCGTCAGGCTGAAGCCCAGAAACGATTCCGAGTCCGTCTCGGCGTTTTGGACTGCCTCGGTGAACATGCCTCCCACCCGGGCCCTCTCCTCTTCGGAGAGGGGGCGCATCGAGTGCCCTGCATCGACTCCGCGCTCGTCGAGGTAGTTGAAGATGGACCGACGCGCCGTCGAGACGATGTCGAATGTGTCGGGGCACCAAACGTAGAGATAGAGGCTCGCGGTTCCCTCATCGGGCCGCGTGTAGCACGAGGTGATCCGATAGCTGAAGTTGGAGAGCACCCAATCCGCGTAGGCGCTCGAATCGATGCCGAGGTCCTCGCATGTGCATCCAACGGAATCGAGCATGTTCTGCTCAAGGGTGTCGACAACGGCCGCCCGCTCGGGACTGGCTTGATCCATGATGGCTCGCAAGTAGGATTCGGACGCCTCGACGCAGGCGAGTTCGTCTTGGTCGAGGGCGGAGCGGTCGATCTCGGGGTCGATCTGGTCCTCGTCATATGACGGTTCGTCGACATCCTCATAGTGCGCCTCGGTATCGGTGGGGGAGTCGGAGATGATGTCCGAGATCACCCCGCCGATGATGTCGATGGCGAGCGGAAGAAGATTCACCAAGATGACGAAGATGAAAATGGCTCGAACGAAGCCGAAGGCGCGGGGGCGAGCCTGCTTGTCCTGAGGGGCCGCCTTGCGTGCGCGTCGCTCGACTGCCCGCTCCGCCCGCTCGCGGCGCTTGCGCTCACGCGCTTCGTCTGTTTTCGAGGGACGGTCCGTCTCAACGGCGCGGGAATCGGGCGCCTCATAGGAGTCGGGTGCCTTGGTGGGGCCGTCATAGGGTCCCTCATCGAACGCGCAGGGCTCGGCCTCGTCATCCTCTAAGGAGAAGAGTCCCTCAAACGAGCCGGGTTCATCCCAGGGGAGTGTCGGCTCGCCGGCTGTGAACGGGTCGACTTGCGCGTTGTGTCCTTTGCGTCGTGCCATGGGGCCTCCCTGTTGTCGTGCGTTCGGCGCGGACGAGGGGCGGGCGATGGCCCGCGGGCGATGGCCCGCGGGCGGGGCGCCTCGCAGACGGTGTCGTATCGGCACAGTATACCGTACCCCTGCGCTCGCGATGGCCCCCGACCGTTCGCGGGAAACAGACGGTATCTCGCGGCGGGGTGAACGGCGAACGGGTATAATGCATCCAATTCGAACCGCGTTCTAAGGACCGACCATGTTCATCTTCGACCTCCTTGGTGGCCTTGTGGGCCTCGCCGTGATCTTCTTGATCGTCGGCGTGCTGACGGGCAACCTGTTTTTCGTCGTCAAGCAGCAGCATGCCGTGATCATCGAGCGTCTGGGCAAGTTCCATCGCATCGTGGGCGCCGGCTTCCATGTGAAGATCCCCTTCATCGACCGCAAGGCCGCCACGGTCTCCCTGCGCACCATGAAGAACGGCTTCGATATCGATGTGAAGACGCAGGACAACGTGACCATCGGCCTGGAGGTCTCGGCCCAGTACCACGTGAGCTACGAGATGGGCACGCGGCCTTCCGAGTCCGGCGTGTACAAGAGCTACTACATGCTCCAGCAACCCGTGGCGCAGATGCGCGACTTCATCACCGACGCCCTGCGTTCGTCCATCCCCGTCTATACCCTCGACGAGGTCTTCGCCAAGAAGGACGACATCGCCAAGGACGTCAACGCCACGGTGTCCGAGCAGATGGACGCCTACGGCTTCACCCTGGTGAGCACGCTCATCACCAAGATCGCGCTGCCCGCCGAGGTCGAGGACTCCATGAACCAGATCAACGCCGCGCAGCGCACCAAGGCCGCCGCGCAGGACCTCGCCGAGGCCGACCGCATCCGCCGCGTCACTGAGGCGCGCGCCGAGGCGGAGGCCATGGAGAAGGCCGGTGAGGGCATCGCCAACCAGCGCAAGGCCATCGCCATCGGCATCAAGGACTCGCTCGAGACCATCCAGGAGACGGGCGTGGGCAATGCCGAGGCCAACCAGCTGTTCATGTTCACCCAGTGGACCGAGATGATGAACGAGTTCGCCAAGAGCGGCCGTGCGAGCACCGTGGTGCTGCCGACCGACTTCACGCAGAGCGCCGGCATGTTCGAGCAGATGCTCGCCGCCAGTCAGGCGGTCGATGCCGCCCCGGTGCCCCAGGCTCCCCCGGTCCCGCCGGTGAACTCGCGCCTGGACGTGTAAACTGGGTATATAGCAACCGAAATGCAACGAGGGGGCCGCGGGAAACGGCCCCTTCTCCTGAAGAGAGGGAGAAGTGATGAGCAGCTCTCGAAAGATGCTGAAGATCATTGCCATGGTGTCGGCCATCAGCGGCCTGGCCATGCTGACGTTCGGCCTGGCCGTGGCGGGCGCGGGCCTGTTCGGCGGCACCGCGATTTCGGGTACCGACGCCGCGCCCCTGTACATGGGCGTCTCCGGTGTGTCGGGCCTGTGCTTCGTGGTGATGGGCCTCATGGGCATGCGCGCCTCGAACGTGCCGTCCCGTAGCGGCACCGCGATCGCCACCTCGTTCGGCAGCCTTGCGGTCACGGCCGTCGCGGTGCTGTTCTGGTCTTGGCAGGGCTTTGTAAAGATCGACGCAGCGAATGCGGTTTTGTTGGTGGTGGGTGCGCTCGAGGCCCTCGCCGTGCTGTTTTTCGCCCGCAAGGTCAAGCAGGAGCATGCCACCTGGCACTAACGCCGTTCGCGCGCCGATTTGCGCCGTCCGATACCGAGCTGCGCCGCCCGTTTGTTTCGGCGTTCGTTTGCACCGGCCGGCGTCCGTCCGCGCCGATCGACATCCGTTCGCGCGCCTCGTCTCGCCGGTCTCGGAAATGCGCGGTTGAGGGTATGAACGATTTTTATGGCAGGAATTGGAGCTTATGAACGATTCGTTCATAAGCTCCTTTTTTGTACATATATTTACCTGCGGAAATGATGGGCCTCAAATAGGAGGGGAGGGGTCAATCGTTCATATCTTTCGTTTGCGCGTCGTTCGGGTCGGGTGCGATCGGGGCTTTCTGCGCGCGCATCCCCGTCCATTTGATCTTGAGCAGTCGCGCGAAGGGGCGCTCGAAGACGGGCGCGGCGCATGCGAGGACGATGATGGCCGTGAGCGCCACGACGGCGAGCGTGCCGGGCACGGCATCGACCATCCATGGGATGTCGTAAAGCGAGGTGTGGAAGGTGAGCCAGGCGCGGATCAGGCGGTGCAGTACATAGACCTGCAGCGTGCGGCGACCGAGGGTGGTGAGCGCGCAGCGGCGCTCAGGCGCCAGGCGGATCAGGGCGACAGAGAATATCCCGGCAACTCCGAGTGCCGTGAGTTTTTGGATCACCCCGAGGGCAAGTCCCCGCTCATAGGGGTTGTCGCCATAGACCATGGGGAAGAACCACTCGTGCGCGTCGGGATCGACCATGCGCGCGGCGGCAATCGCGAGGGCGATCGCAACTGCGCACGGCGCGCCTCGCCAAGTGCGAACACGCAGGATATCCCGTGGGTCCAGATAATACCCGAGCGCGAAGCAGGGCAAAAAGGCGACGGTCCGGCTGATGGCGAGAAACCCGCTCGAGAGGTCGACCATACCCCACAGCAGCGACGCGGCGAGCGAGAGCGCCATGCCGCGCCGCGCACCCAGGCGCGAGAGCGCCGGGGTCAGCGCGTACCAGCACGCCATCGATATCAGGTACCACGGCGCCGAGGTGAACGCGAGGATGCGCGCAGGAGTGAGTGCGGCGCCGTTGATGAGCGCGAGCGCCAGCTGAAAGGCGAAGCCGAGGGCGAGGAAGCTCAGGATGCGGTCGACGTTGAGCCGCCCGCCGCGGTATGCGCCCTTGGCGAACAGGCCGGACATGAACACGAACAACGGCATGTGAAACAGGTAGATGATGTCGAAGGCGGCGCTGAGCACGGGATTCGCGTTGTGCACGGGATGCGCCACATGGCCGAGGACCACCAGGATGATGAGGATGCCCTTGATGTTGTCGAACAGGGCGATTCTCTCGCCCCCGCGTTGCTCCACGCTCGACCCCCTTTCGTTGCGCATGGAGTTCCCATGCTAGCAAGACGCAAGCGCTCACGCCGTTGCCGTAAGATATCTGCATATCTGACGTGAACGGGCGGGCTCGACGCGCGCGACCCGCCCTTGGGCGAGAGGGGCTTTCATGAACCTGGACACAACGAAGATCGGCTTCATCGGTTTCGGCAACATGGCGAGCGCCATGGCGGACGGCTGGATCGCCAGCGGCGCGGTCCCGGCGGAGAACATGTGCGCATGCGCGGGGCGTTATGACGCCCTCGTGTCCCGTTGCGAGGAGCGCGGCATGCGCGCCCTCAAGAGCGCGGCGGACGTGGCGGAGGCCTCCGACGTGGTGGTCGTCGCCGTCAAGCCCTACATGATCGAAGACGTCCTGTCGCCGATCGCGGGCGCGCTCGCCGATAAGACGGTGCTCTCCGTCGCTGCCGGCTGGGATTGCGAGGCGTATGAGCGGGTCATCCCGGGCACACGCCACCTCTCGACGGTGCCCAACACCCCGGTCGCCATCAACGAGGGCGTCATCGCCTGCGAGAAGGCCTCCACGCTCACCGGCGCCGACCATGAGCTCATCTTCGGCCTGCTCGAGTTGCTCGGGTCCCCCATCGAGGTCGAGACGCGCCTGCTGTCCGTGGCGGGCACGGTGGGCGGCTGCTCACCGGCGTTCGTCGCCATGGTCATCGAGGCGTTGGCGGACGCTGCGGTGAAGCACGGCATCCCGCGCGCGACGGCGTATCCCATGGTGAGCCAGATGATGGTCGGCACCGCCAAGCTGCAACTTGCGACCGGCATGCATCCCGGTGCGATGAAGGACGCCGTGTGCTCCCCCGGCGGCACCACGATCCGCGGTGTGGCCGAGCTCGAGGCCGCCGGCATGCGCTCGGCGTTCATCCGCGCCATCGACGCGATCGAGGGATAGCGCGCGACGCTCGTGAAGCGCTGCTCGCAAAAGGACGCATGTGGCCCCGTGGAAGAAATTCCGCCTCGCGCGTTGCGTGAGACGGAATAATCGAGTTGAAATTGCACTTGTGATTAACTGACACCGTGGGTGTGCCAATGTGCTAACATTGTCATTCAATTGTACTTTTGTATAGATACGCCTTACGTTGAATGGAAGTGGCAATGAGGAGCATTCGGTTTTCTAACGCCATTACCTCGCTTACCCTGCTTTCCGCTCTCGCGCTTGCGTCCATCCCCGCCATCTCCTCCGCAGAAGACGTAACGGGGGGGGGGCTCTCCAAGCAGAGTCCTGACAGAAGTCAATGATGCTGGGATCAATCAAGTTGGCGTCAAATCGACGGCGGCATGGAAGGCAATAGCTCCTGAGCAATATGGAATAGATGTCGCCTTTGATGTGTCTGGCCTGCAAGCGTCATGGGATGCGGGCGACAGGGGCAGCATCGAAATCCTTTCGATTCTCAATAAGGGAATAGAAGTAAATAGGGAAGACCTCAATTCGGTATCCGAGGCATTTGATGAGCGATATGCCGATAAGGGCGTGTCCCTTGATGTCGGTACCGATTGGGCAAATGTTTCGGAAACTGGCGAGCAAGTCGTACAAGCGACGAGAAACGATGAGACGTACCAGAGGCTGTCGCTTCGCATTAAGTTCGATGAGCCGCAGACTGACTCCGTTCGCATAGAGCTGCCGGCTTCGCTTGACCAAAAGCTGAATTCCCGCGCATTAACGGCGGAATCTGGTTCTGCGGATTATGTTGACGTGTTTTACGATGCGGAAACGGCACAACTCAATGAGGAAGGCATCGTCTCCATCTCCGTAAGTGGTGGCATCCAGCTCTCTCAGGGAGGGCAAAGCGTAGCCGTGGAGTCCCCGGCTCTCATGTTCTCAGATGCGAAGGAGGCAAAAGACCGCAACTCCCTTCGAATGGGGCCCGAGAACCATGCTGCGACTTCCGATGCTGCAATCGTCGCTAGCGATTGGAACATTAGCGACTTCAAAATGAAGAAGGTCTTTTCTGGAACAGCGGGTTTTGACGCCGATGACAGCAAGGGACATGACAGCGGATCCGGGAACAACATTCTTCGATCGTACGATTATGTTACCTATAGCATGAGCTATGCGCTGATGTGCGAAAACCTGGAGGGCGCGAGCCAAAACGCAACGCTTCGAGTTGAGGCGTCTCTTCCGTTGGAATCGGGAAAGATGGTATGGGATCTTGGCTCGATGGGCTGGCTCTCGAACGCGGAAGTGGTGGAAACCGCCGATGGCGCTCAGAAAATTACGGGCGATTTGCTCCTCCGGGGCGGGGAGCATAATCCTGCCGCTCCATCCGTTGGAACGTTGAATCTCGTGGCGAAGGTGCGCGATATCTCTCAGGGGCAGAACATCCCCCTTCCTAAAATCTCGGTTCAGAAAGTGGACGAAAGTGGTCATGCAACGGGCGAGGCGTACTCTGTTGGGCCAAACGATCTAGATCGAATCGATTCCGAGTGCAAGAATTATGAGTTGATAGGATCGGCTAAAGGAAGCTACAACGCACAGTTGCGCAGTGAGGGTGACGGACGTTACACCATCACCCTGCAGATTCGTACCGCAGAGAATGGACTTAAGGGCATTGCGCTGCCCAATAGCGAAAGCGAAATCCAGATCGATATGGAATCGAACTGGTACCAGAACATCAGGGGAATAAAGGTCAACAATATCGATCAGGTCCCGGCCGTTGTGGATCATGGATCATCCTCAACCACCCTTACGGAAGAATCGGTGGGGATGCAGGCGCCTTATGGCAATAAGATTGGAAGCCGTAAGGCGTCATTCAATACGGTTTACAACAGCGGTATCCCGTATGAGATTCACGAAACCAATCGTGATGTGCCCGGTGCCGGGACGGGGCCCGCACGATACACGTTCAAAATCATGTCCGTTGGAATAGATCGGGAGCATATCGATACGCTTCCAGTGACTCATAACGCTTCTCGAAAGTCCGATCGCGAAGAGCGTGATTACGACCCCGAGCACGTGTATAACTTCGCGTCATATCTATTTGAGGTCGATCAAGTTCAGCGTGCGGAAGAAACGTATGTGCAGATCAATGATTTGCACGTGACCGATTCTTCAGGCGAGGAATGTGGAGATATCGATCCGTCGGACAATAAGTGCACGGCATTGGGAATTGGTCCCGGTCCCGTAGAGGGGGCATACGGTTTTTACAACAATCACAATTTTTTGAAGACGGACTCAAAAGAGGAATACTGGACAAAGAAGATCGATGATAAGGGCAATGAGGAAACTCTGGCCGATTATCAGGGCGTCGAATCAAGAGATGTCGGAACGGCGGTCTTTGCCGCGAATCCTGGCCAGGCGTATAGGCCGGCCACGTCGGCTCATTATTTCTTCCTTCATGAGAATAAGGAGGGTATTTTCAACGCGCAATGCGCTCCTCAATACGTAACCCTCTTCCTAAAGTTCGACGACGAAATATTCGAGGTTGACGAGGATAGGCTGGAGGACTATCCCGCTGAGGCCGAGGCGTATTCTTTCCATCATGAAGCTGGGCACTATGGGTATCCGTCCGTTACAGCAAAATACGTGACTCTTGCGGGAGGCTGGAAGAGCGAGAACGAAATATTGGATGCGCATCTCAAGATGGATGCGAAGCAACGCTATCAGGATGCTCAAAACGGTGAAATTGAGGGCGGTAAAGGCCTGCTCAGGGTTCATGACAGCTATGAAAGTGCGAAAAAATGCGGAGAACCGGTCGTAGGCATTGTGTATGACGTCTTCGTATCGTCCGACATCCTTGCTGCACATCTTTCGAATCCTGCGTATAGGGCTTGGAGTTTCGTTGTCAGCCTGAAGTCAGTGCCGGTCAAGGTGCGCGAAGACGCTGCGCTGAGGAATGGAAAGGTGCTCGAGAAAGACGATGCTCGGCTCGTGGGGATGATGACATGGGATTCGACGACATCTGCCGTCGACATGTCAAAGGGCAATGAAGTTGCCCATACCTATAGCAGACTGAGTGGAGTCAATAATTCCTCTGGACACCAATGGACTCCACTGTTTGTGCCGAATAACAGCAACCCGAACACAACTACAAATTATACGAAGGCTAAATTTGACAACGCGGGAAATCCAGTCGCCCTTCCAACAAGTGGCGCGCTCCTGAACGGCGAGGGATACCTGGGGTCAGGCCAGGATTTTCAACCTGCTGCTGGAGGCTCCTCATGGTACGTCCAGACATACGGTGTTGATGTGGACAAACGAGTCTCTCAGACCTTTGACGGTGCCGAAGATTCCAGCCCGAAAAACGTTTTTGATCTTGATGCGGGCCAACGCCGCGTGGATTTCTCCATTGATTCAGTGCTAACCGGCTCTCGAGAGATATTGCTGACTGATACGTTGACCTTGACGGATACGGTGCCCGCTGGATTTTATCCCGTTGATCCCACAGCAGATGCAACGACCACCAATGGCGTTGAGCGTCGCTGGGGAATTTCGTATGGCGGTGCATACAGACAGGATGCGAACAGCAACGGTGGGTCCGGTGGTTCGTGGGTGGACGACGGGGCCAACAAGGTTTGCGAAAGTCTGCTCGACTGCAATGCGGTAATCGAGATGAAGGAAGAGACGAGTGGCTGGAATGACAAGGACCTTTCCTATTCGCTTAGCGAAAAGGAGAACCCCGATGGCTCGCATACGCTTACTTGGAGAATCGAGAACCTGCCTGTAGGGTATCGGATTCCGACAATTCACTATTCGACGTTGTTGGGATCGCTTGACGACCCCATGGCTGATCTTTCCAATGGAGATACCCTGAGCAATCGGGTAGTCGCGAAAGCCGATAATGGCGTGGTGGAAGACGCTTCTTCTGCAACGGTCACTGTCCTTCGTGGCGCTCGCGCTTCGATCGTCAAGTCCGCTGATCATGAGCTGCGCGGCACGGACGATTCGATGGGCTTTGCTATACAGTTTGTCAACCACGCTGGCAACGAAGAGCAGCCTGTAAAGGGATTGGCCATAGCAGATGTTCTTCCTGGTCCCGATGACGGTAGTTGGTCGACAAAAGACCCCACGTTGAACAACAGCATGGGGAATTATCGAATCAAACCAGACACCTTCACGCTGGAGTCGAAGGGCTTTGAATGGATAAAAGGAGGTGTCGACGAGCATTACTCGCTTCAATTCTCCTGGGTGACCGAGGAGGATTTACAGGGAGGCAAGACTTCCGTTGAAGCTCTTCGCAGTGAGTTTAAGTCGGGCAAGATATATTCCTCAATGAAAGCATGGAACGCCAAGCCGATTACTTTTAATGAAGACGGCACCGTAAATCCTGACTCTTGGGATGAAATCAAGAATGCGGTGGGTGACAGCAAAGTAGTTGCTTGGGGCATTTACTCGAATGATGAGACTGTTGTTCCAAGCGGGGCGGCTCTTCGTCTTCATTTTGAATACGAGTGGCTTGATGGCAATTTGCACGACAGGCACAATGCTTCCGACCAATTTCACAATACGGTCGGCATGAGAATTGAGTCGATCGGTTTGGATGTTAAATCCAAGGCCGCCACCGTGCCCACGCCGAGCGAGATGGATTTTGAGTTCACCAAGGTCGATGGCAAAGACGGGGACGCCCTTGCGGGCGCCGAGTTCAAGCTGTTCCGCTGGGTGGGTGCCGATGGCGCCCCAACGACGGGGCTTATCGACCCCGGCGACTACGATGATCGCAAGTGGGAGCTTGTCGACACCGTGACGAGCGGAGACGACGGCAAGGTGAAGTTCGAGGGCTTGGGGTCGCTCGACGGCTCTCCCGATTATCGCCTGATCGAGACCAAGGCGCCCGGCGGCTACTTACTCCCGGGCGGTCAGTGGAGCGTGAAGGTCGACGTCCTCAATGAGGAGATAATAATCGAGGCGGTCGACGGGGAAGGTGGCACGCAGCCGCCGGCCTTCGACAAAAGCGACAACGCTCTCAAGCTGCCCAATCATCGCGCCATGAGCATCCCGTCTTCGGGCGGCCGCGGGACTGCGCTCTTCGCTCTCGCCGGCAGTGCGATATGCCTTGCCGGCCTTTGGATATGCATTCTTCGCAAGCGCCCCGATATTCGGGCGCGCATATAGGGAGGGCCCGGCGTCCAACCGTACGGTTGCCGGGCCCATACACAATGGCTACTTCGCGCGTCGAGCGCGAGTTGATAGCACGTAGGCAAGCGGGGCGCGCGCCCCAAGAAGAAAGGAAGGAAGAGATGGGGAAGCATAGATTCACCGCGCTCCTGACCATGGTCGCGGCGGCCCTCGTCCTCGTGTTCGGTTCGGTAACGCAGGCCCGGGCGCTTTCGGTTAACGATACGGGGACCATTACCGTTAACGGCGTCGAAAATGGCGTGCAGGTCACGGGGTATAAAGTCATCTCCGTAAATTTTGATTACACTCCCGGACACGAGCAGTACAAGAACCCGCAGTTCACGTGGGAGCCTTCCGTTCGCAATACGGTGAAGGCCATTGATTCCAGCTATGTGGGCGCATCCGGAGAGGTGACCGAGGCATTCACCAAGGCCAATGCGGATAAGGTCGCTACGGTATATGCTGCCCTCGCCAGCAAAATTGGCGATGGCGCCATTACTGGCCTGACTAAAGTTGAAGTGACGGCAAACGGCGATTCATGCGTCCTGACCGATGTTGGCCAGGGCGGCTACCTCGTTCTCATGGCGGGCGGTGCAAAAAGCTATCGTCCCGCTGCCGCCAACGTCGTCCCTGAGGCGAATGATTCAGGTTACGTGCTCGCCAGCCCTTCGGTGAGTGCCAAGAGCTCCGACGTCCCGTTTGAGAAAACGGTCAATAAGGTTGAGATTGTGGGCGCCCAATATGGCGACACGCTCGACTTTGAGCTCGTTGGTGGCATCCCGCTTTATCCCGAGAAGGCCATCAATAAGGTCTACAAGATGACCGACAAACTCGATAAGGGTCTTACGCTCAACGAAGATAGCGTTACGGTGCAGGTCACCGCGAAGGCGAAAGGGGAGCAGCTCCAGGAGTCCGATTGGAGCGATGTTCCGTCCACTTCGTACACGGTGAATGCGAGCGCTGCGAGCTTCTCGCTTACGGTTGATTTTGATTATGACAAGCTTGCCAAGCCTGACTACACGCAGTATCCGATGACGACCGCCTACAAGCAGGTGCGCGTCAAATACACGGCGGTCCTCAACGAGAACGCGACCATCGGAACGACCGGCAACAAAAACGAGGCCAAGCTCATCTATGCCAACGATGGTTATACCGAGGGTTCTTACAATGAAATCCCTGACGAGACGACCACCTATTCCTACGGCATCGATATCTTCAAGAAGGATCCCTCTGGTCAGAAGCTTGCGGGTGCGGCCTTTGAGCTGTCTAATTCCGAGAGCGAGAAAATCTCCTTCGTGAAGACGGCCAGTGGAAAATATCGCGTCGCGACGGACGAGGACCAAACTCAGGACAAGGTTACCGAGGTCGAGGTCGACAACGAGGGTAACTTGTTGATGAGCGGCCTCAATGAGGGCACATACTATCTCAAGGAGACCAAGGCCCCTGTTGGCTACAACCCGATCAATGAGCCCATTCAAGTCGTGATCAAGGATAAGGATGGCTCCGGCGACCTTGACGGCAACGTGGACGGTCAGGGCGAGCATGTTGGTTATGTGCGGCAAGAGGTCGAAAACCGCAAGGGCTTCCAGCTGCCCACCACCGGTGGTGCGGGCACCGCCATGTTCGCGGCGGTCGGCGTCGTCCTCGTGGGCGGCGGCGCTGCGCTTTACCACAACATCCGCAAGCGCGAGCAGCGCTAAGAATTCCTGGGGGCGGGCCTTCCTTCCGTGCGGTTGGCCCGTCTCTCCCTATCGCCGGGGTCGCGATCGCGCACGGCCCCGGCGACCCGCTTCGGTTCAAACCGCATTGCTTCTTTCTAACCGTTCTGACCAACCGTCTGGTTAGAACGGTTGGAAAGGTGCAATTCCCCTTTTCAACAGGGGAAACGGTAATAGTTTCAAATCACGATGCCAAAGGGGATTGGGTTGCCGCACGTCCGGAAGAGCATATACCCGGTTTCGAGCCCGGTATGTCCGCGCCCCCGCGCTCGCCGCGGCATACCCGCGTGGTTGCCGTTGGCGCTCGTGCTCGCGGGCGTTGCCGTCATGTCGTATCCCTACGTGAGCAACTGGCTCGCCGAGCGCAATGCCAGCCGCGTTATCCAGAATTACGGGGAGGCGGTGGCTGAGTACTCCGAAGAGGATATTGAAGCCGCGCGACGGGCGGCGCTGGAGTACAACGAGAGCCTTGCGGGCGACCCGGTGCATGACCCCTTCGTCCCCGGTAGCGGGTACGCCCTGCCCAAGAATTACGAGGAGGTCCTGAACCTCGACGGAGACGGCGTGATGGGCTTCATCGAGATCCCCAAGATCGACGTGAGCCTCCCCATCCTGCACGGCACTTCGGAGGAGGTGCTCGCCGAAGGGGTGGGGCACATCGAGCAGACCGCGCTTCCCATCGGCGGTGAGGGGCGGCACAGCGTGCTCACCGGCCATCGAGGGCTGCCCTCCGCCGAGCTCTTCACGCGGTTGGACGAGCTTGGGGCCGGTGATGAGTTCTACATTCACATGCTCGATGAGGTCATGGCCTACCGTGTGGACAAGATCAACGTGGTGGAGCCCGATGAGCTGGCCGAGCTCGCCGCCGAGCCGGGGCTGGACCTGGTGACGCTCGTCACCTGCACGCCCTACGCGGTGAACACGCACCGCCTGCTGGTGCGCGGCGCGCGCGTTCCGTACGTGGAGGGCGCCGAGGAGAAGGCGGCTGAGAAGTCGGCCGGATGGCGCCCGACTCCGTATGAACTGGGGCTCGCTGCCGGTGCGGGTTTGCTCGCCGTGGTTGGGGTGGGCACCCTTGCGCTGCGGCGCATGCGGCCGAGGGGGCGCCATGCGCGCGGGTAGGCATTTCGACAAGGGCGATGCGCCTCCCGGGCGCACGCGAGGCCGCCTCGCGCGAGCCTGCGGCGCGCTGCTCAAGCTGTTCGCCGCGCTCATGGTGGTTGCCGGGGTGAGCGTGCTCGCATGGCCATGCGTCGACGCCGCGCTTACGTCGCGGCGCATGGGCGAGGCGTCGACCCGGCATGATGCCGCGGTTGCGCGGCTCGCCGAGGACGAGTTGCTGCACCAAGATCTCCTGCGCGCCGTGGACGAGTACAACCGCACGCTCGACGAGACGGGCCAGGCGGGCCTGCGCGACGCCTGGAGCTACACGGAGCCGAGTTTCGACCTCGCATCGTGGGGCATTCCCGATGACGTGTACGCTCGGCTGCGCATTCCCAACGCGGGCATCGACATGCCGCTCTACCTGGGCGCCACCGAGGCGCACCTGAATGTGGGTGCGGCGCATCTCACCCAGACGAGCCTGCCCGTGCGCGCGGTCGAGGGCGTCTCGGCCAACTCGGTGGTTGCCGGGCATCGCGGCTACCGTGCAAACGTTTTCTTTAACAACATAGTGAACCTCGTTGAGGGCGACGAGGTGTGCGTCGACACGCCGTGGGGCGAGGTCGAATATCGCGTGAGCGGCACGGCGGTCATCGATCCCGCCGACATCGACGCGGTGAAGATCCAGCCCGGGCGGACCATGCTCACCTTGGTGACATGCCACCCGCTCTACCGCAACTACCAGCGATACGTCGTCTACTGCGATCAGGCCTGATGGTCGATGTGCAAAAGGGGATGTGCAAAAGGGGACGTGCCCCATTTGCACATCGGAGAGAGGGGAGAACTGTCCATGGATGAGAGACGAGGCGGGACTGCGGGCACGCGGAGCGTATATGATCGCCATCCGGCGTGGCGGTGGGTCGATGCTATCGCATGGCTGGGCGACCTCATGCACCAGGAGATCATGGGGGAGCCCTACGAGGACGTCCGCGACTATCTGATCGCGAATCCGTGCGACGAGTACTGGTGCATCGGGCACGACTTCGACATGGCTGTTACCTCCTGGGTCGTGGAATCGGCGGTGCGTGATCGAGATAGCTGTCGTGTGGCCTATTGCTACATGGATGGGCTTAGGCCCCCGGCGTGGAGCCGCTGTTCGAAGTTCCTCGAGGAGGGCCTTGCCAAGGGCGACTTCAACAACATCAGGGCCGAGACGGACCCAGATATGCTCATCTCGCTCCAGCGGCTTGTCGACGACATTCCCGCCGACCTCGAAGATCGGTGGGATGAAATTCCAGAGGGGGACTACGGGGACGATGGCTTTGAGGCATCCCTCCGCGCCGAGATGTATTGTCGGCTCGATTGGCGCGACATTCCCGAAGACCTCGAGGATGTAATACAGCGCGTGGAGGGGAGACCGCTCGAGCGTCTTTGGAGCCTCGGCTGGAAGTTCGACCGAGTGCTCCTAAGGCGTTTGGCAGTGTGGATAGTTTTCTGCAGGACAACACCCGATGAGCTGATCGCGCTCCCTGCGGTTCTGCGCATGCCGGACAACGTCAAGGACGTGTCTTTGGTCGAGCGTCTACGGGTCAAGAAGGTCTGGTTCCTCGATTCGTGCGAGCGGAGTCTGCCATGAGGGGATGGAATGACTCTGGAGATGCAACTGAACCTAATGGCGCCGCACTTGAGTGGTCCGGGGGTTTGTTGGGGGCCGACGGCACGGCTGCCATCATCCGGTATCTAGAAAAGCGCGGTCCCGATGAGTCCTATTGGGATATCAAGAGTTTCGACGTGTTGCTTATTTCCGTTCTTCGGGAAAAAGGCGTCTATTCTGCACGGCTCGGCAAGCTTAGGAGGATGCTCGAGCTGCTCGACCCACCTCAGGGGTCGGAGACCAGGCGCTGGTTCGAGGAGCGGATCGGCGAGAAGCAGAGGGGGCGGTTGTCGGCGCTCTTCGTGGCCGCCCTCGTTTTTCTCGTGGTATGTCTCCGCGTGTGCTCGTTGACGGAAAGGTTCGAACAGCGTGAACGGGCCCAACGGATCCAAGAGGACCTCAAGGAAATAAGGGCGCGTCAAAAGGAGGCCGATGCCGCGTCGGATGGTGAGGATGACCTTGCGCTCGACCCCGGGGCGCAAGACGCCGCGGACCGTCTGTACGACATGCTCGACCCGGAATATGTGCCCACAGCGGAGTGACGTGTAAGCGCTCGCGAAAGGAGTGACATGGAAACTGGCAAGAACCCCGAGGGATGGGACGCGCGCGATTGGGCGTTCGCGTTCGGCAAGCTGGTCCCCTGGATCGAGCGCCCCGGCGAGCTCGAGGAATTCCTGAGGGAGCATCCCCGCTGCGACGCATGGTGGAGCGAATTTCAGTTCGATCGCGTGGTCGCCACGGGCGTATGGGAGGCGCCGGTTGGTTACGAGTATCCTTCCGACGAGATTGAGTCGATGCTGGCCGCGCTGGACCCTCCGCACGGTACCTTGACGATCAGCGCCAAACGTTCTTTGTTCCTCTACGCAAGCAATCCGTGCGCTAAGCCGCGTTACCTCGCCGCGTCGCTGGGAGACGCGCTCGATGAGTTCGATCGCGCTGCCGGTGCGGGCAGCATATGGGCCCCCGAGGGGATGCGCTACCACATGGAGATGCTCGTCTCCGGGCTGGGCTGCGCGGCCGAATCGCTGCGGGACGCCGTTCGCATATGCCGCATGCATCCGGCGGATCGGTACTGGGCGTTCGGCCGGGAGTTCGATCGCGGGGTCCTCGAGAACCTGTCCGACCTGATCGACGAGGAGGATGCCTCCATCGACGAGGTGCTCGCGCTCGGCGACGCCCTCGAGCCGCCGACGGGCTCGGACACCTGGGCGCTCCTGTCGACGCGCCTGGAGGAGATGGCCCCTCCGGGAACGTCGTGGAAAGATCTGGCTAAGGCCCATCCGTGGCTCGCCGACGCGCATTGGTCCGCGGCAGAGGAAGAGCGGGCGCGCCTGTGGTACGGCGCCTACTGCTGGTGCGAGCGACTTGTGATGCAGGTGCGGGGAATCAATCCGCCCTGCGAATCCCTCGAGGTGTTCTTCCGCGACAACCCTGCGGACGGGTACTGGGACCTCGGCGAGCCGTTCGACCTCTTGGTGACCTCGCAGTTGGTGGAACGGTATCAAAAGCTCGAGCCCGTGGGTGCGTGCGCCCGTGCGGACTCGAAGATGATGACTGTCCGCATGGTTGATGCCGATCATTCACCTGATGGAGATCGCCGAAAGGGGCGAGATGAGGTCGCCTCCATTTCCACCCTTGTGAATGCTCCTGCGGGGACGCTCACCGAGGCGTGGCTTGCGGACGTCGAGGAGGCTGAGTCCGTAGAAAGGGAGTGCCCGCCGCCGGATGGGCTCAATGAATATATCCGGCGCTTGCTGATCTCAGAGTGCGGATATGGTGGTTCCGACGAGGAGATTCCAGTTGGCATCACGTGTGGTGCGCTAACGCTTGTCCATACAAAGATGCTCGAGGCATGTCGGGGCTCCGATTATTCCCTTATCAAGCCGTATTCCGAGGACGCCGATATTGCTGCCGACGCCGCCAACTGGCTCGAGCATTTCAGGGAGATCGAAGTCACGGAGGACAATCTGACGGGGGTCGTAAGATTCGTGCTCGCGTTTCCTCCTGGCCGATTCTGGCTGCTTTCGCGCAAGAGCTTTGACATTCCCCTTGACTCGTGGCTCATGTCGGTTTTCAAAAACAAGTTGAGTTCATCAATGCTCCGTTTTTTGCTCGATGAGCTCATGGCACCCAAAGACTCGGCGACCTACAACTCTATTATGGGCCATATGGAAGCTATGAAGGAATATGAGGAGTCGCAGAAGGCCGATGAGTATGAGGAGAAGCTTCGGGAAACGGGGGAGGGCCGAGAGCCCGGGGCGCCCGAAAGTGGGATGACGGAGCGTGGGGCCTCTTGCCCTGCCAATAAGAACATGATTGTGGACGAGGCGCCGAGGGGGCCGCTGTTCGATGCGACGGATCCGGGGCCGAGCGCTCTCCCACGGCCCGGCGCCTCCTCCGGCGCCGTCGCACGCGCGGCGCGTGTCCCGTCATCCGGCGGCGAGGCGTCACGTGGGGTTCCGGCTGTCGGCGGATCCGATCAAGGCCCGAGCCGCCAACCGGCGCAGCGGGGAAAGGCCCTTAAGGCCCTGTGCGCCGCCGTCCTCGTTCTCGCCGTCGCCATCGTGGCGTTCGCGGGCTACGCGCGCTGGCATGATCAGCGCGAGCGCGAGGAGCACGAGGCCTACATGGCGTCGCTTGAGCGCCTCGACCGGGGCGAGCTCGAGGCGGCGATCGCCGCTAACGCGGCGATCAACGAGGCGTTCATAAAGGCGGAGCTCGCCAATGGCCAGCGGGCGGACGCTCTGGACGAGGACGTCGAGATCCTCTCCATCGACCTGGAGGACGGCGATCTCGTTTCCGGCTGGGTGAACGCCGTCTGCACCGTCAGGGGCCTCGAGAGCGGGGCCGTCTACGAGGTCGACCTCGGCCTGCGCGACGACGGCGTGGTGAAGTACGTGTTCGGATACATGGTCGCGGACGAACGCTAGGGTCGCGGTGCTTTAGGCATAGCGCGGCATGAGCCTGTGCATCATTTGCATTTTTCCAACTCGAAACATGGGGGAAATATTGTTGACTGCATTTTGATAAAGCGCAATACTGCAAAGCGTCCACTTTAGTAGACGGGAGCGCATCCCGCGCGAACGTCGCGAACACAAAGGGTTTTGAAGTCATGCGTCATCTTTGCCTAGACATTCTCAGCATTATTAGCTAGCACGGGTTGGCAAGATGTGCTGCCCGTGCGCTTCACGGGCGGCTGATAGCTGATGGGGGCCGTCGTATCGTATCGACGGCCCCCATTTTTATGGCTTTGACACTCAAGAGGGGGAGGAAATCATGAACGGAGTCGTATTGATGGTGGTGGCGGCGGCAGTTCTGGCCGCGGGCTACCTGGGCTACGGCAGGTGGCTCGCGAACAAGTGGGGCGTCGACCGCGAGGCGCTCACCCCGGCCTGCCGCATGGAAGACGGCAAGAACTTCTCGCCTGCTTCCGCCTTTACCGTGTTCTCGCACCAGTTCAGCTCGATCTGCGGCGCGGGTCCCGTCACGGGCACGATCGTCGCCATGGCGTTCGGCTGGCTTCCCGTCGTGCTGTGGGTCCTCGTGGGCGGCATCTTCTTCGGCGCGGTGCATGACTTCGGCGCGCTGTACGCCTCGATGAAGAACAACGGCAAGTCGCTCGCCCAGCTCATCGAGAAGTACATCGGCCGAACGGGCCGCCGCCTGTTCCTGCTGTTCTGCTGGCTGTTCTGCCTGATCGTCATCGCCGCGTTCACCTCCATGGTCTCGGGCACCTTCGCGATGACGGTCGACGCCGCGGGCGCGGTGGACCTCTCCAAGTCCTATGCCGCGGGCTGCGCGGGCACGATCTCGATCCTGTTCACCTTCGTCGCCATGGTCTTCGGCTGGGCCTGCCGCAAGTTCAACCTCACGGGCACCAAGCAGTTCGCCACCGGCGTCGTGCTCATGGTCGCCATGTTCGCGGTGGGCATGCAGTTCCCCGTCTACCTCGACCTCAACGGTTGGATCGCCGTCGTCATGGTGTACCTGGTGTTCGCCGGCGCCATGCCCATCCAGACCCTCAAGCAGCCGCGCGACTACCTGACCTCCATCATGATGATCGTCATGATCGCGTGCGCCGTTCTCGGCATCGTGGTGCTCGGCGTCAAGGGCCAGGCCACCATCACCGCCCCGGTGTTCACGGGCTTCACCACCGCCTCCGGCATGATGTTCCCGGTGCTGTTCGTCTCCGTCGCCTGCGGCGCGCTCTCCGGTTTCCACAGCCTGGTGTCCTCGGGCACGTCCTCCAAGATGGTCGAGAACGAGGCCGACGCGGTCAAGGTCGGTTACGGCGCCATGGTCGTCGAGTCCTTCGTGGGCATCCTCGCCATCATCGTCGCCGGCATCATGTTCTCCGACATGAACACCGCCGGCACCGGCGCCCTCAACGCCGGCGTCGCCTCCACCCCGTTCGCGATCTTCGCCACCGGCATCGCCCGCGGCATGCAGGCCTTCGGCGTCGACGGCACCGTGGCGACCGTGTTCATGACCATGAACGTCTCCGCCCTCGCCCTGACCTCGCTCGACGCGGTCGCCCGCATCGGCCGCACGTCTTTCTCCGAGTTCTTCGCCGCGAGCAACGACGCCCTGGCCGTTGAGAGCGAGAAGACCGGCGCCATGAAGGTGCTCGGCAACCCCTGGTTCGCCACCGTCGTGACGCTGCTGCCCGGCCTCGCCCTCACCTTTGGCGGTTACCTCAACATCTGGCCGCTGTTCGGCGCCTCCAACCAGCTGCTCGGCGGCATGACCATGATCACCCTGGCCGTGTTCTGCAAGTGCACCGGCCGTAAGGGGCTGATGCTCTACGTGCCCGTGGCGTTCCTGCTCGTGTGCACCTTCACCTCGCTCGCCATGAGCATCGCCGGTTGCGTGACGGCGCTGCAGACGGGCGGCATGGCCGTCATGGCAACCTCCGGCCTGCAGCTCGTGTTCGCCGTGCTCCTGGTCGCCCTCGGCCTGATCGTCACCGGCAACTGCCTGAAGGAGCTGCGCGGCAAGGAGTTCGGTTCCATGCCCGACGAGGAGCCCGAGTGGTCCGAGATGGGCGCCCACGACTACCGCGCCGGCAAGTTCTCCGGCAAGGGGGAGGTGCCCGAGGGCGTCGCCGTCGAGGCGTAAGGGCCTCGCCCGATGATGGGCGCCCTCCTTGTGCAAGTCCCCTCCAAATGAGCGGGTCGGTCGCCGATGCGGCCGGCCCGTTTCGCGATATTGCCGGCGTTGCCGCGGTGTGAAGGAAGGGGCCTCGGCAACGCGCACTTCGCGCGCACTGGGTATAATGGTTCAACATCAAAAGACCCGACATGGACCGATCGTCCTGTAAAGGAGTAATCATGGGCAAGGGTATGAGTTTTGTCGCAGGTGCCGCGCTCGGCGCCGCCGCCGGTGTCGTCCTGGGCGTGCTGTACGCCCCGCGTTCCGGCTCCGAGACCCGCGCCATGGCCGCCGACATGGCCAACGACGCATGGGATTCCGCCCGCGATATGTACGAGCAGGGCGTTGACCAGGCCCGTTGTGCCATGGGCGATTTCGGTCCCACCATGGACGCCGCGACCGACGAGCTCCGCGCCAAGGTCGACCTCGCCCGCGAGCGCATGGACCAGCTGCGCGAGCAGCTCAACGTCGCCGTGGCCTCCGGCACTGTGACCCCCGCCGCCGACGTGGTGGTGGAGACGGTATCCGCCGAGGCCCCGTTCGACCCCGTCCAGGCCTAAGTCCGGCTCACCGCCGAACCGCATGCTGGCCGGTGATTTCGCGGGACTCAAGCTGTACAGGCTTCCCGCACAGGACAAGAAACTCAAAAAGGACGGCACGCCGCGCGACCCCAAGAAGATCGGCAAGTTCCACTGCCCGGTGTTCTCCCCTGAGGGCACGCGGGTGGTGGGTTTCATGCTCAGGCTTCCCGATATCGCGGGCATGATCAAGCAGCCCGACCGCTTCGTCGCCTACGACGCGATCGCCGCAGGTGCCGAGGAGATCGTCGTCAAGGAGGGTGTCGCCGCGTTCGATGCCGCGGCCGCCAAGCGCCTCGGCGTCGATTTGGACGCGTGCCTCATCTGGACCGGCATGGACGTGCGCACGGTCTCGGGGGAGCGCGCGGGCTACTGCGCCGACGTCGATTTCAACCCCCGCACCGGTGCCGTCAACGCCTTCATCCTCACCGAGGGCGGGGCATCCAACGCGCTCGTCGGCCATCGCGAGATGCCCGCGAGCATGCTCAAGGGTTATCGCGACGGCGCGATGGTCGTGAGCGACGAGGCGTCCTCCCTCGAGTTCTCCGGTGGTGCCGCGGCCAAGGCCGCCGAGGCGAGCGTGAAGGTCGCCGCGAAGGCGTCCGAGGTGACCGCTAAGGCCAAAGTGCAGGCGAAGAAGGGCGCCGCCGTCATCGACGAGAAGGGGTCCGAGGCCTTGGATCGCGGCAGCCGCGCGCTGGGCAAGCAACTCGGCAAGACGAAGGGCATGTTCGGCGCCTTCGTGAGCGAATACAAGAAGGCCGCGGGGACCCCCGCCAAGGGATCGGGGAAGAAGTCCTAGCGCGCCGTCGCCCAAATACGACATCCGATGGACGGGAGAACCATTGCCTAACTACACCACCTCCTATTCCACCAAGAACAAGCCTCGCTACCGCAAGAACACGAACGGGCGCCTCTCCGGCGCCCGTAAACCGCCGCATCGCAAGAACGCCCAGTACCTGCGTCGCACGCAGGGCTTCGGCGGTCGCCGTCGCTCGGGCCACGGGTACGGCGGCAACGATCGGCGCCCCTATGCGCTGATCGTGGTCGGCTGCGCCTTCCTGCTGTTCGTGGCGAGCATCGTGTGGTACGCCAACCGCAGCGTCGAGATCACGCTGAACGGCGAGACCGCGAAGATCCGCATCAACTCGACCATCGAGCGCATCATGAGCGAGAAGGAGCTCGAGACGCGCCCGGGCAACCTGCTCGCCGTGGACGACTCCGTCCTGGAGAAGGGCGGGGGGACCGCATGCACCGTGAAGCTCGACGGCAAGGCGGTCGATGCCGACCGCTTGGGCGAGGTTGAGCTGGTGGGCGGCGAGGACCTGGTCATCGGCGACGGCGAGAACGTCTATGAGGAGCACGAGGTCGAGGCGACCGCCATCGAGCCCACGCTCACCATCGACGGTTCGGGCCCGCTGCGCTTCGTGCGGACGTGGGGCGTGCCCGGCCGTTCCGAGGTCTGGACCGGCAAGAAGACCGGCATCGTTGCGGACAAGGGGGTCGTCAAGGACGTCGTGAACGCCGAGGTCACCTGCACCACGGTGACGCCCGACGTCAAGGGGAAGAAATACGTCGCGCTGACGTTCGACGAGGGCCCCAGCTCGCGCACGTCCGACATCCTGGATATCCTCAAGGAGAAGGGCGCGGAGGCGACGTTCTTCGTCTCGGGCGACAAGGTGGCATCCGCCTCGGCCGCCGTCAAGGCGATCGCCGAGTCGGGCAACGAGCTGGGCACCAACGCGTACTCCGACGTGAACCTCGGGTCGCTGTCCGCCGCCGACCTGCGTTCGCAGCTGAGCGACAGCTTCAAGGCGGTCGAGCGCGCGGGCGCCGGCGAGGTCTCCCTCGTGAGGCCGCCCTTCGGCGAGTTCTCCGAGCAGAACTGGGCGGATGCCATGGACCTGGTGAGCGCCGTCGTGTCTTGGAACGTCGATTCGGGTGACTGGCTGCTGCCGGGCGCCTCCGCGATGGCGGACACGGTCGTCGGCTCGGTGAGCAACGGAAGCATCGTCTTGCTCACGGACAACGATGCGACGTCCGCTCAGACGGTGGAGGCCCTGCCGCAGATCATCGACCGCCTGCAGGCCGAGGGCTACGAGCTCGTGACGCTGTCCGACCTCATCGCCACCGATGACGACCTCAAGGACCTGGTCGACCTCTCTGCGGTGAAGATGCCCGAGAAAGCGAGCCTGCCCGTCGTCTCCGAGGCGTCTGAAACGGAATAATGCGGAGTCGGGGCGAGCTATCGCAAGCCTTACGGAAGCCCCTCGCCCGCGCATGGTATAGTTACTTGCGGTTGCGCCCCGACGGGTGCGACCGCAAGTTTTGTCATACATGAGGGTCACGAGAAAGGCCTGAGGTGAAACCTAAACCCCGACCACACAGTCGCTGACCCCTGCGAGTGGCTCCTTTCGCGCACAGCGCGGCAGACGGGCGCCCGCCGGGGTGCATCTGCATATTGAAGGAGCACTATGAACTACTTTTCCGAAATGCTCAAACTCCCGGTCGTCGATGCGGCCGGCGAGAAAATCGGCGTCGTGAACGACTTGGGCATCGCCACGGGCGAGGTCTTTCCGCGCGTCACCGCGCTCGCCTTCCAGGGTCCGGGCAAGACCCCGTTCATGATCTCGTGGCGCAAGTACGTAGAGCGCTTCGATGAGGACGGCGTGTACCTCAAGTACCCTGCCACCGACATCCGCTTCTCCTACTTGCAGCCCGATGAGGTCCTGCTCGCTCGCGACATCATGAACAAGCAGATCGTCGACACGCAGGGCATGAAGGTCGTGCGCGTGAACGACATCAAGCTGTCCACCACCGGGGAGAACCAGCTGCGCCTGCTCGGCGCCGAGGTCGGCGCCCGCGGCCTTTTGCGCGCGATCCACCCGCTGCTCGAGCGCGTGAGCGTGAAAGTCGCCAAGATGCTCGGCAAGCCGCTCGCCGAGGACATCATCGCCTGGTCCTACATGGACCTGCTCGAGCGCTCCACCAAGCAGATCAAGCTCTCCGTCTCGCACAAGACCCTCTCCGAGCTGCACCCCGCCGACATCGCCGACATCATCGAGCAGCTCGATCCGCGTCTGCGCACGCAGGTGTTCGCGCAGCTCGACACCGAGCAGGCGGCCGAGGCCATCACCGAGCTCGACGACGATGAGCTCATGACCGAGATGCTCGAGGGCCTGTCCGACCGCGAGGCGTCCACGATGCTCGCCACGATGGACCCCGATGACGCCGCCGCGCTCATCGAGGAGCTCGATTACGAGAAGGCCGAGAAGCTCCTGCGCCTCATGGGCGTCAAGGAGGAGAAGGCCATCCGCAACCTGCTCGGATACGAGGAGGACACCGCCGGCCGCATCATGACCAACCAGTTCGTGGCGCTGCCCGCGACCTCCACGGTCCAGGACGCCATAGACGCCCTGCGCGGTCTCGACGAGGACTTCGAGAGCATCTACTACGTCTACACCACCGACGTCGAGGGCGCGCTGACGGGCGTGCTCTCCATGCGCACCCTGGTGGTCGCGGAGCACTCCGACCGCTTGAAGGACCTCGCGTACCGCGACGTGGTGTGGGTCGCCCCGGACCTCGATCAGGAGCTCGTGGCCGACGAGATGACCAAGTACGACCTCGTCGCGATTCCCGTGTGCGACGAGAACCGCCATATCCTCGGCATCGTCACGGTCGACGACGCCCTCGACGTCATCGCCGAGGAGCACGCCGAGGACCTGCAGATCGCCGGCGTCTCGGTGAGCGAGAACAACGCGGGCGAGTCAACGCATGCGTTCTCCTGGTTCGCACAGCGTCAGTACTGGATCGTGGTGTGGGCCATCGCCGCCTGCGCCATCGCGGCCATCGTGGTGACGCCGTTCGAGAGCCTGGGCCACATGGGCGAGGCAGGCGCCCGCGAGATCGTCACGGGTCAGGGCATGATGGCCCTCATGCCCATCGCCGTCATGCCGGTGGTGCTACTCGCGTCCATGCGCATGGTCTCCTTCGTAAAGAACAGCTACCTCGAGTACGACGAGCGCGACGACGAGCCCAAGCCCTACCTGGGCTTCTTCCTCAAGACCACGTTCATCGGCGTTGTGCTGGCGGCCGTCGTGTTCCTGTGCGGCGAGCTCATGGCGACGACCTTGTTCGCCGACGCCGACCCTTGGGCGGCGAGCGCGCTGCTCGAGTGCTTCAAGGGCGCCGCCGCGGTCATCGTTGCCACATACGCGAGTGCCGTCGTCTACTTCTACGTGCTGTTCCGCAGCGACGAGAAGGACCAGGGCATCTCGGGCACCTCGCTCACGTTCGCCGCGGTGCTGTTGTCCGCGCTCGCGTATACGTTCCTCGGCGCCGTGCCGCTGCTGTAGGGTGATTCGATCATGGAGCAAACGACCAAGAAGAAACTGACCGTCGCGGCGGTGCTCGGCGCCATGGGCCCGGGTTTGCTCGCCGCGCTTTCCGGCAACGACGCCGGCGGTATCGCCACCTATTCGAGCGCCGGCGCGAGCTACGGTTACGCGACGCTGTGGATGCTTCCCGTGATGGCGCTGCTGCTCATCGTGGTGCAGGAGACGGCGGCCCGCTGCGGCTGCGTCACGGGTAAGGGCTTCGCCTCGCTCATCCGCGAGAAGTTCGGCGTGCGCAAGACGGCGCTCGCCATGGTGGCGCTCCTCATCGCCAACACTGCGGTGACCATCTCCGAGTTCGCGGGCATCGCGAGCGGCCTGGCGCTGTTCGGCATTCCCAAGACGGTGTCCGTGCCGCTGATGGGCCTGCTCATCTGGCTGCTCACCATGAGCGGGAGCTTCCGCCGCATCGAGAAGATCCTCCTGCTCGTGAGTTGCGTGTTCGTGACATACGTCGTCGCCGCCTTCTTGGCAGGCCCCAACTGGGGCGAGGTGGCGCTCTCCACCGTGACGCCGAGCCTGATTCCCGAGCCGAGCTACGTCTCGCTGCTCGTGGCCACCATCGGTACCACCATCGCACCGTGGATGATCTTCCTCGCGCAGAATAACGTGGTGGACAAGAACGCCGACGAGTCCGACATCGTCCTGCAGCGCATCGACACCACCACCGGCTCCGTGATCGCCTGCGCCATCGCATGGTTCATCATCATCACGACCGGCGCGGTGCTGTATCCGGCGGGCATCCATGTCGCCGACGCCGCCGACGCCGCCCTCGCGCTCGAGCCCATCGCCGGCGAGTTCGCCACGGTCCTCTTCGCGGCGGGCCTGGTCGCGGCGAGTTTCCTGGCGGCCTGCGTGCTGCCCGGCGTGACGTCCTCGGCCATCTGCGAGGCATTTGGCTGGGAGCGCGGCGCCGACCGCAACTGGAGCGAGGCGCCGGTCTACCGCGGCATCATCACGGTGATCATCGTGGCGTCGGCCGCGCTCGTGATCTTGCCCGGCGTCGACCTGTTCCAGATCATGATGAGCGCGCAGGTCATCAACGGCGTGCTGCTGCCCATCCTGCTCGTGTTCCTGGTCTTCATAGCCGGTGACAAGCACATCATGGGCGCCCATCGCAACAGCCGCCTGTGGAACGTGCTCACCTGGGCCACCATCGTGCTCATCACGGTGCTCACGGTCGTGATGTTCGTCCTTCAGGCGCTGGGATACTAGCGCGGGGCGTCCCCGACGGGCTCGCTTCGATCGCGTTACCGCCGTGTCACCGCGCCCCCTCGCCGTGCCACCGCGCTGCCTATCGTGCCGTGCCACCGTTGCGCCGTGTCGCCCCCTCGCCGCTCTATTGCCGTACGTGTAATGTCGAAAAAATTCCGATTGAAGCGTACCAAAATCGACATTACGCGCGCACGCGATGAGCGCACACGATGAGTGGCGTCACGCTCTCGTGTGTCGCTCCCGCCCAAGGGGGCATCCAAGCGGATACCTCGTCATCGCGGCCCGACGTGTTCGTATGGCGCGACGAGATCTGCATAACACTCAAGGGGAGGCCTTTCATCGAGGAAAATGAAGGGCGTTTGCGAGATCATCGCGCTGTCAACGTGCGGTCCCGACGTGTCCCTCGGCACTCCGTAACTCTCAAGGAGCCGTGTGAAATAGGCGATGTCGAGAACGTCGTCATACGAGAAGCGAACGATGCGGGCTCCATGAACGCTGAGGCGCGATTCTCTCAAACGTTCGGCTGTGAGCACTTCAACCAGGTCTTTTCCTTTAGTCATCGTCGGGTCGACGTATTTCCGCTTTCCGTCGAACTCCCCGATAATCACCGTTCCGTCGTCGAGGGTCCAGCAGAAGTCGACGCGGATCACCCTACTCGGATTCATCGGGTCTCGACATTCAATCTGAAGGTCGGGCACGGCGAAGCCGAGCATGATCATCGTCGCGCGCGCAATGGACTCGCCTCCGCTTTCGCTGCGCGAATCGGCGAGCGACAAAACGTCAATCGTGCGTTGGAGATCGCGTGCCCTGGCCATCAGTGGATCCGCGATGATCAGCTCGATGAGTTCGCCTTTTGACATCCCGGTCTCTCGCAATGCGGAATCGGCTATGGGGAGTGAGGCGCGCAGGTCTCCGACATGCAGACATTGGTGGAGTGTCTGGGGGACAGCCGTCACGCGCATGCCGTTGACTATGTCAAACGCCGGACGCCTGGCAGACCTGGAGATGATTGATTTTGATCGCACTTGATGCGGGGCAAGGATATTCAACTTGTCGAGAAACTCATAGGATACGTTCCAACCCCTGATCGTTGCGGCGGTATAGCGATCGAAAATCCATTTCGGATGCAGTTGCGCGATCGCTTTGGCAATGTGCAAGATCTGGTCTCGTCGAGAAAGGGTGTCCCAGTATGCTCGTCGAACATAGACTCCACAACACGGAGAGAGGAGCGAACACGGCTTCGCGTGATTTGAACGATAGGCAAGAGCCCTCATGAGGTGCTTATCCTGAGGCCGGGCAAGGCATTGGCGATGTTGCTCTGCTTCGTCCAAGAGTGCCTCGATTTCATTGTCGTACTTGACCGCCATTGCCCTCCCTTCGCGTAGTGCCTTGGGTTAAGAGCATATTGGGGAGGTCTGACCGGATTTCACCTTGTGTCCCGGGTTATCGAACAGCGCTTCGGCATGTGTGTGGAAGACCTCCGATTCTCTCAGCTGCAAGAGCCTCGGCGGAGTGCCGTCGATGCGTTGGCCGGGGCATATCGACGTCAAAACAACGCATTCAACCGCGTGTCCGCGATCTCAATGGGCGGCCTGCGAAAGCGCGAAGTGGGGCGCAATGCGGATATGCGGTTGTGGATATGCGGTTGTGCGGATGGCGCCGACGCGTGGAAAGCGCGTGCAAAGTCGAAAATGAAGCGTTTCAAATGCCGTTTTTTCGACATCGCACGCTCAACCAGGCCATGAAGGCCTGGTTCAGACTTTGAGCGCAGGCGCCGGTTGCTTGGTTATTTCACACCGCTTTCGAGCTCGATCGGCTTCAAATCGAGCGTGCAGGCGGCCTTGGCGCTGTCGAGTACGCGCTGCGCGACCATGAGGCGCTCGTCATCGCCATCTTCGGGATGAACGGGCAGGTAGCGTGCCACCTGGTCGTCGATGAGCTGAAGGTACTCGGTGACGCCCGTCGATGAGAGATGGATGCCGTCGCCGTCGAACAGGTCGTTGCGGTTGGCGCTGTGGGCGAACCAATCGATCAGGATGACGTTGTCATAGCGCCCGGCGGCGTCGGAGAGCACGCGGTTGTTCGGCTCGCACCAGGGGCGCGCGGCGCGGTTGTTGACGAATGCCACGATGCGCTTCTTGCCCGCGAGCTTCATCAGCTCATCGACGTTCTCGCTGGTGAAGGGGCCGTTGGTTCCCAATGCGAACACCGCGATGCGCCCGGCGAGGCCTTGGTCGACAAGCGATCGGTACACCTCGACGCCTGCGGTGAACTGACGGTTCATCGCCGCGTCGATATGGCCGTGCGGGAACATCTGCGTGAACGCATCGACCGCGCGCAGCGAGACCGAGTCGCCGACCATCGTGATGTCGTACGCGCCCTCGGGAATCGAGCTTCCGTCCTCGCCGGTCCCGGATCCCCCGTCCGTGCCCGGAGCAGCGTCGCCGGCATCCTCGCCGACGCCGGCCCCCTCGGGGCCCCCGTTTCCGCCCGCGCCCTGGAGCAGGGCCGCGCCATCGTCGCTGAGTGCGGAGGTGGCGGGGACGAACGCGATGCCGCCGAGCGCCACGAGGACCGTGACGCCCGCGAGGGCCAACGGGGCGATGTTCGCTCGCGCCCAGCTCGGCAGCCCCTCGCGATCGCGCAGTCGGGCTGCCAGGCGCTTGGCGGCACCATGGCGGAACGGCGTCTCGATGAAGCGATAGCACAGCTCCGATACGCCCACCACGACGGCGATCTGGCCGAGGTAGACCCACCAGGGCTTGGAGGTCACATCGCTTGCCGGGTTCATGAGCAGCAGCAGGGGATAGTGCCAAAGGTAGATGCTGTAGGAGCGCTGACCCAGCCAGACGAGCGGCTTGAGGGAGAAGATCCGCGCCAGATGGCTGTCCTCTTGCGCGCACGCGCCGATGACCATGAGGGTGAACAGAGACGCCAGCAAGATGCCGCCGCGGTAGGGGAACGCGGTGTAGCCGTTGGTGAACACGAAGAGCAGGAGCATGCCCGCGAGGCCGACGGCGCCCATGAGGTCGAGCGGCCCCGCCCCGAGGCGCTCGGGTGCGGGTTTCTCGAGCTTCGCGGCTGCCGCGCGCCATGCACCGTGCGCGACTTGCGTGAGGCGCGCGCCCGGGATGAACGCGAGCCAGGCGCCCAAAAGCAGGGAGAACGCGCGCGTGTCGGTGCCGTAATAGATGCGGCTCGGGTCGGCGCCGGGACGGTAGAGGACCGCCATCTCGAGCGCCGAGACGGCCGCGAGGGCCAGTGCGGCGCGGCCGATGCGCCGCTCGGGTTGGCCTGCGCGCAGCGCGAGCATGAGCGCCACGGGCCAGACGAGGTAGAACTGCATCTCGATGGCGAGGGACCAGAAATGGGTGAGCGGGGAGGGGTCGCCCACGGCGTTGAAATAGGACTGCTGGTTGAAGATCTGCCACCAGTTGTTGAGGAAGAGCGCGGACGGGATGATGTCCGGCCGCATCTTGGTGAGCATGACATGGTTGAACAGGGTGCACAGCGCGGCGCTCGCCACGATCACCGCGACGATCGCGGGGATGAGCCTGCGCAGGCGACGCTGCCAAAAGCCCTTGAGGTCGATGCGGCCCGTATGTGCGTGCTCGGTGAGCAGCAGGCGCGTGATCAGGTATCCCGAGAGGACGAAGAAGACGGTGACGCCCTGCATGCCGCCGGGGACGAGGTTGGGGCTGAGATGGTACAGGACGACCGCGGCGACGGCGAGTGTGCGAATGCCGTCGAGTGCGGGGATATAGGGCATGCGGCCCGCGCGATCGTGTGCTTCGCCGCCTTGCGAGTGCTTCGGTGAGGTGACCAAGGTGAGTCTTTCTGTCGAGTGCGTTTGTCGGTCTATCGCGATTCTAGCGCGCATGCGTGTGCGCCATTCGAATATGTCATGACTGTTCTGTAAACGTTGCGATGACGTTTGCCGAATGCTCGAAAAGAGGGGCGCCCCGCAAGCCTTCGTGCTCGCGGGGCGCTCGATCGGTTCGATGACGTCTTTTAGAACTTGACCTGGGGAACCTCGCGCGCCGCCTCCGCGGCCTCGAAGCCGGTGCGCTCCTTGAACTGGAAGATGCCGGCGAAGATGTTGCCGGGGAACGTCTGGATGCCGTTGTTGTAGTTGAGCACGCAGTCGTTGTAGCTCTGGCGCGCGTAGGAGATCTTGTTCTCGGTGTCCTCGAGCGAGGCCTGCAGCTGCGTGAAGTTGGCGTTCGCCTTCAGGTCGGGGTATGCCTCGGCGACCATCAGCAGCTGGCGGAGCGCGCCGGTGAGGGCGTTGTCGGCGGCGATCTTCTCCTCGGGGGTCGTGGCGGCGGTTGCTGCGGTGCGCGCCTGGGTCACCGCATCGAGGGTCTCCCGCTCGTGGGCGGCATAGCCCTTGACGGTCTCAACCAAGTTGGGGATCAGGTCGTTGCGGCGCTGCAGCTGGGTGTCGATGTTTTGCCACGCGTTGTCCACGCGGTTGCGCAGCGTGACGAGGTTGTTGTAGATGCCGGCGATCCCCATGACGACCGCGACGACGAGGATGATGCCGATGATGAACGGGAGTCCCATGTGTGCTCCTTATCCGTGGGGGCATGTGCGTCCCCGTGTTGCTTGGGGTCCAGTATACCCACCTGGGCGGCATGCCGCCGCCAACGGTCTGTCAGCGGTAGGGACACACCCGTTTCTCAAATGTAAATCGGCGACGGCGAATTGATGCACGGCACTTGCCATATTCTCATCGCGTATTAGGATAGGGGACACATATCACTTATCTATCTATCAGTTGACCCGAGGATAGATAGCGTACGAATGAACAATGGAGACGGGAACCATGGATCTGCGCATTCAAAAGACGTATCGCTCGTTGCTGGCCGCGTTCACCAGCTTGCTCGAGAAGCATCGCTATGAAGATGTGAGCGTGGCCATGCTGTGCGATGAGGCGATGATCCGCCGCACGACGTTCTACAAGCATTTCGCGGATAAATCCGAGTTCTTCAGCTTTTTCGTGGACAGCCTGCGCGTCGAGCTGGTCAAGTACGGCGAGGCGAAGGCCGAGGAGCATCGCCTGTCCAAGGGCGAGTCGGTCGACGAGGACCCGCTCGTGGTCAACGTCGAGGAGGGCATCGCCATCCTGCGCGCCCTCGTCGACTTCCTGCTCGAGCACGCCAAGCTCGTCGACAACATACTGGACAGCTCGATGAGCGGCATGATGCTGCTCATGATCGAGGACCGTGTCGCCGAGATTCTCCGCGAGCGCTACCACGCGCATGCGAAGGCGCGCGGTGAGGACCCCCTGGCGTTCGCCGCCGCCTCCGAGTTCGCCGCCGGCGGCATCGTCCGTCTGTTCGGAAAATGGTGGATGCGCGGCCATGACCCCGAGACGGAGGGGGAGCTCGTCACCACTGCCGAGACGATGGTGTTGCGCGTGCTGTCGCAACCCAAGTAGACGAAAAAGCGGGCCGCCCGGGCCCGCTTCCCATATCGAACTGGCGGAGAGAGAGGGATTCGAACCCTCGGAACACTTGCGTGCTCAACGGTTTTCAAGACCGCCGCATTCAACCGCTCTGCCATCTCTCCGTGCGAACGGTAATGATAGCATCGAACGCGACCGAACGTGCGCGGGGTTTGCCCGCCTGACATGTGGAAGGTGCGGGATCGCCGTGAAGATGCCCAAAGACGATGCGCTCGAACGCCCCACTTCGCTCGAGGATGACGAGCGCTTCATGCGCGAGGCCCTGGGGGAGGCGCGCATGGCGGCGGAGTTGGGCGAGGTTCCCATCGGCGCCGTCGTGGTGCACGGGGGCGAGGTCATCGCCCGCGCCCACAACAGGCGCGAGCTCGACGAGGACCCTTCCGCGCACGCGGAGTTCCTCGCGATGATGGATGCGGCTCGCGTGCTCGGCCGGTGGCGCCTCACGGGTTGCACGGTGTACGTGACGCTCGAACCCTGTGCCATGTGCGCCGGGCTCATGGTGAATGCGCGCATCGGCCGCTGCGTGTACGGCGCCGCGGATCCCAAGGGCGGTGCTCTCGGGACGCTTTACGACCTCAGTTCCGACGACCGGCTGAACCATGCGTTTCCCGTCACATCCGGCGTGCTCGCCGACGAGTGCGCGGGAGAGCTCCGTTCGTTCTTCCGCAGGTTGAGAGGGGCGGACGAGCAAATGCCGGGGGAGGTCGCCGCGGACGCCGCCGTGCGGGCGCCTTCTCCTCGGGGCCGCCGCGGTCGCGACGGGTCCCCGCGCATCGTGTTGGCGATCGACTCCTTCAAAGGGTCGGTGGCGAGCGCGCAGGTCGAGTCCTGGCTCGCCGAGGGGCTGCGCCGTGCCGAGCCGAACGCGCGCATCACGGCGATCCCGATCGCCGACGGGGGAGAGGGCACGGTCGAGGCTTTGCACGCGGCCCTGGGGGGAGAGCTCAGGTGCGTGCGGGTCGCCGGCCCTTTAGGAGAGCCGCGTGACGCGACGTACCTGCTCATGAGGGACGCGGCGGAGCCGTATGCCGTGATTGAGGCGGCGCAGGCCGTGGGCATCGGGTGCTCTCCGCGCACCCATGAGGCGGCCCTGTCCGCCGGTACGCGCGGCGTCGGCCAGTTGATGGCCGACGCGATTGAGAACGGCGCGCAGGCCCTGTACATCGGCTTGGGTGGAAGCGCCACGACCGACGGCGGTGCGGGTATGTTGCAGGCGCTGGGCGCGCGCGTCCTCACCGCCGCCGGGGCGCCGATCGAGCAGGGCCTGATCGGCCTTCGCGACATCGCGTCGATAGATCTCGCCCCCGCGCGCTCCGCGGTCGACGGCATCCGCTTGGCGGTGCTCTCCGACGTGGGAAGCCCGCTTGTGGGTCCGCGGGGCGCGGTGCGCGTGTTCGGAGGTCAGAAGGGACTCGGGTCCGGGGTCGAGCCCGCGGCCCTCGACGAGTTGCTCGCGACGTGCGATAGATGGATGGCGGTGTACGGGTCGCGGTTGACGGCGGCGCGCGATGCGCTTGACGGCACGCCGCTGCAGGTCGCCGCCGCGGGCGCGCGCCCCAAATCCCTGGCGGGCGTTCCCGGCTCCGGTGCCGCGGGGGGTCTGGGCGCCGCGCTCCTGGCGCTCGGCGCCGATTTGGCGCCGGGGATCGACGCGGTCCCCGACATGGGCTCCTTCGACGATGCCGTTCGCGATGCGGACCTGGTCGTCACGGGTGAGGGCGCGGTCGATGCGCAGACGGCCGAGGGCAAGGCGCCCGCCGGCGTCGCCCGGCGCGCGAAGCGCCTGGATGGCGGCGTGCCCGTCGTCGCCGTCTGCGGGGCCCGTGCGGATGACCTCGAGGCCGTGTACGAATCGGGGGTCGACGCCGTGCTGCCGATCGAGCGCGGGCCCCAAGGCGTGGAGGAGGCGCTAAGCCCCGCCTGCACACGCTCAAACCTCATCGCGACCGGCGAGACGGTGGCGCGGCTGATGAGGGCGCTGTAACGTCCGTCTGATCAACGCTTTGGTGTGTGGGCGAGATGATCGAGCTGGACGAAGCGCGTTCGAGCGGCTACTATAGTCAGACACGCCTCGCGCGTTCGATGGGTTCGGGTGACGATATGTTTCGAACCTGGTCAGGTCCGGAAGGAAGCAGCCATAAGGAGCCTCTGACGGGCACCCGTTCCCATCGAACTCACGGGGCGTTTTTCTGTGCCGATTTCCCCGCCAAAGCAATCCGCGCCAAAGCAATGGCAAAAATGCGTCCATGATGCGCCTATCATGCCGTGCGGACAAAAAAACCGTGGGGGCGATCTTCTCGACACAATATACACGAACATACGTTCTATTTTGAGGTATACTGATCCCACAGAGACGGGCGAGAGAAAGGGGACGGCGATGGATGTATTCGACAGTGGTGCGGTGTTGTTCGCGAGTGAGGAGGAGGGGGAGAGCCTGACGGTCGAGTGCGCGATGACGGAGGATGGTCGACTTCGCATCGTGCAGGCGAGCGCCGGCCCGTTGACCAAATGGAGTTTCAGGGAGAGCCCGCATACGGTCGAGGCGATTGCGGATCCGAGCGGAGTCGAAGGCCTGTTGGAGTATTTTCACTTGGACGCGCCACATCAACTGCCGGCGGTTCTTCGGTTCGAATACACGGGTTACGATTGTTTTTCCGACCTGTGCGGCTTGATGAGGCGGCTTGGGATTTCGTACGAGATCAAGGAGGCGCCCATCGCGAGATAATTGACATCGACGGTGCACGATAAAAATAATTGGGAATAATGCCAATTTTTCCTTGACGCGATGTATCACAGGTGGCAATATATACCTCGCGTTGCGGCGTTACCTCAGCTGGATAGAGGGTCTGACTACGAATCAGAACGTCACAGGTTCGAATCCTGTACGCCGCACCAGTCGAATGCGAGAGCCCCCGGAGACGGGGGCTTTTTTCATGCGTGGATCATCGTTCCACCCATGTAAGGGCTCCGCAAAAAATAGTCGAAATTGTCGCTTGACTCCACTAGGGGGCAGTGGCAATATATACCACGCGTTGCGGCGTTACCTCAGCTGGATAGAGGGTCTGACTACGAATCAGAACGTCACAGGTTCGAATCCTGTACGCCGCACCAGTCGAATGCGAGAGCCCCCGGAGACGGGGGCTTTTTCATATCGCATGCCCCCACGCTCCGCTTCGACGCCGCGGAAGAGCGGGTGCGGGACATGAGCATGATAAAGGCATCGTCCGGAGCAATCGGTCCGGACGATGCCTTATCTGATTCACGGCTCCCGCGGGGTGCCTGCGGGCGGCGCGGATTGGGCGAAGCTATGCGGCGCGGGACATGGCCTGCTCGAAGTCGCGGGTGCCCTTGAAGACCTCGTGCTTGTAGGGGTTCACGCCGAGCTTCTTGGCGCGGTACATGATGTAGCCGAACGCGGCGACGTTCACCACAAGCGCGACCACGGAGACGGCGAGGTTGATGCCCGGGTTGTTCACGGAGTCGACGGAGAAGACGCTGTAATCCTGGAACATCGGGAACACCTGGGCGAACATGCACCACAGGGCGAGCGTGTTGGCACGGTTCTGGATCCAGCCGCCCTTGTTCCAGAAGAAGTTCGCCACGGTGGGCGCCAGCAGCAGCGCGAGACCGCAGTACCAGGCGTGCGTGGGCAGGCAGTTGTAGGTGTAGCAGAAGTTCCACAGGTCGTAGGCGAGGATGTAGACCCAGGTCATATCGGGCCACAGCATGTCGTCGCCCTTCTTGGAGCGGTAGATGCCCCACCAGCCGGTCATGCAGAAGATGTTGATGAGGCCGGCGATGCCGTTGAAGACGTTGTGCCAGCCGCCCATGAGGACGACGCCCTCGGTGGAGACCCAGGTGGTGCCGAAGGCGCGCACGGCGCTCTCGAAATCAGAGACAACGGCGATGAGGATGTTGATGGCGACGATGGCGAAGGGGAACACCTTGAAGGCCTCGCTGCGGCCGAGCTTGCCCCAACCGTATTTGAGCATCATGAAGCCGATGCAGCCGGCGGTCGCGGCGTAGAGCTTGGCGTAATGGAACCAGCTGCCCATATGCAGGTACGTGGGGTTGCTGAGCGCCCAGTCCATACCCATGCCGGCGCATACGTAGATGGAGATGAAGTACACGGTGAGCACGGCGGGGATGCCGAGGAAGCACACGATGCCGCCGGTCTTGGAACGGCGCGCGACCTCGTTGGCTGCGATCAGGCCGACGAAGACCATGATCCATCCCAGCCACTGATACATGGCGTTCTCGCCATACACCTGGAACAACATAGGTTCCCCTTTCTATACAAAGCCCCCTTATAGGCTTGTTGACAAAGTGTCAATAGTTTGGACATGCAAGACCGAGGAAGGTTCTCGCTCCCGTATCGGGGTGCGACGCCGCCGATGTCAGCGTTCTGGTCTCCGTTCGGGGTATTTCGCGGTGTAGCCCTCGATGTGCAGGGTGCTGGCGATGATGTCCTTGATGGTTTCCTCGGGCGCATCGGGATGCGTCCTCACGAACATGACGAGACCGGTGATGAGGACGTAGAAGGTCTCGTAGAGATGGTCGATCCGCACCTCGTGATGGGCCGCGAAGTCGACGACGGTCGAGGAGCACATGTAGGTGGCGAGTCGGTCGGCGACGCGATGTATGAACGAGGCGTACAGCGCGGCGTTGCCGTTGTGCACGACCGACTGGGACATGACGTCATTTTGGTTCACGACCATGTTCTTGAGCATGTGCGCGATGGTGTCGAGCGAGCCCTCGATGTCGCCGGCGACGCGCGATTCGTCCCATGCGGTGAGTTGCTCGACGAACGAGTCGATGCTGAGGTCGAGCACCGCCTTGAGGGCGTCCTCCTTGGTGGGGAAGTAATGGTAGAAGAGCGAGCGCGTACATCCGGCACGCTTGGTGACGGCGGAGATGGACAGGCGGCTCAAGCCGTCCTCGACGACGGTCTCGCGCACCGCGGTGAGGATCTCGTCGCGTCGATCGTCATGTGCCAGACGCTCGTGGTGCCTGCTGGCGTTGGAGGTCATGGGCGCCCCTCTCCGTCGAAGTCGCTCTTTCGTCGATTCCAGTCTTGACCTTTGTTGACAAAACGTCAATATGTAATTTGACGAAGTGTCAACAAGTTTGGCCGGGCGGCGCTCGGCATAGATGAGGGGACGCGCACGATGGCGATCCGGGCGATTGCGCGCGATGTCCCCCAGGTCGCAAGGGGAGGGGCCATGAGCGATGTCCGTGTGATCGAGGTCAAGGAGAGCGTGTTCGCCGACAACGACCGCAAGGCCGATGAGCTGCGAGGGGAGTTGCGCGAGCGGGGGACCTTCCTGCTGAATTTGATGTCGAGCCCGGGTTCCGGCAAGACCACCACGCTTTCGCGCACGATCGAGGCGCTGAAGGACGAGCTGTCCATCGCGGTGATGGAGGCCGACATCGACTCCGACGTGGATGCGCGCACCATCCTCGGGACCGGCGCCCGCGCGATCCAGCTCCATACCGGCGGCATGTGCCACCTGGATGCCTATATGACCAGGCAGGGCCTCGACGAGCTGTTCGCCGACGAGGCGGAGGGTGCCGCCACGGACCTGGCCATCCTCGAGAACGTGGGCAATCTCGTGTGCCCCGCGGAGTTCGACACCGGCGCCTCGGCGAACGCGATGATCCTGTCCGTGCCGGAGGGCGACGACAAGCCACTCAAGTATCCGCTTATGTTCAGCATCTGCGACGTGGTGCTCGTGAACAAGATCGACGCGCTGCCCGTGTTCGACACGTTCAGCATGGAGCGCGTGCGCGAGAACATCCTCATGCGCAACCCGAACGCGACCATCATCCCCATAAGCGCCAAGACGGGCGAGGGCATCGACGAGTGGGCAGATTGGCTGCGCACGCGCGTGTCGGAGTGGAAGACCGCGAAATAGGAACCCCGAACTTAGACGGAGCACCTCAATTTAGGGACTGTCCCTAAATTGAGGCGCTAAATTGAGGCACCTTCGAACCCCAGGAAAGGAACCCACATGATCGTCAACGGCCCCGGCATCTCGTTCACCGAGCCGGATATCGGCTCTGAGTTCGTCCCGCCGATCCCCGAGAACCCGCGCCCCAAGATCGTGGCGCTGTGCGAGCACTGCACCAACCGCCTGTTGGGGCGCAAGGAGCTCAAGCCCTTCGAGTATTGGGCGTTCGCCGAGGTGACGACCGACGAGATGGCCGACGTCCTCCTCAAGATGAAGATGCGCCGCCCCTACACGCTCGCGGACGCGGTCAAGGCCACGGGCATGGAGGCCGAGCTGCTCGAGAAGCTGCTCGATGAGATGAGCTACATCGGCCTGCTCGAGTACAACTGGGAGAACCCCACACGCACCAAGCAGTGGGTGCTGCCCATGCTCGTGCCCGGTTCGGCCGAGTTCCTCAACATGCGTCAGTCCCAGATCGACGAGCACCCGGCGGTGGCGAAGTTCTTCGAGCAGGCATCCAAGGGAGCCCTTGCCAAGGCCACGCCCATGGTGCCGCCCGGAGGCGCGGGCATCGGCATGCACGTCATCCCCGTCGAGCAGGCCATACAGATGGAGGACCGTTCCGTCTCCATCGAGCATATCGAGCATTGGCTCGACAAGTACGAGGGCAAGTACGCCGCGAGCCCGTGCAGCTGCCGCATGAGCCGCGCGAAGTTGGGCGAGGGCTGCGGCGACGACCCCAACGATTGGTGCATCGCGGTGGGCGATATGGCCGACTACGTGGTGGAGACCGATCGCGGCCGCTACATCACGCGCGAGGAGGTCTACGAGACGCTGCGCCAGGCCGAGGCCAACGGCTTCGTGCACCAGATCACCAACATCGACGGCGAGGACAAGATCTTCGCGATCTGCAACTGCAACGTGAACGTGTGTTACGCGCTGCGCACCTCGCAGCTGTTCAACACCCCGAACCTGTCCCGTTCCGCCTACGTGGCGCGCACCGAGGCCGACAAGTGCGTCGCCTGTGGGCGCTGCGTCGAGGTGTGCCCCGCGGGCGCCGTCAAGCTCGGCCAGAAGCTCTGCGCCGCGAGCACGGGCAAGGTGCCGGAGTACCCCAAGCAGGAGCTGCCCGACGCCGTGAAGTGGGGCCCCGAGAAGTGGAGCCCCGATTACCGCAACAAGAACCGCATCGAGACGTACGACACGGGCACCGCGCCATGCAAGACCGCGTGCCCGGCCCACATCGCGGTACAGGGGTACCTCAAGCTCGCCGCCCAGGGGCGCTACCGCGATGCGCTCGCCCTCATCAAGCGCGAGAACCCGCTGCCGGCGATCTGCGGCCGCATCTGCAACCGCCGCTGCGAGGATGCCTGCACGCGCGGCCGCATCGACGCCGCCGTGGCCATCGATGAGGTCAAGAAGTTCATCGCCCAGCAGGATCTCGTGGCCGAGCACCGCTACGTGCCGGAGGTCGTGACGCCCACGCGCGCCGGCGGCTTCGACGACAAGATCGCCGTGATCGGCGCCGGTCCCGCGGGCCTGTCCTGCGCGTTCTACCTGGCAGAGAAGGGTTACAAGCCGGTCATCTTCGAGAAGAACGCGCGCCCCGGCGGCATGCTCACCTACGGCATTCCCAGCTACAAGCTCGAGAAGGACGTGATCGAGGCCGAGGTCGAGATCATCCGCGAGATGGGCGTCGACATCCGCCTGGGCGTCGAGGTCGGTCGCGATGTGACCCTCGACGAGCTGCGCGAGCAGGGCTTCAAGGCGTTCTACGTGGCGATCGGTTGCCAGGGCGGTCGCCTGCCCGGCATCCCGGGCGAGGACGCCGAGGGCGTGTCCGTTGCCGTGGATTTCCTGCGCCGTGTGGCCGAGCAGCAGGATGGCGGCGGCGAGGCTGCCCCCATGCCGGGCCGCACCATCGTGGTGGGCGGCGGCAACGTCGCGATCGACGTGGCCCGCACCGCCGCGCGCCTGGGCTCCGAGCACGTGGAGATGTTCTGCCTGGAGAGCTCCGAGGACATGCCGGCCAGCATCGAGGAAGTCGTCGAGGCCAATGAGGACGGCGTGCACATCTCCTGCGGCTGGGGCCCGGTCGAGGTTCGTGCGGGCGAGGATGGTCGCGTGAAGGAGGTCGTGTTCAAGCGCTGCCTGCGCGTGTTCAACGACGAGGGGCGCTTCGACCCGACCTATGACGAAGGCGAGCTGCGCACCGTCGCGGCCGACCGCGTGGTGTTCTCCATCGGCCAGTCCATTGTCTGGGGCGACTTGCTCGAGGGCGAGGCGGTCGAGCTCGGCCGTGGCCAGGGCGCCGTCGCCGATCCCAAGACCTATCAGACCGCCCAGCCCGACATCTTCGTGGGCGGCGACGTCTACACCGGCCCCAAGTTCGCCATCGACGCCATCGCCGCCGGCCACGAGGCCGCGGTTTCGATTCACCGCTTCGTGCAGGACGCGACGCTCACGATCGGGCGCAATCCGCGCGTCTACCGCGAGCTCAACCGCGACGACGTGGAATTCGGCAGCTACGATACGGCGAGCCGCGGTGACGCCGTGCACAACTACGACCGCGAGAAGGCCCAGCCCTTCCGCGAGTACGTCGAGACCTTCACCGAGGAGCAGGTCCGCGCCGAGACTGCGCGCTGCCTGGGTTGCGGTGCGAGCATCGTCGACGAGAACAAGTGCATCGGCTGCGGCCTGTGCACCACCAAGTGCGCGTTCGACGCCATCCACCTACATCGCGAGCATCCCGAGTGCAGCAACATGGTGAAGTACGAGAAGAAGGTCCCGAGCTTGGCGAAGTACGCGCTCAAGCGCGAGATCAAGATCCGCTTCGGGAAGAAATAGGCGATAGCGAGACCTCAATTTAGGGACAGTCCCTAAATTGAGGTCTTGATGGGGGTTCGCATGCACGAGCTTGGAATCGTCTTCCACATCATCCGCAGTGTCGAGAGCGTGGCACGGGAGAACGGCCTGCGCCGCGTCTCCTCGGTGACGCTCGAACTCGGGGAGGTCTCCGGTGTCATACCGAGCTACCTGATCGACTGCTGGGATTGGGCGTGTGCGAAGAACGACCTCATGCGCGGGGCTGAGCTGGTCGTCGAGAAAGTTCCCGCAGTCACATACTGCGAAGCGTGCGACAGCACCTATGGCACGGTCGAGCACGGCCGCATCTGCCCGAACTGCGGGAGCGAGAGGACGTATCTGATCCAAGGCGATGAGACGACCATCAAGGAGATCGCCACACCGGACGAGGCCGCTGCCGGGGAATCGCGGGTTTAACAACCTGAATTCCGGGGTGAAGCGGGCACATGCGGGATAAACCCGCACATATCAAAAATAAACCCCCTTGGACATGATGAGGGTCCAGAAGGGGGTATGTGGCTGAGCGGATCGGAGTTGCTCGCGTCGACCCGCTCGCATTGGCAAGAGGGCGGAAATGCCGTGTTTCGAGGGCGCTCGCCTACGCCTCGAGGCCGGCCAGGAAGCCCTCGCGGATGGCGTCGAGTGCGCGGCGGGGACGCTCGGCGTCGCCGACGGTGCGGTGCGGGATGTTCGCGGCGTCGAGGGCGGCGATGAGCTCGGCGTTGTCGCGGGCACGCGAACCCACCGCCACCACCACGGCGTCGCAGGGGATCTCGCGCTCGTCCTCGCCTGACTTCGCCTTCACGCCGGTCTCGGTGAGGCCGTCGAACGCGGTGGAGGTGCGAATCTCGACGCCGAGCTTGCCGAGTTTGGAGAACACGCAGGTGGCGCGAGCAGAGCCCAGGTCGGCGCCCGCGCGCTCGGCCATCTCGAGCACGACGACCTTCTTGCCGGCGACCGCCAGCGCGTCGGCGACCTCGAGGCCAACCAGGCCGCCGCCGATCACGACGACGCGCTCCCCCTCGACCGGCTCGCCTTCGAGCACGTCGTGCGCGACATGCACGTCGGAGCCGGAGAGACCCATGGTGATGGGGGAGGCGCCGTTCGCGATGATCGCACGGTCGAAGTGCTCAACGGAGATGGTCTCGGGCGTGAACGGGGTGTTCAGGCGCACTTCGACGCCGGAACGCCTCGCCTGCTCGCCCATGAGTGCGGCCGCGACCTCCATCTCGTGTTTGCCGGGGGCCTTGCCGGCGGTCACGAACTGCCCGCCCAGACGGTCTCCCGCCTCGAACACCACGGCCTCGTGGCCGCGGGCGACGAGCGTCTCGGCGGCCATCAGGCCGGCGACGCCGCCGCCTACGACGGCGACGCGCTCGGGCTTTTCCGCCGCCTCGATCCTCCAATCGAGTTCGTGGCCCACGAGCGGGTTGCGCAGGCAGGTGATGTGCTCGAAGTTGCGCATGTCGGCGAAGCCGTCCAGGCATCCCTGGTCGCAGCCGACACAGTAGACGATGCTGTCGGTCTTGCCCGCGCGCGCCTTGTTGCAGAAGTCGGGGTCGGCGAGTTGGGCGCGGCCCATGACGACGAGGTCGACCTTGTCCTCCTCGAGGATTTTCTCGGCGAGCTGAGGGGTGTTGATGCGTCCGACGCCGATGGTGGGCATGCCGGTCTCGCGGCGGATGCGGGCCGCGTTGTCGACGTTGAACGCCGGCGGGACGTCGATCGGCGGGACCTCGAGGGCGTTGGCGGCGGTGACGATGTTGCCACGGGAAACGTCGAGCACATCGACGCCCGCCTCGCGCGCCATCTTGCAGAACTCGATGGTGTCCTCGATGGTCATGCCGCCCTCGAGGCAGTCGTCGTGCGCGTCGATGCGCATGAACAGGGGCATGTCCTCGGGGATGCTCGCGCGGATGGCGCGGATGCAGGCGAGCGGGAACTTGGCGCGATTCTCCAGGCTGCCGCCCCACTCGTCATCGCGGTGGTTGAGGCCCGCGGAGAGGAAGGAATGCGGCAGGTAGTTGTGGGCGCAGTGGAATTCGATGCAGTCGTACCCTGCCTCGACGCAGCGCGCGGCGGCCTTGCCGTAGCAGTCGATGACCTCGTGGATCTGCTCGACGGTGATGCCGGGGATGGTGAAGCCATGGACGGTCATCTCGTTGGGGACGAGGATCTGGGCCGTCGGGTCCATGGCGACCGCGATGGAGCCCTGCCAGAGTTGGACGCCCGCGCGCCCGCCCTCGCCGTGGATGGCGTCGACCAAGCGCTTGTGTCCCTCGACGAAGCGATCCTCTGCCAGCGATAGGAAGCAGTTGGGGGAGCTGGGGGCGTGCACGGCGGTGACCTCGACGATGGAGAGGCCGACACCGCCGGCGGCGCGGACGCGATGGTACTCGACCAGCTTGTCGGTCACGGCGCGCTCGTCGCACATGCGCGTGCCCATGGCGGGCATCACGATGCGGTTGCGCATGGTGAGGGATCGGATGGAGAAGGGTTCGAAGAGCTTGGGGAACATGGGGCCTCCTGTCGTGTTCATTTGTGCGGCAGGAGGCCACGATAGCGTACCTACTCGGCGCCCGTGAGTTTCTCCACCAATGCCCCAAGCTCGGCGATCTGCTGCTCGAGCTCCGCGATGCGCCGCGCGTTATCGGCGATTCCCTCGCGGTTCATGAGGGAGGCCTCCTCGACCGGGTCGGGCATGGACTCGCGGTGATGGGTGGCGTCGAAGGACTCGGCGAGCACGCGGCAGCCGTTGCGGCGCACGACGCGACCGGGGATGCCGACCACGGTGCTGTCGCTCGGCACGTCCTTCACGACGACCGAGTTGCCGCCGATGCGCACGTTGTCGCCGATATGGATGTTGCCGAGCACCTTGGCCCCGGTGCCGACGGTGACGTTGTCGCCCAGGGTCGGGTGGCGCTTGCCGCATTCGTTGCCCGTGCCGCCGAGTGTCACGCCCTGGTAGAGGACGCAGTCATCGCCGATGACGGTGGTCTCGCCGATCACGACCCCCATGGCGTGGTCGATGAACAGGCGGCGTCCGATTTGGGCGGCCGGATGGATCTCGACGCCGGTGAAAAATCGGGTGACCTGCGAGATGACGCGGGCGAGGCCCTTCGCGCCGTGCTCCCACAGCCAGTGCTCGGGCGTGTGCATCCACTTGGCGTGGAGGCCGGGGTAGGAGAGGAAGATGACGAGCGGGCTTTGCGCGGCGGGGTCGTTCGCTTGGACGGCGGCTATGTCCTCGCGGACGGTGGCGATAGCTCCCATATGTGCTCCTCCCGGCTCGTGCTGTGCCCACGGCGTATGAGCTGCAAGTGTACGCGCCCCCGTATGTAATGTCGAGAAAAATACTAGGATTAACACGATGGGAATGCGCGGCGATTGCCGGCCCCGCCGCACCGCCGTTCGGTTTTGGAAAGACTGCGCACATTGCCGTGACCTCACATTCGACCGCTATCATGGAGAACATTGCAGTTTGCGCAGCTGTTCGGTGCAGTCGCTCAGAAAGGCATCACATGCAAGAGGCATTCTTCAGCTTCATCAGCCAGTTCGGCTATTTCGCGGTCGCGGGCCTCATCCTGTTCGAGAACGTGTTTCCGCCCATCCCCAGCGAGCTCATCCTTCCGCTCTCGGGCTTTCTCGCCACGCAGACCGAGATGACGCTCGCGGGCGTGATCATCGCCGCCACCGTGGGTTCCGTCGTGGGCGCGTATCTCCTCTACGGCATCGGCCGTCTGCTCTCGCAGGAGCGTCTGGAGGGCTTCTTCGACACCAAGCCCATGCGCATGCTCGGCTTCCATTCCGACGACGTCGCCAAGGCGATCGGCTGGTTCGACCATAAGGGCCAGATCACGGTCCTCATCTGCCGTTGCATCCCGGTGGTGCGCAGCCTCATCTCCATCCCCGCCGGCACCGCCAAGATGAACATGGTGCGCTTTGCGATTTACACCCTCGTTGGCTCGCTCGCGTGGAATGCCATCCTGTGCACGCTGGGCTTCTGGGCCGGTGGCGCCTGGGAGCAGATCACCGCCCAGGCCGAGTGGGTGTCCGACATCGTCAAGATCGTCATCGTGGTCGTCGCCATCGGTGTCATCGCCTGGTGGGTCAAGTTCCGCATCCTGCCGGCGCGCGCCGAGCAGAAGCGCCGCGAGGCCGAGGGCGAGTAGGCTTCAGGGGCGGCAAGGCGTTGCCTTCAGGGGCGGCAAGGCGTTGCGCGTGGTTTCGCCACGGTGCCGTTGATCAACGGTCATCTCACAGCGGTCGCCCCGTTCTCCTCAATCGGTAGCACAACTCGACAAAACTTCGACGAATCCTGAAGTTTTGTCGAGTTGTGCTACCGTTTTTCGTTGAGAGCCTTAGTCTGTCGGTTGGCCTGTCGGCCAAAGTGACCGCATGGGCTTCGAGCTGTCCCGCCGCCCCTTGCGTTCACATGGGAATCGAATTGCCCGGCGTGAACCCACCTTCGGGGCAATGTCCTTGAGGGGCAATGCCCTTGGGGGCAATGCCCTTGGGGGCAATGCGTCTCCTTCGTTAAAGATTCTGCGCATGGGCCATGCTTTATTTGAGCGCAGTACAATGAAGCTTGCCGTAAAACCAATCGAGCGGCTTTCGCCCAGCTTTGCCGCTGGCATACAAACCCCGCGCGCTCGCGCGGGAGGGTGCGCTCAAGTGCCTGCCGTGCCCTCCCGCGAACGCACGGACACGAATGCGAAGGAGCATGTCATGACCGTTGAGAAGAAGGACTTGGACTGGGGCAACCTCGATTTCAGCTATCGCAAGACCGACTACAGCTACGTGTCCAACTACAAGGACGGCGCGTGGGATGAGGGCGCCCTCACCACCGATCACAGCATCACGCTGTCGGAGTGCGCCGGCATCTTCCATTACTGCCAGGAGGTCTTCGAGGGTCTCAAGGCCTACACCACCGCCGACGGCTCTATCGTCTGCTTCCGCCCGGACATGAACGCCCAGCGCATGGCCGATTCCGCCGAGCGCCTGGTCATGCCCGCCTTCCCGCAGGACCGCTTCGTCGAGGCCGTCAAGCAGGTCGTCGAGGCCAACGCCGCGTGGGTGCCGCCGTTCGGCTCGGGCGCCACGCTCTACGTCCGACCGCTCATGATCGCCACGGGCGACGTCATCGGCGTCAAGCCCGCCGACGAGTACCAGTTCCGCATCCTCGTGACGCCCGTGGGTCCGTACTTCAAGGGCGGCGACACCACCGTCAAGCTCTGCGTCTCCAAGTACGACCGCGCGGCACCCCACGGCACCGGCAACATCAAGGCCGGCCTCAACTACGCCATGAGCCTCAAGCCGGGCATGGAGGCGCACGCCGCGGGCTACGCCGAGAACCTCTACCTCGACTCCGAGTCCCGCACGTATGTGGAGGAGACCGGCGGCGCCAACGTGCTGTTCGTCGCCAAGGACGGCACGCTCGTGGTGCCCCAGTCCCACACCGACTCCATCCTGCCCTCCATCACCCGCCGCTCGCTCGTGCAGGTCGCCCAGGACCTGGGTATCGTCGTCGACGAGCGTCCGGTCACCTGGGAGGAGGTCGCCTCGGGCGCCTTCGTCGAGTGCGGCCTGTGCGGAACCGCCGCGGTCATCTCCCCGGTGGGCGAGATCCACGACGGTGAGACGGTCGTGGTCTTCCCCGACGGCCACGAGGCCTCCGGCCCGGTAATGAAGCGCTTGCGCGAGACCCTCACGGGCATCCAGGGCGGCCAGATCGAGGACAAGCACGGTTGGGTCTGCAAGATCTGCTAGGCTCTCGCATCCTCCTCGGTTGCACCGAATGGCAGGGGCGTCGTCCGGCGGGCGGCGCCCTTGTTTTGCATATGGGCTCGATTCGATTTCCTATTGTCCGCGAGCGCGCGGTTCTTCATACTGGACGTAGCACTTCCGTGGCTTTGCCGCAAACGAACCGTAAACGCACCCGCCCTCAAGGGCAAACCAAGGAGGAACGATGGCCCAGCCTCGCAACAAGGCCGTTATCGCCGGCCTTGCCGCCGCGCTCACGCTCGGCGGCGTGACCCTGCCGGCGATGGCAACCACATCCAACAGCACCCCCGCGACGGATTCCGACCCCAATGGCATGGGCACGCCCCTGCCGAGCGGCTACGACAAGGCCGATTATTACGAGGGGACCGAGGGCGTGTCGACTTTCGCCTCCGCTCGTTCCGCATCGTCGCTGTCGCCCGTCGCCCTGACCGATGAGATGAAGTATTTCACGCGGTACGAGTCGGGCTGCAATTATGACAAGGGCCTATCCAGCGGTGACGGCTACAACGCCATGGGGTATTACCAGTTCGACCGCCGCTATGCGCTCGTCCCGTTCCTGCGGCAGGTCTATGCGTACGATTCGGAGACGTACGGCATGTTCGCGCCCGTGCTTGCTCAGGCGAGCACGCTGATGAGCGAGTCCTACAGTATGTACGACTACACCACCCGTCAGCTCACCGCGCTCGCACAGCAGCTCGATGAGGCCTGGCACGCCGCATATGCCGCGAATCCAACGGAGTTCTCCGCCTTGCAAGATTCGTATGCGTACAACAACTATTACCTGCCGGTGCAGAGCATGCTCCTCAACAATTACGGCGTCGACCTGCGCAATCGTGCGGATTGCGTCAAGGGTCTGGCGTGGGGCATGTGCAACCTGTTCGGCCAAGGCGGCGTTGAGAAGTTCTTCAAGGGCGCCGGCCTCAGCAACGATATGACCGATCGCGAGTTGGTCAGCGCGCTGTGCGACATCGTGGTCAACCGCGTGGCGGAGTGGTACCCCAGCCAGCCCCAGTATCACAAGGGCTGGCAGAATCGCTATATCAAGGAGAAGGCGACCTGCCTGAAGTATCTCGAGCAGCATGAGGCCGAACAGGGTGCCGGCAACCAGCAGGGTGACGCCCCGAGCGCGAACGGCCCGAGCGCGGGCTCGCCGAGCGCGGGCTCGCCGAGCGCGGGCGCCCCAAGCGCGGGCGACTCCGGATTCGGTTCCACGGGCGGCGAGCCCGGTTCGGACGCGCAGGGCTCGGGCGATGCGTCCAACGGCGGTGCATCTCAGCAGCCTTCGACTCCCCCGCAGGCCGATGGCGGTTCAGGCGGCGGCTCGAATGAGGGTGCGGATTCGGATGCCGGTGCGGATTCGGATGCCGGCGCGGGTTCGGATGCCGGTGCGGATTCGGATGCCGATGCGGGTTCCGCTGATTCCGATTCGACGGGTGGCTCCATGCAGGGCGGTACCGCGAATGGGGTGACGCAGCAGCCCGTCACGCCTCCCGCGACGAATGGCGGCGGGGCGTCCGACGGTTCCACCTCGACCGGTAACTCCATCACTGCTGGCAACTCCATCTCGACCGATGGTTCCGATGCGCATGCCAGCGGTTCCCCGGACTCGGATTCCAAGGTCGAGGCCTCGACCGATGAGTCTCCCTCCGATGGCGGTCAGGCCGCCGGCAAGGGGGACGCCGAGGATGCTTCCGACGGCGTGACACGGGATGACTCGCGGGAGAAGTCCGACGATGCCGGGACCGATTCGGACGGGACGCCGTCATCTGACGCCGGGGCAGGGAATGACGCCAAAAAGGCCACGGAGAGCGGCTCGACCATTGGCAATCTTCCCGTCACGGGCGATGACCTCGCGCTCGTGGTGACGGGTGCCGCCGGATTGGCCGTGGCGGGCGCCTCGTTCCTCTCCCTCGCCAAGAAGGAAAAAGATGTCGAGTAGCCTCTGGGCAACATGGCCATCGCGCGCCCCTCGCCATCCGTGGCGAGGGGCGCTTTTCTGCTACCCTTGAACCAGCCAAATACCACAAGGTCGGCGCTGTCGCGACGCCCGCACGGAAGGAGGCCTCATGGAGGCTTACAAACAGGAGTTCATCGAGTTCATGGTCGAGTCCGACGTGCTCAAGTTCGGCGATTTCACGCTCAAGAGCGGCCGCAAGTCGCCGTTCTTCATGAACGCGGGCGCCTATGTCACCGGCGAGCAGCTCATGCGCCTGGGCGAGTATTACGCGCGCGCCATCCACGACAACTTCGGTTTGGACTTCGACGTCGTGTTCGGGCCGGCCTACAAGGGCATCCCCCTGTCCGTCGTCACCGCCATCGCCATGCACAAGCTGTACGGCAAGGAGGTCCGCTACTGCTCTGACCGCAAGGAGGTCAAGGACCACGGCGCCGACAAGGGCGGCATGCTGGGTTACGAGCTCAAGGACGGCGACCGCGTGGTGATGGTCGAGGACGTGACCACCTCGGGCAAGTCCATCGACGAGACGTACCCCAAGCTCATGAATGCGGCGAACGTCGAGGTTAAGGGCCTGATCGTCTCCCTCAACCGCATGGAGGTCGGCAAGGGCGGTGTGACCACCGCGCAGAAGGAGATCGAGGCCAAGTACGGGTTCCCCGTGGCGAGCATCGTGTCCATGGCCGAGGTCACCGAGCACCTGTACAACCGCGAGGTGGCCGGGCGCGTGGCGATCGACGACGAGCTCAAGGCGGCCATCGACGCCTACTACGAGCAGTACGGCGCGCGCGAGTAGCGCTTGGCGTGAATCGGCTCGACGGGGCGGGTGCAGGCGATCGTCGCCGGCACCCGCCTTTTTCATGCGGAGGGTCGCACGCGCCGCCGTGGGCGCGGATGACGTCCAGCCGTTCACCGAGATGACAGGGCCGACTGATGCGTTTCATATATCATCGAGCCAATACCCGCCAAGGTGGCGCGTCCCGAAAGGGGCGGACATTCGGTCGTTGGAAGGAATGACATGAAGAAGAGGTTTTGGACGATCCCCTTGATGGCTCTTGCCGTTGCGTGCCTCGTGTTCCTGGGCGGCTGCGGCGGCCCGTCTGTGGAAGAGCTCATACGCGAGGATATCGAGACGGCTTTCGAGGAGATTTCCCCTGATAACGAGGAGCTTCTCTCCGCAATGACCGACAGCGCCGACGGCGGCTTCGACCAGCTCGGTATCGACACTAACGAATTCGCCACGGCCTACCTCGACGGTTTCGATCACGCGGTCAATGAGGTCACGGTCGACGAGGAGGCCGGCACCGCCGAGGCAAACGTCACCGTCAAGATAAAGTCCCTCACCGCGATCATGTCGGAGTTCGCCACCAAATTCCAGGAGTACTTGGAGGGCGTCGACCCGCCGACGATCGAGAGCGAGGAGGCCCTGTTCGCGCAGGCGGGAACCATCCTCATGGATGTGGTCAAGGCAACCGAGCCCGCCGAGACCGAGTGCGTTTTCACATATGAGAAGGACGGCGAGAACACCTGGTCCGCGACGGAGGGCGCCGAGGAGCAGATCCTCGAGGCCATGATGTAGAGCGTGGAACGTGGCTCAGACCGCCACGACTGCGAAAGCGCGAGTGGGCGCGTGGGGTCAGGGCCCCGCGCGCCCTTTTCATTGCCGGGTAAGTTCGATTTCGCCGTTTTGATCCTACCTTTGTCCACCTCTGCCGCCGCCCGGCTTGTACCGCCGTCTCGCTTGAGACGCGGGGGCGTTTCAACGCGCGATCCATAACGGAAATCAATTCATCGACTTTTGGTAATTAGGGACGCGATTCGTCGACTAGAGTGGTGTTCTGTCATCAAAACAACAGGGCTTTTCATGGCAGGGCGCTCCGCGTTCCACGTGCGCACGGATAACAATTACCAAAAGTCGACCGATTGAAATATGCCGTCCGCGCATGTTGAATAATTAGGGCCAAATGGCGCCGCGGGATGCATATTCATCCTGCGGGCGGACGATCGGACCGCGCTGCAATCAGGGGAATGCGCGGGGATTCTCAGCGGGACCTATCGTCGGGCTCCGTCAGCGGCTCCGTCGGAGGGCACCCGACGGCGGGCGCCCTCGTCAGCGGGCGCCTAGCGGGGCGCCTGACGGAGATGGGTTACCGCAATACGATGCCGAGCAGCTCCTCGGGCGCGTCGATCACGTAGTCGGCGCCTGCGCCCTCGAGCTCGCCACGTCCGCGGAAACCCCAGGCAACGCCGCAGGAGCGCATGCCGGCATTGTGGCCGCAGGCGACGTCGACGTCGGAATCACCCACGTAGAGGGTGGTTTTCGGGTCGGCGCCGAGCTGCTCGATAACGTGCAGGGTGATTGCTGGATCGGGTTTGGGTGGAAAGGCATCGATACGGCCCTGTGCGAGGGCGATGCGGTCGCCGAAGTAGCGCTCGACGAGCGGGGCGGTCGCGGCATGGTCCTTGTTGGAGAGCACGGCGCAGGTCACGCCTGCGCTGCGCAGGGTGTCGAGAAGGTCGAGGATGCCGGGGTAGGGGGCCGTGTGGTCCTCCTTGTGCGCGCCGTAATAGGCGCGGAAGTCGGCGAGCGCCCGCTCGAATACGGGGCCGTCACCCATGAACTCGGCGGGGATAAGGCGCTCGATGAGTTTGAGCTGGCCATTGCCGATCTTATAGCGGAATTGATCCGGCGTGTAGGTGGGCCATCCGCGCGTTTCGCAAACATGGTTGCCGGCGCGGACGAGGTCCTCGAGGGTGTCGAGCAAGGTGCCGTCGAGGTCGAAGATCACGTGGGTGTAGGTCATGGCCGCCCTTTCCGAGTACACTGAGAAATCGGGCCTATGATAGCGCAAGGACGTCGGGTCGAATCGGGCGGCGTGGCGAGGTCGGTGCAGACGGCGCGTCTCAACTGGGCTGTCTCGTGGGAGTTCGTGAGAGTGGCTCTCTGCTGTACTTTATGCGGAGCCATCGGCACTCTTGCTAAACTATATGATGTGTGCCGCGCGGGCGCGATGTGACCCGCGTGCATGAAGACGCGCCCGTGTGGTCGTGAATCCGCAGCGTGCGCCAGGTTGTAAGGGGATCTCATGGAACCCATTTCGCAGGGAATGCAGGGGCCTGCCGTCGAGGACGTGCAGACGCGCCTCTCCTCGCTCGGATATGCGATCGACGCCGCCGAGATGACGGCGAAGGAATTCGGTGCCACCACGGTGGCCGCGGTCGGCGCGTTTCGCGCCAGCCAGGGGCTGGACGCGGGTGAAGATGTCGACGGGACGTGCTGGAGCGCGCTCGTCGACGAGTCCTATAAACTCGGGGACCGTACGCTGTACCTGCGGCTTCCCAACTTCCATGGAGCCGATGTCCGCGCCCTGCAGCGCGCGCTCAACACCTTGGGTTTCGCGTGCGGTGTCGATGACGGCTTCTTCGGCCCGCATACCGAGGCGGCGCTTCAGCAGTTTCAGGAGAACGTCGGCCTGTTCGCGGATGGCATGGCTTTCCAGGACACTTTCAATTACGTGAATCGCCTGCATCATGTGTGGGAGGGTAAGCCCTCCGTCATCGACGTCGAGGCCGAGGCCCGCATGGGCTTCGCCCGCGCGGCGAGCGTGCTCGAGAGCTGGAGCATCGCCATCGGCGGTGAGGACGCCATTGCCCGCAACGTGGCCTCGCGCGTGTGGAATATCGCCACCGCCACGACCGACGGAAGCGGCATCGTGCTGTACGACGACGAAGCGCCCGAGGATACCGACCTGATCGTCGAGATCGCCTCGGACGGCCTGCCTGATGACGCCGAGCCTCGCGCGACCATCGCGCTTGCGGAATGCAACAATCTCACCTTGCGCATCAAGACCGCTGTGGCAGCCGCCACCGCGCGTCCCATCAGGCTGCGCATCGAGCTCACGGGGATCACCGGTTACGGCACATTCACTTCGAGTGACGCCCAGACGCTCGCCGTTCGACTTCTTGACGGCCTGTGTGATGCACTGAGCGACTAGGTACGCTACACTAGAGCGGCGCGCATTCGCGTGCAACACCCATTGGGGCATCGTCCAGCGGCAGGACCCTGGTTTTTGGTACCAGTTACGGGGGTTCGAATCCCTCTGCCCCAGCCACGAAAAGACAGCCCGGCCATCGAGGTGGCCGGGCTTTTTCGTTGACCCCGCGAGGTTCGAATCCCGCGCGAGGCGCGAAGGAGAGGAAACGGCGAGAGCCGTTTTGATGAGAGCCGTTTTCCGGCTCGGCTTGCAGGGTCTCCGGCATCGCGACGCAAAAAACGACCGCGCTGGGGAATGGGCGCGGTCGTTGAGGGGGTCGAAGGTCGGTTGCGCGTCTCGCGCTGCCGGCGATCCTTACAGGTTGGCCTCGATGTCGGCCTTGAGCTTGGGCTTGGGGACGGCGCCCACGGAGCGCATGGCCTCGGTGCCGCCCTTCAGCAGGACGACGGTGGGGATGGACATGACGCCGAAGCGCATGGCCAGGTCCTGGTTCTCATCGACGTTGCACTTGGCGACGACGATCTTGCCCTCGAGCTCACCGGCGAGCTCATCGACGACGGGGGAGAGCATGCGGCACGGGCCGCACCACGGCGCCCAAAAGTCGACGAGGACGGGGAGTTCGCTGGCGAGCAGGGAATCGAAGGTGCTTGCGTTCACCTCGGTGACATGAGACACGGGTCCTCCTATATGTTCGGTCCTGCGGGCGAGCCGACAGGGTTCTTTCCAATCGAGGTCGTTATACCCACGGGCGTCCGCGCATTACACCGGGAGTAGAATGATTCGATGTGAATCATTTGCCTGGGCGCGGGCCCTGGCACGACGTTGAAGGCGGGTGTCCGACGGATGGCCATCACCACACAGGAACGCAAGGAGGCGCTGGCCGCCGCAGCCGAGCAGGAGCTTGACGGGCTCACGAAGCGCGGGGTGCGCATGGTCGGCAATGCGTTCTCGCCCATCGTCCTGGTGAAGGGCGAGCTGAACGACGCCGAGCGCGCGGGCGGCGACCTGTTGTCCGGCGCGGACGGAACGGCGTTGCGCGCCGCCCTCGGCGCCATCGGCTGGCAGCCCCAGGATCTGTGCGTCCTGTCTTCAGTCGCCGGCACGGGCGATGAGGACGTGACGGATGGCATCCCCCTGGGCGAGCCGCTGCCCGTCCCGTTGTTCCGCGAGGCCCTCGAGGCGCTCGACCCCGAAGCCGTCATCTTGCTCGATGACTCCGCAGCCGACCTCATGCGCGAGACGTACGCCGATGCGCTTTCCATCATCGACGACTTCGACACCGCCATGCTCAAACCCGGCCTCGTCGCCTCGGTGCTCGGCCGCCGGGTGCTGGCGCTCGACGGGTTCGAGGCCGCGTTGTCGCAGCCTGCGGAGAAACAGCGCATGTGGGCTTACCTCAAGCAGATGCCTCCCTTGGGGGCGCCGTATTAAGGCTCGCCGCATTAAGGCGCGTTGGGTTAAGGCGCGCTGGGCGCGCTACCGGGCGCCGCGTCGCCCGCTCCCAGCCGGTGAGCGTCCATGAGTTTCATCAGCTGTCTTGTCAGTTGTCTTGTCAGTGAACGCGCCCAGTGCCATACTTCCTTCAACGAAGCTACGATCGTCGGGAGGATCGCATGGCGGTTGGTCAATTGGGGACAGGCACAAGTTGCCTCGGCGGTGCCCTGGGGCGCGCGGCGGCGGTGCCCGCCGAGACGCGCGAGCGCATCGAGGCGCTCAAAGCCGAGCGCGATGCGGTGATACTCGCCCATTATTATGTGGAGCCCGAGGTGCAGGCCGTCGCCGATTACGTGGGCGATTCGTTCTACCTCGCGAAGCTCGCCAAGACCCTGCCGCAGCAGACCATCGTGCTGTGCGGCGTGGAATTCATGGGGGAGAGCGCCAAGCTGCTCAATCGCGACAAGACGGTGCTGCTTCCCGAGCCCGCGGCGGATTGCCCCATGGCCCATATGGTCCGTCGCTCCACCATCGACGCCGCCCGCGCCGAGTACGGCGACGACCTCGCCGTGGTGTGCTACGTGAACTCGACCATGGAGGTCAAGAGCTGGAGCGATGTCTGCGTCACCTCGTCCAACGCGGTGAAGATCGTGCGCGAGCTGCCGCAGCGCCACATCCTGTTCATCCCCGATCGCAACCTGGGTCGCCATGTCGCGAGCCAGGTCCCCGATAAGCACGTGATCCTGAACGACGGCTGCTGCCCGCGTCACGAGGCGATCTCGCTGATGGAGTTGCGGGAGCTCAAGGCGGTGCATCCCGAGGCGCTCACGCTGGCACACCCGGAGTGCACGGAGGCGATTCTCGAGGAGGCCGACTTCATCGGCTCGACCGCCGACATCATCTCGTTCGCCGAGGGGAGCGACGCCCGCGAGTTCATCATCGTCACGGTCGACGGCGTGCTCTACGAGCTCGAGCGCCGTTGCGCGCGTCAGGGCAAGCGCTTCTTCGTGACGAAGACCCCGCCCACATGCGCGGACATGGACGGCATAACGCTGGACAAGCTCGTCTCCTGTCTCGAGACGGGCGCGGGCGCTGTGGAGATCTCGGTCGGCGAGGAGGCTGCGCGCGCCGCGCAACTCACGCTCGACCGCATGTTGGAGTACGCGGCCCGGTAGGCGGCGGGACGAAGGGGGCCGCGCATGGCTGAGAAGTACGCGGACATGACATGCGACATCGCGATCGTCGGCTGCGGCGTGGCGGGGCTTTACGCGGCCCTCAACGCGCCCTCGGACGCGCGGATCGTCATGCTTTCGAAGGGGTCGCTCGACGAATGCGATTCGATGCTCGCGCAGGGCGGCGTGTGCGTCCTGCCGGAGGCGCAAGATTACGACTCCTTCTTCGAGGACACGCTCACCGCCGGTCATGGTGAGAACCGCCGGGAGAGCGTGGATATCATGATCCGCTCCTCGCGCGCGGTCATCAACGACCTGATCGCGCTCGGCGCAGACTTCGAGCGCGAGGAAGACGGCTCGCTGGCCTTCACGCGCGAGGGGGCGCACGCCCGCGCGCGCATCGCGTTCCATGCGGACGTGACCGGCAAGGAGATCACCGAGGCGCTCCTCGCCGCGGTCAAGCGCCTCCCGAACGTCGCGATCCTCGAGCACGTCGCGATGGTCGACCTGATCCTTGAGGACGGTGCCGGGGCCGAGGACGGTGCCGGGGCCGAGGACGGTGCCGGGGCCGAGGACGGCGCCGGGGCCGAAGGGTCGCTGCCCGGCTGCTGCGGCCTCGTCGCCATGCCGGTCTCCGAAGCCGCCTCGACCGCCACGATCGAGGAGCTCCGGGCAGCCGCGGGGTATGATGGCGAGCCCGTGTCCCCTGGCATCTGCGGAGAGACGGGGAAGCCCTTTGCGATCCGCGCCGCGAACACGTTGCTCGCGACGGGCGGAATCGGCGGCGTGTATCAGCATTCGACGAATTTCCCGCAGCTCACGGGAGACGCTTGCTTCCTCGCGAGCGCTTATGGCGTCGCGCAGGAGCATCTCGAATACGTGCAGATCCATCCCACGGGCTTGTATTCCGCCGAGCCCGGGCGCACCTTCCTCGTGTCGGAGAGCTGCCGCGGGGAAGGCGCCGTCCTGTTGAATCACGCTGGCGAGCGCTTCACGGATGAGCTCCAGCCGCGCGATGTCGTCGCTCGCGCGATCCAAGATGAGATGCGCGATGAGGGCGTGGAGCACGAGTGGTTGAGCTTCGAGCCGGTCGACCCGCAGGTCGTCACGACGCACTTCGCCAACATCCGCGCGCACTGCCTGGAAGAGGGCCGCGATATCCTCACCGATCCCATCCCGGTCGTCCCCACGCAGCACTACTTCATGGGTGGCGTGCGCGTGGACCGCGATTCGGCGACGAGCATGCCCCGTCTGTACGCGGCGGGCGAGACCGCTTGCAACGGGGTCCACGGCAAGAATCGCCTGGCGAGCAATTCGCTGCTCGAGTCCCTGGTGTTCGCCCGCAGGGCGGCCTGGAAGATTGCGACGGGCGAGAGCCTGCCCGTGGAGGACATCGGCGCCCCCATGCTCGACGGGGTCCATCGCACTCCGGGCGAGCTGTTCTCCGGCTTGCCTGACTTCGAGTTGAACATCGACACGCTGCTATAGGAGGCTCACATGAATCCCATCACCATGAACCTGGTCGCCGACGACATCATCCGTTTCGCCCTGCGCGAGGATATGAATGCGGGCGATCTGTCCACCGAGTCGGTCTGCCCCGAGCGGCGCGAGGCCGAGGTGCAGCTCATCGCCAAAGCCGAGGGCGTGATAGCCGGTTTGGATGTGTTCGAGCGCACGTTCGTCCTGCTGGATCCCACCACGACCTTCGAGGCCCATGTTGCCGACGGCGATGCGATCGAGCCCGGCCAGCTGCTCGGCATCGTTCGCGGCGACGCACGCGTCCTGCTCTCGGGCGAGCGCGTGGCGCTGAACTTCCTGCAGCGCATGAGCGGCATCGCGACGTACACGCGTCGCATGGCCGCCGCCCTCGAGGGGACGAAGACCAGGCTCGTCGACACGCGCAAGACCACCCCGTGCCTGCGCATCTTCGAGAAGGCCGCGGTCGAGGCGGGCGGTGGCGGCAATCACCGCTACAACCTTTCCCAGGCGGTCATGCTGAAGGACAACCACATCGACGCCGCGGGTGGGATCGCGGCGGCGGTGGCGGGAGCCCGCGTGCACGCGCCGTTCGTCTGCACGGTCGAGGTGGAGTGCGAGGACCTCGACATGGTGCGTGACGCCCTCGATGCCGGGGCGGATATCATCATGCTCGACAACATGACGCGCGGGCAGATGGCCGAGGCTATCGAGCTCATCGACGGGCGTGCCAAGGTCGAGGCGTCGGGCAATGTGGACGCGGGGAACATCCGCGCCCTCGCCGACCTGGGCGTGGACTTCATTTCCTCCGGCGCCCTCACGCATTCCGCGCCCATTTTGGATCTGTCCCTCAAGCATCTGCGCATGGTGTAGGTGCGTGGTGTGCAAAACGCACCCGTCCCCAAATTACACATGGGAGGTGAAGGTGGATGCCGTTGATGGGACATGAGCGCAGGGGAGCGATCTTGCAGAGCCTGCGCGGGGCGAATCGGCCGGTGAGCGGCACGGCGCTGGCGGAGACCGCGGGCGTGAGCCGCCAGGTGATCGTGCAGGACATCGCCCTGCTGCGGGCGGACGGCCACGACATCGTCGCCACGAACCGCGGATATGTTTTGCGCGAGGGCGTCTCGGATATGGATATCCCCACGCGCCTCATCAAGGTCCGCCATACGGTCGACCAGCTCGAGGATGAACTCGAGACCATCGTCGATCTGGGCGGCACGGTCCAAAGCGTGATGGTCAACCATCGTGCGTATGGCAAGATCACCGCCGATCTCGACATCCGCAGCCGCAGCGGTATCGCCCGGTATCTCGATGACATCAGGACGGGCAAGAGCACGCCGCTCATGACCGTGACGAGCGGGTATCACTTCCATCGCATCGCCGCGGATTCGAAAGAGGCGCTCGATGAGATCGAGGCGGCGCTCGCCGAGCGCGGGTACCTCGCCGAGCTCATGCCCTATGAGGACGATTTTCAGTAGGTGGGCAAAGCGCGAATAGCGAGGCGCCTATTCATGCGGCGCGCATCCATGTCGTGGCATCTCTCTATATCTCTCTATATATGAGAACCGGGTCCGGCCCCCTGTGGGGCCGGACCCGGTTCTCGTTGGATCCATGATCGGATGCGCTCAGGCGTTAGTCCTCGGCGATCTCGGTGATGGCGCCGGCGGGGCAGGCGTCCTGGCAGGCGCCGCAGGCGACGCAGGAATCCTCGTCGGCCACGGTGGCGACGTCGTTCAGCTCGAGAACGCCGGCCGGGCAAGCGTCGACGCAGACGCCGCAGGCGATGCACTCGTCAGCATCGATAATCGGGTGAGCCATGGTAAACCTCCTCTGTAGCGCCCGGTGCCACAGGCGAAGAGGCAACGGGTCTTTTCGCTCAAAAACATACCACGCGCTGGCGTGAGCGCAAGACCCTGCGGCGGCTTTCCACTGCCGTTCACCGAGTTAGATAGATATAACAATATTTTAGTCGCATTGCATGCGTTACACAGCCTTGACGTCGGCGCGTATCCAGGGCTTACGACTTCCTGATTTTCAACTCGTATCCTTGCAAGGTCCATTTTGTCAAAGGATTGGTGGTTAGCTTGAAACGAGCCCTTTCGACTGTGTCGGGTCGGCGCGCAATTCGAATAGCGGCGGTGTCCTCCCTTGTCGCTTTGGCCGGTCTACTGGTGTTGGCAGTTCCCGCCCTCGCGTCGCAGCGCCATATCGCGATCGAGTCGTTCGACTTCGGCGTCATCTCCGACCCCCATTATTTCCCAACGGAATTCAACGGGACGCGCGCGAGCGCCTATCAGGACCAGACGTCGGGTGATTTGCGCCTTATGGGCGAGAATGAGGCCCTCACCACCGCAGCCGTCGATCAGATGCTAGCGGCGGGGGACCTTCCGCGCGTGCTCATCGTCACCGGTGACTTGTCCAGCGAGGGCGAGAAGGCATCACACGAGGGCTTCGCTTCTCAGATGAAGCGCTTGCAGCAGGCGGGTTGCGCGGTGCTCGTCATCCCCGGCAATCACGACGTATATAACTATGACGCCATGTCGTTCCAGTCTGATGAGCAGGTGAAAGACGGCGGATCCGGCGACCTCTGGACGACAGAGGCGGACTTTCGCTCCATATACGCATCAATGGGATATGACGAGCGCCAGACGATCGATGCATCCAACGACGAGATCGTGGACATCGTCTACTACAAGGACGTCAAAGACGGCGGCGTCGCCGATTGCCAAGGCGGCCTGTCGTATATCGCCGTCACGAAAACAGGCGTGGCGTTCGTCATGATAGACACCGAGATCTACACCGCGGATGCGAATGGCAAGGGCAAGGCGTGGGGCCAGGGCAAGGGCATGATCTCCGACGACCTGCTCGCCTGGATCCAGGGTCAGGCGAAGGAGCTCACCGGCAAGGGCTATACGTTGATAGCGGGCGTCCATCACCCGGTCCTCAATCATCAGGCGACCTCGGAGACGGAGTTCGTGACTGATACGGCGCAGATTCAGGACGGCGTGGACGAGGCGGGCGTCATGAGGCATGCCAGGGATTACTCCTTCAAGTTGGCGACCGCCCTCGCCGACGCCGGGATCCACTATGTCTATTCGGGCCATATGCACGAGAACGATGTGGCGACATACACCGCGGCTTCGGGCAGCGTGCTGTACGACATCGAGACCGGCGGCCTGTGCGCGTACCCGAGCCCGTATCGGACTTGTTCTGTCAGCGTCGACGAGACGGGCGATATATCGCTGTCGACCTCGTCGACCGCGGTTGAGTCCGCCGCGATGAACGCGCGACTCGACGCGCCGAATGGGGCGGTGACGGACACCGAGAAGGTCGACGTGCTCTCCTATGAGAAGGCGGCGATGTACGGCGATAAGGGCGAGGACGGCAAGTCCTTCATTACGCGTCTCGTGATGCGTTATGCCGACCGGTATCTCAGCCAGCTCTCGGATATTCCAGCGGCGTTGGAGGGTATAGCGGGCGTCGATCTGTTCGAAACGCTTCACGGGGCGTTGCCGGGGTTGCTGGGCACCGGCGTCGACGTCGACCTCGGCGGGTCGGTCGGCAAACTGCACATCACGTATTCGACGGGATCGGACGACGCCAAGCAAAACGGCGTGCACCTGAATCCCTCGTCCGGCGCGGCGGCCATCCTCGGGTCGGTCACGATATACGACGAGGACCTGGACGAGGAGATTCAAAGCGTGCTCGATCAGATCGAGCGGAATTACATCGCCAACGGCCGCCTCGACGCCGAGCTTTCGAAGCTGCTCGAGAGCGTGGGCGATGTGAACATGCTGAACCCGGCCAACCCCGCCGACACGTCGGGGGAATGCTATACCTTGCGCCAGTTGTTGCAGGATATGTTCTGGAGGCATAATTCCGGTTTCGACGCCGCCGCCATGCCGCAGGAAATGGAGCGCGCGCTCGAGAACCTCGCCTCAAGCCCGTTGCTCGCGAATGAGGTCGAGTCGGTGTTGTCCAATACGCTGCTGCCCCTGATCGACGAGGTCCTGGGGAGCACGACCGTCAACCTGTCCAACCTCTTCCACGGCAACGCCGCATGGACGGCTGCGACCACTGCGGTGTTCGGTGACGGCCCCGATCCGCATCTCTCCGTCCTGCTCGAGAAATTCGGTCTCGATCTCACGGGGGAGACCGGGCTGGTCCGCAAGCTGTTGGGCCAATATGTGACCGAGTCGGTATATGGGCAGATTGGCGGGTTGGTTCGTGCGATGATCGTCGGCTTTGCAACCGATGCGGACGGTCTGGATGACGCCGTCGGCGGTTCCGCGATTGTCCTTGCGGCAGATGCGGACCCCGAGCCCAACCCCACCGTCGAGAACGGGTGCCTGCCCAGTCAGGTGACGGTCTCCCTGGGCGTGGATGAGTCGGGCTCCGCGCTCACGACCCGTAATTTCAACTGGTATACGGGAACGGGCGTGGCCGACGGCCAGGTGCAGCTCGTCGAGGCGACGGGAGGAATGAGCACTGGCGATGCCGAGTCCGCGATGGACGCGGGCGAGGGTGTGACGCGCGTCGACGCGGAGACCGAGACCGTCGACAAGCCGAAGGTGACCCTCAACCTCGTGCTGGTGACGAATTACGAGACCGTCAAGGCGAACAAACACTGCGCGACGGTGCGCCTAGAGGCGGGCAAGAGCTACTACTATCGCGTCGGATCCGCCTCCGACGGCTACTGGAGCGAGCCCGTCAAGATTGAAGGCGCGTCGGCCTCGGTCGATGAGGGTTACACCGCCTTGGTGGTCGCCGACTCCCAGGGCGCCTCGAAGACGGATTACGATGCGTACGCCAAGGTCCTGGGTGCGGCGGAGGCGGCATACCAGCAGGCAGAATTTGCCCTGCACTTGGGCGATATGGTCGATGACGGCTCGAACGAGAATTACTGGAGCTGGCTGCTCGACACCGATGAGTCGCGCTCCCTGGCGTTCGCCCCGGTCGCAGGCAATCACGAGGCCCGCGCCAAAAAGGATCTTCCCAACGCCGTGGCGGCCCATTACCACCTCGATCTGCCCGATCAGGACACGTCGACCGGCGTCTATTACTCGTATGTGTACGGCGATGTGACCTACATCGTGCTGAACACCAACGACGGGGACGGTGCCGTGGGCGAGGCGCAGCGCACATGGGCGACGGGTGTTGCCCAGAACGCGACGACGACCTGGAAGGTGCTCGTCACGCATAAGGCGGCGTACTCCAAGGGCAGCCATCAGGGGGATGCCGATGTCGCCGCCCTGCGTTCCTGGCTCGATGAATGGGCCCGGGACAACGACATCGACCTCGTCTTATCGGGCCACGATCACACGTACATGCGCACGAGTGTGCTTGCGGGCGGATCCAAGGTCGAGGCGACGACCGAGCGCGTCACCGATTCGACGGGCGCCGAGTACACGAGCTATGTGAACCCCAAGGGAAGTATCTTCGTGGTCCCTGCGACCTCGGGAACCAAGTACTACGACTATGTGGACAACGACGTCCCCACCGAGGTATCGGGACAGCCGTACCAGTCGATGTACTCGGCGCTTTCCATCGAGGGCGACACGCTGTTCTGGAAGTCTTACACCTACGACGTCGCGACGGGCGCATCGGCCCTGTATGACAGCTTCGCCATTACCAAGCGAGATGATTTGTCGGATGTCGATAGGGTCATGGCGCTCATCGATGCGCTGCCGAAAGCCGAGACGGTGACCTCTGGCGAGGCGGCCGATGCGGCACGGCCCGCGGTGGAGGAGGCCCGCTCTGCTTATGAGGCCTTGAGTGAGGAGGATCGGCTGCAGGTTTCGAACGTGCATGTGCTCGAGCAGCTCGAGGCGATCATCTCAGCATACTCCGACCTGGCGGATGGCGTGTGCGACCTTACGGCCGTCTCGGACGAGGGAGAGCGCCGAGACATGTTCAAGCGGGCCGTTGCTGACGAGGGCGTGGGCACCATCATCTTCCCCGCTTCGGGGAACACCGCGATGGGTACGTACAGCGGCAACACGCTCAACAACCAGTACTACGACATCGACCGAGACTTGGTGATCAAGTGCGTGGACGGCGTGGCGGACATCAGGCGCTTGGGGTTGCGGATCAAAGACGGCGCGACCCTCATCTTGGAGAACGTGACCATTCAATCGTGGCAGAAGAAGCCGACGTTTGGCACGACGACCCCCATGTGCGTGGTACAGGTGTTCGATGGTACACTCATCGCCAACGGCGATACATCCATCAAGGTGAACCTTGTCGATAATGCGAGCTCGGGCTTCAAAAACTCCGAATGGCGAGGCCATGCCATCGTGGTCGGTAACATCGATGGGGAACCGACGAAGGGATCGCGTGCGGTGTACCTCAACACGACCGGGACCATCAGCGGTCTGCGTGATTCGGTCGTGCAGCAGGGAGATACCTCCCTGTCCTCGGACAAGGTCGTCATCGGCGGTGGAACTTATGAGACACTGACCGACGGGCTCAAATCCGTCAACGTGGGGTGCGATCTTTCAATTTCGGGCGGTGAGTTCACCAGCATCGGTGTGAGCTCGGGCGGCAAGGTTGCCATAGACGGTGCGAAGGGCCTCGGAGATGGGTCCGCGATTCCCGTGGTTGCGGGCGACGGCGTGGAAGTGTTCGCATCTTCGATCGACGGGGTGCAAGCCCATGATGGCAAGGTGTTCCAGCTCGGCACGGGTGCAAAGCTGCATGTCGGACCCAGCGCGCTCGAGGAGCTCGGTGCCGCGCTCGAGCTCGATGCGGGCGTTTCCGCCGACGGCTTCGTCGTCACGGCTTCGGGGGCGGGGCTCGGCGATGCCGTATTCGACGGCAGTCAGATGTATGCGGTCGACCGGAAGGTCAACTCGTTCCCGGCCATGGCCCAAAACACCGCTGGTGCCCAGGAGACCCAAGTGGCGGGGGCGGAGTTGAGCTCCATCGTGAAGATCGATGTTGATGCCTCTAAGCAGGTGTATGCCAAATACCACGTTGCCGGCGATTCGGCGCTCGCGCAGTGCGCCGAGGGGGATACGTCTTCCATCTATGCCTACAGCGGGTACACGGCCGTGTCGAATCCGGCGGCGACGGTGAGTATCGGCACCCCGGTGGGCGGACCCTTGATCGTGCAGTCTTCCGATGGCTCGTATCCCACCGTTGATCTGAATGCATCGGTCAGGCCGGCAAACGCGATGCCCCTCGTCGCTTGGACGGTGGAGCCTGCCGATGCGGCGTCGGTTTCGCAGGACGGAGTCGTGTCGTTTGCGAAGGCCGGTGCCGTCAGGGTGGTGGCGCGCCATATCACCGGGTCCGAGTCGGCGATCGCGCTCACGGCCGCCCGGGCCGAGCTCGGCGGGTCCGATGTCCTGTCGTCGACCACCTCGAAAAATTCGTATGAGATGCGCTTTGCGGGGGCGGACGGTGCCTCCGTCGATATCGGGTCGCTGGGATATTCCGTGCGTTGGTCGGTGGCGGAGGGGGATGCCGCTTCGATCGCATCCACAGGGGCTGCGAGCGCGGCCCTCTCCCGCGCCGATGACCCCGCCGTCGAGGGCGACGTGACGATTGAGGCGACGCTGCTGTACAACGGGTCCCCCGTCGGGACGGTGCTCAGGAAAACCGTTCGCATTGAGCCGGGTCGAGGGTCTGTCGACTTGCCCGACAGTCTCGGTCTCGCTGGTGGCGTATACACGGGTCAGGGTGTTGGCGTCACGGAGGATGAGCTCGCCGCCATCATCGCGGATGAGGAGGTCCGAGCCGGATTGGCGGTTGCGTATCGCCTCGCCGGATCTGAGGAATGGTCGACCGAGCTTCCCGTGCACGCCGGCTCGTATGACATCCGCCTGTCGTTTGGCGGATCGGCTTCCCTCGGGGCGTTCGAGAGGGTGTACGACTCGGCGCTCGTCATCTCGCCGGCGCAGTTGACGGTGCGCACAGCTCCGCTGGCCGCCGATGTGTCCATCGGTTCAAAGCTGGACGAGGCCGTTTTGAGCGGCGGCGAGGTCGAGTTGTCCGGCGATGTCGTCGAGGGCTCGTGGGGGTGGGTCGACGGATCGCAGAATGTGACGGGGGATTCGTCGTACGAGGTCGTTTTTGCGCCCGCATCGCATGCCGAGGATTATCAGAAGCTGACGGTTTGCGTCGATGTTGCGACCTACACGATGGTGAAGGTGGTATTTGACCCCGCGGGGGGCGAGCTCGAGGATGAGGCGGCCGCCACGCGTGAGGTCCGCACGGGTTCGACGCTCGACGACCTGCCGACGCCCACCCGTGCCGGATTCACGTTCGCGGGTTGGGTTGCAGAGGACGGATCGGCGTTCGTCGCGGGCGATGTGGTCCTAGAGAATATGGCGCTCAAGGCGGTATGGAGTGAAAAGCCGGCGGTCGCGTTACCCGACGAGCTGGAGGTTTCCATGGCATGGGATGAAGGGGCGGATATCGAATCGGCGTGTCTCTCGCTGCTTCCCGATGAGCTGCGTGAGATCGCGATCGTCGAGTATCGCCGTGTGGGCGAGCGGGAGTGGACCAGGGTCGCTCCTTCCGAAGCTGGCGTGTACGATCTGCGCGTGAGCGTGCCGGAGAACGAGGCTCATGCGTCCGCCGTCAAGGTGTACGGCGCCGCTCTTGCCATCGAGGCGCAGCCGAACGCACCCGAGGACCAAGACCAGAATCAAGATGGATCGAACAATCGGAATCCCGGCCTCGACGCAGGGTCGGCAGGGGAACAGGGGCAGAATGGCCCGCAGCAAGAGGCCGCAGGGGGTTCGACGTCGGGTGCGACGGGTGGTGCGCCCGCTGCCACGGGTGGGACGTCCGCTTCCCGCACCCTTGCGGACACGGCGCGCTCGGATGACAGCGAGATGACGACGGATCAGGCCGACGAATCTGACGCCTCCCCGGGCCTTATGGTGCCGGCTTTGATCGGCATGGCCACGCTGGCGGCGATCGCCGGGGCGCTTCAATTCAAGAGATGGAACGGGTCTCGTTAGCGCTTTGGACGCGCACTGCATAAGCGGCGTCGGGGGTCACCCGGCGCCGCTCTTCATGCCGAAGCCCTCGTAACGCCCGCGTCGAGGCCTTATCAATGTGGAGGATAGGAAATCTTATATGAATTGACTTAGATTTTGTATAAGGCGCGTCATAAGGGGATACACTATGCCATGAACAAACGCCGAAGCGCCGTGGGCATCCGCACATGCGCGTCACGCAACCCAACGAAGGGAAGTCATCATGAGCAAGATTCTCGGTATCGACCTGGGCACCACCAACTCCGCCATGGCGGTCCTCGAGGGCGGCACCCCCACCACCATCGTGAACGCCGAGGGCGACCGCACCACCCCGTCCGTCGTGGGCTTCCGCGCCGACGGCGACCGCATCGTTGGCAAGGCCGCCAAGAACCAGGCCGTCACCAACCCCAAGAACACCGTGTTCTCCATCAAGCGTTTCATGGGCCGCAAGTTCTCCGAGGTGAAGGACGAGCTCAAGACCGTGCCTTACGAGGTCAAGGAGGGCAGCAACGGCCGTTGCGTCGTCATGATCGAGGGCGAGGAGTTCACCCCCGAGCAGATCTCGGCCATGACGCTCGCCAAGATGAAGGCCGACGCCGAGAAGTACCTCGGCGAGACCATCTCCGAGGCCGTCATCACCGTCCCGGCCTACTTCAACGACGCCCAGCGTCAGGCCACCAAGGACGCCGGCCGCATCGCCGGCCTCGACGTGAAGCGCATCGTCAACGAGCCCACCGCCTCCGCCCTGGCCTACGGCCTGGACAAGCAGGACAAGGAGCAGAAGGTCCTCGTCTTCGACCTCGGCGGCGGCACCTTCGACGTGTCCCTGCTCGACCTGGCCGACGGCGTCTTCGAGGTTCTCGCCACCAACGGCGACAACCACCTCGGCGGCGACGACTGGGATCAGCGCGTCATCGACTGGATGGCCGACAAGTTCCAGTCCGAGAACGGCGTCGACCTGCGTCAGGACCCCATGGCCCTGCAGCGCCTGAAGGAGGCCGCCGAGAACGCCAAGAAGGAGCTCTCGAGCGCCCAGCAGGCCGTCATCAACCTGCCCTTCATCACCATGAACCAGTCCGGCCCGCTGCACCTCAACTACACGCTGTCCCGCGCCGAGTTCGAGAAGATCACCCGCGATCTGCTCGAGCGCTGCAAGGCCCCGGTCACCAAGGCCCTGAACGACGCCGGCGTCTCCCTGTCCGAGGTCGACGAGGTCATCCTGGTCGGCGGCTCCACCCGTATGCCCGCCGTGCAGGAGCTCGTCAAGAACATGACCGGCAAGCAGCCCAACATGTCCGTGAACCCCGACGAGGTCGTCTGCAACGGCGCTGCCGTCCAGGGCGGCGTGCTCACCGGTGACGTCGAGGGCATCCTGCTGCTCGACGTGACCCCGCTGTCGCTCGGCGTCGAGACCATGGGCGGCATCATGACCAAGATGATCGACCGCAACACCACGATCCCGACCTCCAAGACCGAGATCTACTCCACGGCCGCCGACAACCAGACCTCCGTCGAGATCAACGTCCTCCAGGGCGAGCGCGAGCTGGCTCGCGACAACAAGTCCCTTGGCAAGTTCCAGCTCTCCGGCATCCCGGCCGCCCGCCGCGGCGTGCCTCAGATCGAGGTCACCTTCGATATCGACGCCAACGG
>CAUCLI010000006.1 GCA_958443615.1 uncultured Collinsella sp.
GCGGCAGGCCTTCATGGTGTGCTCGAACAGGGAGATCTTCTCGGCCTGTGCCGGGTGCACGTAAAGGGAGGCGGTGTGGCCGGGACCGCCGGCGAGCACGAGGTGCTCGGCCATGTCGACGGCGGTCTGGAAGTCGGGGGCCTTGTACATCGCCAGGACGGGGGAGAGCTTCTCGTGCGCGAACTCCTCCTTATCCAGGTCGACGGAGGTCACCTCGGTGATCAGGATCTTGGTCTTGGCGGGCACCTCGATGCCGGCGAGGTCGGCGATCTTGGCGGCGGGCATGCCGGGGATGCGGTGGTCGAGCGCGCCGTTCTTGAACATGGCGGAGCGCAGGGCCTCCATCTCGGCGCCCTTCTTCACGAAGTAGCAACCGCGGCGGGCGAACTCGGCCTTGACCTCGTCATACACGGACTCGAGGACGGTCACGGACTGCTCGGAGGCGCAGATCATGCCGTTGTCGAAGGTCTTGGAGTGGATGATGGAGTTGACGGAGAGCTTGATGTCGGCCGTGTCGTCGATGATGACGGGGGTGTTGCCGGCGCCGACGCCCAGGGCGGGCTTGCCAGAGGAGTAGGCGGCCTTCACCATGCCGGGGCCGCCGGTGGCGAGGATGATGTCGACATCGCGCATGACCATGTTGGTGAGTTCGATGGAGGGGACGTCGACCCAGCCGATGATGCCCTCGGGCGCGCCGGCCTTCACCGCGGCGTCGAGCACGAGCTTGGCGGCGGCGATGGTGCACTTGGCGGCAGCCGGGTGCGGGGAGATGATGATGGCGTTGCGGGTCTTCAGGGAGATGAGGCACTTGAAGATCGCGGTGGAGGTGGGGTTGGTGGTCGGGATGGCCGCGCCCACGATGCCGATGGGCTCGGCGATCTTGGTGATGCCGTAGGCGTCATCGCGCTCGATCACTCCGCAGGTCTTGGTGTCCTTGTAGGCGTTGTAGATGTACTCGGCGGCGTAGTGGTTCTTGATGACCTTGTCCTCGAGCACGCCGCGGCCGGTCTCCTCGACGGCCATCTTGGCCAGGGGGATGCGGGCCTTGTTGGCGGCCATGGCGGCCTCGTAGAAGATCTTGTCGACCTGCTCCTGGGAGTAGGTGGCAAAAATCCCCTGGGCCTCGCGCATCTGCGCGAGCTTGGCCTCAAGGGATTCGATCGAGTCTACGATTTCGGGGGCGGCGGCAACGGTAGGTTTCTTCGCCATTCTGCTCTCCTTTGCGAGAAGCGGGTTTACCCAACGACTCGAACTCTAGCCTAATGAAACGCTTCATTAGGACGAATGGCGGAATTTGAGCCGTAAGCGGTCGAATGGAGCGCTTCAATAGCATGAAACTTCGCGATTTGTGTTCAAACCGTGGCGTATCTCCAACAACTGAAACGCTTCACTCATTTCATTGGAGGTCCCAATTGGGGACAGGTACAAATTGAGACGTTGATGTTTGTATTCCACAGGGCTTCCTTCAATCTCATCTACATCTTGGTTCGTTCTGGCCATGTCGGTCAGATTTGGATCAGGTGCATGTGCAGATGAGTGGTCATAAAATTGTATTCTCGGCGCTATCGAGCCTATGTCAGTAAGAATGAAGTTGACTCGCCGTCGTCATCGATGGCGCCAGGCGGTTTAGTTCGACGGGAGCGGTAGACGTATGGCGAGGGCGGGAAGAGTTCGATGCGAAACCGATCTATACCATGTGACGATTCGCGGTTGCGGCCGTCAGATCATTTTCGAGGATGCGGTGGACAGAAACTTCTTTCTCGATCGCTTGGAGCTGCTTTCTGCGCAAGAGCGTGTCGATGTGATTGCGTATTGCCTTATGGACAATCACGTGCACATCGTTCTGTTCGATCCCGAGGGAGACCTCGGCGTGTTCATGCAGCGACTCTGCTGCGTGTACGCAAGGTACTTCAACGAGAGGCACGACCGGTCTGGCCATCTGTTCCAGGGAAGATTCTCGAGTGCTGCAATTGAAGACGTGCGCTACCTACTTACGGTCGTACGGTATGTTCACGATAATCCCGTCAAGGCGGGGGTTTCAGGGCGTGAGTGTTATCAATGGAGCAGTTATCGCGGGTATGTCGAGGACAGGGGCTTTGTTTCACGCGGTCTGGTGTACGAGCTGATCGGTGGCGCGGCGAGGTTCGTTGAGTTTTCCTCTTCTGAAGACAGCTGGCGTGATTTGGCCCGCGTGATGCACTCCGATGGGGTTAGAGATCTGGAGGTTGCCCGTACTGCCCTGGGAGGCAGGGACCCGCTTGTAATTGGGGCGAGTCCGAAGCCGGAGCGAGACGCTTGTTTACGGGTCCTCTCCGAGTGCGGATTGAATGCGTCTGAGATTTCTCGCATCACGGGTGTGTCACGCAGGGTGATTTCGCGTGTAGCTGGTCGGAATTAGCCTGCATTGCGATCGCGGTCGACCATGTTCCTGCCTGGCGTCCTCCCCAACGCCCTTGCGGGCGGAAGCGATTTCCTCCTGTTTCGGTTGACGCACCTCGACTGCGTGTCTCAATTTGTACCTGTCCCCAATTGATACAAAAAACGCCCCGGCGATGCCGGGGCGCTGCGTATGCAAGCAAACGTTTGTCCAAAGAGGGGAGTGCTTAGGAGCGGGCCACCTTCTGGGCCTTGAGGCAGCTGGTGCACACGTTCATCTTGCGACGGACGCCGTTGACGACGACGTACACGCGCTGGATGTTCGGACGGAACTTACGGTTGGAGACGCGGTGGGAGTGGCTGATGGAGCGACCAGCAACGGGGTGCTTACCGCAGATTTCGCAAACTTTGGACATGTCAGTGACCCTTCTTAGGCGACCGGATTCGAGGTCGCGTGAACAAACAGCAATGAACTATACCATAGAACCCCATTCACATGCGGAATCTCCACAATGAACGAGAGATGTGCGCCCAGCGGCGTGGGATGCAGCGCGCGGACCACATTATACGGCCGTCGCGTGCATGCGCAAGTGGTTCGACTCTACCTTTGCCAGATAGTTATGAGGTACCTAAATTATTGAGCTTTTGTGGAATGATGCCCTTACGGTTTCAGGGCGCATGAGGGGGAGAAAATACCGTTCGTTAATTTCACCGTCAGTTTTGATGGCGCGTATGGGGGAGGCACCGGTGAAGATATTCAGGTTCCTGAGGCATCACAAGGCCAATCTCGCGTTGGCACTCGCGCTTCTTATGGTGCAGGCATATTGCGAGCTCACGTTGCCCTCGGTCATGAGCGAGATCGTCGACACCGGTATCAGCCGGGGTGGCATCGAGGATACGGTGCCCAATCGCATCACAGCCGACGACCTTCGCGATGTCGAGCTCCTGCTCACGTCGAGCGAGGCGAATCGCGTCGAGGCGCTGTATGCAAGTCCCGATGTCGACGGCGTTCGCGTTTTCGAGGGCGATCGACAGGACCGCGATGAAATCAAGGGCTTCTTGGGCGAGGCCGAGATGATCGCGTTCATGCTCGAGCGCGGGGTGCCCGTCGATTCTGTCGTCGAAGACGCACGCGAGGCCGATAACCTCAAAGCCGTGGTGGGCGACACTTTGACCATCGATTCGGTAAAAAGGCTGGTGGAGGCGCAGGCTTCTGGCGGGACTGGGGGCGCGGCGTTCGACCCATCCGTTATTCGCGACGGGCTGCATCGCGCGCTCGGCGAGGACGGCGGGACGGTCGTCACCTCCCAGGCCATTGAGTTCGTGAAATTCGCCTATGGACGCGCCGGGGTGGACCTCGCCGCCGTCCAGACCGATTTTCTCATTCGCGAGGGCGCCCGTATGCTGACGTACGCGGTCGTCGCGGCTCTGTGCGCGATCGCCGCCGCGTACAACGCCTCGCGTACCGCGGCGCGCATCGCCCGCGATCTTCGTCATGACGTGTATGAGCGCGTCCTGTCGTTCTCGCCGGCGGAGATGAACCGGTTTTCAGAGGCATCGCTCATCACGCGCGCCACGAATGACATCCAGCAGGTGCAAATGGTGCTGGTCATGTGCATGCGCATGGTGCTGTTCGCCCCCTGCATGGGCGTCGGCGCGGTCGTGAAGGTGATCGGGTTCGGCAGCACGGGGCTTCAGTGGATCATCCTGGTCGGCCTCGCCGTCATCATGGTCGTCATCGGCGTGCTCATGGGGCTCACCATGCCGCGCTTCCGCCGGATGCAAGATTTCGTTGATCGCAACAACCTCATCGCGCGCGAGATCATCACCGGCGTCATGCCGATTCGCGCCTTTGGGCGCGGCGACAGCGAGCGCGAGCGCTATGACGAGGCCAATCGCGAACTCACCGGTACCTATATTTTCACGAATCGCGCGATGTCCTTCATGATGCCCGTGCTGATGATGATCATGAACGTCATCTCGGTGGCGATTGTCTGGTTCGGCGGTCACGCCGTGGACGCGGGCGGCATGCAGGTCGGCGATCTCATGGCGTATATGAATTACACGATGCAGGTGATCATGTCCTTCATGATCATCACGATGGTCGCCGTCCTGCTCCCCCGTGCCGATATCGCCTCCGAGCGCATCATGGAGGTGCTCGCCACCGAATCGAGCATCGTCGACCCCGCGCACACGCTCGAGGGCGCGCAGGGGCACATGACCGCCGATGGCGAGCGCGTCGATTGGAGTGGCGTGCTGAGCTTCGACGACGTCTCGTTCACGTACCCGGATGCCGACACGCCGACGTTGGAGCATGTCAGCTTTACCGTGAGGCCGGGGCAGACGCTCGGCATCATCGGCTCCACGGGCTCGGGCAAGACCACGCTCGTCCAGATGATCCCGCGTCTGTACGATGCGACCTCCGGGTCGATCTCGGTCGACGGGGTCGACGTGCGCCGCATGTCCCTGCGCGAGCTTCGATCTCTCATCGGCTATGTCCCGCAGAAGGGGATGCTCTTCTCGGGCGATATCGCGGGCAACATTTCCTATGGCGATCCCGACATGCCCCTCGTCGACATCGAGCGCGCCGCGCGAATCGCGCAGGCATCCGAGTTCATCGAGTCGAAGCCCGACGGTTACGGGTCCCCGATCGCGCAGGGCGCCTCGAACGTGTCGGGCGGCCAGCGCCAGCGCCTTTCGATTGCCCGCGCGCTCGCGATGGACCCGAAGATCCTCGTGTTCGATGACAGCTTCTCCGCGCTCGATTACAAGACCGATGCCGCTTTGCGCGCGGGATTGTCTCGTGAGTTTCGAAACGCGTCGGTCGTGATCGTCGCCCAGCGCATCGCGACCATCATGCACGCCGACCAGATTCTGGTGCTCGATGATGGCCGCGTCGTCGGCCAGGGCCGCCATGAGGAGTTGCTCCGCGCATGCGAGCCGTATCGCGAGATAGCGATGGGCCAGCTTTCCTCAGAAGAGCTCGGCCTGGATGAAGGAGAGGTGCGCTAGCATGTCCGGACATATGCATCATGGTCGCGGACCGGCGACCGAGAAGGCCAAGGATTTCAAGGGCGCCGTCATAAAGGTCGTCCGCTATATCGCGCGCGATAAGCTCGCCCTGTTCATCGCCATCGCGTGCGCAGTCGGCTCGGTCGCGTTCAGCGTCATGGGGCCTCGCGTGCTCGGCGAGGCCACCACCGAGCTATTCCGCGGCATCGCCGCCAAAGTCGGCGGGACGGGCGGGGTCGACTTCTCTTTCGTGGCTCGCATACTCGCCACCGTCCTGTGCATATACCTCACGTCATCTGCGCTGAATTTGATTCAGGGTTGGCTCATGACCGGAATTACCCAACGCGTCTGCTATCGCCTGCGCCGTCAGATCGTGGAGAAGATCGACCGTATGCCGCTCGCGTATTTCGAGCGTGTCAGCACGGGTGACGTCATGAGCCGCATCACCAACGACGTCGACACGTTCGGGCAGTCGCTCAACCAGAGCGTCACGCAGTTGATCACCTCGGTCGCCCAGCTCGTCGGCGTGAGCGTGCAGATGCTCTCGATATCCATCGCACTTGCGGGCGTCACGTTCCTCACCGTCCCGCTGTCGTTGATCGGCGTGGTGCTCGTGGTGCGCGCCTCGCAGCGGCACTTCCGCCGCCAGCAGTCGATTTTGGGCGCGGTCAACGGCATCATCGAGGAGAGCTTCGCCGGTCAGACGATCATCCAGGCATATAATCGCGCACCGCGCGCCCTTCAGGAGTTCGACGATGTCAATGGGCGGCTATACGAATCCGGCTGGCGCGCGCAGTTCCTCTCCGGCGTCATGCAGCCGATCATGGGCCTCGTCGGCAACCTCGGATACGTCGCCGTCGTCATGGTGAGCGCCTTCCTCATGATCAACGGATCCCTCACAGTCGGCAACGCCCAGGCATTCATGCAGTACATACGCAATTTCACGCAGCCCATCACGCAGCTTTCCCAAGTCTCCAACATGCTGCAGATGCTCGCCGCCGCCGCGGAGCGCATCTTCGAGTTCCTCGATGAGGGCGAAGAGGACGACCCGGCGACGCCTTCCGGGGAGCCCGGCCGTCTGGGCGAGGTGGAGTTCGACCATGTCCGATTCGGCTACGTCCCCGAAAAGACCGTCATCCACGATTTCAATTGCTCGGTCGAGCCCGGGCAAACGGTAGCGATCGTCGGTCCCACGGGTGCCGGCAAAACGACGCTCATGAAGCTCCTCATGCGCTTCTACGATGTGAGCGACGGGTCGATTCGCGTGAACGGCCTCGATGTGCGCTCGCTGCCGCGCGAGGAGCTGCGATCGAACTTCGCCATGGTCCTCCAGGAAACGTGGCTGTTCAAGGGGAGCATTCGCGAGAACATACGTTACGGCGACATCGAGGCGGACGACGCGATGGTCGAGGCGGCGGCCCGCGCCGCGCTTGCGGACCACTTCATCCGCACCCTGCCCGGAGGGTATGATTTCGAGTTGAACGAGGATGCCTCGAACGTCAGCCAGGGTCAGCGGCAGCTGATCACCATCGCGCGCGCCCTGCTCGCCGACCGCCCGATCCTGATTCTGGACGAGGCGACTTCCAACGTCGACACGCGAACCGAGGAGCGCATCCAGCGCGCCATGGACACTCTCATGGCGGGCCGCACGAGCTTCGTCATCGCGCACCGTCTTTCCACCATCCGCTCGGCGGACGTGATCTTGGTGCTGCGAGACGGCGATATCGTCGAGTCCGGCAGGCATGAGGAGCTGCTTGCGAGGGGTGGGTTTTACGCCGACCTGTACAACAGCCAATTCGACGAGGGGGCGGACGCATAGGGGCGCCTCGCGTCATCCCTGATGTTTTGTCTGTGCCCTCGCCTGCGGAGTTGTAGAATATCCGAATGTATGCTCGATACGCCGTCGCGTTCGCGCGGAAGGAGAACCCCATGTCTGAACCGATCGCCGGGACCCTGAGCGTCTCGAACGAGGTCATCGCCGATATCGCCGGTTATGCCGCCATGTCCTGCTACGGCGTGGTCGGAATGGCCGAGCAGATGCAGGGCGCCGAGAGCGTCCGACTGCTCCCCGGCCAGCGCCTGCGCAAGGGCGTGCTCGTCACGACCACCGAGTCCGGCCTGACCGTCGACCTCCACGTGGTTCTCGAGGCGGGCGTCAACATGCGCTCCGTTTCGGACAACCTTTCCAGCTCCGTCGCCTTCACCCTCTCCGAGATCGGCCAGATTGACCCCGCGAGCCTCAAGATCGCCGTCCACATCGACGGGATGAAGTCCCGATTCTAGGCGCCCCGCGCCCTCCTGCATTCACGAGACGAAAGTGCCAGAACAGATGATTGCAAAGACCATTCGAACCTGTTTCCCCATCGCCGTCGCGGCCGTCGCCGACAAGGCCGATGAGATCAACAAGCTCAACGTGTTCCCGGTTCCCGATGGAGACACCGGCACCAACATGTCCCTCACGCTCCAGTCTGTTGTGAAGGAGCTCGCCGCGCTTCCGGTCGATGCCGACATGGGCGGCATCGCCGGCGCCATCACCCACGGTTCCCTCATGGGTGCCCGCGGAAACTCCGGTGTCATCACCTCGCAGATCCTGCGCGGTGTGGCCGAGGGCCTGCGCGAGGCCGGGGAGCCCATCTCCTCCGCCGATATCGCTTCCGCGTTCCGCCGAGCCGTCAAGGTCGCCTTCCAGGCGGTTCGCAAGCCCATCGAGGGCACCATCCTGACCGTCCTGCGCGACGTGTCAACCAAGGCCGACGAGTGCGAGAAGCGCCGTATGAGTGTTGAGGAGACGTTGGATGCCCTCGTGGTCGAGGCATATCAGTCCGTCGCCCGCACGCCCGACCTGCTTCCCGTCCTCAAGGAGAACGGCGTCGTCGACTCCGGTGCCTTCGGCTTCGCCATCTTCCTTGAGAACTTCGTGGCCGCCGCTCTCGGCCGCACCTCCAAGGTCGAGAACTTCTCCGCCACCTTCGAGGCCGACACCAACTACGCCAAGGCCGGCGCGCTTGATCGCGTGAAGATCGAGGCGAACGACGACTGGGAGGGTTCCGAGTTTCGTTACTGCAACGAGTTCCTCTTCAAGGCCGAGAAGCCCTTCGACGAGGACGAGGCGCTTAAGTTCCTCGGTTCCATGGGCGACTGCGAGCTGCTCGTGGGCGCTTACCCCGACTACAAGGTGCACGTGCACTCCAACACCCCCAACCTGGTACTCGAGCACATGCTCCAGTTCGGTCAGGTCTACGAGGTGTTCATCCATAACATGGATCTCGAGGTCGCCGAGCGCACCGCCAAGATCCACGCCGACCAGGACGCCGCTGCCGAGCCGGCCAAGCCGTTGGGCTTCGTGGCCGTCGCCGCCGGTTCCGGTGAGGCCGAGATCCTCGAGTCGCTCGGCGTCGACGTCGTCGTCTCCGGTGGTCAGACCATGAACCCCTCCACCTCCGATCTGCTGGAGGCGGTCGCGCGCGTGAATGCCGAATCCGTTATCATCCTGCCGAACAACGGCAACATCCGCATGGCTGCCGAGGCCGCGGCGAGCGCATGCGAGGACAAGCGCGTCTACGTCGTGCCCACCAAGACCGTGCCGCAGGCGTTCTCCGCCCTGTTCGCCGTCATGCCCGACATGCCGGTCGAGGGTGTCGTGGAGGCCATGACCGAGGCCAAATCCGCCGTCCGCGACGGTGAGGTCACCCGCGCGGTGCGCGATTCCCAGGCATCCGATGGCACCCCCATCCACGATGGCGACGTGATGGGCATCATCTGCGACTCCATCGACATCGTCGGCTCCGATGTGCACCAGGTCACGATCGAGTGCATCAATCGCATGATGGATGAGGAGGAGGGCGATGCCCTCACCATCCTCGCCGGCCAGGACATGCCCGACGAGGAGTTCCAGCAGCTGATCGAGTCGATCGAGGAGGCCCAGCCCGATCTGGAGATCGACGCGCACCGCGGCGAGCAGCCTCTGTACCCTGTCATCTTCTCCATCGAATAGGCCTTAGGTCATATGGCCGCGAATCTGAACGCCCCGCGCGCCTCCTCCCGTCTCGCGCGGACGAGCGCGCTCCAAGAGGACATCTCGCGGCTCAAATACGTCTCCGGCACACGTGAGGAGGCCCTTCGCCGGCTCGGCATCGAGCGGGTGAGGGACCTCCTTCTTCACATCCCGTCGCGCTATCTTGACTTTTCGCGCGCCTATTCGATCGAGGGGGCTCCGATAGGCGAGGTTTGCACGATCGTGGGCACCGTCGACAGCGTGTCCAACAAGCCAACCTCCAAGCGCGGCATGACCGTCACCGAGGTCTTCCTGATCGACGAGACGGGCGTGCTCAAGGTGGCGTTTTTCAAGCAGCCGTGGCTCGCGCGCGAATTCACCAGGGGCGACCGTCTCGCCGTGATTGGCAAGGTCGACTTCGCTTACGGCTTCAAGCAGATGGCCTCCCCCCATCACGAGAAGCTCGATGCCCATGGCGGGGGCGGCGGCATCTTGCCCGTGCACCGGGTGTGCGAGGGCGTCTCGCAGGCGTGGTTCCGCCGTATCAGCTCGGCGGCGCTGGAGGGGGCGGGGGTGTTTTGCGACCCCGTCCCCGCGGCGCTGCGCGCACGCAGGGGGCTCATGAGCCTTTCTCGCGCCCTGCGCGCGATCCACTTCCCACGCCTCTTGGCGGAGGTCCCCTTGGCTCGCAGGCGCTTGGCCTATGACGAGCTCATGTACCTGCAACTCGCGTTGCGACTTCGAAATGACGGCAATCTTCTCGGCGTCCGGGCATTCGGCCATCGCGCGGGAATGCATGTCGATGCCCTTCGTTCGGCGCTTCCTTTCTCCCTTTCCGACGAGCAGGAGGCTGCCGTCCAAGAGATCTTGGCCGATATGACGGACCCGAATCGAATCATGAACCGTCTTTTGCTGGGCGATGTCGGCACGGGTAAGACCGCCGTCGCCTGCGTGGCGCTGGCTTGCGTCGCCGATTCCGACTCGCAGGCATGCGTGATGGCCCCCACAGGGGTCCTTGCGCGCCAGTACGCGGTCAAGAGCGGCCCGCTTCTCGAGCGCGCCGGTATCACATGGGCGCTGCTCACCGGTTCGACGCCCCCGGAGGAGCGCGCCGGCATCCTCAGGCGAATCGCCTCGGGTGATATCCACGTCGTCTTCGGCACGCATGCCGTGCTCAACGATGAGGTGAGGTTCAACCGACTGACGCTGGTCGTCATCGACGAGCAGCACCGTTTCGGCGTCGGCCAGCGAAACGTGCTCCGCTCGAAGGGGGCCGGCGCCGACCTTCTCGTCATGACCGCGACTCCGATCCCGCGCACGTTGGCGCTCTCCGTGTACGGCGATCTCGACACGAGCATCATCCGCAACCGGCCGGTCCCCGGTGCCGGCGTCGCGACCCGCGTCCTCGAAAGCGCGTCGCGTGATATCGCTTACGGTGCGATTCGCGAGGCGGTGTCCCAAGGTAGGCAGGCGTACGTCATCTGCCCCATGGTCTCCCCGCAAGATTCCCCGGAGCACCTCGAGGATGTGCCCGGGCTCGATGTCGACGAGAGGGGGCGCGCCAGGCAAGCCGTCACGCTGCACGATGTCGAGTCCGAGGTCGAGAACGTGCGGAGGTTGATGCCCGGTGTCCGCGTCGAGGCGCTGCATGGGAAGATGCCCGCCAAGATGAAGGATCGCATCATCGACGAGTTCCGTACGGGGGCCATCGATGTCCTGGTGTCGACCACCGTCGTCGAGGTGGGCGTCGACGTCCCCAATGCCACGGTCATGCTCATCGAAAATGGCGAGCGCTTCGGCCTCGCCACCTTGCATCAGCTCCGCGGCCGCGTCGGCAGGGGGGAGTTGCCGGGCGTCTGTCACGTGGTCACCGAGGTCAGGGCGAAGCGCGGCGCAAAGTCTCCCGCCTGGGATCGCCTTCAGGCGCTGGCCAAGACCGATGACGGATTCGAGCTCGCCGAGAAGGACCTGCGCCTTCGCCATGAGGGGGAGATTCTTGGCTTGCGCCAGCACGGGGGCGTCTCGCTGCGCTTCGTCGACCTTGATGCCGATGTCGATCTCATCGAGGCGGCCCATGAGGACGCTGAGGAAGTGCTCCGATACTCCCGCGATCTCACCGCTTGCGCTACCATGCCCATGCGCCATGAGGTCATCGCGCGTTACGGAGAGATTTTCAAGGAGGTCAGCGGCGGATGAGAATCGTTGGAGGGGAATGGCGGGGCCGTCCCATCGAGAGCCCCAAGGGGCGCGATGTGAGCAGGCCGACCACCGATCGCGTCCGCGAGGCCATTGCCTCGATGGTGGACAGCGCGCTCGACGAGGGGATCGAGGGCTCGCGCATGCTCGATGCGTTCGCGGGGTCGGGTGCCCTCGGCCTGGAGATGCTCTCTCGCGGCGCCGCGCACGTAACGTTTATCGATGTCGACCGTGGTGCCGCGTCGCTCGTCAAGCGCAACCTCGCCAAGTTGTCCTGCGCGCCCGCCCGTTACCGAGTCGTATGCGGGGATGTCGTCTCGTCCGCCAAGCGCGGCCGCATCGCGGGCGGGCGTCTCGATGCGGTCCTCATCGACCCGCCGTACGCGCTCGGCGCGCAGCCCGCCGTCGAATTGACGCGGGCGTTGGTCGAGTGCGATATGCTCGCGCCCGGCGCCATCGTCGTGTTCGAGCGCACAGTCCAGACGCCCGCGCTGTCCATCGAGGGTTTCGACGCGCTCAAGGAGAAGCGTTACGGGCAGACCTGCATCGATCTGCTGCGTTTTGCATAGAGGTTCATATGGCTCAGAAGATAGAACATGTATTGGTGCCTGGCACCTTCGACCCCATCACGTACGGCCATATGGATGTCGTGCGCCGCGCCCTGCGCATCTGCCCGCATGTCACGGTGGCCGTCGCCGAGAGTCTCGGGAAGAACGGCGTGGGAACGACGTTCACGCTCGAGGAGCGCGTCGATCTCGCCCGCTGCGCGCTCGAGGGGGTCGATGGTGTTGACGTCATGCCCTTCACCGGCCTCCTCGTCGATTTCGCCCAGCAGGTCGGCGCCGGTGCCGTGGTCAAGGGCCTGCGCGCGATGACGGACTTCGAATACGAGTTGCAGCAGGCCGATCTCAACTACCGACTGGATGCCGGCCTCGAGTCCATCTTCGTCATGAGCTCTCCCGAATACGGCTATCTTTCCAGCTCGGTGGTCCGTCAGATCGCGTCCTTCGGCGGCGATGTCGACGCCTTCGTCCCTCCCTGCGTCGTTGCGGCGCTCAAAGAGCGATTTTGCGGTCTACCAGCCGCAATCTGATAATTGAACAGATGTGGTACCATAAATCGTTAGAGTAATCAGCAGAAAGGAGACCCTCATGCCGGTCGATAACCTCCCGGGTGAGCGCATCGAGAGCCTGGTCGATGAGCTCGAGGGCATCATCGAGGAGGCTCGCCCCCCGTTCGGAAAGGGCGCCCAGCAGAAGATCATCGAGACCGACGTGTTCTTCAACATCCTCGATGAGATTCGCATGAGCTATCCGGAGGAGTGGCAGAAGTCCCGTCGCATCATCAAGGAGCGCGAGGAGCTTCTCGCCAGCGCCGCCGCCCAGGCGGACTCCATCATCGCCGATGCCCAGCAGCAGGCGCTCACCATCGCCTCCGAGCAGGAGATTGTGCGTCTGGCCCAGCAGCAGGCCGACGATATCCGTGACCGCGCCAACCAGTACGAGCGCGAGACCCGTTATGCCGCCGAGGATTACGCCGAGCAGGTCTTCACCCATCTGGAGGAGAATCTCAAGAGCCTGACCGGGACGGTCTCCCGTTGCCGCCAGCAGCTCAACGACAGCGCCTCCCAGAATCAGGGTCAGGGCTGGTAACCATGAGCTGCCTGGGTTCCGTGACGGTCGACCTGTCTGAAAAGCTCGAAAACCCCGGTGAGTCGTTGCCGGTTTCCGGGCACATCGATGTCGATGCGTATATGGTGGGCGATAAGGAGCTCGCCTTGCCCCACGGTGCGAACTATGACGTCGTTTTGACCAATGCCGGCGACGGCATCCTCGTCACCGGCATCGTGCGTGCGGATGTGGCGGGGGAGTGCGACCGCTGTCTCGAGACCGCCGCGTTCGAGGTCTCCGGTGAGGTCGAGGAGTACTACCTCTGCGAGGAGCCCGAGGATCCGGAGGAATACGAGGACGGGTTCGGGCTCGTGGGCCCCGACCGCGTGATCGATCTCGGCGAGGCCATCTCGGATGCCGTTGTGATGGACACGCCGTTCGTCGTTCTGTGTCGTCCCGATTGCGAGGGTCTGTGCCCGACGTGCGGTGCCAACCTCAATGACGGCGACTGCGGGTGCGCGAAGCAGTCCGAGCAGGCCTGGGTCGATTCCAATGAGAATCCCTTCGCGGCCCTCAAGGCACTGAAGTTCGACGACTCGAGTGATGGGCAACCGTAATTTCTAGGGATTGTTTTTAATATTTTGTGTGTAACGGTGATTTCTGCTACTATCAATGCTTGCGCGTAATCGCCGCCAGTTATGAGTTGTAAGGAAGGTCAACATGCCAGTACCTAAGCAAAAAAAGGGTCGCGCTAAGACGCACTCTCGTCGTTCGACGAACATGAAGATCAACGCTGCTTCCCAGTCCACCTGCCCTCGTTGCGGTGCCGTGAAGCTCCCGCACCACGTGTGCGGCAACTGCGGTTTCTACAAGGACCGCGAGGTCATCGTCGTCGAGTAAACTCGACTGGCGGTTACGTTGAGTTTCATAATGGCCGGCTCGTTGAGTCGGCCATTTCTGTTTAGAGAGGCTACGTATGAGCGATGTTCGCATCTGCGTCGACGCCATGGGCGGAGATGAGCCGGCAGAGGTGGTTCTCGCGGGTATCGAGGCGGCCCTCGAGGCTGATCGGTCCTTGACGGTGCTCGTCGCGGGTCCAGAGGATGTCGTCGTTCCGTTCTGCGATTCCCATGAACGCGCCGAGTCCCTCGTCGCGCCCGATGTGATCACCATGGAGGACGATCCGATCAACGCGGTCATGACCAAGCGCAAATCGTCTATCGTCTTGGGGTGTCGCGCGGTCAAGAAGGGCGCGGCCGACGGTTTCTTCTCCGCTGGGTCAACCGGCGCCGTCACCGCTGCTGGCACCGCCTATGTCACCCCGTTCAAGGCCGAGCGCGACGGCAAGAAGACCGCTATTCGCCCCTGCCTCACAAACGCCCTGCCCAACCGTCGCGGCGGCCTGACCGTCATGTGCGACATGGGCGCCAACCCGGATGTCGAGCCGTGGGACATGGTTCGGTTCGCCCAGATGGGCGCCGCCTATGCGAGCTGTGTCCTCGGCATCGATGAGCCGCGCGTCGGCTTGCTGTCCAATGGCACGGAGGAGCACAAGGGCAGCGCCTTCACGCAGTCCTGCTATCCGCTCATGGCAGAGCACGTCCCCGGTTTTGCCGGCAACTGCGAGGGCGGGGACATCACCAGCGGGTCGGTCGATGTCGTCGTATGCGACGGGTTCGACGGCAATATCGCCCTCAAGTCCATTGAGGGCGCGGCCAAGTTCATGATGGACGAGCTCAAGGCCGGTATGACGGCGAATCTCAAGGGCAAGGTCGCGGCCTTGCTCATGAGGGGCATGTTGCGCGCTCTCAAGCACAAGCTCTCCGGCGATGCCAAGGGCGGGGCGATCCTGCTCGGCCTGCGCGGCGTGGTCATGATCGGCCATGGCGCAACGAGCGCCGAGGCGGTAAAGAACGGCACGCTCGCCTGCGCGGAGGCGGTGCGCGCACGCCTCGTCGAACGCGTTCGGGAGTCCATGGGGCTCGAGGCGTAGCGTCCTCACACCTAGCGTGCACCCCCGGCCCTTCACTTGTTTGAGGGCCGGGGTTTTATTATGCCGCGCCTGCAGCTGCGTGCAATTGAGTGAGATGCGGACCTTGAGACGCTTTCGGAGTGCGCGGGTCGAGGGCGCTGCTTGGGGTAGAATAAGTACCATATGTGCAAGGTCGGCACCTCGCCGGCCATTCGGAAGGGAGCTATTCATGGCACTCGATCGTAATGACATTTTCGCCAAGGTGTGCGATATCGCGTCCGATGTCCTCGGCGTTGAGTCGGACGAGCTGTCCGAGGCGACCACTTTCGATGACCTCGATGCGAATTCGCTCGATCGCCTGCAGCTCGTCACCGCCATGGAGGACGAGTTCGATATCGAGATCGACGATGACAAGCTGATGTCCATCAACTCCGTCGCCGAGGCTATCGACGCCATCGCGCAGACCCTGGGGGAGTAGGTTTTGTCCATCGCGGATAAGCTCGCGCTCGCGCAGGAGATCTGCGGTCACGAGTTCACTGACGTACAACTGCTTCGCAGCGCCATCACGCATCCCTCTGCCGTTGAGGGGGAGCCCGTCTCGGCCTCTTACGAGCGCCTTGAGTTTCTGGGTGACTCGATTCTCGGTTCGATCGTCGCGCTCTCGCTCTTCAAGACCTACGGGACGTTCGATGAGGGCAAGCTCACTCGTCTCAAGGTGTCACTCGTCTCGGGTGCAACGCTCTCCGAAGTCGGACTCGAGCTGGGGATCGACAAGATCATCATCCTGGGCGCCTCCGAGCAGGGGACTGGTGCCCGTGGCATGCACTCCGCTCTCGAGAACGTCTACGAGGCGCTGGTCGGCGCCCTGTATCTGGACGGCGGTTGGGATGTCGCCGAGGCCTTCATCGCGCGCACGCTCAAGCCGCACCTGGCCGATGAGCGTGCCGAGCACCCGTCCAATCCCAAGAGCTATCTGCAAGAGTGCGTCCAGTCCGACCACATGGACCCCCCTGCTTACAAGGTGATCGGCGAGGACGGACCGGCGCATCAGCCGACCTTCACCGCCGTCGCACTCGTGGACGGCATCCGTCGCGGGCGCGGCACCGGCTCCTCTAAGAAGGAGGCCGAGGCGGCTGCCGCCCTTGATGCCCTCGAGCGCATGGGCTACACCACCAACGGCGTCATCTTGAAGAAGAAGCTCGGGTAGCGAGGGGGTCGCGTGTATCTGAAGTCGCTGACCCTCAAGGGGTTCAAATCCTTCGCGGACCGCGCTCACATGACGTTCGAGCCGGGCCTGACGGTCATCGTCGGCCCCAACGGCTCGGGTAAATCCAACGTTTCCGATGCCATCCTGTGGGTCCTGGGCGAGCAGAGCGCCAAGCAGCTGCGCGGTCAGGCCATGGAGGACGTCATCTTCTCCGGGTCTTCCGCGCGCAAGCCGGTCGGAGTCGCGGAGGTCACGCTCGTACTCGACAATTCCGATCACATGCTGCCCGTCGATTTCGACGAGGTCGCGATCACGCGCCGCATGTACCGTTCGGGCGAAAGCGAGTACCTCATCAACTCGAGCCCCTGCCGCCTGATGGACATCCAGGACATCCTGCACGACTCGGGCTTGGGCAAAGACACTCACTCCATCATCTCCCAGGGCAAGCTCGATGCGATCCTTCAGAGCCGCCCCGAGGAACGTCGCAGCCTCATCGAGGAGGCCGCCGGCATCTCCAAGCATAAGCGCCGCAAGGAGCGTGCGCTGCGCAAGATCAAGAGCATGGACGAGCACCTTACCCGCGCCCGCGACATCAATCGCGAGATTTCGCGCCAGCTCAAGCCCCTCGAGCGCCAGGTCGATCGCGCTCGCAAGTACAAGGACCTGTCCACGCGCGCCAACGAGCTGACTCAGATCCTCGCCGTCGATGAGCTCCGTCAGCTGCAGGCCCAATGGGTCGATCTCGAATCCGCCTCGCGTGAGAGCGCGGCGGCGCTCGAGCTTGCGCGCTACCGTCTCTCCGAAAAGGAGCGAGAGCTCGAGAAGCTCCAGGTCATGCTCGAGGAGAAGGGCCTGTTCGTAGGCGATCTGGGTGAGCAGCGCCGCCATATGCAGGACGTCGTCGGGCGCATCGGCTCCGATATGCGCCTGCTCGAGGAGAAGGGCCGCAACATGGTCGCGCGCCTTTCCGAGATGCGCGGCACCCTTTCGGCCTCGGAGCATCAGCGCAAGCGCACGCTCGAGGAACTGTCCGATATCAACCGCCAGCTCGATGAGGAGCGCGCCGCGGCCGAGGTCGCCCGGAACGATGTGTCTTCCCTCGAGCCTGCGGCAGATGAGCTGCATGCGCGCCGCGTCGAGCTCGATGAGCTCATCTCCACGCTCACACGTTCCGTGCGCGACGCCCAGCGCAACGCCGACAACGCCGCGCTCGAACTCGTGAAGGTTCGGGAGACCCTTTCCAACGCCGAGATCGAGGACGGCATGTATGCCAAGCGCCTCGAACAAGTTGACGACGAGGCGGATGAGCTCCGAGCCTCTCTCGAGCATCGTCGCGATCGCTCCGTCGAGCTCGAGGCGGAGTTGGAAGACGCCCGCAGGGGCCGCCAGGAAGCCAAAGACGCGCTCGATGTCGCCATCTCGGCACTCGCCCAGCTCCGCGAACAGGAGGGAAATGCCCGCACCAAACTGGCGGACGTCCGCTCCGAGCTTTCCGGTCTGCGCAAACTCGACGCAAGCCTCGCCGATTCCTCGCCGCTCGCCGCGCGTGTGGTGAGCAATCGGCCACAGGCGATCGCTGCCCGATTGGGCGACCTCATCGAGGCTCCGCGCGAGCTCGAGGGCCTCGTCGAGCAGCTCTTGGCCGAGGACATCGATGCCCTGGTGTGCATGGACTCCGCCGCGCTCACGTCCGCCGCGCAGTTCGCGCTTTCCATGGAAGACGCCTCCGGGGAAACGCTGATGGTCTCACGCGACATCGTCCCTGCCGCCGGTCTGCCCGAAGCCGCGGGCCGTCGCTTGGTCGAGCTCTTGCAGGTGCGTGACGGGTACGCGCCCGTTGTCTGCGCCTTGCTTGGCGGCATCTACCTCGTGGAATCCCTCGAAGAGGCTCTTCAGGCGCCGGTTTGCCCGGGTGTTTTGTATGTCACGTCCGACGGTGTCCGCGTCCGCGATGGCGGCGTCGTGCGCGTCGGTCGTTCTTCCGGCGCAGCTTCCGGCGCGCTCGAGCGCAAGCGCCGCATCCGCGAACTCGAAGGGCTCGAGCCCGACTTGTGCGCCGTGTTCGACGCCGCCGAGCGCCGTGTGGCCGAGGCAAACGTGGCTATCGAGGATGCGCGAAGCCGTGATGGAGAGCTTGCGGGGGAGATCTCGCGCCTTGAGGGCGAGCGCACGTCCCTGCTTTCCGAAATCGGCCGTATGGAGCACTCCCTCTCCACGAAGCTCGCGGAGCGCGCCAATCTGTCCCGGCGCCGCGAGGACGCAGCCGCGGCAGTTCGTGCCGCCCAGCCGCGTGTGAGCGAACTTGAGTCTCAGCGTGATGAGGCCCGCGGTGTCGTCGATGAGGCGACCCGTCGCCTGGCCGACGCCCAGGACGACCTCGAGCGCGTTCGCCGCGATGACTCGGAAGCCGGTTCAAAGCTCGCCGACGCCAAGGTCCGACTCGCCCGCGCGAACGAGCGCGTGCGCAGTCTTTCCGCCCGCGTTCCCGAGTTCGAGAAGCGCCTTGACGGCATCGACCGCCGCATTCGCGGCACCGAGCAGTCCGCCCGCTCCCTCGAGGTTCTTCGCCTGCGCGTGGACCCGCTGCATGATCGCTATCAGGCCCTGTCCGAGCGCGCGCTTGATTGGGCCGCTCGCTTGAGGGACCGCGCATCGCTGGAGGAGGCCGACTCGGCTTCGCTCAAGCGCACGATCGAAGATGCCAAGGCGGAGGTCGCCCGTGCCAAAGTCGAGGTGGATATGGCCTCGGCGTCGGTCAACGAGCACAAGATCACCCGCGGCAAGCTGGAGGTGCAGGTGGATGCCGCCGTCAAGGCGATCACCGCCGACGGCTCGACCGTTCTCGAGGACGCCCTCAGGCTCCCTGCTCCGACCGATCGTGCCGCCGCCGAGCGTGAGCTCAACGGCCTCGTCCGCCAGATCAACAACCTGGGCCCCGTGAACCAGGTCGCCATGGAGGAGTACGAGACGCTCAAGAACCGCGCGGACTATATCGCGGAGCAGCTGGCCGACCTCGAGAACGCACGCAAGGCGCTCACCAAGATCACCGCCGCCATCGACCGCAAGATGCGCGCGAGCTTCCTCACCACCTTTGAGAAGGTCGACGAGAACTTCCGCGAGGTGTTCCAGATGCTGTTCCCGGGCGGTCAGGCCCATCTCGAGATGACCGACCCCGAGCATCCTGCGGACACCGGCATCGAGGTCGTGGCGCAGCCGCGCGGCAAGCGCATCACCAAGATGATGCTCATGAGCGGTGGCGAGAAGAGCCTCACGGCGCTCGCGTTGCTGTTCGCGGTGTATCGCACGCGCACGGTGCCCTTCTACGTGCTCGACGAGGTCGAGGCCGCGTTGGACGACTCGAACCTGTCCAAGCTCATCGGCGCCATCGATTACCTGCGTCAGTCGACGCAGCTTCTCGTCATCTCCCATCAACGCCGCACCATGGAGGATGCGGACGTTTTGTACGGCGTATCTATGCAGGCCGACGGAGTCAGCCGCGTGGTCAGCCAGAAACTCGATCGTGAAACCGGAAAGGTCGTGAATGCCTAATGGGTCTGTTCGATTCCCTCAAGCGCGGACTGGAGCGCAGCCGCGAGGCCCTGAACGAGGTCTTCTACTTCGGTGGTGAGGTGGATGAGAGCTTCTGGGAGGACCTGGAAGACACTCTTGTCATGGGAGACATGGGTGGCGAGATCGCCATGCGCGTCACCGACGACCTGCGTGAGACCGCTGCCCGCAAGAACCTCAAGACCGCCGATCAGCTGCGCGGTGCCCTCGCGGAGCGCCTGTGCGAGTTCTTCGTCGAGCCCGAGTCCGACATCTTCGACGATACGCCGAGCTGCGTGCTGTTCGTGGGTATCAACGGCGCCGGCAAGACCACCACGGTCGGCAAGATCGCGAGCGCCGAGGCGGGTGCCGGCAAGAACGTCGTGATCGGCAGTGCCGACACGTTCCGCGCCGCGGCCATCGAGCAGCTCGATGTGTGGGGTGAGCGCGCCGGCGTGCCCGTTATCAAGCGCGATCGCGGGTCCGATCCTGCGAGCGTTTGCTACGACGTGCTCGACCAGGCCGATAAGCTGGGTAGCGACCTCGTCCTCATCGACACGGCGGGTCGTTTGCATTCGAGCCCCGAGCTCATGCGCGAGCTCGCCAAGGTCGTGAAGGTCACCCGCAAGCGCGCCGAGTCGTGCGCCGCGGGTCCCATGCCCGTGCGCGTCGTGCTCGTCATCGATTCCGCCACGGGTCAAAACGGCCTGGCCCAGGCCCAGGAGTTCAACGAGGCCCTCGGTCTGGACGGCATCATCATGACCAAGCTCGACGGCACGGCCAAGGGCGGTATCGCGTTGGCGGTGGCCGAGCAGCTCAAATTGCCGATTTACCGTATCGGTGTCGGTGAGCAGGTCGAGGACCTGCAGCGTTTCGACGCCTCGTCCTTCTGTCGCGCGCTCGTCGGTTTGAATTAGCTCGCATCGTCATGCACCTCGGCCCGAAGGCAGGTTTCACGTCGAGGTTTCATCAGTCCTGTTCCGATCTCAGTTTCGCGCCTGCCCCGATCTGAGACGCATCTGATTGTTGGGAGAATCCATGGCAGCTTTCGGCTCGCTTTCCGATCGCCTGAACGATACCTTCGACCGCCTGCGCGGCAAGGGCAAGCTCACCGAGGCGGACATCAACGTCGCCATGCGCGAGATCCGCATGGCGCTTCTCGAGGCGGATGTCAATTACCGCGTGGTGAAGGACTTCGTCACGCGCACCAAGGAGCGCTGCCTCACCGCCGAGGTCATGGAGTCGCTCACTCCGGCGCAAAACGTCGTCAAGATCGTCCTCGACGAGCTCACGGCGCTGCTGGGCGGTACCGAGAGCAAGCTCGTCCTCTCAAGCCGCATCCCCAATGTGATCATGCTCGTGGGCCTGCAGGGTTCCGGTAAGACCACCGCGGCCGTCAAGCTCGCCTACATGCTCAAACGGCAGGGCAAGAGCCCCTTGCTCGCCGCGTGCGACGTCTACCGCCCCGCTGCCGCCGACCAGCTCGCCACGCTCGGCGGGGAGATCGGCGTGCCGGTGTTCCGCGGCGATGGCGCGCACCCGGTCGACATCGCCCGCGCGTCCATCCGCGAGGCCGTGGACAACATGCGCGACGTGGTCATCGTCGACACCGCCGGCCGCCTGCAAATCGACGAGGAGATGATGCAGGAGGCCGTCGATATCAAGAAGGCGGTCAAGCCCGATCAGGTCCTCATGGTCGTCGACGCCATGACCGGTCAGGACATCGTCAACGTGGTGTCCACCTTCGCCGAGCGCACTGACTTCGACGGCGTCATCATCTCCAAGCTCGACGGCGACGCCCGCGGCGGCGGCGCGCTGTCGGTCCGCGAGGTCACGGGCAAGCCCATCAAGTTCGTGTCCATGGGCGAGAAGCCCGATTCGCTCGAGGTCTTCAACCCCGAGCGCATGGCCAAGCGCATCTTAGGCATGGGCGACGTCATCGGCATCATCGAGAAGGCCCAGGAGGCCGCGACCGCCGAGCAGCTCGCCTCCGCCGAGCGCATGCTGCGCGACGGCTTCACGATGGACGACATGCTCGAGCAGATGCGCGCCGTCAAGAAGATGGGCGGCATGAAGGGCATCCTCGGCATGCTCCCCGGTGGCCAGCGCGCCCTCAACCAGATGGGCGGCGACCTCGACGAGAAGGTCTTCGACCGCAACGAGGCCATCATCTTGTCCATGACGGCCGAGGAGCGCCGCCGCCCCTCCATCATCAACGGTCAGCGCCGCGCCCGCATCGCCCGCGGCTGCGGTCTCACGCCGACCGACGTCAACGCCCTCATGAAGCAGTGGGGCGAGATGAACAAGATGATGGGCAAGATGCGCGCCATGACCCAGCAGCAGATGTCCGGCAAGAAGGGCAAGAAGGGGAAGATGGGCGGCATGAACATGAACCAGCTCATGAACCAGATGGGCGGCATGGGCGGCGGCATGTCCGATATGGACAAACTCATGCAGATGAACGACCAGTTCAAGCGGAAGTAGGATCTTGTGAGCAAGGCTGACAAACTGTTCGTGTCCATGTGCCGCGACATCCTCGATCACGGCACGACCACGGAGGGGGAGAAGGTCCGCCCGGTTTGGGAGGACGGCACCCCCGCCTACACCATCAAGAACTTCGGCGTCACCAACCGCTACGACCTGCGTGAGGAGTTCCCCGCGCTGACGCTGCGGCGCACCGCGCTCAAGTCCGCGATGGACGAGATCTTGTGGATCTACCAGAAGAAGTCGAACAACATCAACGACCTCAACTCCCATATCTGGGATCAGTGGGCCGACGAGACGGGTTCGATCGGCAAGGCGTACGGGTATCAGATCGCGCAGAAGTCGCACTACAAGGAGGGCGACTTCGACCAGATGGACCGTGTCCTGTACGACCTCACGCACACGCCGTACTCGCGCCGCATCATGACGAATATGTACACCTTCTCCGATCTTTCGGAGATGCATCTGTATCCGTGTGCCTACAGCGTCACGTACAACGTGACCTCCGAGCCCGGTTGCGACAAGCCTGTGCTCAATATGGTCCTCATGCAGCGCAGCCAGGACATTCTCGCCGCGAACAACTGGAACGTTTGCCAGTACGCCATCCTGCTCATGATGGTCGCCCGCCATTGCGACATGATCGCCGGCGAGCTGCTGCACGTGATCGTCGACGCGCACATCTACGACCGTCATGTCGACATCGTGCGCGAGCTCATCGAGCGCCCGCAGTATCCGGCACCCAAGGTCTCGCTGAACCCTGACGTCACGAACTTCTACGATTTCACGACGGATGACTTGATCGTCGAGGACTATACCCATGGCCCTCAGGTCAAGAACATTCCCATCGCGGTCTAGGTGGGCATCATGACATGTGAGCCCAAGGCCAGCGTTGCGGTTTGCGACGACTGGGGGATCGGCCGCGACGGGGACATGGTCGTGTCCAATCGCGCGGATATGAGGCACTTCGTCAACAAGACGACAGGGCATCCGGTCATCATGGGGCGCAAGACGCTCGAGAGCTTCCCGGGTGGTCGCCCGCTCAAGGACCGTCGCAACATCGTCCTGACGCGGGATGCGTCCTTTGAGCGCGAGGGCGTCGAGGTCGTCCATTCTGTCGATGAGGCGCTTGCCGCGGTCGCAGATGAGGACGTCGCCTGGGTCATCGGCGGAGGAGCGGTGTACGGGCAGTTCCTGCCGTATTGCGTCGAAGCTGAGGTCACGCGCAACCATGCGATTCATCCGGCGGACACGTTCTTCCCCAATCTCGACGATGACCCTGAGTGGGAGGTTGCCGAGCGCCAGGGGGTGTGCACCGTGGGCGAAGGTCAGGGTGATGTTGGCCTGCGCTACGAGTTCGTGACGTATCGCCGCAAGGGGCTCGACGATGACGGGAATGACCGGCTGATCAAGTTTTTGGATACGGCTTCTGATATCGCGACTATTGCGTTTGAGATGATCGATTGTTAGCTGTGGGGCGGCCCGTCCCGACAAACCCTTTCATTAGATGGGATACATTATGCAGTTCAAGATGGTCCATACCGAGATCCACGTCCTCGACCTCGAGGCTTCGCTCGATTTTTACGAGAAGGCGCTGGGGTTGACGCCGGTCCGCGAGAAAGGGCCCGAGGACGGGTCATGGAAACTCGTGTTCTTGGGCAACGAGTCGTGCGAGCACCTGCTCGAGTTGACGTGGAATCGCGGTCGCGTGGAGCCGTACAACCAAGGCGGTCGCGACATCCATCTCGCATTCGCCGTCGATGACATCGAGGCGGCGCGGGAGCTCCATCGTTCCATGGGATGCATCGCCAAGGAGAACCCCTCTATGGGCATCTACTTCATCGAGGACCCCGATGGGTTCTACATCGAGATCGTTCCCGCGCGATGAGCATGGGGAATATCGACATCATCCACATCGACTCACTTGAGGATCCCCGACTCGAGGCATATACGAAGCTGACCGAGCGTCAGCTTCGATCTGTGTTGGAACCAGAAAAGGGCATCTTCATCGCGGAGAGCGGCAAGGTGATCGAGCGCGCGGTCGAAGCCGGGCTTGAGCCCGTCAGCTTCCTTCTGGGAGACCGTTGGCTCGATCAGCTGGCGCCTCTGCTCGATCAGTTGTCTGAGAACCGCCCCGAACTCGACATCCCCGTCTTTGTCGGCGAGATGGGCCTCCTTGAGCGGCTCACCGGTTTCTCCGTGACCCGCGGCGCCCTTGCGGCGTTCCGCCGGCCCCCGCTCGCGGATGCGGGGGCTTTCCTCGACGGGCTCGTCGAGCGCGCGGCCGGTCGACCGGTGCGCGTGTGCGTGCTCGAGGGCATCGTCGATCATTCCAACGTCGGCGCGATCTTCCGTTCGGCCGCCGCGCTCAACGTGGATGGCATCCTGGTGAGCCCCACGTGCGTCGATCCCCTGTACCGCCGTTCCGCGCGCGTATCCATGGGCACGGTGTTCCAGGTTCCCTGGACGCGCATCGGAACCGAGGCGCGCGTGTGGCCGCATGACGGCTTCGAGGTCCTCAAGGGCGCGGGGTTCACCTGCTCCGCCATGGCCCTTTCCGACGACTCCGTCTCGCTCGACGACCCTTCGCTTCTGAACATCGAGCGCCACGCCATCTTCATGGGCACCGAAGGCGCCGGACTGCAGGCCAAGACGATCGCGGGGTGCGACAAGACCATCCGCATCCCCATGGCCCACGGTGTGGACTCCCTCAATGTGGCTGCGGCGAGCGCCGTGGCGTTCTGGCAGCTCTGCCCCCATGTCGACAACGGTTATCGCTACCGTCCGGGTATGTTCGCCTAGCGTGCCTCCGATCCTTTTCGCCTCGCCTGGTTTCGCCATGGCATTTTCCGGGACCGTGACCTGTCGATAATCGGCGAAGGGTTGCGGTCCCCATGCTGTTGCCGTAGGCTCGTATGGCTGCAATTGAATGGGGACGGGGGAGCATATGGCCAAACGAGCGGGTAACGGTTCGATCGACGTCACGCAGGGTGTGATTTGGCGTCAGCTCCTCGCCCTATGCGTGCCAATTTTCTTCAGCTCCTTCTTCCAGCAGGCCTACGCCCTCATCAACACGTATATCGTCGGGCAGTTCGGTGGCAAGGTCGCGCTCGGCGGCATCCAGTCCACGCTGTCCCTCTCGGAGCTCGCGATTGGTTTTTGCGTCGGCCTCGGTGCCGGTTGCGCCGTGATCACCGGACAGTTCTTCGGTCAGCGCGACGACGACCGCCTTTCGCGTTCCGTCCACACCGCCATGGCGCTCGCGCTCATCATCGGCGCCTGCATCTCGGTGTTCGGCGTCATATTCTTGCCGAGCATCCTCACGCTCATGGGGACGCCGGGCGAGCTCATGTGGGAGGCCGTCGCGTATTCCCGTTGCTATTTCGGAGCGATGGTGTTCTCGCTCGTGCTCAACATGGGCACCGCGTTGCTGCGCGCCGTGGGCGATACGCGTGCGCCGGCGCTCATCATCGCGAGCGGCTGTGTTTTCAACGTGGTGTTCGACCTGATCTTCGTCGCCTGGTTGAAGATGGAGGCCCTGGGCTGCGGTATCGCGACGGCGCTCACCATCGCCATCAACGCCTCCATGGTGCTTTTGCGCCTCATGCGCGCCGATGGCCCATGGCGCCTCGAGCTCTCCCGGTTGCGCATCGACCCGGTCATCTGCAAGAGCATGGTCGCCACGGGCCTGCCTTTGGGAGTTCAGGCCTCGCTCTATTCGATTTCCAACATCATCGTGCAGTCCACGGTCAATTCCTTCGGAGCCGATGCCGTGACCGGCTGGGGCCTCGCCGCCCGACTCGACGGTATCGTCTGGATGGTCACCGAGGCGCTCGGCGTCGCCATGACGACGTTCTCCGCGCAGAACTTCGGAGCCCGTGATTACGAGCGCATGCGCCGCGGCTATCACACCTCGCTCGTCATCACGGTGACGCTCATCGGCTCGATGGCGCTGTTCCTCATCACGTTCGTCGACCCGCTGGCGCGCTTCTTCATCGACGATTCGACCGTGGTCGGCTACACCTCGACCATGATCCATTTCATTGCGCCGTTCTACCTGTTCTACTCGATCGTCGACAACACGTCGGGCGCCATCCGCGGGTCCGGCGAGAGCCTGCGCCCGATGCTTCTCACCGTGGTCGGCACGGTCGTGTTCCGCGTCATCTGGCTGCTCGCCGTGGTGCCGCTGCATCATCGCCTCGAGACCATGCTCATGGTGTATCCCGTCACCTGGATCATCACCGCCTGCCTGTTCGTGGCCTATCATCACTTCGGCCACTGGCTCAACCATGCGGAGCGCCGACGCGACAAGCTGGAGCTCTCCATCTAGCGGCGGCTTGCTGCGTTTAGATTGCCGCGTGCGGGGTATCCTGAACCAGATATTGAACGTACGGACGGAGTCATTCCATGGAGATGGACGATCACAAGCGCAGACGCAACATGATCCTCTACGTGCTCATCGCCTTCGCGGTGTACCTCGTGCTCAGCAATGTGCTGTTCCCGAGCTTCCAAAACGGCGGCCTGCAGGTCGAGGATGTCACGTATTCCCAGCTGCTCGATGACCTCAAGGACAAGAAGGTCAATGAGATCAGCTACACGACCGATGATGCGCAAGCCGTCTACACCCTCAAGGGGGAGAAGGACAAGGCCTATCGCACCACCACGATGCCCACGGACGTCGACCTCACGAACCGCATCGAGGAGTCCGGCGCCAAGCTCAAAGTCACCATTCCCAAGCAGGACTCGGGCATGTGGACCTATCTCATGGTCACCGTGTTCGCGCCCATGCTCATCTTCTTCCTGCTCGGCTGGTGGCTCAATCGCCGCATGAAGAAGGCCATGGGCGACGACAACCCCTCGATGGATTTCTCGGGCGGCGGATTCGGCGGATTCGGCGGCGGCAACCTCGGCAAGTCGGGGGCGCGCATCGTCGCGTCAAAGGACGTCGGTGTCACGTTCAAGGATGTCGCCGGTCAGGAGGAGGCCAAGGAGTCCCTCAAGGAGGTCGTCGACTTCCTCGAGAATCCGCAGCGCTATGAGGAGATCGGCGCCAAGCTGCCCCGCGGCGCCCTGCTCGTGGGCCCTCCCGGCACCGGTAAGACCCTGCTCGCCAAGGCCGTCGCCGGCGAGGCCGGGGTCCCGTTCTTCTCCATCTCCGGCTCCGAGTTCGTCGAGATGTTCGTCGGCCGCGGTGCCGCCAAGGTCCGCGACCTGTTCAAGCAGGCCAAGGAGAAGGCCCCCTGCATCGTCTTCATCGATGAGATCGACACCATCGGCAAGAAGCGCGATGGCGGAGGTTTCTCGGGCAACGACGAGCGCGAGCAGACGCTGAACCAGCTGCTGACCGAGATGGACGGCTTCGACAACCAGAAGGGCATCGTCGTCCTCGCCGCGACCAACCGCCCGGATTCGCTGGATGCCGCCCTGCTGCGCCCCGGCCGCTTCGACCGTCGCGTCCCCGTGGAGCTCCCCGACCTCGCCGGTCGCAAGGCGATCCTCGAACTCCACTCCAAGGACGTGAAGACCGAGCCCGGCATCGACCTCACCGCTATCGCCCGCGCCACGCCCGGCGCGTCTGGCGCCGATCTGGCGAACATCATCAACGAGGGGGCGCTACGTGCCGTGCGCCTCGGTCGCAAACGCGCCTCACAGGAGGATTTCGAGGAGAGCGTCGAGGTCGTCATCGCAGGTCAGCAGCGCAAATCCACGGTCCTCTCCGACCATGAGAAGCAGGTCGTCGCATATCACGAGATCGGCCATGCCATCGTCGCCGCGCGTCAGAAGGAGTCCGCGCCGGTCACCAAGATCACCATCGTGCCCCGCACGAGCGGTGCGCTCGGCTATACCATGCAGGTCGAGGAGGATGAGCGCTTCCTCACCACCAAGCAGGAGGTCCTGGACAAGCTCGCGGTCTATTGCGGCGGCCGCGCCGCCGAGGAGCTCATCTTCGGCGAGATGACCACGGGTGCGGCGAACGACATCGAGCAGGCCACCAAGCTCGCCCGCAACATGATCACCCGCTTCGGCATGTCCGAGGAGTTCGGCATGATGGCGCTCGGCACCGTCCAGAACGCCTACCTCAACCAGGACACGTCGCTCACCTGCGCCCCCGGCACCGCGGAGCGCGTGGATGCCGCGGTCCTCAAGCTCATCAGCGAGGCGCATGAACGCGCGATGCAGATCTTGAAGGAGAACAAGTTCAAGCTGCACGAGCTCGCCCACTACCTCTACAAGAAGGAGACCATCACCGGCGAGGAGTTCATGAGTCTTCTCACGCGCGAGAACCCGCTCATGCCCAAGGCCCCGCAGGAGTAACGGTGGCTCATTCGCGCAAATGACAAGCGGCCCCGCCCGACCACCTGCGGGCGGGGCCGCTGCATATGTCCGCAACCCGAAGGGAAATCATGTTCGAAAGCACTTCCGAGCTCCGTTTCGCCGTCTTGATCGACGCAGACAACGTGAGCGAGAAATACATCAAGGTCATCCTGGACGAGATATCGAACGCGGGCGTGGCCACGTACAAGCGCATCTACGGCGACTGGACGAGCCCGCGTCTGGCGAGTTGGAAGAGCTGCCTGCTCGATCATTCGATCATCCCCATGCAGCAGTACAGCTACACGTATGGCAAGAACGCCACCGACTCGGCGATGATCATCGACGCCATGGACATTCTGTATTCGGGAACGGTCGACGGATTCGCCATCGTCAGTTCCGATTCGGATTTCACGCGTCTCGTGGCGCGCCTGCGCGAGAGCGGCATGCACGTGATCGGCATGGGCGAGCAGAAGACCCCCAAGCCGTTCATCTCCGCATGCAACCAGTTCAAGTATCTCGACCTGCTGTACGCTCGACAGCAGGTGGAAGAGGCCGATGATGCCGGCGATTCCCGCGAGGACGATGCCTCGGCCCCCGCCGGCAAGCCCGCGCCTCGTCGCCGGCGCCGCCGCCCCGGCGATGCCGGGGGATCCACATCTGAGCCGAGCGATTGCGCATGTGATGAGGCGGAGGACGAGCTCGAGGGAGAGGTCGCTTTCGGCGAGATGAGCCGAGCGGACAAGCGCCGCCATCTTCGAGCGATCCGTTGCGCCATCAACGCCGTCATCGATTCCTTCGGCGATGAGGACGGTTGGATTTCCTTGGGGCTGCTCGGCGATCAGCTCGGGAAGCGCCTTCCCGATTTCGACGTTCGCAACTATGGATATAAGCGGCTACGCCCGTTCCTCAAGTCGCTGGGCGTCTATGAGTTCGACGAGCCGACGGGCGAGCAGGGCAAGCGACAGATCAACCTGCGCCAACGGGATTCATAGGGCTTGCTGCTCCTCGGCGTGTGCAAATTGGGGGGCTGGTGCGGCTCAGTGCAGTATCCGCGCGCTCGTGAACTGCAGCCGCTTGACGTGGATGATGGCGTGGAGGACTTGAGGTTTTCCTTGGTACCGCTCGATTTCTTGTGTATACTTGCAACGTTTGTTCAACCTATGTGCCGGCGTACGCGTGCGGCACCTCTAGAAGAGTAAGGAATCTGTCATGGATTACATCCGCGCAATCGAGCGTCAGCAGATCCGCGAGGACATGCCTCGCATCCTGGTCGGCGACAACGTCAAGGTGCACTACCGCATCAAGGAGGGCGACCGCGAGCGCGTCCAGGTCTTCCAGGGTGACGTCATCCGTCTCCAGGGTGCCGGTTCCCGCGAGACCTTCACGGTCCGCAAGGTCTCCTACGGCGTCGGCGTCGAGCGCACCTTCCCGGTTCACTCCCCGAAGATCGCCAAGCTCGAGGTCGTGCGTCACGGTAAGGTCCGCCGCGCCAAGCTGTACTACCTGCGCGACAAGGTGGGCAAGGCCGCCCGCATCCCCGAGAAGCGCTAAGTCGTCTTCACGGCGGGTACAGATCCGCATCCGGAAGCGGGCCGCTCGTTTGGGCGGCCCGTTTTCATATCTGCGGGAGTTGCACACACCTATCGAGAGGATGTCTGGCATGGCAAATATGACGAGTTCCGCTTCGGCCGCGCAGGTGGCGGCAGAGCTCAGCAGCGCGGGGATCGATGATATCGAGGCTTTGGTCGAACGCTATGCCGACGATCCTCGAGCGCAGGTTCAGAAGGCGCGCGAGCGTGCCGTCAGACGCCTTGAGAAGGAGCGCGCGGAACGCGAGCGCGTCGATTCCATGTACGACGCCATGGAAGAGCTCGGCGGCCCCGGCGTCGTGGTGGGCGTAGACGAGGCCGGTCGAGGTTCCGTCGCCGGACCGCTCACGGTTTGCGCCGTCTGTCTTCCGAGCGAGCCCCGCATCTGGGGCATCAACGACTCCAAGCAGCTATCGCCTGCGAAGCGCGAGCTCCTCGCGATGCGCATCGCGGAGGAAGCGGTCGCCATCGGCATCTGCCACATCGCGCCCGAGCGCATCGACGAGATCGGCATGGCCCGCGCTTTGCGCGAGGCGGTCTCCGGCGCCGTCGCGGATACCGGGTTGACTCCCGACTGCGTCCTCATGGATGGCAATCCGTTGGGAGCGGTGCCCAACGAACGCGATGTCGTGAAGGGCGATGCCACGGTGGCTTGTATAGCCGCCGCGTCTATCGTCGCGAAGGTGACGCGTGATGAGCTCATGGTTGAGCTCGATGCCGAATATCCCGGGTACCATCTCGCCCAATCCAAGGGCTATGCCTCCGCCGAGCATATCGAAGCCATCAAGGAGCGCGGCCTTTCCCCCATCCATCGCGTGAGCTTTTGCGGAAACTTCCTGGAGACCGCTCGGCTGTTTTAGCGGTTTGCGACGAGCACCCCATATTTCGAGGCCTTGTACCGCGGGATTCGTATGCCGGTCAGACATAGTGCGAAATACTTCAGAGACCCGTCCGTTCCTGCCCGAGAGGGCCGGGATGCGCGGGTTCATACTCCTCTCACCCGATGTGAGGAGGGGCTATGGGAAAGAACAGCCAAAGGGACCTTGCGCGTGACGTGGTCGACCGCATGCTTTCGGGCGAGTTGGACGCCTTCGATGATTCCGACGGCGCGGGGTTGCCGAACAAGTTGCTTGGAACGGTGGGGGAGGAGCTTGCGGCCAGATATCTCGAGCAAAGGGGATACGAGGTCGTCGAGAGGAATTACCGGTGTCCGGAGGGAGAGGCGGATCTCGTCGCATACGATGCCGAAGATGACGAAGTCGTCTTGGTCGAAGTCAAGACGAGGCGGTCCTCACGCGATGGAACCGGGGGGTTCCCCGAGGAGGCGGTCTCGGCTGAAAAGCAGAGAAGGTATCGCCGCATCGCCTACCATTTCGCGGCTGAACGATATCCTGTCCCCTCGATCCGGTTTGATGTCATAGCCGTCACGTTGAAGCCGGCGAACATCGGGGAGATCAGGCATTTGTGCGGCGCCTTCGATTGGACGGCCCGCTGATGCCCGGTCGCGGAAGGGTGTTCGCCGTCCACGCCGCGTGCATTCGCGGCGTGGAGGCGTTCCCCGTCACGGTTGAGATCTCCGCATCGGGCTCCATCCCTGGCCTGACGATCGTCGGAATGGCTGATGCGGCCGTTCTCGAGGCGCGCATGCGCATACGCTGCGCCCTGCGAGCGTGCGATGTCGAGATCCCGCGATGCGCCCTGACGGTGAGCTTGGCGCCCGGTGATGTCAGGAAGACGGGATCGGGGCTGGATTTGCCCATCGCCGTGGCGATTCTCGCCCTCTCCAACCAGATACCCGTCGACGGCCTCGACGACCATCTGTTCGTGGGGGAGCTCGGTCTCGATGGTTCGGTGAGCAGTGTCAACGGGGAGGTCGCATATCAGCTCCTTGCCCGAGATCAGGGGCTGTCATTTGCCGGCGGCCTCGGTGGATCGCACGTCTTGCTCCACGGGGTATCGTGCAAGACCCTGGCGTTTCTGTCGGACCTGAGACTTGGCGTGGGCCGCGCCTTGAGGGATCACGAAGCGACGGGGATGGTGAGGGCGCCTGCATCCTCTCCTGTCGACTATAGCGATGTCGTGGGACAGGAGGTCGCGAAACGGGGTATCGCCGTCGCGGCGGCGGGGGAGCTCGGCATGCTCATGGTTGGTTCCCCCGGATCGGGGAAGACGATGCTCGCGCGCAGGATGACGGGCATCCTTCCGCCTATCGAGGAGGGGGAGCGGCAAGAGGCGCTCTGCGTCCATTCCGTTGTCGGAGAGCCGATCGACTTCCTCTTGCGCGGTGAACGGCCCTTCAGGAGCCCCCATCATTCAATCTCGATGGCCGGTCTGGTCGGTGGAGGTCGGCCCGTCCGACCCGGTGAGATCAGCCTGGCCCATGGCGGGGTTTTGTATCTTGATGAATTGGGAGAGTTCCCGCCAAATGCCCTTCAGTTGCTCAGGCAGCCCTTGGAGGACGGATCGATTCGCGTCGTTCGCGTCGACGGCGCGTACACGTTCCCCGCCCGTTTTCAGCTTATCGCCGCGAGCAATCCGTGCCCTTGTGGGTACCTTGGCGACCGTGAGATCGCCTGCCGTTGTTCCGAAGCTTCGATTGAGCGCTATCAATCGAAGCTCACCGGGCCGCTCGCGGATAGAATCGACCTCATCTTGGATGTGGCGCGCCCAGATCCCGATTTGATCGTGAAGGGCGCCGAGGGCAGGTCGAGTGCCGATCTTCGCGCGGATGTCATGCGCGGCAGGGAGTTCCGGCGATGGCGAGAGCGCGGGTTGGGCGCTGATGAGCCGACGGAATCGCAGGGGGATGCGAAATCGACGGTCGCATCTCAGGACCTCACCGATGAGGGCCGGTCCAGTCTATTGGAAATCTCGAAGCGAAAGCACCTTACGGGCAGGGGCATCGTGAGGCTGACTCGCATCGCGCGAACCATAGCGGATATGGCGGAATCGGACGCGATCGATTCCGCGCACTTGTTGGAGGCGTCCTTGCTTCAGGGGAGGAGAGGCGATGGAGACGCGTGACGACCGAATCGAGGTCCACATCGGAGATGCGCTGTACCCGCGATCCGTTTTGGATCTTCCCGACCCTCCGGCGACCCTGTATCTCAGGGGCGACCCATCGGCGTTGGCCAACCCTGGCCTCGCGATCATCGGGGCGCGGAAATCCACTCCTTATGGGCGCGCTATCGCCGAGATGGCGGGTCGCATAGCAGCTGAATCCGGCATCGTCGTGGTATCGGGTGCCGCACGCGGGTGCGATCAGGCAGGCGGCCGCGCCTCCCTCGACGCGGGCGGTCGTCACGTCGTCGTTTTGGGCACCGGCGCCGACGTGGTCTATCCTGCCAGCGCCGGTGCCCTCATCGAGAGGTCGATACGGCAAGGTGGGTGCATCGTCTCAATAGAACCCTGGGGGACACCGCCCATGAGATGGGCGTTTCCAAAACGCAACCGGGTCATCGCCGCGCTCTCGCGAGCGACGTTCGTCGCCGAGGCGGGTTTGCCATCCGGGACTTTCAGTACCGCCGAGACGGCTGCTGAGCTTGGAAGGGAGCTGTTGGCGGCCCCGGGATCGATCTTTTCGCCGGAGTCCCGAGGAGCGAATTACCTCATTGGCAACGGCGCGTGCTGCATTGCGGATGAGGAGGCCCTCGAGGTCGCCATCTCAAGGATATTCGGCACGCTGAGATTCGCGCGCCCCGATGCCCGCGGATTCGAGGCGCTCGATGCCAGGTGCCGGCGCGTCATGGATATCTTGTTGGCGAATCCCATGCGAGCTGATGAGCTCGCGCTTGTCCTGGGCATCGATTCTCTTGCCTGTCTGCAACTACTCGGCGAGCTTGAGGTGCTCGGGCTTGTCGAACGCCTTGTCGATGGAAGGTTGACGCCGAGTTCCGTCGCGCTTCACTCGCTCACGCGCTTAGGGCAGAATAATTGACGGTCATTCGAACAAAAGGAGCTGACGATGAGTTTTGAGTGCGTGACGGTCATAGGTGGCGGCCTTTCCGGGAGCGAGTGCGCTTGCCAGCTCGCCGATCGCGGCGTGCCCGTTCGCCTGTACGAGATGAGGCCGGCCAAGACCTCTCCGGCCCATCACACCGGTTCGCTGGCCGAGCTCGTGTGCTCCAATTCGTTCAAATCCTCGCGCATCGATTCGGCCGCCGGACTACTCAAGGAGGAGCTTCGCAGGATGGGCTCCGTGCTCATCAAATGCGCGGAGCGGGCCGCGGTTCCCGCGGGAGGCGCCCTGGCCGTCGATCGCGAGCGCTTCTCGGCCTTGGTCGAGCAGGAGGTCGCGCGAAGGCCGCTCATCGAGGTCGTCCGCGAGGAAGTTGCGGAGATTCCCGAGGGCCCGTGCGTGATCGCTGCCGGACCGCTCTGTTCTCCAGAGCTGTCCGACCGCGTTCTCGAGCTCGTGGGGGGCGATGCGCTCTCGTTCTTCGACGCCGCCGCCCCGATCGTCGATGCGACGACAATCGACCGCGATGTCGTTTTCAGCCAGTCGCGCTACGACGATGAGTCCGGCGGCGACTACCTGAACGCCCCCTTCACCAAGGATGAGTATGACGCCTTCATCGACGCCCTCGTGGGAGCCGAGCGCGTCGTGCTGAAGGATTTCGAGCGCCGCGACCTGTTCCAGGCATGCCAGCCCGCCGAGGAGGTCGCGCGCACGGGTCACGACGCCATCAGGTTCGGGGCGATGAAGCCGGTGGGCCTCACCGACCCTCGAACAGGCCGTCGCCCCTGGGCCGCTGTCCAGCTGCGTTCTGAAAACGCAGAGGGCACCGCATATAATCTGGTCGGCTTTCAGACCAACTTGACGTTCGGCGAGCAGAAGCGCGTGTTCCGCATGATTCCCGGATTGGAGAACGCCGAGTTCTTCAGGTACGGCGTGATGCACCGCAACACGTTCGTCGACTCGCCCCATGTTCTCGATCCTTCGTTCGCCGTGCCGGGCACGAGGGTCCGGCTCGCTGGGCAGATCACGGGCACGGAGGGTTATACCGAGGCCGTCGCCTCGGGGCTGCTCGCCGCCCTCAATACCTTCGCGGATCTCGGCGGTCTCGAGCGCGCATCGCTTCCGGTGACCGGCGCCTTCGGTTCGCTCGTCTCATATGCGACCTCCCCGTCGACCGTCGGGTACCAGCCGATGCATGTCAACTTCGGCGTCGTTCCTCCTCTCGGGGACGGTAAGCGCCGGGGCAAGCGCGACCGCTATGCCGCATATTCCGAGCGGGCGCTTTTCGATCTGGGCACGTATATCGCATCCCGCCCCGATCTGTTCGGATCTGGATCCGAGGCGTAGATGGACGTCTTCGCTCGGCAGGCAGCGCTACTCGATGAGATCGACGGCTATATCGCCTACATCTCCAGCGTCGAAGGGCTTTCGCCCGAGACGTCGCGTGCATACGGGCAGCATTTGGAGGCTTATGCGGATTGGTGCGAGTCCAACGGCGTGGACGGGCTGAGCCCCTCGTCGAGGGATATCAGGGCGTATCTTGCCGAGTTCCGGTTGAAGGGGAGATCGTCGCGCACAGTTGCCGCCCATCTATCCGCAATCCGCTCCCTATTTCGGTGGCTCGAGATGGAGGGGCACCCCGCCGGTTCCGTCCCCCTCTCCACAACGGCGCCCAAACAGCACCGTGAGTTGCCCCATGTCCTGACGTCCGATGAGCTTGAGTCGATGCTGCGCGCCCCCGACCTGACGACGTCGGAGGGCCTTCGCGACGCCGCGATGTTGGAGCTGTTCATCGCCACCGGGGCGAGGATTTCCGAGCTCGCCCGATTGGGGCTCGCGGACGTCGATTCGACTGAGAGGGTCGTGCGGCTCTTCGGCAAGGGCTCCAAGGAGCGCATCGTACCCGTCTACCAGAGGGCCATCGATGTGTATGCGCGGTACATCGAGGAGGGGAGGCCCGAGCTGCTCTCCGCTTCCCATGCGGCGCCCTCCTGCGCATCGGTGTTCATCTCGGCGCGTGGGCGCGCCATGGACGCCAATGCCCTTCGGTACCGTTTCGACATCCTGAAGCGCCGCGCCGGGATATCCAGGAACATCACGCCGCACGCCATGCGGCACACGTTCGCAACGGAGCTGTTGGGCGGTGGCGCCGACCTCCGAAGCGTCCAGGAGCTCCTCGGCCACGCGAGCCTGTCGACCACGCAGGTGTACACGCATCTGACGCCCGATCGTTTGAGGTCTGCCGTCACCCAGGCTCATCCTCGTGGATAGAGTTTGTGGACCCTTGGCAACAACGACGCGACCTGCTACCATGCATCAGGTTGCGAATACGCAACGTTCCATCACACACGCACGGCTACACGCCGGCCGCGGTGCTCGGGCTAAGGTAGCGCAGGCTCGAGTGGTCGGAGTGGTCGACACCGTGCGAAAGAAAAACCGGGAGGTAAACATGGCTACCAAGATTAACATCCGTACCCTGCTCGAGGCTGGCTGCCACTTCGGTCACCAGACCCGTCGTTGGAACCCCAAGATGAAGCCGTTCATCTTCGGCGAGCGCAACAACATCTACATCCTCGACCTCAAGCAGACCATCGTCGAGGCCGACAAGGCCTACACCTTCCTGAGGGAGACCGCCGCCAAGGGTGGCAAGGTCCTCTTCGTCGGCACCAAGAAGCAGGCTCAGGAGGCCGTGAAGGCCGCTGCCGAGCGCGCCAACATGCCCTACATCAACCAGCGCTGGCTCGGCGGCATGCTCACCAACTTCGTGACCATCCGCTCCCGCATCAACCGCCTCGAGGAGCTCGAGGGCATGGTCGCCGACGGCTCCATGGCCCTGCGCGGCAAGAAGGAGCAGGCCGTCCTGGGCAAGGAGCTCGCCAAGCTGCAGGCCAACCTCGGTGGCGCCCGTGAGCTCAAGAGCACCCCTGCCGCCCTCTTCGTCATCGACACCAAGCGCGAGGAGAACGCCATCAAGGAGGCCAAGCGCCTCGGCATCCCGGTGGTCGCCCTCATCGATACCAACTCCGACCCCGACGTCGTCGACTACGGCATCCCCTGCAACGACGACGCCATCTCCGCGATCCAGCTCATGAGCGAGCTGTTCGCCGACGCCTGCCTCGCCGGTTCCGGCAAGGAGCAGATCTCCGAGGCCGAGATGGCCGCTGAGGCCCCTGCCACCGAGGCCGCTGCCGAGTAGGCAACCGCACCCCGTTAGGTAACTTCCTTCGAAAGGAACGAACATGGCTCAGATCACCGCCGTTATGGTCAAGGAGCTCCGCGAGATGACCGACTCTCCGATGATGGAGTGCAAGAAGGCTCTCGTTCAGGCTGAGGGCGATATGGACGCCGCCGTCGACATCCTGCGCAAGAACGGTCTCGCCGCCGCCGCCAAGAAGGCCGGCCGCGACACCAACGAGGGCGCCGTCGCCGCTTACATCTCCGAGGACGGCACCAAGGGCGCTCTCGCCGAGATCGCCTGCGAGACCGACTTCGTCGCCTCCAACCCCAAGTTCACCGGCTTCGCCGCCGAGGTCGCCAAGGTCGTCTGCGACAACGAGCCCGCCGATGTCGAGGCCCTCATGGCCTGCGATATGAACGGTGAGACCGTCGAGGCCGCCCTCACCGAGATGATTCACGTCATCGGTGAGAACATGAAGGTCTCCCGCACCACCGTCCGCAAGCCCGCCGCCGGTGGCGTCGCCTCCTACATTCACATGGGTGGCAAGATCGGCGTTCTCGTCGAGTTCTCCTTCGAGAAGCCCGAGACCGCTGCCGCCGAGGCCTTCAAGGCCTTCGCTCACGATGTTGCCATGCAGGTCGCTGCCACCGCTCCTATCGCCGCCGTCCGTGAGGACGTCGCCCAGGACATCATCGATCACGAGGTCGAGATCTACAAGGCCCAGGCCGCCGAGTCCGGCAAGCCCGAGGCCATCCAGGAGAAGATGGCCGTCGGCCGTCTCGAGAAGTTCTTCAAGGGCATCGTCTTGAACGAGCAGGAGTTCATCAAGGATTCCAGCCTCACCATCAAGGCCTACGCCGAGAAGGTCTCCAAGGAGCTCGGCGACACCGTCAAGGTCGTTGCGTTCGATCGTCTGGTTTGCGGCGAGTAATTTCGCATCGAGCTAGGTTCAGCAGGTCGCGGGTTGTCCCGCGGCCTGCTTTTTCATGTGGCGCCGTGCAGTGGCGACGCGTGTCCGTCAACCCTGTTAGAATGGGAACAATTCCGTACTAAGGAGGCTTCCTTGTCTGATTACCAGTACAAGCGCGTTCTGCTCAAGATCTCCGGTGAGGCGCTCATGGGCAACGCCGATTACGGCATCGACCCGGCGATCGTCGAGCGCATGGCCGATCAGGTCAAACAGTTGCACGATGAGGGCATCGAGGTCGCCGTCGTCGTCGGCGGTGGCAACATCTTCCGCGGCGTCGCGGGTTCCGCCAAGGGCATGGAGCGCGCCCAGGCCGATTACATGGGCATGCTCGCCACGGTCATGAACGCGTTGGCTCTCCAGGACGCCATCGAGCGCATCGACTGCCCGTGCCGTGTCATGAGCGGTATTCAGATGAACGAGGTCTGCGAGCCCTATATCCGCCGTCGCGCCATGCGCAGCCTCGAGAAAGGCGATGTCGTCATCTTCGCCGCGGGTTCCGGCAACCCCTACTTCACGACCGATACCGCAGCCGCCCTTCGCGCGTGCGAGATCGGCGCCGACTGCCTGCTCAAGGCCACCAAGGTCGACGGCGTGTACGACATGGACCCGGTCAAGAACGAGGACGCGGTCCGTTTCGATAGCATCAGCTACCATGAGGTGCTCGTTCGCGGCCTACAGGTCATGGACTCCACCGCCACCGCCCTGTGCCAGGACAACCACATGCCCATCATCGTCCTCAACATCGATGGGGACGACAATATCAAGCGCGCCCTGGCGGGCGAGCCCGTCGGCACCGTCGTCATGGAAGAGGAGTAAGACATGTCCGATATCCGTCAGAACATGGACAAGGCCATCGAGAGCCTGAAGCACAACTTCGCCAAGGTCCGCACCGGCCGCGCCAACGCCAACGTGCTCTCCGACATCACCGTCGATTACTACGGCGTCGCCACCCCCATCACCCAGGTCGCCGCCGTCAAGGTGCCCGAGGCCCACATGCTGGTCATCGAGCCCTGGGACAAGGCCCTCGTCAACGCGATCGTCAAGGCGGTCACCGCCTCCGACCTGGGCATCACCCCAAACTCCGATGGCATCGTCGTGCGCCTGCCGTTCCCGGCCCCCACAGAGGAGCGCCGTCGCGAGCTGGTCAAGGAGTGCCGCGAGCTCGCCGAGCATGCCAAGATCGCCATTCGCAACACCCGTCGCGATGCCAACAACAAGCTGGAGCGCGATGAGGAGCTCACCGAGGACGACGTCCGCCGTGAGCAGGCCAAGGTCCAGAAGGCGACCGATGAGTACGTCGCCCGTGTGGAGGAGCTTCTGAAGGCAAAAGAAGCCGAGGTCATGGAGATTTAGCCATGAAGTATGACGTCGACAAGTTCACCGAGTATTTCGCTGAGCATCCCGATGGCATCTCGATCCAGGATATCGATATGGCGCGTATCCCGCGCCATATCTCCTGCATCATGGACGGCAACGGCCGCTGGGCCACCGCACGGGGGCTCGGCAGGGGAGAGGGCCATAAAGCGGGCATCGTCTCTCTTCAGGAGGTCATCACCGCTTGCGTCCGCATGGGTGTCGACGTCCTTTCGGCCTATGCGTTCTCCACGGAGAATTGGAATAGGCCAAAAGCCGAGGTCGACCTGTTGATGTATCTGTTCGCCAAGACGTTCGTCGATGAGCTTCCCCTACTCAAGCGTGAGAACGTGCGCGTCGAGTTCCTGGGCGACATCTCCGCGCTCCCCAAGAAGACCCGTGACGTCTTCGAATACGGTCTTGCCGAGACGCGCGATCACACGGGCATGACGCTCGCCCTCGCCGTCAACTATGGAGGCAGGGCGGAGATCACCAGGGCGGTCAGGCGCATCGCCGAAGCTGCTGTGGCCGGCGATATCTCCATCGATTCAATCGACGACAAGCTGGTCGCCGATAGCCTTTACACCGCCGGGCTGCCCGACCCCGAACTGGTCATTCGCACTTCTGGCGAGATGCGCGTCTCGAACTACCTGTTGTGGCAGATCGCTTATTCCGAGTTTTACATCACCGATACCTATTGGCCCGATTTCGATCGATGGGGGCTTGTCCGCGCCATCGCCTCGTATCAGGGTCGCGACCGTCGATTCGGCGGATTGTCCCAAGCGTAGGGGCAGAGCGTTTCAAGGAGCTCATCTTGGATTCGAAGGAAACTACAACCGAGGCAACGGCGGCCGAGAAGTCTTCCGGTCGCCTTCATTCGTTCATGGTCCGCGCCGGCGCCGGCATCGTGTATGCGGTGCTCTTCATCGGGTCGCTTGTTCTGGGTGTTGTTCCCACCGCGGTGTTCGCCTCTCTCATGTCCGTGTTGTGCTGCCATGAGTTCTATCGCATGATGCGGCTCGACGGGAAGGTCCCCAACGAGTTCGTCGGCCTCATCGCCTCCGTGTTGTTCCCGCTCTCGGTGCTCGTCGATCCCGTCTGGCTCACGGTCATCAACTTCCTGCTCGTGTTGCTGCTCGGGCTTTGGTATGTGCAGAACCCGCGTACGCGTATCGCCGATGTCGCCGTCACGGCTTTCGGCGCCATCTACACCGGGTACATGCTTTCCGCCATCGTGTTGCTGCGCGAGGCGATTCCCGGCTGGGAGGGGGCGCTGCTCTCCATCGGCGTCTGCGCCTCACTTTGGCTCTCGGACTCTTTCGCATACATGGTGGGCAGCCGTTTCGGCAAGCATAAGATGGTGCCGAAGATCTCCCCCAAAAAGAGCTGGGAGGGCTTTTTCGGCGGGCTTCTCGGTGCGATCGCCGTGTGGGTCATCATTTGGTGGACCGGGCTCTATGAGATCGATCTCTGGTTCGCCGTCCTGTGCGGTGTCGTCGTCTCCATCATGGGTGTTTTCGGCGATCTGCTCGAGAGCCGCATCAAGCGCGGCGTCGGCGTGAAGGATTCCGGCAACCTCATTCCCGGTCACGGCGGCATGCTTGACCGATCCGATTCGCTGATCGTCGGCGTCATCACCGCGTATATCTTGCTTCACCTCGGCGGTGTTCTCTAATGGGCGCCCGGGACGAGTCTTCGCGCACGCGCGTGGCCATCCTCGGCTGCACCGGGTCCATTGGCACGCAGGCATTGGATGTCTGCCGGCAGCATGCCGATAAGCTCGAGGTCGTTGCGCTGAGCGCACATTCCAGGACCGAGGACCTCGTGCGCTTCGCCATCGAGCATCGTGTTCGCCACGTCGCGGTCACATCGGCAGGTCACGCTGGCGATGCCGTCCTTTCCGAGCTTCCCGCCGATTGCGCGCTTCACACCGGAGCCCGCGCCGCCGAAGAGCTCGCCGAGCTCGATGACGTCGATGTCGTGCTCGTCGCCATCGTCGGCGCCGCCGGGCTTTCGGCGAGCCATGCCGTTTTGAAGAGCGGCAGGCGCCTGGCCCTCGCCAACAAGGAATCCCTGGTCGTCGGCGGCGATCTGCTCATGCCGATGGTCGCCCCGGGTCAGATGCTCCCCGTCGACTCGGAGCACGGCGCGATCTTCCAATGCCTTCTGGGGGAGAATCCGCGCGAGGCGCATTGCATCTGGCTCACGTGCTCCGGCGGTCCGTTCTACGGCCGCTCTCTCGACGAGCTCGCGGACGTGACCCGTCACGACGCGTTGGCCCATCCGACGTGGAATATGGGGGCCAAGATCACCATCGATTCCGCCACGCTCATGAACAAGGGGCTTGAGCGCATCGAGGCGATGCATCTGTTCGATATGGACCTCGATCGCATCAACGTCCTCATCCAGCGCGAGTCGAAGATCCATTCCATGGTCGAGTTCACCGACGGCTCCGTCATGGCCCATCTCGGAGCTTCGGATATGCGCATTCCCATCCAGTACGCCTTCTCGTATCCCGAGCGTTGGGCCACCCCCGCACCTCGCGTCGACTTTCGCGAGCTTGTGCAGCTCACGTTCGGCGCCCCGGATATGGATTCCTTCCGCTGCCTCAAGCTCGCTGAAATCGCGGGCAGGCAGGGGGGTACCCTCCCATGCGTATTGAACGCGGCGAACGAGGTCGCGGTCGATGCGTTCCTGCATGACTCCTGCACGTTCACCGGCATCGCCGATGTCGTCGAGAGCTGTATGGATGCGCACGACTGCCAGGCCGTTTCATCATTTGAACAGCTTGCGGATGTCGATGCATGGGCCCGCGCCCGCGCTCGCGACGTCATCTCGTCTCGCTTCTGATGAGTTTGGATCTTATGGACGCTCTTCTCGGATTTCTCGGCCCCATTTTTTGGGGCCTTCTGCTTCTTTCCGTTCTCGTGTTCGTGCATGAGGGCGGGCATTTCCTCGCCGCCCGTGCGTGCGGGGTTCGCGTGCTCGAGTTCTTCTTGGGCATGCCGTGCCGCTTCAATATCCATCATGTGTCCAAGCGCATCGGCACGAAATTCGGTGTGACCCCGATTCTTTTGGGCGGGTATGCCGAGATTTGCGGTATGGATCCCACCGAGGTTCCCAGTGCACCTGAGGTCCTGGCATGCATCCATCGCCATGGAACCGTGGATCTCGACGTGGTCTCCGAGGAGCTCGGGCTCGCGCTTGATCAGGTTCAGGATGCTTGCTCGCTTCTGTACGGGTGGGGATCCATCGTCCCCGTCCCGGATGATGCGGAGCGCGAGCAGGGCGAGGAGGACTCGCAGTCCGGGTTCCCGCGCACGTTCGCCGCGGTCCCCCGCGATCCGAAGGGTCATACGGTCTATGACGGGCGCGCATTCGATCGCGCTCATGCGACCGCCGAGGGTGAGCCGTGGGTCCCACCGAAATAAGAGGAGGAGTTCTTCGAACTCGAGCGTTCGCACACATATGTCGGCAAGGGGTTCTGGGCCCGTGCGTTCATGCTCGTCGCCGGTATCGCGGTGAATATCCTCACGGGATTCCTGCTCGTTATCGCGGTGTATTCCGCATTGGGCGTCTCAGCTCCCATCGATGCCAACGTGCTCGGCGAGATCGTGGCGGATTCCCCGGCCGAACAAGCGGGGTTGCGGCAAGGCGATCGTGTCCTCGCCGTGAATGGCGAGCGCGTCGATTCCTGGCTCGGGATGCTCGACGCCTTCGATGCCACCGATCATGAGGGCGCGGTCGAGCTCGATGTGTGGCGCCCCAACGACATCGATACCGCCATCGATCGTCTTCCCTTCGATGATTACGCGGGGTCCGATTCCTGGGCGCGCGAAAACGGGGCCTTTCTCACCATCGAGGTCTCCTTCGACGAGGACGGCATGATCGGCATCAACGTCCCCACGCAGGTGGTCCGGCTCAACCCGTTGCAATCCTGTCAGATCGCCGTCGACAACATTGTCGCCACCGCGCAATCCGTCGGCAGCCTGCTCAACCCGCGCCATACGATGGAGGTGCTCGACAACTCCACGTCCGTTGTCGGCATCTCAGTCATGTCGGCCCAGGCGGCAGCCGAGGGAGCCGCCACCTTCCTGAATTTCGCCGCGCTCATCTCGTTCTCGCTCGGCTTCATGAACCTGCTGCCGATCCCGCCTCTGGATGGCGGCAAGCTCGTGATCGAGGCCGTTCAGGCGGTCACGCGTCGCAAGGTCCCGGTCAAGGCCCAGACGATCATCTCCATGGTCGGAATCGGCTTGTTCGGCCTGCTGTTCATCTATATGTTGGGTTCGGATATCATCCGGTTCTTCTAGCGCCTTTCGAAAGGGGAGTGCCATGCAAGGGTTCGCCCGCGAACGCACGCGTCGGGTTTTGGTCGGTTCAGTTCCCATCGGCGGCGGCGCGCCGGTCGTCGTGCAGTCCATGACGTGCACGCCCACCATCGACGCCGATGCGACCCTCGCCCAGGTGCGCGCGCTGGTTGATGCCGGTTGCGATTTGGTCCGTGTCACGGTTCCTTCCAAGGAGGCGCTCGACCCCTTCGCGCGCATCTGCGCCGAATCGCCCGTTCCGATCGTTGCGGATATTCACTTCGACTATCGACTCGCCATCGGCGCCGTGAAGGCGGGCGCTGCCAAGCTGCGCATCAATCCCGGCAACATCGGCGATTGGGACCGCGTTGACGCGGTCATCGATGCCGCTGGGGAGGCGGGCGCCGCCATCCGCATCGGCGTCAACGCGGGCTCGCTCGATAAGAGAATCGCGGAGCGCGACGGCCTCACCCAGCCCGAGAAGCTCGTCGCGTCCTCTCTCGAATTCGTCGAGCACTTCGAGAGGCGCGGGTTCGAGAACATCGTGCTCTCCGCCAAGGCGCATAGCGTTCCCACCACGATCGAGACATATCGCGCCCTTTCCCGTGAGCTTCCCCACATCCCGCTGCATCTCGGCGTCACCGAGGCGGGTACCGTGCAGCAGGGGACCATCAAGAGCGCCGTCGGCCTCGGCGTGCTGCTCGCTGAGGGCATCGGCGACACCATGCGCGTGAGCCTCACCGCGGACCCCGTGGAGGAGCCACCGGTGTGCTGGGGCATCTTGCAGGCCCTCGGGCTTCGCCGTCGCGGCCCCGAGCTCGTGAGCTGCCCGACGTGCGGTCGCACGCAGGTAGATTTGATCGGTTTGGCCGAAGAGGTGGGGGAGAGGCTCAAGGGGTGCACCAAGCCCATCTCGGTCGCCGTGATGGGCTGCGTGGTGAATGGCCCCGGCGAGGCGAGCGATGCCGACGTGGGCGTTGCCTGCGGCCGGGGCATCGGCATGGTCTTCCGTCATGGCGAGGTCATCCGCAAGGTTCCCGAGGAGCAAATCGTGGATGCGCTCATGGAGGAGATCGACAGGCTCTGATCAATCCCACCGCTCCGGTCCAGACATAATTCCTTCAGGCGTTGTTCGCCTTCGGCATCACAAAAACGCCTTGCGGAAATATGTCTGGACCGGAGCTGCGATTACTCTACAGTCAGACAAGATTCCCGCGCATTAGCTGGTATTATCGAAGCGTTTGACGCAATTGATATTAGGAGGTCGCTGTGTCCAAGACCCGTGCGATGAAGATGTCCAATCTGTATGCCCCGACGCTCAAGGAGGACCCGTCGGAGGCCGAGCTCGCCAGCCATCGCCTCATGCTGCGTGCGGGCATGATCCGCAAGCAGGCCGCGGGTCTCTACAGCTATTTGCCGCTCGCGTGGCGCTCCCTGCGCAAGATCGAGGACATCGTGCGCGATGAGATGGACGCCGCCGGCGCCCAGGAGCTGCTCATGCCCATCATGGTCGACGCCCAGGTGTGGCGCGACTCCGGTCGTTACGACGTGTACGGCCCTGAGCTCATGCGCTTCGCCGACCGTCATGAGCGCGAGTTCGTGCTCGGCCCCACGCATGAGGAGACGGTCACCGATCTCATCAAGAACGAGCTCAAGAGCTATAAGCAGCTTCCCGTGATCCTGTATCAGATCCAGGATAAGTTCCGCGATGAGATGCGCCCCCGCTTCGGCCTTATGCGCGGCCGTGAGTTCATCATGAAGGACGGCTACTCCTTCAACGCCACGCAGGAGTCCCTGCAGGAGACCTACGACGACATGAAGCAGGCCTATGCGAACATCTGCGAGCGCTGCGGTCTCAAGGCCCTGCCCGTCGTGGCTGACTCCGGTCAGATCGGCGGCGACACCTCCGTCGAGTTCATGGCCCTCGCCGACGCCGGTGAGGCTGCGCTCGTGTACTGCGACGCTTGCGGCTACGCTGCGGACGACGAGGCCGCTTCCACCCAGGTCGCCGTTACCGAGGGTCCCGGCGACGGCACCCTGCAGAGGGTCCATACGCCCGGTATGGGTACGATCGCCGCCGTCGCCGAGTTCTTCGGATTCCCCGAGAACGGCACGCGCAAGTCCCTCGCCATCATCGACGCCCAGGGCAATCCCGTCGTCGCCATCGTCCCGGGCGATCACGAGCTCAACGATTGCAAGGCCGAGCACCTCTTCGGTGAGGGGTATCGCATGATGACCGATGAGGAGCTCGAGGGTTACGGCCTTCATAAGGGATTCATCGGGCCGGTGAACCTGCCCGAGGGTATCCGCCTCGTTTGCGATGTCACCCTGCGCGATTCCAAGAAGTGGGCATGCGGTGCGAACGAGGTCGATTACCACTTCACCGGCGCCTGCCCCGGCCGCGACTTCGAGCCCGATGCGTGGGGGGACCTTATCACCGTCGTCGCGGGCGATCCCTGCCCGCACTGCGGCGCCCCGCTCGCCGGTGCCCGCGGCATCGAGGTGTCTCAGGTCTTCCAGCTCGGAACCAAGTATTCCGAGGCCATGGGCGCCACGTTCGCCGATGAGGATGGCGTCGAGAAGCCCTTCTTGATGGGTTGCTACGGTGTGGGCGTGTCCCGCACGCTCGCGGCTTCCGTCGAGCAGCATCACGACGAGCACGGCATCATCTGGCCCGTCTCCATCGCGCCGTACGAGGTTTCCGTCATGCCTCTCGACCCCACGATTCCTGAGTGTGCCGAGGTGTGCGATCGACTGACCGCTGAGCTGTGCGATGCCGGCATCGAGGTTATCGTCGACGACCGCGACATCCGTCCCGGTGTCAAGTTCGCCGACAACGATCTTATGGGCTTCCCGTACCAGATCGTGCTGGGTAAGCGCGGTCTCAAGAACGGCACGGTCGAGCTCAAGGACCGCGCCACGGGTGAGTGCGAGGATGTCGCCATCGATGAGGTCGCGAAGAAGGTCGCCGAGCTCGTGATCTCCCAGCGTCGTTAAAGGCTTTGCCCGCGACCGCCCCGCGCTGTCGCCGTTTGGAGTTTTTTCAGGGTGCGAAGGTGCGATCTTCGCACCCTTTTTGATTTGAGGTGGAGCATGGGCTCCGCATTGTCAAAGTTCATGCCAGCAGCTCCTATCTGAATTCAATACAACTATCGATCTTGATTGAGAATGCGGCAGATTATTTTGAACGAATGAGGACCAGGACCGTCCACTCCAGCCGCATTTAACTCAAAGGGTCGCCTCTGGCGAATGTTTTGATGATTTGGGACGGCCTGCATGATGAGCTCATTAAAATTTCCTGGGCTTTTGTCCTTTGTTTAATGAGTGGACCGCAGAAAAGGAGTCCAATGCATCGAAAACGTTCGCCAGAGGCGACCCTTTTGTTCTGACGCGAAATTTCAACGTACGTAAATAAAAAAGCCAGAGTATAAAACTCTGGCTTAAACTTCATGGGTGGAGACGAGGGGGATCGAACCCCTGACCTCTTGACTGCCAGTCAAGCGCTCTCCCAGCTGAGCTACGCCCCCATGGAGAAAAAGAAGCAATGGTGGAGACGAGGGGGATCGAACCCCTGACCTCTTGACTGCCAGTCAAGCGCTCTCCCAGCTGAGCTACGCCCCCTTGCAACGAAGAAGTACTATACGGGAATTAGCTTTGTTGTGCAAGGGCAAATTTGCGTCTTTTTGAGTTTGTGCAAAATTAAGCGTTGTCGAGGCTTCTGATCGCATCATGTTGGCGAAGATCCCGGCCGCACCATGCATGCAATCGACGCCGTAGGTGCGCAACATCGGATTTGCGCATGTATTCTCATTCAACAGTCCGTTCCCCGTTCTATTCTGTGAAGAAACCGTGTATGTGCGCTCATGTTGGGCGTTCGTTCCGTTATCTATGGCGAGAGGAGGTGATGCGTGTGACGCATCCGCAGCGCGGGCTGAATGCCGCAGAAGTTCGATCCCTTGTCGAGGAACACTACGATGACGTGTTTGCTTACTGCCGTCGGCACACCGATAGCGCGGACGAGGCTCAGGATGCCACGCAGGAGGTGTTCCTTCGGTTCATGCGGGCGGCAAAGGGGTATCGCGATGCGGGGAAACCGTTGGCGTACCTGCTTACGATCGCCCGGAACGTTTGTGTCGACGTTGCTCGTGTTCGCGCGCGTGCGACTGAAGAGCTTCCCGCTGACGGGATGCTGGCGTCTTCGGAGCCGTTGGTCCCTGAGACCTTCGGGCCTGATGATGCGGCCGGCCTTCGCCATGCTCTCGCCTCGATGCCTTCTGGGGCGCGTGAAGTGCTTGAATTGCGGTTCGACCAAGAACTCACCTTTTCCGAGATCGCGATGGTGATGGGCATAAGCAGATTTGCCTCGCGGAGAAGGCTTAATGCTGCGCTCAATGAACTTCGGAAGAAATTGGTGTCAAGAGAGGAGGGTGTGCTATGAAGGAGAAGCGGGGAAACGAGCTCGAGAGGCAGCTCTCTGCTCTGTATCGCTCTGATCGCAAGTCATTCTTGAGCGAACAGGGGTCAGTCGGTCGTGCTGAGTGCATCAAGGCCTGTTTAAGCGCCTGCGAGGTTGAACATTGCCTTGATAGTGATGTGATATCCCCACATATGCAATTACGGGGGTTTCTCTACTCCCAGGTTCGATTCACGCCTCGTGTGGTCTGGATTGCATTTGTGCTCATCGCGTTGCTGGCTGCTACGGCTGCCCGTGTTGAGGCGGAAGTCATGCTGAGCTCTCAGGTATTGTCTGCGAGCGGTGGCCTCATGGCACTCATTTGCCTTGTGAGTGTCACGCGCTCGAAACCCTTCGACATGGGCGAATTGGAGGCCGCTTGCCCGTTCAACGCGGTTTCTGTGGTTTTCGCACGTCTGCTGTTGATGGGTCTTGCGAGCGCCGCCGTCATCGCGCTGGGGTCCGTCGTGTCGGGACTTGAAGGCGTGGGAGCCGTGCGTGCGTTGCTGCTTATGGGCGCTCCGTACCTTATCGCCTGCGCAGGTGGTCTTATGTGCGCGCGACGCGTATCGAGTTCGGATGCGCGCGGGGCGGCCATCGCATGGGCCTCCGCCGTCACCGCGATGGGAGCCATGATCTTCTACGCTGCGCCTTCGGCTTATGAGCAGACGAGTACGTGGATTTGGGCTTTGAGCTGCGCTGCTTCTGGTGCATGGTTCTTCCATGAGATTCGCGCCTGGATTGAGTCATGCTCAACCGGATTTGTATCCGAGCCGCGAACAACAATCATTTGGCATTGACAGTACGCGCCCGACGCCGCAACCAATTTGCATATCACGGAGGATAATGATGAAGGGAGCCCAAGATGGAGCTCGAACTCGACCGGCTGACTAAGCAGTATGGCCCTAAAATCGCCGTTGACCGCGTGAGCGCAACCTTGCGCCCTGGCGTCTACGGCCTGCTCGGCGCCAATGGCGCAGGCAAGACGACCATCATGCGTATGATCTGCGGAATCCTGCGACCGTCTTCGGGTGAGATCCGCCTAGACGGGAAATCGATCTCAGACCTCGGTGGTGACTACCGGGCGCGCTTGGGGTACCTTCCGCAGGACTTCGGCTACTACCCGGAATTCACCGCCTTGGACTTTATGGAGTACATGGCGGCTCTTAAGGGCGTCGACGCACGCAAAGCGCATGCCCGATCGCTGCAGCTGCTCGACCGGGTGGGGCTTGCCGGCGAGGAGCGCCGCCGCATCCGCACGTTTTCCGGTGGCATGAAGCAGCGTCTCGGCATCGCTCAGGCGGTGCTTAACGACCCGGATGTGCTTGTCCTCGATGAGCCCACGGCCGGTCTCGACCCCAAGGAGCGCGTGCGCTTCCGCAACCTCATCGCTGGATTTGCCGCGGACAAGATCGTCTTGCTCTCCACACATATCGTTTCGGACGTGGAGTATATCGCCGACAGCATTCTCATGATGCGCGACGGCTCCTTCATTATGCAAGGGAGTCCCGCTGAGGTCGTACGTGGCGTGGAGGGCATGGTCTGGGAGGCTCGCGTCTCCGTCCGCGACGCCGATGCGCTGGCTTCTCGGGTGCCCGTGGTGAACGTGCACCACGACGGCGACGGCACGGCAACGGTGCGGTTCCTCTCGGCGGAACCGCCTGCCATCGATTTCGCCGCCGCTTCCGTCACGCCTACGCTTGAGGACTTGTATCTGCACGTATTCGACGAGAGCGGTTCCGAGCTCGCCGGTGCCGTCACGCTCGACGCCGCGAATGGTGGAGGGAGCCCCCAGCGTCGGCGTGGGGCTCATTTTGGAGGTGGGCATCATGCGTAGCCTTATCAAGTTCGAACTCAAGAAGATGCTCACCCGTCGCGTGGCCATCGTGGCGAACGTCGGTGCGCTCATCATGCTCCTCGCCGTCATGGCGCTCAACGTGATGCAGACCCAGACGGAGCGCAACATTGGGGAGATTCTATCTGGCCCCGCCGCCATCGCGCACCGCCGCGAGGTGGCCGAGGCGCGCGCGGGCGACCTCACCCCCGAGCGCGTGGCGGCCGACATCGCCCATTACCAGGAGATCGCCTACGAGAAGCTCGACCCCGAGGAGCTCGCGGAGATGTCCTCGATGTCGGCTTGGGAGGCTGCCATGGACGCCTACGACAACGACAGGATGGTCGAGCTGAACGACCCGTACTACCGCACGATTCTCAAGCCATGGGCGGTCGATGGCCAGCAGGTGTACCAATTTGCGTCCCGCGTCACCCCCGAGATGGCGCTCGACTTCTACGGCGCCCTGGCGGCCAACCTGCAAGACTCCCTCGACGAGGGCATGGGAGGGGAGTGGGTGTACTCGCCCGCCGAGCGCGCGTACTGGACCGAGATGGAGGCAGGCGTGGCCGATCCTCTGTCATACGGATGGTCCGGCGGCTGGGACAACATCCTCGACTGTGGTGCTTTCCTTGTGTTCGCCATCTTCGCGGTGTGCGTCACGGTGACGCCGATGTTCGCCTCCGAGTATCGCGACGGTACCGATGCCGTGCTCCTCGCGGCTCGATACGGGCGTGGCAGGCTCGTTGCCGCGAAGCTCATCGCCGCGGTCCTATATGCCACGGTCATGTTTGCGTTTGGCATTGCGATCATATGCGGGGTGTCTCTGGTCTTCTACGGCGCCGGCGGCGCGGGCCTGCCCATACAGAACTACGCGCTCGGTTCGCCGTATTCACTTACGATGTGGCAGGCTGCAGCCGTATATGTCGGAGTGTTCTACCTCGTCATGCTCGGCATGCTCGCACTCACGCTCGCGCTTTCCGCGCTGACCTCATCCACGCTCGCCATCATCGTGACCGACGTCGTGATCCTGTTTGTGAGCGGCTTGCTCCCGTCGGCCGGCGTCGGGGTGCTGCGCCACATCCTCACGCTGTTCCCCATGGGGCTGCAGTCGCCGTTCGACATGTTCGCCGCGCTGTTCTCCTATCCGGTAGGGCCGGTCGTGCTCGACCTCATCGGCATGGCGTCTTTTGTGTATTGTGCCTTGCTGATGGTTGGCGTTCCTGTGGCCTGGCGGACCTGGTGTCGTCATCAAGTTGCGTGACAATCTGAATCTCTGTAACGACGGGTTATAGCTTTGGGGAGATTTGCAGGTAGCGGGGGTTGAAGCGAGATACTGCACAAGACGCTGAGAAGCACCCGTGCCGTCACGTCTGATGGTACGGGTGTTATTTCTCGATTTCGCTATTCTGCTTTGGCTTGGTAGCCCTCGCCCCATGTCCACATCGCGTCGATGATGTGCGGGTCGCGCATGATAGGCGGCCGCCATTGCGACCCGATGAGCTGTACGCGGGTCCTCATGGGACAAGAGGGAGTTCGACAAGCCTGTTCGACGCATCATTTTTGAATTCGGCGCGGGGAGTTGCCGCAAAAATCCCTCAGAGTAAATTGCGACAACACAAGGTGTCTATGATTGTCGATTCTCACTTACTATTATCTGCGGTTATGTTGTTGGGTAGTAGGCGATAAGCTGTCCAAACAGAAATGCATTTACTTCAAGGGAATATTTCAGCACCGGTTCATCTACGGTTTGTGCGAAGCGCCCAGAATCGCGCTGACTGCTGCGTCGGAGCTGGTGGATGGATGCCGGCAAAGGTGGCAATTCTCCTTTTGCAATGAGCTGATGCGATATTCCCATATAAGTGATGCGATAGTCCCAGATAAGTAAAACGATCATGCGGTTCAACCCTAACTTCGATGGTGAAATCGTGCCGTATCAACGTGTGATACTCTGATGCAACGGAAGCCCGGCGAACGGGGAGGGGCGATGGTGCGGCTGTACATTTCCAAGCTCGATAAGGATATGCGCGAGCGGATCGAGACCGCCCGCTACACGGAGATGGAGCTCGAGGGAATCCGCGGTATCCTGCAGCGCACCATCGACGCGCGCAGGAAGGCGGCTTACGGTGTGATTGTGTTGTTCATCGCGATTGACGCCTTCGCGCTGTGGGCGGAGGTGTTCGCCAACCCCAACCCGTCGGCGGAGGGCTTCATGATCTCTATGGGCGCGCTAATCGCCATCGAGGTGTTTACCTGGTGGTTCGTGTGGGAGCTCCAGATCGGCATCCTCAGGCGTGGCTTCAACCGCGCCGCCGAGCGCGGCTATCCCCAGCTGATGCATTGCCGCCTGCGGTGATATGTCTACTGTACGTTGTCGAGCGGGGCATGTTCACTTCGGTCGCTCAATCGCTTCGACCCTGTCGAGCCGAAGCGCGATGATTCTTGGCGTGTCGGGTTTATGTACAATTTCGAATAGGACGCGCCGATCGTCGAGGTCATGAGCCGTCCGCGTGGCGGCGATTCCACCAGCCTTGACTATCGCATCGGTGAGGCCGATGGTACAGCTTTTGCAGGCGAGTTTGCCGCATGCGTTCTTAAAGTGACGTCTTTGTCCTACTTACATATATGGCGGATGCGATGTCTTGCTGACTCAGTTCGGCATGTCATTTGAGGGAGGACAGTTTTTCGGCAATCATGGCACCCCATCGGAGAAGGCAGTCTGATATCGCGCCCATCATTCTCTTGAAAGTAAGCTGCTCGGCGCAAATCAGTTTGTCAATTTGCCAAAAAGGCTGATAGTGGCGTATTCCTCTGGGATGATGCCCCATGCCGCAACGGGCAGTGGCGGAATTGTCGTGATGTGTTGCTACAATTGTCGCTGCTAGATGGTGGAGTGCAACAGCGGTTGCGAGGATAGTCTTGCGCTGAGGCTCGGTGGCCAAAGGGGTGAACACGTCCCATGACGGCTGCCGTCGGGCCTGGAATATCAGCGCTACAAGGAGGCTTTCATTATGGATGACGCAACGACGCAGCTTGCCGACCGCCTGCTCGACCTTCGCCGCAAGGCCGGCTACTCGCAGGAGCAGCTGGCGGACCTGCTGGGGGTTTCTCGCCAAGCTATCTCGAAGTGGGAGGGTGCCCAGGGCCGTCCCGAAGTCGACAACGTGGTCAAGCTCGCGCAGATCTACCGCGTGAGCACGGACTTCATCCTCACGGGCTCGGCGAGTGTCCCGTCGGTATGCGAGACGCCCTCGGCACCCGCCCCGCGCGAGCTGCCACGCGAGTACCGTTTCGCCCTCAGCGCCCTCATGGTCATCGCCGGAACCGCCGTCGTGTTCCTGCTGATCGTCGTTATCCTGACCATCCTGTCCACGACACTCACCTCGGGTGCCGACATTCCCGGCTGGAAGTAGCTGTTGACCGGGGTTTCTTATTCAATATCAACTGATTAGACGCGTGCAAAGTAACTTGGCGCTTGCCCGATACGCCCTTTCTTGCAGGGTGTAGGGCTCATGCACCTTTGCCTTGCATGCTCAAGGGCGGGATGGCAAAAGGAGCAAAAGAATTATGGGCATCCTCGTTGAGGCATGTGGCGTGTGCAAAAGTTACAAGCATGGAAATCTGAGCACCAAGGTTCTTCGATACGTTGATATGAGCGTGTCGGCTGGGGAGATGGTGTCCATCGTGGGACCATCCGGTTCGGGCAAGTCGACGCTGCTGCACTGTTTGGCGGGGCTTGAGGTCCCCGATACGGGTGAGATTCATCTTATGGGCGTGGATGTCGTGCGAGCGAGGCGCGGCGAGCGCGCGAAGGTCAGAGCCCGGCATGTCGGGTTCGTGTTCCAGCAGCACAATCTCATGCCCTCGCTTTCCGTGGGTGAGAACGTCTCGCTACCTGCGCGCTTTGCCGGTCGCAGGGTGAGCGGGAAGGACGTGTGCGATCTCTTGGAGCGGGTCGGTATGGGAGGGAAGGAGCATGCCCGTCCAGCCGAGCTATCCGGTGGCGAGGCACAGCGTGTGGCGCTCGCCCGGGCTATCGCCTCTGGTCCGGACATCGTGTTTGCCGATGAACCCACTGGCGCCCTCGACACGGCGAACGGGAACGTGGTCCTCGATATGCTGCGAGCTATGACGAATGAGGGGAGACGAGCTGTCGTCATGGTGACGCACGATCTTGAGGCGGCCGCTCGTGCCGACCGGGTGCTTGTGATGCGTGACGGAAAGATTGTTCATATTATGACTCACCCCACGTCGCAGGAAATCCTCCTCGCGATGGAGACGGTAGGGCCGCGCGATACCGACGAGGGGGCGATGTTGCGATGATTCGCCTGATTGTGGGTGATGTTCGGGAGCATTGGCATGTGTGGTTCGGTGTACTCGCCGTTGCTGCCGCATTTGGCTATATGGGAGGTTGGTTCGCGTCGTTTTCCGCAACAGCGGCTGCGGACCCGATGTCCGCGACTTCTTTCTTCTTTAGAAGCGCCGCTCAGGCGATTCTCATGTTTTCGGCGATTTCCGGGTGCGTCGTTCTCTCTTCAACGGCCCGGGGAAGCGTCGTCTCGTTGCGGCGTACCTACGCCCTGTGGCAGGTGATCAACATTCCTCCGGTTGTGGTGGGCTTTGCTGTCATCGTTCAAATTGCACTCGTTGGGGTCTTCGGTTCGTGTTTGGGCTTGGCCTTGTGCTGGGCAAGCTCATCCATCGTGTTCAGCGCCCTGTTCATGGACATCGACTTGTTCGAAGGGGTGCGGATCTTACCGGGATTATCCCTCTGTCCTGCGGTTCTTGGTGTGTCGCTATTCGTGTCGGTACTGGGCGGGGCGCGCGCCGCAAGGGCGGCGGCGCGTACGCCGTCCGTGATGGCTTTGCGTGACGATCGGTCGGTCGAGGGTGCATCCGCGCACATGACGCTACCGCGATGGCTTGCCGCCCTTGCCACTTGCGCCGCTGCCGCATGGTGCGTGTCCACGGTTGACCCCGTCTTAGCCCCTGTCGATTTCGGTCAGAGCACCTGGCTCGTCTTTTTGCCTATTGCAATCCCGGCGCTAATTTCGGCTCTCGCCCCTGTACTTTTGCCGAGGATCCTGCATGCGGCGACGTGTCCGTTGTCGCGCTGGACGGCGTGGCTTCTCGCGCGCAGGAGCGCTCAGCACGGCTTAACACAGAGCTTGTCGATTGAGACATCCCTCGTGGTTGCCATGGGTGTCGTTGCGGGTTTCTATTCGATGATGAGCCTGATGGGGCAGTATGCCATGGCATACGACTTGCCGATTGGGAGCGGATTCGGTCTCGACCCGCGCCTCGCGTGCGTAATGTTCGCGGGGCCGGTCATCCTGGCGGCTGTGGGCTCGTGCGCAAATGTAGTTCTTGCCTTGCGAGTGCGGGAGCGCGACGCATCGTTGCTGGAGGCGTTGGGCGCCACCCCTCGCCAGGTCTGTGTCACCTCGGTTCTTGAGGCGTCTATGCATGCGGCAACTGCAGGCTCAGCTGCATTGCTTTCGGCTGTGCTTTCCAACATGATCGCGGCTCATGCGTTGGGCTTGGGCGCTGGGAGCGCGATGCTGTCCGTGCGTTTTGCCCCCGCCGCCTTCATCGCCGTCGCAGGTTTCGTTGTGCTGGTTGTGGCAGAGCTATTGCCGGTGCTTCGGGTGTTTAGGAGCGCGCCCGTTCGTTTTCTCAATGAGTGATTGACGCGATTAGTATGCTGATATACTGAAGAAGTTCTTACCAAATATAGGAAGAATAGAGGTATATCATGCCCAAGATCATTTCGAGCTCCACGCTGCGCAACGGGTATAACGAGGTTTCGGCGTGGTGCCGGGAAAGGCAGGAACCCGTTTTTGTCACCAAGAACGGTGCTGGTGATCTTGCGGTCATGGACATCGAGTCGTATGAGCAGCTCATGGCTCGCCTCGATTTGCTCAAGACCTTGGCCGAGGGGCATCGTGACGTAGTTGAGGGGCGAACCCATTCCGCGCGCGAAGGCGTTGCGCGCCTGCGTGAAGAGTTTGGTCTGTAAGTAATGTATTCCGTTGCGGAGACTGAAGCCGCCTTGGAAGACCTGCGGGAGACCATTGCCTATTTGAATTATCGAACGGGAGGCAAGCGGGCGGGGTCTGAACTGCTGGATGCATACGAGAAGCTTGTGGGGATCCTTGAGCGGACTCCTTTTGCATTCCCCCTTGCAGTTGATTCCATCGTTGAGTCTTTGGGTTATCGCTGGGCGCTCGTCCGTTCCTATATCGTTCTCTACACAGTGAATGAAATCGATAAGGCTGTTGCCATCGAGCGCGTCGAGCACGAAAGTCGAAATTGGCGTGCGCTGCTTGGATAGCAGGGCTTCATAAAGATAGAAGCTACGCTTCAGCTGAATCCAAAGAGCCGCACGGGCGGCAGGATCCGTCACTTTGGGCGATCATCTCGTCGTAGTGGGCGATCTTGTAGTCCAGGCGGTCGAGCCCCTCCTGTACGAGCTCGAGGCGTTCCCGCGCAGCATCGCGCTGCTCGATGAGGATCTGCCGGCGCGCCTCGAGTGTCGAGTCGCCCTCATCGAAGAGTTGCGTGTACTCGATAAGCGCCTCGATGGAGACGTTCGCGCCGCGCATGCACTTGACAAAGGAGATGCGCGCGCAGTCCTCCTCGCCGTAGTCGCGCACGCCGCTCGCGTTGCGACGCACGGGGCACAGCAGGCCGATCCGCTCGTAATAGCGCAGCGTGTCGGCGCTGAGTCCGTATTCCTCCACAACCTCGGCAATGCGCATGATGGCCTCCCGTTCGAATGTCCACCTCCCCATATACTCCTTGGAGCTTACTCTAAGGCAAGCGATGCGCGGGAAATCCATGTCTGTGAATTCATCGTGGATGCCGCGAGATCACACCTTGTCCATGAGTTGGCTCCAGCTCCTAGACTGGGGCTACGCAAACCACCGGCAAGGGAGGCACGTATGCTCGGCTCAATCACCTATCACAATCCAACCCGTCTGCACTTTGGGCCCGATTCGCTCGAGGCGCTCGCCACCGAGCTCGTCGGATTCGGCAATACGGTCCAGCTCGTCTATGGCGGCGGCTCGATCAAGAAGATCGGCCTGTACGACAAGATCGTCGACCTGCTCGCGCAGGCCGGCAAGACCGTGGTCGAGGACGGCGGCGTCATGCCCAACCCCACGGTCGAGAAACTCCGTGAGGGTGTGGAGATCGCGCGCCGCAACAATGTTGACTTCATCCTCGCCGTGGGTGGCGGCTCGTGCGCGGACTATGCCAAGGCGGTGTCCGTCTCGGTCAACCTGCCGGCGGACCAAGACCCCTGGGACGTGTATTACGAGCGCTGGGAGGAGCCCACGTGCGAGATCGTCCCGGTGGGCGTGGTGCTCACCATGGTGGGCACGGGCTCGGAGATGAACGGCGGCGCCGTCATCACCAACCGCGAGCGCGGCCTCAAGCTGGGGCACGTGTTCGGCACCGAGGTGTTCCCGCGCTTTGCGATCCTCAATCCCGAGTACACCTACACGCTCCCGCGCTATCAGATGGTCGCGGGCATCTTCGACATCATGAACCACATCACCGAGCAGTATTTCTCCGGCGAGGACGACAACACGAGCGACTACCTGGCCGAGGGCCTCATGCGGAGCCTCGTGCACGCGAGCCGCGTCGCGGTGGGGGAGCCTGAGAACTACGAGGCGCGCTCCAACATCATGTGGTGTGCGACCTGGGCTCTCAACACCCTGATCGCCCAGGGCAAGACGACCGACTGGGAGGTGCATATGCTGGGCCAGGCGGTCGGCGCGGTGACGGACGCCACGCACGGCATGACGCTTTCCGCCGTCGCGCTGCCGTATTACCGCTCGATCATGGTGTACGGCCTGCCCAAGTTCGCGCGCTTCGCACGCGCTGTGTGGGATGTGGATGCCACGGGCAAGACCGAGGAGGAAGTCGCCCGCGCTGGGCTGGACGCCATGGAGGCGTGGATGCGCGAGATCGGCTGCGTGATGAACCTTACGGAGTTGGGCTGCACCGAGGATGTGCTCGACGAGCTTGCCGACGCCACGCTGGTGATGGAGGGCGGCTACCACGTGCTCTCGCGCGAGGAGATTATCGAGTTGTTCCGTGCCGCGCTCTAAGGGGTGTGCGGTTTGCGCCGTCTCGCCCCACGACGGGACGGGGCGGTGATCGCGGTCCTCAAGCGCTGCCGATAGGGGAGCGCGATGCGGGAGTGTCCATGCGGCGGCGCCCGTCATGTGAGGGGCGTTGCACTTGGAGCGTCGTATGAGAGGAGGAGGCAGATGACCGAGCGCGTGCAGGACCTGCTGTTCAATTCGTTCTTCGAAATCCTGGCCCCGGGTCTCACGGCCACCATTCCCCTCACGGTCATATCATTTTCGCTCGCACTGGGAATCGCGATGGTCGTGGCGCTGGTCCGCCACGCCCGTGTCCCCGTGCTGAGCGTCCTCACACGGTTCTACACGTGGTTCATGCGCGGGACGCCCCTGTTCGTCCAGCTGTACGTGGTGTTTTACGGGCTCCCCGACTTTGGGGTTCTTATCGATCCGTTCCCCGCCGCCGTCATCGTGTTCTCACTCAACACCGGTGCGTACGCTTCGGAGACGCTGCGCGCGGCCATCGGGGCCGTGCTCCTTGGGCAAATCGTGGCTTCGCGCAGTCTGGGGATGGGTTATTTGCAGGTCATACGCTATATCGTGCTGCCCTAGGCGCTCCGTATCGCGTTCCCGTCTCTCTTCAACGAGCTCATCTCCCTGGTGAAGGACACCTCGCTTGCCGCCAACATCACGGTGCTGGAGATGCTCATGGCAACGCAGAGGATTGTTTCGCGTACCTACGAGGTTCTTCCGCTGTATCTCGAATTGGCGGCCATCTGCCTGTTGATCTCTACGGCACTCACGTGGTTGCAGCACCTCGGCGAACGGCGCCTTGCTCTGCCGCGAGCCGCCTGACGCAAGGGGTCGGCGATACGAACGGGCGCATACGAACGGACACAGAGCGCCCGTGTCTTCGCGCCCCTGACTTTGAAGGAAACATCATGCTCAACAATATGTTCCCCCGCAGGTCGTTCATCGCGGTGGTTTGCGCCAGCTGTGAGGGTGTGAGACGCCAATGCAATGAGGTAGGTGGGTACGATGCGTTATCCAGTGCAAGAGCTGCGGGAGCATGCGTGGGTGGTCGACTGCGAATGCATGGTTGGGAGTACGCGCGAACTGGCGGATTTCCTTATGCGAGAGCGCGGTATGACCGTGTTGGTCGATGTGCGGGAGCTCAACCGCGTCGATCCCCGATCGCTTGTGGTCTTGGTTGATCGGGGCGCCTCGGCAAGCCTGTCCGAATCTGAACGCGATGCCATTGCGTCGGCGATGGGGGAGTACGAGCGCATGGTTATAGATCGCTGCTAGGCTGCAATCTTGAGGTTTGAATAAAGCGAGTCATGTGCAAAAGTGTGCGCAGGACTCGCTGTTTATTGTCGGGAACGAAACGCGTGGCACGCTTATGTCTTATGCTTTCAGCGCGTTGTACGCGTCATCATCCACGGGCTCGAGCCACTCGTTGGAGCAGTCCTCACCCGGGCAGCTGAAGGCAAGGTGGCTGAACCAGCAGTCCGCCTTGGCGCCGTGCCAGTGCTTGACGCCTGCGGGGATCTCCACGATGTCGCCGGGCGCGAGGCTCTGAGCGGGCTTGCCCTCTTCCTGGTACCAGCCCTCGCCCTCGACGCAGATGAGCACCTGGCCGCCGCCCTTCGTGGCGTGGTGGACGTGCCAGTTGTTGCGGCAGCTCGGCTCGAAGGTGACGTTGTGGATGGGCAGGTAAGCGCCCTCATCGGTGAGCTGTTTGAGGTAGCTTTGCCCGATGAAATACGGCGCGAAGGCGTCGTTCTTCTCGCCCAGGCCGAAGAACCCGCCGTGACCCTCAGCCTCGGCCGCCTCGTCGGCGTAGACCTCCTTGGCCATCTTGAAGGCCGCCCACGCGCATGGCCAGCCGGCGTAGAAGGCGATGTGGGTGAGGATCTCGGCCATCTCGGATTTGGTGACGCCGTTGCTGCGCGCGCTCTGGAGGTGGTAGGCAAGCGAGCTGTCCACGACGCCTCGGCCGATCAGCGCGCTGACGGTGACGATCGAGCGCAGCTTGAGGGGGAGCAGGGCCTCCCGGTTCCACACCTCGCCGAAGAGGATGTCGTCGTTGAGATGGGCGAACTCGGGGGCGAACTCGCCCAGGGCGTCGCGGCCCGCGGTCTGCTTGACGGTCATGATGGTTCCTTTCTAGTCGAGCTTGTCGTTGATGACGTCGTAGCGAATCCAGATGGCGCCGTCGTCGTAGCTCTCGACGTGCGTGAGCTTGAGCTGGAACGGTTCGCGCTCTTGGGGCAGGCCGTCGAAGGTCGACGCCATCCCGGCGCGAGCGTCGATGCCGGGTCCGATCAGGATGCTCACCTCGTCCAGCAGGCCGGCGTCGAGGAACGCGGCGTTGATGGCGCCGCCGCCGACCGTCGCCATGCGCTGGATGCCGAACTCACCGGCGAGCGCATCGACCGCGCGCACGACGTCGATGTGCTGCTCTCCGCAGGCGATCCAGGAGATGCCCCGCTCGTCCAGATAGGAGAGGTATTCCGCGCTGACCTGCTCGCTGGTGACGATGAGCAGGGGCCGTGCGTAGTCGGTGCCGCGGCTCCATGAAAGCGAGCCGCGCGTGTCGAAGACCACCTCGTAGGCATCGGCGGCAACGGCCTTGGAGAAGCCGGGCCTACCGTACGGGGTGGGGTCGGTCGCCTCCCAGGGGCCTTCTGCCATCTCGAGCTCCGCGGTGACGCGCCCGCTGATGCGGGTGGGCACGTCGAGGGCGTCGAGCGTTGCGTAGTACTCGTCCACGCCTGCCAGCTTCGACGTCATGGCGCAGTCGATGCGCCCGTCGACCGACATCATCATGTGGCACGCGATATAGGGCTTGGTCATGGGGTTCCTTTCTGCTGGGTTGGTGAATGCGTGGGGCGGCCAATGAGGCGGGGTTGCCGCAAAGGGATGAGCTTTCGACGCCTACAGCTTGCCGCCGAAGACGGGGAAGAAGCTCGAGTCTCCGTAGTCGCTGATACGTTCGGCCGCGCACAGCGCTTCCATATCGGTTGATGAGATCTCGAAATCGAGCTGCGCGTTGCTGGCGATATGGGCGGGATTGGACGTTTTGGGTAGCGGCAGCATGCCCAGCTGCAGGCAGTAACGCAGGCACAGCTGTGCAGGGCTCACGCCGTAACGGGAGGCCATCTCGGTGACGAGCGGATTATCGAGCACCATGCCGTGGGCGATGGGGGAGTACGCCTCCACGAGGATTCCCCTATCCTGGCAGTATGCAATGAGCTCTGCCGGCGTGTTGGATATGTGCGCGAGAATCTGGTTGACCTGCGGCATCGTGCCCGCATGCTCGATGATGTTGGCGAGATCGTGCTCATTGAAATTCGACACGCCGATGACGCGCGCCTTGCCAGCTGCTTGGGCATCCTCAAGCGCGCGCCAAACGTCGAGGTTCTCGCGTTCATATCGGTTATCGGACTGGTTGACTTCCACCCAGGGCTGCGGGCTATGGATGATGATTTGGTCCACGTAATCGAGCCCTAGCTTGGCAAGGGATTCGTCGATGGATTGGCGGGCGGCTTCGTAGCTCTTGTGCTCTGCGGCAACCTTTGTTGCAACAAAGAGCCGGTCACGCGGGATGCCGCACGTGCGCACGCCCGCACCGACGCCCATCTCGTTGCCGTATGCCTGGGCGGTGTCGATCATGCGATAGCCCGCATCTACGGCCAGGCGGACTGCGCGCTCCGCCTCGGCATCATCCATAAGCCAGGTGCCCAGGCCGAGTTTGGGGATCTCCACGTTGTTCGAAAGGGTGTAGGCGTCGTTTAGGATTGACATGCGTTCTCCTTGTTCTGCATCGAATGGATCAGGTAGTCGAGGGTGTCGAGCCGGCGCTGTTCGGCGTGAACGCGGCTCAGCAGCTCGCGTCGATGGCGTTTGAGGCGGCAGATGCGGGCGCAGGCGCTCGGCAGGCATTCCAGCTCCCGGATGAGCTGCTCGCAGCATCCGGCGTCCCGCAGGTTTTGAAGGGTCGTTTCGTCCACGCCGTTTACCTCGCTAACTTGACGTGGACGCTACCGGCGAGCACCTTTTCGTCCGGACGGGCTTTGGGGCCCACGAGGGCATGGGGTCGGTAGGGCTCTTCGAGGAAGTCGACCTCGGCATCGCTGAGGTTAAGCTCGAGTGCGGCCACTGCCTCGTCGACGCGTTCGGGCTTGGAGCATCCGACGATGGGCGCCTCGATCCCGCGCGCCCAATGCCACGCAAGGGCCACCTGTGACATGGAGACGCCGTGCTCCTCGGCGACTTTTGCCACGCGTTCCACGATGGGCATGTCGATGGCGCGGTCATGATCGTACTTGTCGGCCATCGTCTTGTCGGTGGCGCTTCTCGTGCTGCCGCTTTCCCATGTGGGGCGGCAGAGGTGGCCGGACGCAAGGGGGCTGTAGGGGGTGATGGCCATGTCGAACTGGCGGCACACGGGAATCATCTCGCGCTCATCCTCGCGGTAGAGCAGGTTGTAGTGGCACTGCATGCTGGTGAAGCCGGCCCAGCCGTTCGCCCGGGCGATATCCTGCAGGTTGTGCAGCTGGTAGGCGTACATCGCGCTGGCACCCAGGGCGCGGACCTTCCCTGCGCGAACCAGGTCGTTCAGGGCCTCCATGGTCTCTTCCATGGGCGCGTCGTAGTCGAAGCGGTGAATGATGTACAGGTCTAGGTAGTCGGTGCCCAGGCGCTTCAGCGTACCCTCGATCTCGCGCTTGATGGCCGCGGCGGAGAGCCCGCCCTCGTTGATGCAGACCTTGCTGGCGAGCACCACGTCCTCGCGCGCCACGCTGAGGTCGCGCAGGGCGTCTCCGATGTATTCCTCGCTGGTGCCAAAGCTGTAGCAGTTCGCGGTGTCGATGAAGTTGATGCCATGCTCGAGCGCGCGCTCGATGACGGCACGGGTCTCGCGGGGTCCGATGGTCCATTGGTGGAAATCCGGGCTGGCCTCGCCAAAGCTCATGCCGCCAAGGCAGAGCTGGGGGATCTTGATGCCGGAATGACCGAGGGTGGTGTAGCGCATGGTGCCGCCTTTCTCTGACTGCGGTTTTGGCCTGTTTCGCCTGCTGATTCGGACGATACGCCGCACTCACGGAGATGTAAAATACCTATATAAACTGGCTAGCTATGCGAATTACAAATATCAAACCGCACGGCTCGCCCTGCCAAGGCGACTGGCCGCGGCGAGCTCTGAAAGGAGGCCCGGGATGGAGCTTCGCACCCTGCGCTACTTCCTCGCGGTCGCGCGCGAGGAGAACATGACCGAGGCGGCGAACGTCCTGCACGTGACGCAGCCGACGCTCTCGCGCCAGATCGCCGACCTTGAGCGCGAGCTGGGCGTGGAGCTGTTCGAGCGCACCAACCGCTCCTGCGTGCTCACGGGCGACGGCATGCGCCTGCGGCAGCGCGCGGAGGAGATACTCTCCCTGGTGGACCAAACCGAGACGGAGATGATGGACCGCGAGCTCGGCATCACGGGCAACATCCGCATCGGGGCCGGCGAGACCATGTCCATGCGGACGGTCCTCGATGTGTTCGCCGGATTGCGCCGCGACCACCCGGATGTGACGATCGAGCTGTATACGGGCAATGCCGATGCGGTGGAGGAGCGCTTGGAGCGCGGGCTTTTGGACTTCGCCCTGCTGCTCGAGCCGGTCAACCTGGAGAAATACGAATGGCACCGAATGCCATGGACGGACCGGATGGGCGTGTGCGTGGCGCTCGACGGCCCGTGGGGCGGTCTTGACGCGGTGACGCCGGAGGAGCTCGCGCATATGCCCTTGCTGCTCAGCTCGCGCACGGCGAACAGGGCCGTGGACCTAGCGGCGTGGTCTGCGGGCGTCATCGATTACGAGGCCCTCGAGGTTGTCGGCAGGTTCGACCTCATCGGCAACGCGTCGCACCTCGTTCGCTCCGGCGCCGCCTGTGCGATAACGGTAGGTCACTTGCTGCAGCTGGGCGAGGGTTTGGGCTTGCGGTTTCTTCCGCTCGACCCGCCGCTCGAGATCGCGTCGTACCTCGTGTGGAAGAAGTACCGGCTGCGCTCCCGCGCGTGCGACGAGTTCCTGCGCCGCCTGTGGGAGGGGTAACGGGCATAATGTGTCGGGCGGCGCCCGTGCCGCCGAGTGAGAAGTCTCGTCAGTTGCCCCCGCGCCAATGACAGGCCTGCCATTGGCGCCGCGTCGTTGGCGCCGTGGCGAGCGGGCGCTCGAGAATATGTTCGGATGAATGGGGGAGCTGTATGGCGGTTTACTTTTACGGGTGCGTTTCGTTGGACGGATATCTCGCAACGAGCGATCACGACCTGGGTTGGCTGTACGAGACCGGGACCACGGAGGACACGGGTTACGACGACTTCTACGCGCGCATGGACGTCACGCTGATGGGTCGCCGCACCTTCGCCGAGGTCGCGAATCTCGACGACCCTGGCTCGGCGTATCCCACTACCGAGAACTACGTTTTCACCCACGGTGTGCTCGACTGCCCGGGCTTCACGGCCGTCGCCGAGGATCCGGCGGCGTTCGCGGAGAAGCTGGGGCCGGATCGCAACATCTGGGTGGTGGGTGGAAACTCCGTTTTGAAGCCCCTGCTTGAGCGCGATATGGTCGACCACCTCATCATCCAGGTGGCGCCCGTGCTGCTAGGTGAGGGGATTCCCCTGTTCACGCAGGCCGAGGCGCTGCATAGGTTCAAGCTCGGGGCGGTCAACCGCTACGGCCAGTTCGCCGAGCTGGTGTACGCGCGTTAGCTGTTACGTGCCAAGACGTTGTTTACAACCAGATGATGACAAGTTGCTCGTGAAGGCCGCCTTCTCGAACGTCGAGTCCCCACTCACCGGGGTCGAGGTGTTCCGCTTCGGTCTCGGGGCGAAGTTCCGCGACGCCGCGCTTTTCTCGGCCCTGCCGGACCTCCCGCCCGACGAGGTGTGAGCGCTGTGCGGGTTCGGCCTCGAGGCCCGTAACCTCGCCGCCGAGCTCGCCGGGGAGCTGCGATTAGGCTGCTGCGCTGGCTTTTCCGCGCGGCATTCAGATGGATGTGAAGGATGTCACCGCAGCCATGTGAGGGAGCCTGTCCTCGCGCAGCGTCCTTGTCAAACGCTCCGAGCGAGTCATCTCGACGAGAGTGGCGCAAGCAATGCGGCACCCATCTGAACCCAAGGCACCCCTCATGTGCAAACCCCCTCATGTGACTTAAGATGGAATCGATTCCTCGCAACCCAACCAAAAGCCGATATGTCTATGGGTACGCTGCAATACGAAAACACCACGACGTCAGGAGGGACCATGCGCATACTCCTCGCGGAAGACGAGCGCGACCTTGCGGAGGCCGTCGCAGAGGGGCTCGACCTCGACGGCTACTCCGTCGAGGTCGCCTCGGACGGAATGCGGGCCTCCGAGCTCCTTGCCTTCGAAAAATACGATCTCGTTCTGCTCGATCTCAACCTGCCCGGAAAGGACGGGATCGACATCCTGCAGGATCTAAGATCGCACGATGTCGAGACCAAGGTCCTGATCCTGTCTGCACGAGACGCGGTCGAAAGCCGCGTCAAGGGGCTTGATGCCGGGGCGAACGACTATCTCGTCAAGCCGTTTGCCTTTGCCGAACTCGAAGCCCGCATTCGCAATCTCTTACGCTGGGAGTTCACGAATCGCGAGAGCGTCGTGGCCGCGGGCGAGCTCTCCCTCGACACACGTACCAGGACCGTACGCGCCCGTGGGGTCGAAATCCCACTCAGACGCAAGGAGCTCGACATCCTCGAGGTCCTCATGTTGCGGGCCAACGAGGCGGTAAGCCAAGAAGAACTCCTCGAACGAGCCTGGAGCAGCGATCGCAACATGTTCTCGAACGCGGTGCGCGTCCATATTTCGGCGCTGCGAAAGAAGCTCGGCGCGGCCTTGGGCTACGACCCCATCCAGACCGTGGTGGGAAGGGGCTACATCCTGCAAAAGAACCCGGAAGGAACGGCGGATGAATAGCATATCGCTTGGGGCGAAGCTCGCCGCGCTGAACATCGCCGTGCTCGCCGCGTGCTCCATCGCAATCGCGGGGGCACTCAACCACTCTGCCCTCGCTATGGCCGACGCGATTGAGGCTCAGGTCATGCTCCCCGCTCAAAGCATCGAGGACAGCTCGAAACCGACGGCCCCCGTCGCCGACGCCCCGGAACAGTCCCAAGCGGCCGCTGCCTCGGGAACGGATGGCGAGGCGGCGCCCGGGACGCTCGCCCCCTCGGAAGCGCGCTCCGATTACCTCGCGAGCAGCGCGGGGACGGTTTGCCTTCTCGTCTGCATCGGTGCCGCATCGACCTACCTGCTCGTCAGGCGCGAGACGCGCGATATCGAGCAGCTCGCGCGCCATCTGAAATCCTGCCCGCCCGAGGACCTGGCGCAGCCGCTGTGCATCCCGGCGCGAAACCGCGAAACAGCGGCTCTCGTCGACGCCTTCAACGACATGGCCGCCCGCACATCGGACGCGCTTGCGACGCAGCGGCGATTCGCGCTGGCCGCGGCGCACGAGCTCAAGACCCCGCTTGCCGCCATGCGTGCGCGCCTCGACGTGTTCTCCAAGCGGAGATCCCCGACCGCCGAGGACGTCGAGCGCCTCTCCTCGACGCTTTCCACACAGACCGACCGGCTCTCGGTGCTCGTCACGCAGCTGCTCACGCTCGCCCGCTCCTCGACAGCCGAGCGAGGCGAGCTTGTGGACCCCTCCGCGATCGCCCTGGATGTCGTCGAAGAGATCTCTGCGAATACAGGTGCGGAGATAGCCTTTTCGGACGAGGGCGCGAAGCATGTCATGGCCGACCGGGAACTCATGGCCTCCGCTGTCCGCAACGCGCTCGCGAATGCCGTGGCATACGGCCGCCCGCCGTATCGCGTCACATGCACTCCCGGCCGCATAGTGGTGTCGAACGCGGGAGAACCGATCCCCGCGAACGAGCGCGAGGCGCTCTTCGAGCCGTTCCGGCGCGGAGACGGGTCGCGCTCGCGCTCGAGCAGCGGATGCGGGCTGGGTCTCGCCACGACCCGCGAGACCATGCGGGCTCACGGTGGCGACGCGCGCTTCTTGCCCGTCGACTCCGGCGTCTCGCTCGAGCTGACGTTCTCGCTGCCGACACGAAAGGAAACAGGTCCCGCTTAACGGGAAGTTAACGTCCTCAGGTCTAGGATGGCTCCGACACTGACACAGGACCGAAAGGACCATCATGATCGAGCTGGAACACGTCTGCCGATCCTTCGGGAGCAAGCAGGCGCTCAAGGACGTCACCCTGCGAATCGGAAACGGGGTCACGTTCCTCGTGGGACCGTCCGGGGCGGGCAAGAGCACGCTCGCGAGCGTGATCGCGGGAATGGATCGCGGCTACACAGGGACCCTTCGCATCGACGGACGGGACATCGCGACGCGCTCCGAAGCCGAGGCGTACCACGCGCTTAACACGGGTATCGGATTCGTCTGGCAGGGCTTCCACCTCGTGTCGTCGCGCACCGTGGCCGAGAACGTCGCACTTCCCCTGGAGCTCGCCGGAGACGTCGACGAGCGTGCTATCACCCGCTCCCTGCGGGCGGTGGGGATGGAGAAGTTCGCCGGCAGGCGCGTACGCGAGCTCTCCGGCGGGCAGCGCCAGCGCGTGGCGATCGCGCGCGAGCTCGCGAAGGACCCCGCCGCCATCATAGCCGACGAGCCGACGAGCGCTCTCGATCCCGAGAACGCGCGTGCCTGCACGGACGCGTTGCGCGCCATCGCGCAGGAGCGCTCCGTCATCGTTGTCACCCATGATGAATCGCTCATCTCACCCGAGGACGGCCTCATCAGGCTCGCGGAGGGCGCCGTGGTGGAGAGGCGCGACCCGAAGCATGCAGGCGCCTCGCGTGGCCGCAAGGCGCGGCGCGCCTTCAGCGGCTTGGACGCGGCCGCGACCGCGCGTCTCGCGCTGAGCTCCGTCCGGCACGGGCTTCTGCGCTGCGGCGCCGTCCTCGCCTGCGCCGTCGCGGTCTCGGTCGTTGCCGCACCGGTCCTCACCGGCGCGGTTTCGAACCAGGCAGACGACGCGCTCGCCGCCATCTACGACTCCTACGGCGGCAGCGCCCTGGACATCAGCATCATCGACAGCTTCACGGGAGTCGCGGGAACCGACGGGAAGGACGACGGCCCCGATATCGACGTGAGCCAAGACACCACGGGGCTCCTCGAGCGATACGCAGAGGACCCGCGCGTGAAGGCCGTCTACGCCATACAGCCATACGACGAGATCGAGGTCGAGCTGGGGGGCAGGACCTACCGGCCGGCTTCGAGCGGCAACGCGCCGGTGCTCGACCATCTCGTCGCGGGAAGCCTGCCCGGCCCCAAAGGAAACGAGGTGGTCATCCCCCTATCCGCCGCGAAGGGACTTGGCCTTTCACCCGAGGAAGCGGTGGGTGAGACGCTCGCGTTCAAGGCGTCTGTCACCACATGGAACGGGGGCGAACCCGTATGGAAGCCCGTGGAGATGAAGGCAGTTATCTCCGGCGTCGCGGACACGACCATGAAGACCTCCTTCGGGGGCGAGGTGTATGAGTTCGAGATCGAGGACGCGTTCTTCTTCAGCCCCGGCGCGACGACCGAGATGCGCGCGCAGGCCGGCCTTACCGGGAGCCCCGACTTCACGCTGCGCCCCGAAACCCCGGACGCCATGATCGAGATCAAAGATGAGCTCTCGGCAGAGGGCATCGTTCCCCTGGGCAACTTCGAGGCCGTGGAGAGCACCGTTCGTCTGCAGGGGGTTACGCGTGCCCAGTCGCAAACGGCCTCCGCGACCCTGCTCGCCGCATCGGGAGCCCTCAGCCTCGCGGTGATTGCCGGAGCCACCTGGGCGCGCAGGCGCGAGGGAGCCATCTTGCGCATCTGCGGATGCTCTCGGGGAGATCTGGCCGGGTCGGTTTTCGCGGAAGGCGCGATGCTCGTCATCGCTGCCGCGCTGCTTGGCGCGGGAGCCGGCGCCCTCGCCGGCGGGAGCATTCTCGCGGGAGCGGGCGTATCGGCCTTGACGGTAGCTTGCGCCTACGCCGTCCAGGTGGCGGCGTCTGCGCTCGCGAACCCCTTCTCGATCCTCAAGCGCGCCCGGAGGTAGCAGATGATCGAGATTTGCGACCTGACCAAAACCAGGAGCGGGCGAACCGTCCTCGACGGCCTCTCGCTCACCCTCCCCGACCAAGGGCTTGTATGCGTGATCGGACCGTCGGGATGCGGAAAGACGACGCTCGCCAACATCATCGCCGGAATCGACCGCGACTTCTCCGGCTCCGTGCGCGTGATGGGGACCGATCTGTCCGGACTTTCCCCGAATGAACTCGACAGGTGGCGGGCGAGCGCCATCGGGTTCGTGTTCCAGGACTTCCAGCTCCTCGAGGGCCTTGACGCGCGGGATAACGTCCTGCTCGCGGCGAGCCTGCACGGTGCGCTCGAGACGGACGCCGCGAGCGGGCGGGCTGAGAAGCTGCTCGGAGACCTCGGCCTCGGCGGGATTTTGGGACGCCCCGTCGAGACGCTATCCGGCGGAGAGCAGCAACGCGTCTCCATCGCCCGCGCGCTCATGTGGGACGCCCCCGTCATCGTTGCCGACGAACCGACGGGCTCGCTCGATGCCGAGAACGCGCGGGGCGTCATGAGGGCGCTCGAGGACGTCGCGCGCGGACGTCTCGTACTCATGGTCACGCACGACCGAAGCCTGTTGCGCCAGGCCGACATCGTGGTGCGAATCGAGGACGGGCGCGCCGTGATCGAGCGTGATTCCACCCCCTCGGCAACGGGTATGCCCAGCTGCGGAATCGATCCCGTGACGGAAAGGCGAACCCGCGACGAAAACGCCATCGGCAGCATCGACCAACGCAGAGGCGGGACACGCGCGCCCTGGAAGGGGCCCGGCGGAGCTCTCTCTTCGATAAGGCGTCGCATGGGGAGCAGCCTCTCGATCGCCGCGCTCTTCGCCCTCTGCGGCACGCTCATCTGCGCCGCCTTGGCGGCGGGGCAGGCCGTCGACCGCGCCATCGACGCGTTCGAGCAGGCGAACGTCGGCTTCTACTCCGGCTTTGTCGAGGACGCGGGCGACGGGCTCGCCGATAGGCTCAAAGGCGATCGGCGTATCACGGCGGCCTGGGAGCAGAGGACCATCGGCCCCATCGAGATCAAGATCGAGGACACGTCTGCGACGATTGAGCGAAAGGTTCCCCTTCCCCGCGCGACCGAGGCGCTCTCCTTCGGTGCCATGCCGCGCCGCGAAAAGCGGGAGATCGCGCTCTCGCCCAGCCTCGCGTGTAAGTTCACGGCAGATATCTCCTCATTGGTGGGGACGGAGGCCAGGGTGTCCGTCGGCAGCGAAGAGCTTGCGCTCACGGTGTCGGGCATCTACAACGCGGGATACGACGACGTGTTCCTGAGCTCGGATATCGAGGAACGACTCTGCGCCCAAGGCGAGGGAGATGCGACCGCGGTGTCTTTCGAGGTGCGGAATCTGTCGGACGTTCCGGACGTGCATCGCGAGCTCGCGGCAGATGGCGTCGATGTCGTCGACGCCTCCGAGACGGTAGGCGCGAGCCTGGAGTCCTTCGAGAAGCTCCGCATGACCTTCTCGGTCGTCTCGGGAGCGGTGGCCATCGCCTCGCTTGCCGGCGGCATCGCACTGACCGCGCGGGCGCAGGCGGCACGTGCCTCCGAGTTCGGCCTACGGCGCGCACTCGGCTTCACGCGCCGAGCGGTGCGCAGCCTCTGTCGGTGCGAATCCCTGCTCACCGCCCTTGCCTCTTCGATCCTATGCGCCCTCGCCGTTGCCGCCCTTCCGCTCGCGCCGCTTCCCGGTGGCGGGCTTGCCCCGACGACGGGCCAAGCGTTGCTCGGCATCGCCTGCGCGATGTTCGGCACCCTGCTCGCATTCGAGCTTGCCACCGCAACAGCCATGCGCAAGCCGCTCGAGCGGATGCTCTCGTCTGATTAGGGTGGAAGATCGCACAAACGATCGACCTTTTGCCTTGGCATGGGTCGGGCGTGACGGAAATCCCCACAACGCCCGGCCCGGCAAGACGCGATCGCGCCCCGGGTGGCCATTCCGCGACCGGTGTGTTTAGTCGATAGCTTTTGAGCGGAAGGGATGGTACCGTTTTTCAGTACCTTGAACCCTAGGCAGCGAGGCCGAGGCCCTTCTGTAGTTCATTGGGCTCATCCCGCCCAGCGAGCGCTTGATGCGCTTGGTATTGTAGCGCTCGATGTACTCGCCGATGCGGCCGCCGCAATCTTCCGCCCCGCGCCGCGGCACTCGTGAGGGAATGGATGTCTTTGCATGCGGAAGAGCTTTTGCGCATGTGGGAAACCCAGGAGTTTAACAAGATCGATTCCTTGGAGTAGGAGGCTGCGATGTTTCACAAGGTGAAGGAGGTTTTTCCGTTGCCGGACATGAGGCTTTGCGTGCGCTTTGCGAACGGTTCTACGAAGCAGTACAACGTCGGCAGTCTGGTGGATCGCTTCCCCCAGTTTGAGGTGCTGAAAGATGGCCATCTATTTGAGGACGTCCAGGTTGATGCGGGCGGCTATGGTGTTGTCTGGAATGACGAACTTGACCTTTCATGCGATGAGCTTTGGGATCACGGCATTGAAGTTCAGACTCCTTTCGACGGTCTGATGTCCTTCTCGGATGCGAGCGAGCTTTGGGGCTTGAGCGAATCGGCTCTTCGAAAGGCGGTTGCATACGGCAAAATCGTCCCTGGTGTCGATGCCCGTAAATTCGGCAAGCAGTGGGTCGTGACGCGAGATGCCATGTATCGCGAGTATGGCGACCCTGAAAGGACACAGCCCGCTGCATAGCGAGTACTCCACTTACCTGGGTATTTTGGTGGGATGCTGATGCTACCGCTGCATCCGCGCATAGAGTGCGAATGCGCCGAGCCCGATGGTTCCTGCGAGGACGACCGCCGGTAGGGCGAGCGCGGATGGCGCGGCCATGCTGCTTATGTGCATCCAGAGCCCGGCGTGAATCGGCAATATCATCGCTGGGAACGAGAGTTGCGCCACGCAGGCGGCGATGAAGCCGACCGCCATGATTCCGAACGCCGCAGCGCGGTTGGGGATGAGGCGGTACAGCGCGAGCGCGCAGGCGATGAATGATTCGTTGACGGCCAAGGCGAGCGCAAGCCGGGGTGCGAGCGACGCGAGGACTGTCCCGAGGAGGTCCGCTTGCCCAGCCTGCAGGCTCAGCGCGATTGCAATCGCGACGACGGTGGCGGCGTAGAGGGCTTGTACGGGAAATGATGCGGTGAGAAGGTCGCCAACTGCCAGTCGCCAAGGCGATGTGCCGCGCGCCCGCGAGACCGCTCGGGCGTCTGTCGCATAGAGGGCCCCGCAAAGGCGTCCGCATACCGCCAGCGTGGTGAACGGCAGGAAAACCGTTGCGGCAAGCGCCGAGCACCTAAGCGCCTCGATAGCCGTTGCCTCGGTATTTATGGCCCAATATGCAGGGTCGGGCGCAAAGCCGATGCCCGAATCCTCGGTGAGGGCGAACATCCACGAGCCGCTACCAGCGAACAGATAGACGAGGCATGCAATCGCAGCTCCGGCAAGTGCCAGAAGTCCAAGATGGGCTCGCATGCCCACAAGGATCGACGCCGCCGCAACGCGGAAGCGCTGGGCAGGGACACGCCGCGGACCGGTGGGTTTGGGGGCCGAACCGCCCTGCGGGCCGGCGGCTTTGGCGAGCGCGTTGCGATCGGGAGAGACGCCACGATTGAGGGGCGCGAGGTTCCGTGCGGACGGGCACTGCTTCTCGTAATTCATCGACATGCCTCCTGACAACTGCAAATCGCATACGTAAGTACCGAGGCGATGATGCTCGTGCTCGCGCCTACCGCCGCGCCCGCCGCAAGCGAAGCCTCGGATATGTTGAGCGAGCACGTGTGCATGAGCCAGACAGTGGGGTTCATCCAAGCGACCATCGGCGCGTTTCCCGCGACGTACGCCCTTGGGTATGCAAGCAGCGGGCCGATGCTGAGCAACAGGGACAGGAAGAGTGTGAGAAGGGGCATTCTGCAAACGGCCGAAATGAGGGCGGACATCGTGTGGATTGCGCATAGGAGCAGGCAGTTCGTCAGTATGATTGCGAGCGCCGTGCCCCATGCGGTGCCGGTGAGCGGCATTCCGCACGGCAAGGTTTTGAGAATAAAAGCGCCTGTGCATGACAGAAAATATGCAAGCGAGAGCACAATCGTCTGCGGCATCACTCGTGCGAGGACGGCCGCACCTCCCGGCACACCTTTCGCCTGGGAGAGTTGGGCCGTCGTCTCGGCGGTGCCGACCCCGACAGCGGTGACGCCCGCGATTGCCGCGGCTGGAATCCACGCGATCGTGTAGACGAGCGACGCGCGGAGGACGGATTCCGCCACGCGACCAGGGACGATGACATCGCCGACGAATCCGATCGTGCCCCCAACGGCCGCATTCGGGTCTCCCGCCACCATGAAGAGGGGCCCGTTGTCGGGGTTCAAGATGGTTGCGATGCAAGTAATCAGGCAGAGAGCGGCGAGAGGGGCCAGCCGCTCGATGCGGTAGGCGAGGAAGAACCCGCCGGTAAGAGATCGCTTAACCGCCGACAGATCTTCCGTGCGCTTCTTCGTCTGACATCCCAGGCGCCGCTTGCGGCGATGCGTGCATGGGGCGTTACCGGACATCGCGATCATCTCCCGATGTCGAGATGGGTTTCGAGGGGCGTCTGAGGTGCTGCGGGGCCGCCTCGCCGCGGCACGGCCCGTTATGATGGCTCTTCATGATGCGCGCATAGAGCTTCTCCAGATCGCCGCCGCTCAACCTTTCGACATCGCCTGCGGTCAGCTCCGCCATGAGCTTGCCACCGCTTAGGATGACGTAATCGGTCGCCGTCTGATGAAGCTCGGCGAGGTTGTGGCTCGATATAAGCACCGTGGCACCGCGCTCGCGGTTGAGCCGCATGATGAGCTCGCGGATTTCGATTGTGCCAAGCGGATCGAGCCCGTTGGTGGGCTCGTCGAGCACGAGCATGCGCGGCTGCCCCAAAAGCGCGATGCCCAGATCGAGGCGCTTGCGCATGCCCAGGGAGAAGCTGCGCACCCGCTTGTTACCTGCATCCTCAAGCCCGACCATATCGAGGATGCGCGGAATCTGGCGCTGGTCCAGCCCCCATTCGAGACAGCGCGCCTTGAGGTTGTCGGCAGCGCTGAGCAGCGGATAGCTCGCGCTCGAATCCGGGACGTAGCCGATGTTCGACCGAGCGTTCCGCAGGCCTGCTGACCCCCGTTGTCCCATGAGTTCCACGGTGCCATCCGTCGGCTTGCTCAGGCCCATGACGATACGAATGAGCGTCGATTTCCCCGCGCCGTTCTCACCGATGAGGCCATAGATGCGCTCTTCTTCGAGCGAGAGGTCGATGGGCCCCAAAACGGTGTTCGAACGGTAGCGTTTAGTGATGCCAGCAAGGCGCAGCGCCGCGTGCGACATGGGTGCCTCCAATTGGATGCGTTTTGATTGGGTTGTATCGGGTTGGCGATTGTCGAGTATCTGATAGGGATGGGTTAAGTAGGATGTTTGGCCCTGGCTCAGCCCCCGGTCGGCATCACGAGCGTCACAATTGCGCTCAAAATCGCCTCATCTGGGCGCCACCCCCGCCACCTCAATTTAGGGACAGTCCCTAAATTGAGGTGAAGGGTGATGCCTATTTCGAGGTGAAGTTGATCTGGATATCGCCGAGGTCGCTGTTGACGTCGATGGTGCGCGCTGCGTTGCCTTGGCCGCCGCGCGGGGCGTCGATGTCGCCGAGGTTGCTGCGCGCGTCGATGTGATAGTCGCCCTCTTCACCGAGGTAGGACAGGTAGATGTCCCCGTTCGTGTTCTCGATGCTGCTTTCGACGATATCGAGTCGCTGTGCCGAGATGCCCCCGTTCACGGATTCACACAGCAGGTCATCCTGCAGCGCCATGTCCACCAACATGATGTCACCGTTTTCGTTTACGACCTGGGCCTTGCGCGCCGTGGTACCTCCCAGCGAGATGTCGCCGTTGAAGTTAGTCGCGAGGATTGCCTCGGCCTCGACGCCGGAGAGCAGGGTGTCGCCGTTCTCGTTGATCGCGTCGAGCTTGGTGGCGGAGACGTTCTTCGCAACGAGGCTCCCGTTACTGGTGGAGGCGTACAGGCCGGCAAGCCCGTGCATGTCAACCGTGACGACGTCGCCCGAATCGGAGTGCACCTCGATTTCACCGGTGAACGACGCGGGTACGCGAACCACGGTCGCGGTGTCGTCGACCCCGCCCGCCTCGGCAGGGGAGAGGTCGATCATGACGCCCTCCATGGGCTGCGAGTCGACGTCGACCTTGAGCACGCCGTCCGTGTCTTCGACGGAGACACTTTGACAGTTTCCCGTCCAATACTCGAGTTCGATGGCATCGCCGTCGGCGGGTTCGAGGCTGACGTTCTCGAATTCTGACGTGATGACGATGCGCCCGTGCGGTGAGATGGCTTCATCCTCGAGCGCGCATACCGTTTGATGCCAATCGTAGTTCACGGTGGATAGACGTGCCGTATCGAATCCGGCCGCCGCCCAAGCGCCGCACGAGAGCACGGTTCCGGTCCCGATGAGCGTCGCGGCGGTGATGAGGATGATCTTGGGCGCCTTACGCATTGTGGGTGCCTCCTTCCGGGAGGGTGTCGTGGCCGGATCGGGTGCTCTCGGCGGCCGAGGGTACGCTCGGGGTGCCGTGGTTCTTCGCGCGATTGGGCGTGTCGCCGTCATCTGTGCCGCTCACGCGCACGAAAAGGCTCGCGACCCAGCGTGCAAAAGCTCGCGTTGCCTGGAAGAGCAGCTTGCTCGCCCAGAACACGGCGAAGGAGGCGATGAGCCCGAAGCCGCTCGACACGAGTGAGAGGCCGAGGACGAAGACGCCGGGCAGCGGCATCCCGCCGCCCAGGGTTGAGGTGAGCGAGGCGATTCCCGCGAAGGGCATGAGCACGAGGACCGCGTCGACGGCCCACAGCGCGGCGATGACCGCCCAAATCGCGACGTACACGGCGAGTGCCGCAGCGGCCAGCGCTAGCGCGACGGGAACCCAGATGGGGGAGAACACGGCGAGCAGCACAATGTTCAAGGTGCGGCTGCCGGTGTTGGCCCGTGCGATGGCGCGCGGGATGGGCGGGGTCTCGGCGGTGATCTGCGCCGCGATTTCATCGAGCGAACCCAAGCCCGCCACCGCCTCGGCCTCGGAAAGGCCATCTTCCATGCGATCGCTGATGGCCTCGTCGTAGAACGCAAGCGCCTGCTCGACTTCGGCGTGCGGCAGCTTGCCCAGCGCCCGTTCGAGTTCGGATAGGAATTCCTGCTTGGTCATCGTTGTGCACCTCGCTTTGCAAAGTCATAGATCGACATGATGTCCGCCTGCTCGGATAGGAACTCGGCGATGCGCTCCTCGCCGGTCGGCGTGAGTCGGTAGTACTTTCGCAGTCGCCCGTTGTGCTCCACGGAGTAGGCGGTCAGGCACTCGGCCTTCTCGAGGCGCTTGAGCAGCGGGTAGAGCGTCGACTCGGTGAGGCCCAGGATGTCGGGCACGTCCTTCACGATCTGATAGCCGTAGGAGTCCCGTCCCTGGAGCGACGCGAGTACGCATATCTCGAGGAAGCCGCGTTTCATCTGAGCATCCATGATACCTCCCTTCGACAGATACTATATGGCGCATAGTATAAGGCGTCAACTACCTAATGGTTGAATCGAGCGCAATTTTATGCGGAAGGCAATGCCCGCGCTTGTGCGCGGGCATTGCCAGGAGAAGATGATCAAGCTGGTTTGAAATGGAAGCATGGCCGGGAAATGTGCCGCAATTCACAAAGCCCCCGGTCATCCAAAGGTTCAGATAGAAGCTTTGCCCGCACCGCGCACCCATACGCGGTCGTAGTCGCGGAGCATCAAGATTGCGAACGTCAGGCCGAGTGCGAGGGAAGCCGAAGCATCGTCCACGATTTCGATGCCATATGCGGTCCGGTTGAGTGCCCGACGTGCGTTGATGTGGGCGATTGCGCTGTTGTTGCGCACTATCGAGAATTCGTCCCCCATGAGGTTGCCTTCCACGCCGACTCCGCCGCCGTCGAACCGTATGATGTCTTTGTAGCCGTTGTCGATGCGTGTCTCGCGGCGGAGCTGGATTCGGTCGAATCCCTCCATGCGTACTTGGAAGACGGGGTGCTGGAGAGCGTGTCTGCGCGTGATAGACCCAACTTTGCACCCATGTTCATCCAAGATGTGGTAAAGGCTTCTGCTGAATAGCGTCGCGATGCGCACCAGGCGATACGCAAGCCCATGCGAATCGGTGACATCGGCGTCCTCGAATTTGCCGTGTGCGGGCCCGCCCGTCGAGCGAAGTCCGAAGAGGCCCAGTGTGGTTGTATGGTTCCAGTCGGCGGCTTGTCGATTTCCAGGGTTAAACGTCTCTCCTGCAATGAGGAGGTGATTCTTGTCGCGTTCGAGCGCCTGGGCCATCACCTGCTCGTCGCCCTTCACCATCTCGTCGAGGGAGAGCCCGAAGAGTGCGCTCATCAGCACGAGGCTTTGGATGTCAGGTGTGGTATCGCCCCGTTCCCAGTTGCTTACGGTGTTTCTTGACACCCAGATGGCGTCGGCGAGATCGGCTTGCGACATCCCGAGCTGCTTGCGGCATAGTTTGATCTGTTCCGAGAGAATCATCTACGCTCCCTTCGTCGGATTCGAACATGTTTGCCCTTTTCCAAGTTCACCTTACCGCCGTAAGATGGTTCGAGCTGCCAAATCTCTTGTGCATTGCCTTTAGTTGAGCTTTTTCGTATCCATTTTCTACTTCGAGAAGTACAGCGGGCATCTCGTGCAGCAAAAACGCAGGTGACTGTGCATCTTATGTTGGAGCTACTCGTCGTTTTCCGATTTGAATACGAAAAAGCTCAAGAAGCCAAACTGACCTAGACGTGGCGGCTGGCTACGCGGGCAAAGGTGATGTCAAAGTCCGGGTGTTTCGATGAGAAGTCCTGCGTGGTTTGGAATGGGAAATGGCGGGCGCCCAAAATGGGTGCCCGCCGTCTTCGTGCTGTTAGGCTTTTCCGGTCGAAGGGTGCCGTTTCTACTGGATGGGGACCGTCAGATCGCCGACGGTGATGCTTGCTATGTCATCGACATCGCGGATCTGGTCGAAAAGGCGGGTCTTCTGCACGACGGTTTTGCCGCCCTCCCGCCAGGACCCGTAGCCGCTGCCGATTTCCTCGGTGGTGCCGTCGGTGAAGGTCACGCTGAAGTTGCCGTAGCCGGCACGGCTCTCGGAATTGGTCTCGAGGCCGGTGGGCTCGGAAGGCCCGTCCACGGCGTCGACCGTGTAGGTGATGGTCGCGCCGAGTGGGGATATCGCGAGCTCATCCACGACAGCGTTGTGGCCGTTCACGGTGAAGCTCTGCCCCGCGGGCAGGTCGACAGACAGGTCGTCGTAGTCGATCTTGAACGACATGTTCCAGTCACCGGTGGCGATGGTCTCAACCGGTAGGTCCCTCTGTCCGTCTGCGCTCGTGGGCATGTAGAGGAGCTTGCTGGCGTCGAAGTGCAGCGTCTCGCCCGAGAGCGAGGCGTCGGTGCCGGTGAGGCTCATCATCTCCATGAGCTGGATGGCGTTGTCAGAGGGGTCTGCGTCGAAAGCGTAGGCGCCGCCGTGGCCGCCTTGCACGCCAAGGCGCAGAGCGGTCAGCGCGTTGATGTTGCCGCCTCCCTCGAGGAAGAGGTTGTAGTGCCCGTTCTCGTTCATCGTGATCTCATCGAACGCCGTCCCGTCGTCCTTCTCGATGGTGTAGACCACCGCGTAGGCGTGGCGCATGCCGATGATGGCGTCGGCCGTGATAGTGATGCCGTTGCTCGTGCAGCTCGCGCCGATCGGCCGGCCGATGCGGTCGATGAGCTCGGTCTGCGCGGGCCCGGCGCCAAAGACGGCGGCGAGGGAGTCCGCCGCGCGGGCGAGCGTGCCGGTGGCGTAGGCGGTGCCGCCACCAACCGTGAGCAGGGCGGCGATGCCGAGTGCCGCGGCGATGCGGCGTACTTTGGAGCGGCGAGCAAAGGGGTGGGCCTGCCGGCGACCCGTCGCGATGCGGGAGGGCTGATCGGTTCGGTCGACGGGGAGTTCCAGGATCTCGGCGGGAGCGGTTTCGCCGGTGTCCTCGGCTGAGGCGATCGGCGCGGTCTCGTGCGCGGTGGGGATCCCAATGGGGACTGCGTTTGCCGCTTCGATGAGTCGCGCCGTCATGCGCGCCTTCTGCTCGTCGGTAAAGGAGAGCTGGTCAAGGTCGGATCGATAGGAGATGGAATCAAAAGTCGAGCTCATGTCGAACTCCTTCCAGGGCGGTGCGAAGTTTGGACCGGCCGCGGCTGAGTCGCGTTGCCACGGCCGATTCGGATGCGTGGACGATGGCGGCGATCTGCTTGATGGGATAGTCCTCGTAGTAGTGGAGGTAGATCGCCTCGCGGTATTCCAGGGGCAGGGCCATGACGCGTTCCAGGACGCCCTCCGCGCGGGCCTCGAGCTCATGTTCCGTGGCTCGCGGCGGCGCGGCGGGCTCGCCGATCTCGTCGAGCGCCACGGTGTCGCGTCCGGTCTGGCGCCTCAGGAGATCCTTCGCGGCGTTGATGGCGACGCGGATGATCCAGGCGCGCTCATGCTCGGCCGATTCGAAGCTCTTTGTGCGGCCAAGGGCTTTAAGAAGGACCTCTTGGCAGATGTCCTCGGCATCCTGCGTGTTGTGCAGATAGGTGTAGCTCACGCGGAGTATCGTGTCAGCATATGTCGCCACGAGTCGGTTCGCCTCCGCTTCGATCGGGCGGCTCGTCGGCTCGCCTGCCGTCTTCGGAGGCCGTTCGGGCGTTTCGGCTGCCCGTCGCGCGGCCGATGCAATCCAAGCTCCCATGCCCTCACCTCGCTTTCTCGGGTGGTTTCGATGTGCGAGGGACCGGCTTGCGATATCTCCCTCTATCAACAATACGTGAGCGCACCGGAAAGTTGGCATAATTGGTTTCAACATTTGCCTCGATTCCGTTTCGCCTGCGTGGAGAGGAGCGGAAATGAATGAATCTGCGGCCACGCCGTGCGACCGGCTTTCCCGTCGGTTGGCGATTGCGTGCAGGGCTTTGGCATGGGCGTCCCTTCTGCTTTGCGCGCCTCCCGCGCGCGATGCGATGGGCGCCGTGGTGCTTGCCGGCCCGTTGGTGCTCGCCCCCGCGGGATATCTGTTGGTTTTGGCGATTACCGCCGTCTCGATCGGCCTCGCGTTTGCGAGCTGGATGATCGGCAGGGCGCGGAGGGCGGCTTCCGACGATGGGAGGGCGGCGCCCGTCCGTCCCGTTCGCGGCAGGGTGGCCCGATGGCTCGTGAACGGCACGGCGGCTCTCGCCCTGTCCATATCCGTTCTGGTCGCCGGCTTCGAGTGTCTTCTGGCGGCGCCGTATATCGCCGATCCGGCGAGTCCGGCGGGCGACCGCGTCGTGGTGGTGGAGCGCAACGTGCTCCTGGCGGGTTACGGGGACGTGTATCTGGTGCCAGGCGGGTTCGGCGTCGGCAGGAAGATCGCGAGCTACAGTGCCGACGATGGCTACAGCCCCATGGGCAACGGGACGTATGCACTCGAATGGAGTGGGTCCGTGCCTCACTTCACCGCGCATGGGACCCCTGCCAACCCCGTTGTGATGTATCCCGCCGATTGACGTCGTCTCGCGCAGGCCGAACTCTTCGCGCCCTTTACCGAACCTCCGCCATGGGTTGTCCTGCCCTGTGCTAGATTCGTCTGAATTATCGGCCCGGGGACGAATCGGGCAACATCGACGTGAGCGAGGACGTATGGGACGTTTCACCACCGCGAGGGACCGCAAGCAGGGCGCCGTCGCCATCATCGGCTGCGTCTTCCTCTTCACCGCGTTCGGCGTGATCGTCTACGGCCGCTTCGCCACGAGCGTCGGGGCGGCGGCGCTGTACAACCGCGCGTCGGTCGGCGTCGGGTTCATCCTCTTCGGCATCTCCATGCTGTGCTTCACGCCCATGGTGTACCTGCAGCGCATGCACCGCAGGCGTATCGACCCTGCCGTCCTCGCCCGCGAGCTCAAGGGCATCCTGCTCGGCTTTCTCTGCTACGTGGTGCCGTTCTTCCTCGCCATGGGCGCGCTTTCCTCTACGGACAGCACGGGGGTGTTCGGGCTCGCCCTCATGGTCGCCTTCGGCGCGATCCCTTTTGTGTATAGGCGCCATCGCAAGAAGGACCCCATCTCCTACAAGCACACCGGATCCGCCGCGCTCGTGGCGTTCTGCGGCGTGTTCGCCGTCATCTCGATCGCCGGCGGCGCGTTCTCCTGCAGTGAGATGCTCGACGACCTCAACGGCGGCTGGGAGCAGGGGACCTTCGCCTTCTACGAGGCCGAGATTAACAAGCCGAGGGGCCGCGGCGCGGCGCTGTCGCCCACCACGTTCGAGGTCTCGCTCTACAGGGATGGGGAGTCGGTGGCGAACCGCCATGTGGACGCGCGCCTCAGCGTGAACGCCGCCGATTGGCCCGAGGTCGCGCTCGTCCTCGACGAGCCGATGGCCGAGGTCCGCTGGTACCCCAAGACCCGCACCCTCGTGGGCGCGCGCGACGTGGACGGTCCTGCCACCGCGGGCGACCCGATCGAGTAGGGGCGGCCATGGTGCGCGCGGCTAAGAGCGGGACCCCCGGAGCGGTGCCTCTTCACGCCCGGTCGACGCTCAAAAGCCGGCATCCATCGGGACCGGTCCCCGTTGCGCGTCAACGGCACCGTCGTCCGCCCCACGCGTCCGGGCGTCTGTACAGTCCTGGAGGCTGCGGATGCGCCTTGCTCATGGCGCCCGTCATGGCCGCCGCGGTGGGACTGGCGGCGTTCTCGCTGGGGCTCGCCGCCCTTGCCGTCGTCGGGCTGGCGCTCGCCATCTTCCTCACGGTGCGCGAGGTCCGCCATGCGAGGGGAGGGGCCGGCGTCCGGACCGGGTTCGCGGTCGCGGCGGGCGTGCTGTACCTGGTGAGCGTCCCGTACCTCATGTTCTTCATCTGGCTTTGGTTCATGGACTGATCGCTTTCGAAGGGGGCCCACATGCTCTTCTCGCTGTATAAGGCCACGCTTGACGACGACATCCGGAGGGGCCTGGAATCCTCCGCGTACTCCGAGATGGAGATCGAGGGCCTGCGCTGCCAGCTCAGGCGCCAAATCGAGGAGCGCTCGAGGGCGACGGGCGGCGTGTTCGCCCTCTTCGCCGCCTTCGATGCCATGTTGGTGATGACCAAGAGCTCCGTGCCCGTCCTCATCGCGATGCTGGCCGTCGAGGGCCTTGCCCTGTACGTCGCTTGGTATCTTCAGGCGGGTTGCCTCAAGCGGCAGTTCAACAAGGCCCTGCTGCGCGGGTACCCTGGGTTCAACCATTTGAGACTGTGAGCCGAGCCGCCCTCCCGGCCAATTGGGGGCTACGGCCGCACTGTCTTGCCAGTTGGAATGACGGCGCGCGGCTGGCAATTCCGGAGGGGGTACAATCCCCAAAACCTATCGAGGAGCTGATCGTCATGAGCAACCTTCCGACTCCGCCCGCCCCGGCACCGGAGCCCAACCGCATCGACAACGTTTCGCCGGCGGGGGATGGACGCTCCTCCTACTGGGGTTTGGATGCGCAGGGGACCGCTGCCACGTACGTCAAGCGTGTCCGCTCGATCAAGGCGCAGGCCATCGCGCTGATCCTCGCCAACCTCGTTGCCATGATTTGGTTCATCGAAGGGGGCCACTTCGCACTCTACCTCGTCGGCTTCGTCCTCCTGTTCGCCATCGTGCTCATCGCGCGCGTGCGCATGGGCGCACTGTTCCTCAAGCTCGGGGAGGTCGTCTCGCAGGATTGCGACCCTGCCCGCTATCGCGCGGTGCTCGACGTGCTTTCCACCCGCGACCGATTCGGCCGCTCCGCGAACACCATCGCCATCGAGCTCGCGTACTGCGACTACCTCGAGCTCGACAGTGCGGCGGCCCTGCGTCGCCTCGAGTCCGTCACCTTCAAGCGCAAGGACAACGTCAGGTGGTTCCGCGCCATGCAGATCGAGTTTTTGAGCCGGATCGATGTGGACGACGTCGAGGGCGCCCGCGATGCGCTGGCGAGGCTCTCTGCGTTTCGGAAGAACTTCAAGGAGGGCTCGCGCAACCGTGCCTCCGCCGACATGCAGGTCGCCGATTACGCCGTGCTGGTACGCCCGCCCGCCGAGCGCGACGCCGCCGACGCCGCCCGCATGCGCGAGCGCACGGCCCTGGCCGACTGCCACCAACAGCGCGCGAACTGGCAGCTCTACCTCGCCGAGTACGAGCTGCTGCACGGCTCTGCCGATGAGGCGGCGCGCCTTGCGGGCGATCCGACGCTCGAGCCGCTCACGCCCCGCATGGAGCGCCTCCGCGCCGAGGTTCTGTCGGGGCTGGAGGTGAGCGGTTGATGGAATACGCCGTCTTCAGGCTCGCGATTCGGGCGCTGCTCTTCCTTGTCGCGTTTGTCCTCTGCGTATCGCACCTCGTGCGCAAGAGGGACTTCATCGATGCCGTCTTCCGGAGCCCGGACGAGGTGAGGAAGAGTTTCAGCGGTAGGAACGACGTCCTGTTCCTGAGGGTCTTGAACATCGTCCCGATGGTCGTGGCGGTCGCCACGGCGGTCTGTCTCCTCGGCGCCCTCCTCGACGTTCCCCGGATCATGGGCGGGGATTACCTCAGGGTCGAGGGCGTCGCCGTCGGCCGCGCGCACGGCGGGGCGGACGTGCCGAGCGAGCGCCGGGGCATCTCCGTCCGCGATGGCGAGACCGGCGAGGTCGTCGACCTCACGGTGTTCTCCGGCTACGTCGACGAGGGCGAGAGGCTCGCTGTGGAGTACCTGCCGCACACGGGCTACGGCGCGATCGTCGAGTGTGGCTGACGGGGTCGTAAAACTGAGGTCGATGATGGGGGAGATTGCCTGCGCCCTCTACTGGCTGCGCGTGTGCGAGGCGCTGCTCGTGCGCCTCGGCCTGTTGCACATGGAGGGCGTCGACGCGGCATAGCCGATACCGCGTCCCGAATCGAGGGAATCTGCTTGCGATGAACCGGAGGACAGCATTTCTGTGCTAGATTCGGAAGGACGGAGTCGGCCGCAGAGGAGGGCGATGGGTTATGGAGAAACCGCTCGTATTTAGGGAAATAGTCATGCCGCATCCGAACCTGCGGAACGAATACGTGACCCACGGTCGGAGGCTGCAACCCGAGACGCATTTCGAATCCGACGATTTTTAAAAAGGCTTTATCTTGACCACCGAAGGGACCTGATCGAGAGGACTATCGGGGAATGTGCTGAGTACCTAAGCGCGGATGACTGGATGGACGAGGACGTCTTCCCCTGCGTGAGGGAGATGACGGGGGAGTGGTATCTGGCGTCTGTCGACGTGCGGGACGAGGGCGGTGAGGTCATGGCCCAAGTCTACCTTCATTTCCTGGGCCGCTGCTCCGAGGAATCCATGTCGGGGAAGATAGATGACTACCTTGGCATCGAGGCACTCTTCATCTATGACTCCGATCAAGGGGACTTTAGCTTTGACGGCCTGAACACAGCCGCGCTCTAGCGGGAGTGTTTCGATTTGCACGGGGCGATGGCCGCGCGATGCATCACCGCGGCGTCATCAATAGCCCCAGTCGACAACCTTCCATGGGGCATCTCGCGAAGGCCTGGTGAGAACCCATTGCCAGCCTTCGTATCGGTCGTTCGGCGAGAAGCCCTCGTCAGCTGCCCGCCAGTCGGTCGTGAATTCGGATAGCACGACGATGAGGTCCCCTTCGCCTTTTTGCCCATGCCCGAGCATTTCGTCCAGAAATTCGGACTCAACCTCGTCGTCATAGCGAAGCTCATCAAGCGCGCATCCCTTGAAACCTGAGGCGAATTCCGATTCGACGGCGTTGAACGCATCGTCTATGTCGCCTTTGCTGTAAAGATCGGTCGCCTGCGCGATGCGCTCGACCGATTTCACGTTTCCACCGGAGTGGCCGACGAGCGCCGCCAGGATGCCAAGAGCGGCGAGAGTGCCCGCTATCGCGATGAGAGCCGTTTTCCTGTTCATTGCGCCCCCTTGGAATCGCCGTGCCGAGTGCCCGGATGCAGGTTCCTCAACGATAGGTGACATCGATGCGAATTGCAACGAGGCGAGACCCGCTTCGTTTTGGATGCCGCAAGCTGCAGCGAGCAGTTTGAGGCGTGTTTTCTTTGCGGGGCGGGGCTGCGCCGAGTTGTTTTGTCGCAACGCTGGGGTCCGATCATTAGAAAACGGCGCCAAGCTCGCGTAGCCCGGCGCCGCCAAAAATTGCATTCCCTATTCCAGATGTAAAGCAATCCTAAAGCTTTGCCCTCTACCATGAGGCCATGGAGATTTCCAATCCTGATCGTGCGTCATGGACGCTGTATGTTTGGAGGGTGAAGATGAAGAATATGGGCAAGCTGGTACTGGCTGCTGCGGGTTTGGCCGTGGCGGTGTTTGCGGCTCTCGGGATGCTCTCGCCCGCGTCTGCCGTTGCCGATGAAGAGACGTCTGGGGCCCCCGGAATCGTGACCAGCTTGGGCGAGGCGACGCCGCGTTCCGATGGGGGCGTGGAGTTCGATGTTGTTCGCTGGGTTGAGGACGGCACCGAGGTGGTGCCCGTGCCCGATGTGCGGGTATTCACTGACGTTGCGGAATAGGCGCGAGGGACTGTTGCGGCGGCGCGGGCCGAGGTGGTTCGCGCCGCCTTGAAGAGGGGCTTATATGAGGCTTTTGCTGGTAGAGGATGCCCGGCTCATCCGGGAGCCGCTTTCCCGGGCGCTCGAGCTCGTCGGGTGGGAAGTGGAGGCGTTGCCGGATGGCGAGGCGGCGCTCGCGCGTCTTGCCGTGGCTCCTGTAGATGCCGTGGTACTCGATATCATGCTGCCCGGCAAGGATGGCCTCTCCGTTCTATCGGAGTTGCGCGCACGTGGTGACGCCACACCCGTCATCCTGCTCACGGCCCGTGGCGACGTGCGCGACCGCGTGCGCGGTTTGGACCTTGGTGCAGACGACTATCTGGCCAAGCCCTTCCATGTCGAGGAGCTTCTGGCGCGGCTGCGCGCCGTTCTGAGGCGTCGTGGCATCACGGATCCGTCCACAGTGATTGAGGCGCTCGGCATGCTCTATGCACCCGATTCCCGCGAGTTGACGTATGGTGAGGGATCTTGCGTTCTTACGCCCAAGGAGGGCCTGGTGCTCGAAGCTTTGATGCGCCATGCGGGGACTCCGGTGCATAGGGAGCGAATCGTGGCGGCAGCATGGGGCGCCGAGGGCGAGGCGAGCGCCGGTAGGATCGAAGCGCAGGTCTCGCTGCTTCGTTCCAAAATCGCTGTCCTCGGGGCCCCGGTCTCAATTCGTGCCGTCCGCGGTATCGGTTACGTGTTGGAGGCCAAGCATGAAGATGCCTAGGGATCTCGTGACGTTTCGCCGTCGCATCGTCGTGGCTTCCGCCGTTCTCATCGCCCTGTGCACCGTAGCGTGCATGACGCTACTCGCGGTTCCGCTTATCAATGCGGATATGACGGCGCGCAGGCGCATGCTCGAGGAGCTCTCGAACCAGCCGTTTGACATCGAACGGGTAGCCGCGGGCATTGGGGCGGATGGGACGTCAAGTTTGGTCGTCACCGGCCCCGACGTTTCATGGTGTCGAGTCGCCGTGGACGGGTCGAGCGAGGTGGCTGCGGTGGAACGCGGGGGAGTCGCGGCTGTCGATTGCCCCTCCGAAAGCAGCGCGGAGCAGCTTGTGCGTCTTCGCGATGAGGCCGGGAGCGAGACTTTTTCTTTTGACGGTCGCAACTGGATCGGCCTTTGGCAGCCCCTTGGTGCCCAGGATGGTGCCGTGACGGTCTCGGATGGAAGCGTTGCGGCAGTCGATGCCGCTTCAACCGGGGCACGCTTGTACACGTTTCTCGATGTAACGCCTCATGGCGAATACGTCGTCTCGCTCGCCCTTTGTTGCATCGCTTCCGGGACGGTCATCGTGTTGTGCGCTTCGGTGGTGTCGGCCTTTGCGACAACACGGGCGCTTCGTCCCGTCATAGGGGCTCGTGAGCGCGAGAGGGAGTTCATCCTCTCCGCCTCCCATGAGCTCAAGACCCCTCTGATGGCGATCACGAGCGCTTGCGACGTGCTTGAGGCGGAGGCGGCGCTTTCTGCTGATACGTCCGGCGATTTGTCTGCCGGCGATGCACCGGGCGGTGTGGGTGGCTCCCTCCGTTGGATTGGTGTCATCCGTGAGGCTTCGGATGAGATGGCCCGCAGCATCTCCGATATGCTCCGGAGCTTGGATAGGAGCGTTTGACAATACGGCGGGACGTGGCGCGCAGGGTCGCCGGAAAGCGGGCATGCTGGTAACGACTAGGGAGGCGTACGCCCTCCTGGAACAGATTCAGCGGAGTAAAACCCGCACGAACAGCTACTCCTGCCAGGGCGGCTGTTCCCTTATGTGGCGAGTTTCATAGCGCTATACTGATGTCCATCGAAGATAAAAACACAGCGCCCGTCGGGTAGTCGGGCCGCGGGCATGAGCCTGCCAGTAACCTGCCTCCTTGGTTGTCCCTTCTTCGCGTAGCCCCACATAGAAGGAGGTCGCGGCTATGCGGAAGAGGGAAGTCTCATCGACCCTGACGGTCTATCACGACGGTCAGTTCTGGGTGGGCGTGGTCGAGCATGTCGAAGACGGCATGCTTCGTGTCGCGCGCGTGGTATTTGGCGCGGAACCTTCGAATGAAGAAATCTATACGTGGGTGCTCGAACGTTGGTTGAGCCTGCGCCTGAGTGCGGAGACGGAGCCTGTTGGGCCACGTGCCGGGCGGATCCCTGGTAACCCCAAGCGTCGTGCGCGCGAGGTGGCCAAGGCGATGCGCCAGCACGGATCATCGACCGCTTCGCAACTTGCGCTCGCCCGCGAGCGGGAGCGCGTCAAGGATGAATCGCGAAGCGAGCGAGCGGCGCGGCGTCAGGATGAAGCGCGCTCGCGCTGGGAAGACCGACGTGAAAGGAAGCGCCGCAAGCATCGTGGCAAGTAGCCGCTACTCGTTCGGCCGGGCACTCTACCTCCACCTGCGGAGCGTGGGCAGGATCGCGCCCAGGAGCGAGGCGCACTCGTCCACTGACCAGCCCATGTGCTCCGTCATGCGCGGCGCGCAGTCCTCGATCATCTCCTCCATGGTGGTCGCGTGGGTGTACGCGCCTTCGTCGTAGCACCAGCGGCAGAAGTCTTCGGTCTCGGTGCCGTTCGCTTCGCGCCCATGCTGATCGGGCCCGGTGAACATCATGCCGCAGCTTTGACAGTAGTGCTCCGGCATGTCGAGCAGTCGCATCACGGGCACCTCGAGCTCGCGAGCGATGAGCTTGATCATGTCGATGCCGGGCTCGGTCGCTCCGGTCTCCCAACGGCTGACTGCCTGACGCGTGATGTAGAGGCGCGCAGCGAGTTCCTCTTGGGTGAGGCCGCGTTCGCGTCGGGCTTGGGCCAGGGCGTCTTTACGCAGGATCATGGCGGACCCCCTTTGAACGGGGCGTGGGCGGCGGGGTTTGATCCCGCCGCTTGCCTGCGATTATCCCGCGATGCACCTTGATGGTCGAGCAACGCTTTGTTGCGGGCGTGGTTGGTTCTGCGCTGGTTCGCATCGCATGCGGTTTTCCATGTCGAAGCCCACCGTAAAGCTCTTTAAATGCATGATTTCATTAATCGGATTCATGAACTTGAGGTTTTTCGTACTGATTTTGGAAATCGTCAAGTACAAGATGTTAATCACCTCATTTTTCCTGCGCTTTTGTGCCTTATTGCGCTTCTGTACTTGGCGGAACGGAAAAACAATACGAAAAACCTCATTTTCGTGTGGTCATTGTTTAATGTGCGGCCCATTGCGAGGCGGTGGCCATGGTCAATCGATCGCGAAAGCGATGAAGGGTCTTATTTGCGGGACGCAACTGCACCCGCGATCGAACCCGCCAGTATGATTGGTGCCATTCGAGCGAAGACCCATTCGAATCCGTGGAGCAACGTTGCGGCCACGGCGTATTCCGGATTGGAGAAATCCCATTCGAGATACGAGCCGCCGATTGCCGCCAGTGCGGTAAGGAGAAGGAGCGTGATGGAGGCGATCGCGATGCAAAGGGCGTGCAGGGCACGGCGCTTGGATTCCTGCGCCCGTGCGAACTGGTCGTTCAGCACTTCGAGCTTTTCGGAGAGCGCTTGCAGGCCCTCGGGCTCGGATGCGGGTACGGTCTCGCCCAGTAGCGTGCTCACCGGGGTGTCGAGCACACCTCTCCGATGGCGACGAGCATCTCAGCGTCGGGCACGGAGAGTCCGCGCTCCCATTTGGATACCGTCTGCCTCACCACGTTCAGTTTGAGCGCGAGCTCCTCTTGGGACAGGCCTTTCGATTTCCTGATGACCTGGATGTTCTCGTTCAGCATGGCGGACCCTTTCTCTCGCCTGGCTCCTACGTTACCGCAATACTGCGTGCGTCGTGTCCGTTGCCGCAAGCAACGGGTCGTAACATGGGTTATCGAGAGGCAGGTAATTTTCCTGTTACGTCATCTACCTGCGGTTCGCAACCGCAGGGTGCCTGCAAGTTGCATAAAATGAAGCCCCAAGTTGGTGGTTTTCGCTTTGCGGCAACCGTAGTGTGTAAGTCGCCGGCAGGAAAATCGCCAAACGCTGGATGTTGAGTTCGAGTTGCTGCATTGAATTGAAGTGCATCTCCCGAGTGTCGATCCCAGCCAATGAGAGGACCCATCATGAGCTTCCGCACCAATCTGCAATATCTGCGCGCAGAGCGCCACATGACCCAGGAGCAGCTCGCCATGCTGCTCGGGGTGTCCCGCCAATCCGTTACCAAATGGGAGGCCGAGAAGTCCTATCCGGAGATGGACAAGCTCATCAAGATGTGCCAGATCTTCGAGTGCTCGTTGGACGATCTGGTGACCGGCGATGTGTCCCATCGCGGAATCCCCGTTCGGGAGGACCTGAACGGTCGCTCCACGGCTTGCGCGTCCGCACCGACCATCGACGGCGACATGTCCGCCGCCCCGTTTGCCGTCGCGCCTCCGGACGCTTCGCTCGGTGCGCCTGCGGGACCCGCGCGCGCATTTTCCAGCGGCGGCGTGTGTGCCATTCCAGCTGGACCGGCGACGGATGTGTGCGGCTACGACGAGCACATGGTCGCCTTCTCGCGCAACATTGCGATCGGCGTCGTGCTATTCATCCTCGCCGCAGCGGCGGCGATCTTCACCGATGAGGTCATGCACTCGGACGGCATCGTTCTCCTCGCGACGTTCGCGTTCGTTGCCGCCGGCCTCGCGTTCACCATTCCAGCGGGCATGGACCACGCCGCGTTTGCCAAGGCGCACCCCTATGTTGCCGATTTCTATACGGCGGAGGAGAAGGCGACGGCCCGACGCCGCGCCTCGATCGCGATTGTCGCCGGCATCGCGGTGATTCTGCTCGGGGTCGCCGTGGCCGGCTTGTTCGAAGTCGAGTCCAACGTGCAGGTATACGGCGATTCGCTGATGATGGTCTTGGTCGCGCTCGGCGTCGGGATGATCGTCCACTGGGGTATGCTCTGGGGGCGCACGGACCTTGCGGACTACAACAAGGAATGGCTCGAGACCGTGGAGCTGAGCGATGACGAGCTGGCGCGGCTCGACCAGCAGAGCCGCGAGGCGTACCTGCGCGCTAACAATCCCAGGCGTCGCGGCACCGTTGACCGCAAGGGGAAGGCCTGCATGGTGATCATGCTCGTCGCCACGATGGTGGCGCTGGTGTGGCTGTTCGCCGCGTCCGCCCTTGGCGCGTCCGAGGGAGTCTCAGGTCTGTTCTGGCTTCCCTGGGTCGTCGGCAGCCTGGGCAGCGGAATCGCCCTGGTCGTCATCGATGATGACGACGATGAACCTCAATGTGAGGGCAAGCGCTAACCGAGCTCCAGCGCTGACGCCCGGAAGATTGCCTATGGCACCCGAGAGATTGCCTATGAAAATCTTCCGACCGGACTTGCCAACTGGCAGATAGCCATAGGCAATTTCGGGCGGAGCCATAGGCAATTCCAGATGGGCCATAGGCAATCTCGTGGCTATCGCGGCAACCGACGAACCTTTAGACAGTTAGGTAGTTTGCCAGCTAGTTCAGAAGCCCACATACGGCAAAGCCGAGCGCGCCGCCGATGAGCGCCGCGGCGAAGAAGGTCAGCAAGTCGTACGCCAGCCGGTGCTTCGCTGGCCACGAGCGACGGGGGAGGGCGCGCGGATCGCGCTCGATATCCGACTCGCCGTTCATGAAGGCAAGGATCTCACGGTAGGTCACCAGGTCATTCTCGCGTTTGATGCGTTCCAGGACCGTTGCGACGACAAGCGCCGCTATCGCGGGTAGGAACGCCACGGCGGCGGCGGCGCCCACGCCCCAGGTGCCTTCCATCCAGGCGAACGCCGGCGAAAGAATCAGCGCGAACGCGGCGGCCAACAGCGCGAGCATCAACACCGCCAGCCACAGCATCCTCGTTCCCATACGCTTGCGGTCCCTCTCGACAGCATCTTCCATAACGGTCACGTCTCCCTTCACGAGCGTATCTATGGAGGTGTCGAACAGGATGCTCAGCATGAGCAGGCTCTGGACGTCCGGATATGTCTTGTCCCGCTCCCAGTTGGAGATCGTCTGGCGCGATACGTAAAGCTTTTCGGCGAGCTGCTCTTGCGAAAGCCCCATCGCCTCGCGCCGCGTCTTGATCTGGTTGCTGATGTCCATCGTCACCTCCCGGTCGTGAAGGAGCGTCCCGCGGATATGCCGCACGCGCTATCGAATCTGTTGTACATCTTACGCGGCGAGGTCCGCTAGGCGCTGCAAAATCTGTTGTACATGCCCTCCGAGCAGGGAAAAGCGAACCTCGATTCAGGGAATGCCCCTAAATCGAGGTAATAAAGGATACGTTCCTGAATCAAGCGATGCTAGAACATGTCACCCCAGATTATCTGCACACACAGGCACGTGCACCCATGGCGATATATCCGATTGCGGCGCCTACCGTCTTGCCTAAGCGCGCGCTCATGCCCGCCTCCTTTGGAAAGAAGTCTTTGCGCCGATTATCTCATGGAACTTCAATTCAGCGCGACCTCAATCGAGTGCCTGTCCCCAAATTGAGGCCCCCGGTTAGGCCGAAGCGGCGAGGGCGTCTAACTTCCTCGCCGCTCATGATAAACGTGAAGACCGCCTTTAGCTCAACATCTTGGCGAGCATGCCGATCCCGACGCCCACCAGGCCGCCGGCGATCGCGCCGATGACGATCTGCACTGCGTTGCGGGTCCCCTTCACCCAGGGGTTCATCTCGCGCTCGCGCCGGCCCTCGAGCGTGTCGCGCTCGACCTGCTCGCCGCGGCTGAACGCCAGCACCTCGCGGTACGTGACGAGGTCGTGCTGCTTCTTCATGCGCTCCATATACACGAACGCCACGAGCATCACGACGAGCGCCACGGCGGCAAACGCCGCGGTGGGCGCGATATGGACGCCCCAGCCCCATTCGAACTGGAACGCCGCCCACGCGCTCAACGCCAGGAACACGACCGCGCTCACGACCGTGATCGTGGAGAGGGCGTTGTACTTCTTGACCGCTTCGTTCATTACCTGTGCCATGGTTTCCACATCTCCTTTGATGAGGGAGTCCACGGTCACCCCGAAGACGTTGGAAAGCAGAAGCAGGCTCTGGACGTCAGGATACGTGCGGCCGCACTCCCAGTTGCTGATGGTCTGGCGTGACACGTAGATGCGCTCCGCCAGGTCGTCTTGGGACAGTCCGAGCTCCGTGCGGTGCTCCTTGATGTGCGAGCCCAGCTCCATGCGTCTGCTCCTTGCGGGTCGGGATGACCCTTGTCGAGGGCCACCATGGCATTGACGGGCAAATCGTACCATCAAAGGTCTTTATACCGCGTCTCCGAGAGGTCGGATTGCACTGCCAAAAGGCTTTATACACGCTTCTGACCTGCCAATTCTCTACAGCTCGCGTCGCCCTTCAGCTCTGGTGGCTTCGGAGCACGATGGTGAGGCGGTCGCCATCCGCCTTCGCCTCGAGCGACATCCCCATGACCTCGGCCAGCTTGGCGGATGTCGCCAAGCCGAGCCCCGACCCCCCGCCGCGCCGTGCGGAGTCTGCTCTGTAGAACCGATCGAAGAGATGCTCCACATCCAGTTCATCGGGACGGTCGATGGGGTTCGAGATGGAGAGGATGGTCTGTTCGGGCGCCGCCGCGATGTGGAGCTCGGGCGCGCCGGAGCCATATCTCAGCGCGTTCGTGACGAGGTTCTCCACGATGCGTCCCAACGCCTGCCGGTCGGCGTCCACGATGCGCGGCGCATCCGTCCCCGATACGATCGGCTCCCATCCGAGCCGTTCGAAATCCGGGTAGTGCCCGAGAAGACATTGCTCCACGACCTCGCGCAGTTCGACGGGTTCGATGTCGAGCGCGAGGTCGGGGTCGCTCGCCTTGGTGTAGGAGAACAGCGCGTCGAGGAGCTCGGAGGTCCGGTCGATGCGCTCGACCGCCGCGTCGATTCGGCGCAGCTTGAGCTCGGGGTCCGTCTCGTCTGCGGCGAGCTGCAGATAGCCCTTCGCTCCCGTGAGTGGGGTCCGGATGTCGTGCGAGAGTGCGGAGAGGTCGCGCTGGAAGTCCCGTTGGGTGCGCATGCCGTCTATGTGCGCCCGCATGGTGCGGTCGAGCTCTCCGTTGATCGCATCGGCGAGCTCGGTGACACCGGGGGCGTGCGAGCCGACGGTGATGCGCGCGTTGGCGGATGCGCTGCCGTCCCGCCGCGTGCCGAGCAGCTGCGAGAATCGGCGAAGCTCGGGGGCATATGCAGCGGTCGTGATGAGAGCGCCCGCAATGACGCCTATCACGAGCATGAGTACGGCGAGTGCGCCTGGGGACACGGTGCCTCCTTGGTGTCGCGCCGTCCCCCTGATGCGCAAGGGGACGGCGAGGAATCTATCGATAGGATAGTCGGGTTTTGCTGTTGACGCAGTGCGGGGCAAAGGGTGATTTGGGGAAGTGCGGAATCGAATGCCCTGAAGGATCACAAGTCCCGCTTGCTAGCGATGAGCAGGAACGCACCCCCGCCGATTGCGGTCCACAGAATGCCCGTGAGCGCGCCCCACAGCCAGGTGGGAACGGCGCCGATGAGCGGCAGCGTCTGCGCCGGGTCGAACATGGAGCCCGCGCCGAGCTTAAAGAGAGCGATGACCATGCTCGGCATCCAATTGGCGACGCCGGCAACGGCGGAGAGCAGCGGATCGAGTGCGGGAGCGGCTTGCGCCCCCATATTGGACGCGAACATGAGCACGACGGGCACGACACCCATGAGCGGGATGAACGTGAGGGTGTAGGCGGGCAGCTTCTTGCGGAAGAGCAATACGAGGGAAAGCGGGATCACCGTGAGGGCCCACACGGCGAGCCAGCCGCCGAGCAGCCACAGCGCGAACTCCGCGGCCCCGTCGTACGCGGCGAAAGAGAGGCCTAAGGGCATGGTGAGGAGGAGCTGCATGCAGATGAGGTGGAACACGACGCCCGCGATGAGCATCATGGCCGCCCAAATGCCCGAGAACGCGACCTTCTCCACAAAATAGGAGAGGCGCCCGGTGAGCGAGGACACGAGCGATTTGACGTAGCCGTCGCTCAGATCGGCGAACACGTACTCGACCATGCCGAATGCGCTCGCAATCCCCACGACGGAGACGGATCCGAACATGGACCAGCCCAAAAACACCGAGGGCGTGGCGATGGACTCGCGCACGTTGATCGCCTCGAGCTCGCCGAGTCCCTGCGAGATGATGAGGGCGTTGAGCCCGACCTCGAGGATCGCGACGCCGAGCACGACGGAGAGATATTGCCACAAGGGCCCGCGGAACCCGCGGAAGCGCGTGCAGCGCCAGAGATCAGAGCGAAGAAGATTCAGCATGGTCTACCTGCCTTTCCGAGCGGCGATGAGGATGTAGAGAAGAAGCGCGATGAGCGCGGCGTCGATCAGCAGGTTGATCGCGGGGGCCAGTTGCCCCAGGGTCGGGAGCGCAATGCGCACGCGGGAGAGCGGCCCCATCGGCACGTGCGACGCGTGAACCAGTCCGATCTGATCGGCGATTGCGCCGAGGAGCGCGGGGCTAATCATCGGGACCGCCCATCAGCTCGACGAAGAACTCCTCGATGTCGCGCTCGATGCGCGTGAGCTCGAGGACGAGCAGTCCGGCTTCGGCGAGGGTGCGGGAGACCTGCTCGGTCGATGGCGCCCCGGACGCCTCGGGGTCGCCCGCCGCGCCGCCAAAGCTCGCCGCCGCGTGCCGCGCGTTGCCGTTTACGAGAATCGCACCGTCGGGTTCGGCTCGCAGCGTCGCGGTGGGCAGACGCTCCTCAAGAACGGCGAGCGAGCGCGCGGGGTCGGCGGTCTTCACGCGGATGGAGCTGCCGCATTCCCGATGCAGGTCGTCCACGGAGAGCTCGCGGACCATGCGGCCCGAACAGATCACGCCGAAGCTCGTCGCCATGCGGTCGAGCTGGTCGAGGACGTGGCTCGAGATGACCATGGTCACGCCGCGCTCGCGGTTGATCTGCACGAGTGCACCGCGCATGGCGCGCGTCGCCTCGGGGTCCAGCCCGTTGAAGGGCTCATCGAGCAGGAGCAGGTCAGGCCCGCCCACGAGCGCGAGCGCGAGCCCCAGGCGCTGCTTCATGCCCAGGGAGAACTTCTTGACGCGCAGGTTCCCCGTGTCGGCAAGGCCGACGAGCTCCAGCAGCTCGCGGCAATGCGCCTCGGGACGCACGACGCCGACGGCGATCGCCTTGCACATGAGGTTCTCGAACGCCGAGAACATGGGCAGGATGCCCGGGTCCTCGATAAGGGCGCCGATGCGGGAAAAGCCCTGTTGCGAGGTGCGCGCGGCCCGGGCGCCGCCTGCGACCCCTCGAGTCCCGCCGAACAGCTCGATCTCGCCCGAGGTCGGTCGCACGAGCCCGGCCATCATCTTCATGGCGGTCGACTTGCCCGCTCCGTTCTTGCCCACGAAGCCGTAGATCTCGCCGGCGGTGACGCGCATGTCGAGGTTGTCGACGGCGCGCTTGGCGCCGTAACTCTTGGTGAGGGAGCGCGTCTGGACGACGTTCATGTCTGCCTCCTTGCATCCTGTCCTTCATCTTGACTACAAGGATGCGGTTCATGTCTTGATAAAGTCCGAAGCAACCCTAAAGAAAGGGTAAAGTCCGGCTCGGCTGATCAGCGCTACGCCTCGTCAAGTTTGAACCCGATGCCCCAGACGGTCTTGATGTATGCGTCGGTGCCCGATTCCTTGAGCTTGGCGCGGATGTTGGAAACGTGGACCGTCACCGTGCTGTCATCGCCCGCATAGGGTTCGACCCAGGCCTTCTCGAAGAGGTCCTGCTTCGAGAAGGCGCGCTTAGGCTGGCGCATCATGGTCTCGAGAAGGTTGAACTCGATGCGGGTGAGAGGGAGGAAGTCGCCTTTCACCGCGAAGGTGCGCGAGGACGGGTCGAGCATCCAGTCGCGAAACGAGATCGCACCTCCAATGCTCTCGGGTGCAGCTGCGTTATCGCGCGCCTTGGATTCGGGGTGTTTCGCTCGATGCCGAAGCTGCACCTCAACGCGCACAGCCAGTTCATCCAGGTCGAAGGGCTTGGTGAGGTAGTCGTCTGCGCCGAGCTTGAGCAGCTCAACGCGGTCGGCGGTCGAGGTCCTCGCCGATATGACGATCACGGGCAGCGCGGAATCGACTCCCCGAACGGTGTCGATGATCTGTTCGCCCGTCGCCCCGGGGAGCATGAGATCGCATATGACGAGATCGTAGGGGAGCGTGCCGCCGCCGGCGTCGAGACGCATGAGCGCTTCCGTTCCGGAGAAGGCCTGCGTGCAGGTGTGTCCTTGCCGCGAGAGCTGGGTGGAGATGATCTCGTTGATGTCGGCGTCGTCTTCGACGACCAGGATGTTCGCGGCCATACCGGTCTCCTTGTCTGCGATTTGTCCCGGGCGCGTTCATTATCGTCCACAAATGTAACAATCCCCTCGAAAGCAGATTCCTTTCGAGGGGATTGCATGCGGTTGGTTCGCTTACGGCGTAGAATCGCCCTCTGGTTTCTCCTTCGCATCGCGCGAGCGCCCTTCCTTCTTAGGCAGTCTTCCCGCGCGCTTGAGGGCGTCGCGCAAGATCCACTCCACCTGGCCGTTGGCGCTGCGCATCTCATCGTCCGCCCAACGTTGGACGGCCTCCCATATGGCGGGGTCTATGCGAAGGGGGTATTGCTTGCGTGCCATGTTCCTATCGTCTCTATCCCAGCGCCTTTCCCAGGCACCGCATCTTGGGGTTCAATCGTCGGGCGCCGCACGCCTGGCGTGCGCCCTCCTCTTTCGCCCCAATCTGCAGCACCTGGAAAAGGCGTACATGCGAGTAGATGTTAGTACATAGAACCTGCGTTCAGTACCGGGTGCGCCTCGGATTCACCGCAGAGTACCACCATGAGGTTGCTGGCCATCTGCGCCTTGCGCTCGTCGTCCAGCTCGATGGTGCCGCCCGCGGCCATCTCCTTAACGGCCATGTCGACCATGGAGACGGCGCCCTCGACGATCTTCTTGCGCGCGGCGATGACGGCCTCCGCCTGCTGACGGCGCAGCATTGCCTGGGCGATCTCGGGGGAGTAGGCGAGGTGCGTGAGGCGGGCGTCGTCCACCTCCACGCCGGCGGGGGCCAGACGTGAGGCGAGTTCGCGACGCAGGGCCTCGGAGACCTCCTCGACGTTGGCGCGAAGGGTGATGGCGCCGGAGGCGTCGGACTCGTCCTCCAGGTGGTCGTAGGCGTACACGCTCGCCACGTGGCGCAGCGCCGTCTCGGCCTGCATGGCCACGTAGCTCTGGTAGTCGTCCACGTCGAACATGGCCTTGGCAGTGTCGGCCACGTGCCACACCACGACGGTCGCGATCTCGATGGGGTTGCCCATCTTGTCGTTGACCTTCAGGCGCTCGCCGTTCAGGGTACGCACACGGGTGGAGATGGTGGTGGGACTGCCCTTTGCGGCCTTCTGGGCGGCGGCTTTGGCGGCCTTGGAGTCGCTCATCTCAAGCTCGAGCATCTCGCCGATTCCCGCAGATCCGCCCATGCTCTTGCTAAAGAACGGGTTCGCCCAGAAGAAGCCCTCGTCGCGCACGGTGCCCACGTACTTGCCGAACAGGATGCACACGCGCGCCTGGCCGGGCTGCAGCGAGAAGAAGCCGTTCAGCGGCAAAAACCAAAAACAAAAGGCGATGATGCTGATGCCCATGCCCCAGCCGTAGGCGGCCGGAGCGTCGACGCCGTCGGGTGTGCCGGCTAGCCCCGCGACGCTCCAGATGAAGAGGCCGACGATGGCGATGAGCGCCACGATGACGACGGCGAGCATGCCGTAGCCCGACTTGGCCTTGAGTTGCTTTTCCACGCTCATGTGAGTTCCTTTCACGACTGCGCCGGCGTTTGCGTGACGGCCCCGGCGCCGCCCCTCAGATTGCGATGGGGAGGAGGCGAATCCCCGGGCAGTCCGTGCGACTGCTGATTGCATTGTGATATCACATTGAGACCATGTCAAGAATAATCGGATGCCGTCTCGCATGGCATAAGTGGTTCGGGGCGCCCGGCATCTACGCTCCGTAGAGGTCGCCCTGTTGCATCTCGGCTCGCAAGTCCCTATAATAGCCCCCACTCACGACTGAAGGTTTACCTCGAGATTTGGAAAGGGGAGCTGCACCATGCTTGCTTCCATGAGGATTTGGCTCTAGCCACGGTCGCGTGAGCGACCGGTACTTCGCTGCATATCACCGATCGCATCAAAGGATTATTCCATGACACAACCGAATCCCCGCGCTTCTTGGAAGCGTTCGCTCGCCATCGTCTGGATCGGCGAGTTCTTCTCCGTGCTCACGAGCTCCATTCTGCAGATGGGTCTCATCTGGCACGTCACCCTCACCACTGGCTCCGCGAGCGCCTTGTCGTTCGTGAGCCTGGCGGCCTTCTTGCCCATGGCGCTCCTCGGCGCCTTCGCGGGCACCATCGTGGACCGCACGTCCATCAAGCGTCTCATGATCGGCGCCGATCTCTTCATCGCGGCCGTGAGTCTCACGCTTGTCTTCGGCTCGCTTCGGGGCGACCTCTCTGTCGCCGTCGTGGCGGCGGTGCTGTTCGTCCGTGCGCTGGGCAGCACGCTCCATGCGCCCGCCTTCAACGCGCTCACGCCGCTCATCGCCCCGCCCGAGGCGCTCGGCAAGCTGGCGGGCATGCTGCAGTTCATGCAGTCTGGTAGCTACATTATCGGCAACGCCATCGCCGCGGTGGTCTACCCGGCGTTTGGCCTGACCTTCATGATCGCGCTCGATGTCGCCGGCGCGGTGCTCGCGAGCATCGCGGTGGCGACCTCCGGCATCAAGACGCCGGCGCCCGAGCGCCATACGCCCGAGGAGAACGCCGAGGCGTCGCACCACGCGGTGCGGGCCTTCCTATTGGAGACGGCCGACGGGTGCCGCGAGCTCAAACGTCATCACGGTCTGTTCGCCATGCTCTGGATCGGTTTCGCCTTCTCGGTCCTGTTCTCGCCCATATCCGCGCTGTTCCCGCTCATGGTGTTCGATCATTTTGGGGGCACCACTACGCAGTCGGCCATCGCGGAGATCGCGTTCTCGGTCGGCATGATCGCGGCGAGCGGCTGGATCGGGGCGACGGGCGGCCTTAAGAACCGTGCGCTCTCGTGCACGCTGGCCATCGGCCTCTTCGGAGCGGTCACGCTCGCGGGCGGCCTCGTACCCCCTTCCGCGCTCGTTGTGTTTCTGGGGCTTACGTTCGCGATGGGGGTCTCGAGTCCGCTGTACAGCGCGCCGCAGATGGCGCTCATGCAGGAGCGCGTCGATCCCGAGTGCATGGGCCGCGTCTTCGGCCTGTACGGAGCGGTCTGCAGCTGGGCCATGCCCGTGGGGCTCGTCGCGTCGACCTTGTTCGCGGACGCCATCGGCGTAAGCGCGTGCTTCGTGCTCATCGGTGCGGCGATGGTGATTCTCTCGGGAATCACCTGGGCGATCCCGAGCATCCGCAAGATTGGGTAGCGCTCTGGCGGAGCGCGTTTCGTGTCGGACGGCTCGTAGGGTCGCTGCGACGTGAAGGGTGGTCGACGGTGCGCCTGCGAGGGCGCAGTCGGCCGCCCTTTTGTTTAATTCGTCTGGCCCGGCGCCGATCATCATCTGTTCGCCGGGCGATTGCGATGCCGCCGCTTGCCGATGCGCGGCCCCTTACGTTGTGCGCATCCCATCGTTCTGGTAGCGTTTCCTGCAGTTAATCTCCAGAGCCCGAGGCGGTGGCCCCTATGAGTAATCTGCTCGAATCCATTCTGCGCGTCGGTATGACCGTGTTCATCGTTGGCCCGCTCACTGCATGGGTCGCCCGCCGCGGCGCGCGCGAGCGCAGTGAGGCGACGGAAAGCCTCGATCGCTTCACGGTGCGCATGCCCGCTGCCATCCGCACGATCATGGCATGTTGCGCTGTCGCGTTCGAGCTGCTCATGTTGGGTGTTTACGTCTGGCAGGGCGTCTCGCTGGGCGAGTGGGACCACGAGCTCGTGTGGTTCGGCCACGCCGTGGCGCTCGCAGGCATGGCCATTTGGGCGCTGTTGAGCATCCCGCGTATCGACGTGGATGGTGAGCGCATTCTCTCGCGCAACGTCTTCGGCATCCGCAGGGAGTCGACGTTTGGCAACATCACTCGCGCAACGCTTCACACGCAGATGATGAGGATCGACCTGTTCGAGGGCGATCGAAAGTTCTGCTCGATAAGCCTCGAGGGGGTGTGCTCGCTCAACCTCCTCGCCCGTCTGGAGGAAGAGGGCATCGAGATCTCGGACGCTGTCGACGGCCCCATGACCAAGGCGGGCCTGTGTTGGTCTGCCATCAAGCCGTTGACGATTGTTTTCAACGGCATGGCACTCGTCTTCTCGCTCGTGATCGCCTTCATGGCTGTTTTCACCGATGCCGGCGCTCGTCTGCTCTTGCTCGTCCCGTTCCTCTTCCTGTTCATAGGGGGACTCCTGCCCCTGCTCATGCTCAGCATGCCCGCCCGCGGCATCCTCGAGATTGGCAGGCAGGAGCGCGAACTCGGTTTCTCTTTCGCTGACGAGATGGCGGCTCGAGGCGCCACGGGGACGGAGCTTGAGGATGATGACTGGTTCGTCTCAATCAGTAACGCGCGCATCGTGGCGTTCCGACGCGACTACCTCAAGAAGGTCGCGGCGCCCGAGGGGAGCGAGAGTGGCGATCGCTGCGCCGTGACAACGAAGGGCGGTCGGAAGATCAAGGTGTACGCTGTGGCCAGCACGCTTGAGGGCTTGCGCGACTGGTTCAAGTACGGGGCGCGGAGCAAGGGCACAGCGCAGTGCGCCGAAGGCGCTTTGGATACGCTCGAATAGGGAATTGCGTGGAGGTCTCGGTCGATTGAATTCGGGGGAACGCCGTGTTAGTATCTACTTCGCCTTGTCGGCTGCGGGCTCTTGGCGCAACGGTTAGCGCAGGGGACTCATAATCCCTGGGTTCTGGGTTCGAATCCCGGAGGGCCCACCATCGAAACAGCAGGTCGGACCGCGTGTCTGGCCTTTTTCTTTATCGCGGGCGGCGTGCAGCGCCGTGCATCGGGCGCCTTTGCGGGCCGTGATGTCGCGATCATCCGCCGCACCGCCGCTTTATCCGCTTCTCAAAATTCTTGTTGCGCGCCCACTTGTATCCGTGTTAGTATTCTCCTTGCTGAAAAGCACGGGCGATTGGCTCAGGGGTAGAGCATATCCTTCACACGGATGGGGTCACAAGTTCGAATCTTGTATCGCCCACCATCACACAGTAAAGGCTCCAGGTAACTGGGGCCTTTTTGCTATGACGAGTCACCTTGGAGTGAAGGCTCATGATTCTTCTGGTCGACAAGATCGAGAAATCCTTCGGCGCGCGCACGCTGTTCACCGGCGCGACGCTTCAGTTGAACGCCGGCGAGCGCTACGCGCTTGTCGGGCCAAACGGCGCCGGAAAGACGACCCTCCTCAAGATCATCATGGGCCTCGATAGCCCCGATTCCGGATCCGTGACCTTTGCCAAGGACACGAACGTCGGCTATCTGGAGCAGGAGACCAAGCTGGCTTCGGATACCTCGATCCTCACTGAGGTGATGGACGCCGCGATCGAGATCAAGTCCATGGGCGAGCGCGCCGAGGAGCTGCAGCTTCAGATCGCCGAGGCGGGGGAGAGCGGAGAGGTCCCGCGCGGGCTTCTCGATGAGTACGGCCATGTCCAGGACCGATTCGAGCGACTGGGCGGTTATGAGCTCGAGAGCAACGCCCGGCAGATTCTCGCCGGTCTCGGATTCAAGCCGACCGATTTCGACCAGCCCTGTTCTGAGTTCTCCGGCGGCTGGCAGATGCGCATCGCGCTCGCCAAGCTCTTCCTACGCCATCCCGATGTCCTGCTTCTCGACGAGCCCACGAACCACCTCGACCTCGAAAGCGTCCAGTGGCTTCGGGGCTTCATCGCGGCGTACGAGGGAGCCGTCCTGATCGTCTCCCACGACCGCGCGTTCATGGATGCCTGCGTCGACCACGTGGCCGCCCTCGAGAACCGCCGTATCACCACGTACACAGGCAACTACAGCTCATATCTCAGGCAACGCGAGGACAATCTCGAGCAAATGCGCGCCAAGCGCGCCGCCCAGGAGCGCGAGATCGCGCACATGCAGGTGTTCGTCGATAAGTTCCGCTACAAGCCCACCAAGGCCGCGCAGGCCCAGGAGCGCATGCGCCGCATCGAGCAGATCAAGAGCGAGCTCGTGGTCCTGCCCGAGGGGCATAAGCACGTGAACTTCAAGTTCCCCGATCCCCCGCGTTCGGGCGACATGGTCATCAAACTCGAGGGCTTTTCCAAGCGCTACGGCAGCAAGACGCTGTACGAGCACGCCGATCTCACCCTCTATCGAGGCGACCGCGTCGCACTCGTCGGGCCCAACGGCGCCGGCAAGTCGACCCTTCTCAAGATGCTCATAGGTCAGGAGGAGCCCACCGAGGGCACCCGCTCGCTCGGCACGAACGTCGGCGTGGCCTATTACGCCCAGCATCAGCTCGAGGGGCTCAAGGAGGGCAACACCGTCCTGCAGGAGATCGATTCCGTCGCGCCGACGTGGACGGTCCCTCAGCAGCGCAGCCTGCTCGGCGCCTTCCTGTTCGCCGGCGAGGACGTCGATAAGCGGGTCGGCGTGCTGTCCGGCGGCGAGCGCGCCCGTCTCGCGCTGGCCAAGATGCTCGTGGCTCCCGAGGCGCTGCTGTGCCTCGACGAGCCCACGAACCACCTCGACATCGATTCCGTCGACATGCTCGAGAACGCCCTCAAGAGCTTCCCCGGCACCATCGTGCTCATCTCCCACGACGAGCACCTCGTTCGCTCCGTCGCCAACCGCGTCGTCGACATTCGCGACGGCGCATTGACCGTGTTCGACGGGGACTATGAGTATTACCTGTTCAAGCGCGAGGACCTCGCCCAGCGAGCCGCCGCCGAGCAGGACGCCTCCCATCCCGCCCCCAAGACCCGGCAACTGGACGAGCGGGCCGCTGCGGAAGCGGCCGCCGCCCCGGTCCGCGAGGGCAAGAAGACGAAGGAGCAAAGGCGCGCGGAGGCCGCCGCACGAGCCGAGCTCAATCGCCGCCTCAAGGGCACGAGGGACCGCCTTAAGAAGGTCGAGGCCGCACTCGACGTCAAGCGCGCCCGTTACGACGAGCTCATGACGCTCATGGCGAGCGAGGAGCTCTACGCCGACCAGGACAAGTTCAACGCGGCCCTCGCCGAGTACAACGGTCTCAAGCAGGAGCTGCCCGCGCTCGAGGACGAGTGGCTCGAGCTTTCCACCACGATCGAGGAGGAGACCGCACGTGGACTCTCGTAAGGCCCTCGCCGTCGCCCTAACCCTCTTGGGATTCGCGTTCCGGCTGTTCGCGCTCGTCCTGTGCGCCCTCACTGTCACCCTGTGCTTCAACGGCGTCGCGACGATGCTCGGCATCGTCACATTCGTCGTCGACCTCACCCAGGCCCTGCCCGACATCATCGCCGGCTACGGCCTCATCCCCACGCCCTTCGGGGGCGTGTTCCGTTTCGATTTCGCGGTGATGGCCGTGGTCTGCTTCGCGTTGGACTACGCGCTCGCCCGCATCTCACGTTCCATCCGTTAGGAGGCGATTGTGAATTTCGACTACCTGCTCGGACTGCTCGCGAGCGCCGCGGCCGTGATCATCGGCATCGTCGTGCACGAGAGCGCCCATGCGTTCGCGGCGTATGCGCTCGGCGACAGGACCGCCCGTTCCCAGGGGCGCATCTCGCTGAATCCCATGCGCCACATCGACCCGTTCGGCACGATACTGCTCCCGCTCATCATGATCTTGGCGGGCGGCCCCGTCTTCGCCTTCGCCAAGCCCGTTCCCGTCCATCTGGGCAATCTCAAGCACCCGCGTCGCGATGAGGTCATCGTGAGCCTGGCGGGCCCCGCGAGCAATATCCTTCTCGCGGTCTTCGGCGCGTTCCTGCTCCGGGGAATCGCCGGCGACCCGACGCTCTCCATGGGAAGCGGCCTCATCTCGACCCTCACGCCGATGCTGATTCAATTCTCGCTCACGCTCATCAGCGTCAATCTGTCGCTGGCCTTTTTCAACCTCATCCCGCTTCCGCCCCTCGATGGATCGTCCCTGCTCGTTCCGTTTCTTCGCGGGCGCGCACTTCAGACGTATTACGAGATCCAGCGCTATTCGATGCCCATACTCATCGTGGTGCTGTATGTCCTGCCAAGTATCCTGCGCATCGACCTGATCGGCATCTACTTCAGCTTCACCGTGGACCCGCTCTACCTCAATCTCGTCCGCTTCGCACTCGGGTTCTAGTGCGTTAAACTTGGTATCTGCGCGCCGGGCACACGTGAGAGGGGGATGGGATGTCGTACCGCGTTTCAACGCAGGTCTATTCGGGACCGTTTGACCTGCTGCTCCAGTTGGTCAGCAGGCAAAAGGTCGACATCGGCTCCATCTCGATCTCAGAGGTCGCCGAACAGTACCTGGCCGAGGTCGAACGCCTCGAGGCACTCGACCTCGATGTGGCGAGCGACTTCCTGCTCGTCGCGGCCACGCTGCTCGATATCAAGGCGGCGTCGCTCGTACCCGATGACACGGCCGAGGCGATCGCCGACGACGATCTCGACGATGAGTTCTCGGGCTTGGACGCCGAATCCCTTCGCGAGGTGCTCATCCAGCGCCTGATCGCCTACAAGCAGTTCAAGAGCGCCGCCTCCGCGTTGGGTGCGCGCATGGAGGCCGAGAGCCGCATGCACCCCCGCGTCGCCGGCCCCGACCCGGAATTCTTGAACCTCATGCCCGACTACCTCGCCGGCATCACGTTGCGCGGACTCGCCGTCATCTGCGCCGACCTTGATGGCAAACGCGAGACCTTCCTGCTCGAGGCCGAGCATGTGGCCCCGAGCCGCGTTCCGATCGAGCTCACGGTCGCATCGGTCGACCGCGTCACGATCTCCAGGCCCCATCTCACGTTCCGCGAGCTGCTCGACGGCGAAGCCACGACCGAGCAGATCGTCGCGACGTTCCTCGCGATCCTGGAGCTCGCCAAGCGCGGTTCCGTGACCTTGGAACAGGATGAGAATTTCGGCGTCATTCGCATCGACCGCGTCGAAGGGGCCCCGGAGTACCGCCCCGAAGACGGTTCACTATTTGACGAGGAGGACTAATGGAGCACCTCAACGAGCTCGAATCGGGCTCGATCAAGGGCGCCCTCGAGGCGCTGTTGCTCGTTTCAAGCGATCCGGTGAGCGCGAGCCAGCTCGCCGGGATCCTCGGCTCCGCCCCCGGTGAGGTCGCCTCGCTCCTCGCCGAGCTCAAAGTCGAGTACGAGGAGGCCGAGCGCGGGTTCCAGCTGCGCGAGGTCGCCGGTGGCTGGCGGCTGTTCACCCATCCCGCATTCCACGATCAGGTCGAGTCGTTCGTTTTGTCATGGGATACGCAGCGTCTCTCCCAGGCGGCGCTCGAGACCCTCGCGGTCATCGCGTATCACCAGCCCGTCACGCGCGAGATGGTCAAGGGCATTCGCGGCGTCAATTCCGACGGCGTCATCTCCTCGCTGGTGGACAAGGGGCTCATCCGAGAGCTGGGGCGCGACCCGCAACGCGGTCAGGCCATCCTGTACGGCACCACCAACGCGTTCCTCGAGAAGTTCGGCCTTCGCTCGACTCGCGACCTTCCCGACCTGGAGCAGTTCGCGCCCGATGAGCAGGCGCGTCAGTTCATTCGCGAGCGCCTGTCGGGGCGTTCCATCCAGTCCACGCTTGATGAGGTGGATGAGGATCTCGAAGAGGAGCGCGAGCTCATCTCCCCGGAGGAAGACGATGGAGATGCCGACCGCCTGGTCGTCCGGAACGCATCGGACGAGGATCTCGATGCGTAGCGCACCGGATAACGCGCCCCTGGTCCATGAGGGCGATTCGATGCTGGTGCCCATGCGTCTCCAGCGCTTCCTCGCCCGCGCCGGCGTTTCCAGTCGCCGTGGGGCCGAGGGCCTCATGACCGCCGGGCGCGTGAGGGTGAACGGTGAGGTCAAGAGCGAGCTCGGCACCAAAGTCGACCCCAGATGCGACAAGGTGACGGTCGACGGCGTCCCCGTCGTGCTCGGCGAGGGGCCCGTCTACCTCATGCTCAACAAGCCTTCCGGCCATCTCACCACCATGAGCGACCCCCACGGCAGGGCGACGGTCGCGGAGCTCGTGCCGCGCCATCGATTTCCCGGCCTTTTCCCCGTCGGGAGACTCGACATGGACACCACGGGGCTCTTGCTCTTCACGACCGACGGCGACCTGGGCCAGCGCCTGCTGCACCCCTCCCATCATGTCTGGAAGACGTACCGCGCCATCGTCGATGGCGATTGCTCGGACGGGGAGCTCGATCCGCTGAGGGACGGCATCGCTTTGGATGATGGCCCCTGCCAGCCCGCCCGGTGCCGCGTCCTCACCGCCCGCGAGGCGTCGATCCCCGCCCATCCCGCGCTCGAGCCCGGCACGGCCGCCGTCGAGGTCATCATCCGCGAGGGCCGCAAGAACCAGGTCAAGCGCATGCTGTCCAAGATTGGCCATCCCGTCATAGCCCTTCACCGCTGCCGATTTGGCGACCTCGACCTCGGCGACCTTGCGGAGGGCGCCTGGAGGGAGCTCACGGACGAGGAGGTCGCGTCGCTCAGATCTGCGTCGCGTTTCGATACTTAGGAGGATTCCATGATCATCGCCATCGACGGGCCCGCAGGGTCCGGCAAGTCCACCATCGCCCGCGAGGTGGCATCTCGATTCGGCTTCTTTAAGCTCGACACCGGGGCGATGTACCGCTCCGTCGCGTTGACCGCGCTGGAGCGCGGCATCTCCCTCGATGACGAGCGGGCCACCGGGCAACTCGCCCACGACATCCATATCACGTTCGGCGCCGAGAATCACGGCAACGTCTCCGTCTTCGTCAATGGGCGGGATGTCTCTGAGGCCATTCGCACCCCTCAGGTCGATCGAAACGTGTCCGCCGCCGCCGCCAACCCCATCGTGCGCGCGGAGATGCTCGATCCGCAGCGCCGCTTCGCCGAGGGCCGCGACGTCGTCGCGGAGGGGCGTGATATCGGCACCGTCGTCTTCCCGAACGCCGACCTCAAGATCTTCCTGACCGCCGATCCCCGTGAGCGCGCCCGCCGCCGCGTCCTGCAGCGCCACGAGGGCCATGAGATCGACCCGTCGCTGATCGAGGAGGAGGTCGAGCAGACGCTCGCGGACATCGAGCGCCGCGACGCGCTCGACTCCGAGCGCGAGACCGCCCCGCTGACCTGTGCCGACGACGCCGTCCGCATCGATTCGACGAGCCATACGATCGATGAGATCGTCTCGATGATCGAGCGGCTCATCGCCGAGAGGAGGTAGCATGGCCGAGAGGAGCCCCCTTCCCCGCGACGCCGCAACCCACTACGACCGCCCC
>CAUCLI010000007.1 GCA_958443615.1 uncultured Collinsella sp.
ATCGGCGTTTGCGGAGGCTGCCCCTGGGGTGGCCTCTCCCACGAGGCGCAACTCGCGGCCAAGGAGGAGAACCTCCGCTCCGTCCTCCAGCGCATCGGCAAGTTCTCGGCCGACGAGGTCGCCGGACTCATGCGCCCCATCCGCCACACGAAGGAGCCCTGGGGCTACCGCAACAAGGTCGAACTCGCGCCGATTCGCGAGAACGGCAGGTTCCGCCTCGGCATGCACGGGCGCGACGCCAACCAGGTCATCAAAGTGGATGCCTGCCCGCTGTTCGAGAAGAAACACGCCAAGGCCATCAAGGCCGTGACGGGAGCCCTCGGATTCCTCGGAAATTCGCGCGACCTCGAGCTCGAGCGCGTGGGCATCCGCTCCAGCCGTCGCACCGGCGCCCTCGAGATCGCGCTGTGGACCCCCACGGGCGCCTTCCCGCGCGCCCAGGTCTCGCGCGTGCTGAATGACGCCGTGCGGGCCACGAGCGTGGTGCGCGTCATGTCCAAGGGAGAGAAGCGCGCGCGCCGCGTCGCCGGCGTCGAGGCGCTGGCCGGCGAGGGCTCCTGGACCGAGAAGATCGGCGAGGAGAGCATGCGCCTGTCCGCCCCGTCGTTCTTCCAGGTGAACACCAAGGCGGCGGAGATCTTGATCGACCTCGTCATGGAGGCGCTCGACCCCCAACCCGACGAGTTCGGCATCGACCTGTACTGCGGCGCCGGCACCTTCACGCTGCCGCTCGCCCGCCGCTGCGACTTCGTGAGCGCCGTCGAGTCCTACGGTCCGGCTGTGCGCGACCTGCGCCGCAACCTCGATATCGCCAACATCACCAACGTCGACGTGATCGGCGGCGACGCCGTGCGCGAGTTCCCCGACGAGGACGCCGACGTACTCGTGGTAGACCCGCCGCGCGCGGGCCTGGCACCCGAGGCGATTCGACTCATCGCGTCCACGAGCGCGCGCGATGTGGCCTACGTCTCGTGCGATCCCGCGACTCTCGCCCGCGACCTGCGCCGCTTCGTCGAGGAGGGCACGTTCCGTCCCGTTTGGGCGACGCCCGTCGACCTGTTCCCCCAAACCTTCCACTGCGAGACCGTCGTGAGGCTCACCCGCGCATAGGACGCCGGGGGCGCCCGCCGTCCCGGTGAGCTCGGACGCGACTTGATATGGCTCGCGCCCTTACCGCCGGCACGTCTCAATTTGTGCCTGTCCCCAATTGACCCAATTGAGACGTGTCGCGATTGGCCGATACGCGAGGGGGCGAATCGGGTATAACTCCGGCATCGCTGCATCCAAATGAGAGGATTTGCCATGGCCGGAGTTGCCGTACTTGCCGCCGATGGGTTTGAGACCATCGAATGCCTGACCGTCGTCGATGTCCTGCGTCGCGGCGGCGTCCACACCGCCCTCGTCTCGGTCATGGACACGCGAGACGTCGTGACCTCCCAGCAGATCCCCGTCACCTGCGATGTGACCTTCGATGAGGTCGATTTCTCCGACTACGACTACGTGGTGCTGCCCGGCGGCCTGCCCGGCGCCACCAATCTGCGCGCCGACGAGCGCGTCTGCGAGCTGGTGCGCGAGTTCGCGGCCGCCAAGCACGTCGCCGCCATCTGCGCCGCGCCGTTCATCCTGGCGGAGCTCGGCGTACTCGATGGCCACAAGGCCACGTGCTTCCCCGGCTTCGAGACGTCCTTCCCCGAGGGCGCCTTCGCGGGCGATCGCACCGTCGTGGTCGACGGCAACGTGATCACCGCCTCCGGCATGGGTCAGGCGCTGCCCTTCGCCCTCGCCATCCTGAACGACATCGCGGGCGAGGTCGCCGTCAACAAGGTCAAGGACGGCATCCAGCTGTGATTCTCGCATCCCAATCCCCGCGCCGCATCGAGCTGATGCGCGAGGCCGGCTACGACGCCCGCATAATCCCCGCCGACATCGACGAGTCCGCCCTTCCCGGCGAGGGGCCGTTCGAGTTGGTCGAACGCCTGGCTCGCGCCAAAGCCGAGGCGGTGGCGACCGGGCACGCAGAGCCCGGCGAGACCGTCGTTGCGGCCGACACCATCGTGGCGCTCGACGGCGCGCTGTTGGGCAAGCCCTCCGATGAAGCGGATGCGAGCCGCATGCTCCACGCGCTCTCCGGCACGACCCACCAGGTCGCCACGGGCGTATGCATCGTGCGCGACGGCGGCACCGAATCCTTCGTCGACATCACGGACGTCACCTTCTACGAGTTGCGCGACGCCGAGATCGATGCCTACATCGCCACGGGCGAGCCCATGGACAAGGCCGGCGCCTACGGCATCCAGGGCAAACACGGCCGCATGCTCGTCGAGAAGATCGACGGCGACTTCTACAACGTGGTCGGCCTTCCCATCGCGAAGGTGGTCCGCGCGTTGTCACGGTAGCGGGACCCCCGGGTCGCGCGGTCAAGAACAGGACGGAAGGAATCGAGATGTCCACGCTCTCCCCCATCTCCATCACCGAGATCCCCGGGTTTAAGTTCGGGCACTTCACGGACCGCGCGGGCGGCACCGGCTGCACGGCCATCGTCGCACCCGAAGGCGCCACCGGCGGCGTTGACGTCCGCGGCGCGGCCCCGGCGTCGCGCGAGACGGACCTCCTCCGCCCCGAGAACACGGTCGACAAAGTCCATGCCGTCATGCTCAGCGGCGGCTCCGCCTACGGCCTCGAGGCCGCGTCCGGCGCCGCGACCGAGCTCGAGAGGCGCGGCATCGGCCTTGACGTGGGCGTCGGGCGCGTCCCCATCGTGTGCTCCAGCTGCCTGTTCGATCTCGCCTTCGGCAATCCGCAGGCCCGCCCCACGAGCTTCGACGGTGCGATGGCGGTGCGCGAGGCCCTCACCACCCCCTCGAGCCTGCCGCTCCCCGAGGGCTGCGTGGGAGCCGGCACCGGCGCCACCGTCGGCAAGCTCGGCGGTCCCGACCGCTGCATGAAATCCGGCCTCGGCGCACGCGCCTTCCAGCTCGGCGCGCTGCAGATGGGCGCCATCTCCGCCGTGAACGCCGTGGGCAACGTCGTCGACCCCTCCGACCTCCATCCCATCGCCGGCATGCGCGCGACTGCAGGCGGCACCGAGATCATCGACATGGAGGAGGCCATACTCGCCATGGCCGAGCAGATCGCCATGCCGCTCGACCGCACCAACACCACGATCTCGTGCATCGTCACCAACGCCACGCTCACCAAGACCCAGGCGACCAAGATCGCCCAGATGGCCGCCGATGCCTACGCGCACACCATCCGCCCGACCCACACCACCAACGACGGCGACACCATCTATGTGCTCGCCAGCGGATCGCTCAGTGAGGAATCGAGCTCCAAGCTCCCGTTCGACTTGCTCGGACTCGTGGCGACGCGCGCGCTCGAGGCGGCCATCGTCGCCGGGTGCACGGAGGCGACCGCCCTGCACGGCCTTCCCGCCCATCGAGATCTCGCGTAGCCGCTCCCGGCGCGCGGTTGATGCGCCCCCATGCGACCATCCACTTGCGCTATGCTTGGGGATATAAAACAGACACCCCCGATCGCGTGAGGCCCTCATGTCCGCATCCCCACATCAAATAGATTCGAGCACCGTCTCTGGAACTGATGCCGCGCCCGCAAAACGCGGCATCAGCCTTGTCGGCCTCATCGCGCTCGTCATCAGCTCGTCCATCGGATCGGGCGTCTTCGCCCTCTCCACGGACATCTCGGCAGCCGCCGCGCCCGGTCCGGCGATCATCGCCTGGATCATCACGGGCGTCGGCTTCATGGGGCTCGCCACCATCTTCGGGCGCCTCTCCATCGTCAAACCCGAGCTCGACGGCATCGTCGCATACGCGCATGAGGGGTTCGGCCCGTTCGTGGGCTTCGTCTCCGGATGGGGCTACTGGCTCTCCATCTGGATCGGCAACGTCGCGTTCGGCGTCATGCTCGTCACCGCCATCGGCTACTTCTATCCGCCGTTCGCGGGCGACCTCACCGTGCCCGGCGTCGTGTTCATCTCAGTCCTCAACTGGCTCATCGTGCTGCTCGTCAATCGCGGCGTCGAGGAGGCGAGCGCGCTCAACGCCGTCGTCATGGTCTGCAAGCTCGTGCCCATCTTCGCCTTCATCGTCGCGATGGTCTTCGTCTTCAACTTCGACGTGTTCTGCGCCGACTTCTGGGGCAACGTCGCGAACAACCTGTACGGGGCGTCGCTCGCAAACATCGACGGCACCGTGGTGGGGGCGCCCGGCCCCATCCCGCGACAGCTCGTCAACTGCTTCATGGCCATGATGTGGGTCTTCGTGGGCATGGAGGGCGTGAGCGTGCTGGGACACCGAGCCGAGCGCAAATCGGACGTGAGTCGCGCCACCATCTTGGGGTGCACCGCACTCGTGGTCATCTACATCGCGGCGTCGATTCTGCCCTACGGCTATCTCACCCGTGAGGAGCTCATGACACTCGGCTCCCCGTCCATGCCCTACATCTTCGCGCGCGTCGTGGGACCTTGGGGCGGCGCGTTCATCTCGGGCGGGCTCATCATCTCGATCTTCGGCGCATGGCTGTCCTACACCATCTTGGCGTCCGAGGCCCTGTGCGGCATGGCGCAGATGAGGCTCTTGCCCCGGATGTTCTCCCATCTCAACACGTACAGCGCCCCCACCATGTGCCTCGTGGTCACAGGAGCCATGATCCAGGTGCTGAGCATCGTGATGCTGTTCTCCGAGGAAGCCTATCAATTCGCCTACTCGCTGTGCACCGCGTCGATCGTCATCAGCTGGACGCTCGCCGCCGCCTACATGGTCAAACTGGGAATCGAGCAACGGCGGCCCGGGCGGGCGACCGCGGCGGGAAGCGGCGGGCGACGCGAGGGCGTGAGGGGCATCGACCTCGCGCTCTCCTGCTTCACCGTGGTGTTCCTCGTCGTGGCCGTGCTGGTCTCGGGCGTGGAGCAGCTGATGCTCTGCTGCATCGCCTACGTGCCCGGCATCGCGTTCTACCTCGTGGCGCGGCGCGAGCAGGGGCTATCTGGACTCTCTGTCCGCGAGAAGATCCTCGCGGCGGCAATCATCGCCATCGCCGCGTTCATGCTCGCGGGCATCGTGCGCGACGCCCTCATCGTCGGGTGAGGCACCGAGCCCGCATGTGCGTTTATGAGTCTCCGAGACGCGACCGTACGCGCAGCGCGCGAATCAGCTAGGATGAGAGCAATAGAGCGTCCCTGCTCGGCGGGGAGCGCACCGATCTCAACGGGAGGCAACCAATGAGCTTTTTCTCCAACATCACCAGCATATTCCATAACACCGAGAACACCGAGACCCCCGTTTCCGCCTCGTTCGCCTCGCGCAGGGACACCGTCTACGCACCCATCTCCGGCATGCTCGTCGACCAGAAGGAAATCAATGACGAGGTCATCGCCCAGGGCCTGCTCGGCAAGGGCTACGGCATCCTGCCCGTCGGCAACGTCGTGTACGCCCCGGTCTCCGGTCGCGTCGACGTCGTGACCGTCACCAACCACGCCATCGGCATCCTGTCCGAGACCGGCGCCAAGGTTCTCATCCACGTGGGCCTGGACACCATCGACATGGACGGCAAGGGCTTCGTCCGCTACGTCGAGGCGGGCGACATCGTCTCCGCCGGCCAGCCCATCCTGTCCTTCGACGACGAGGCCATCAAGGCCGCAGGCCACGACGACGTCGTGACCTGCGTGGTGAGCAACCCGGCCGAGCTCGCCGAGGTCCATGCGATCGGATCCTCCAGCACCCTGCTCGGCGGACGCCCGCTCGTGAAGGTCGGCGACCCGCTGATCGTCACGAAGTAACATCGACGCGCGGCGCTGCATGCGTGCGGCGCCAAGTCATCGACCTCATCGGCACCCGAGCGCCTGCAATGCGCGCTCGGGTGCTTTTTCTGCGCGGAGAGCGCTCGTTGATCAACAAGCTAAGCCCCGCACCGCACAACTCCGACACCGTGCACCATGAATCGCTCGAAGTCGTACAGATTCATTAAGTGCCACGCATTTGACGAGGACCGTGCGGGCAACCCGTCGGCTGCCCGCACGGTCGCATGATCTACCCCGTGACGTAACGCCACTGAATGGTGTCGCCGTCTTTAAGCGCATAGGCGCTGCAGGCCATGTTCGGCCTCACCCCGTTGACCGCGTACATCCATCCACTGGAAGCGCCGAACTGCTTCTCGGCCAATCCCCCGATGGAACTCACGTACACGCCGTGGATGCCGTCGCTCGAACCGATTGAGAGTCCCAGGGCGCACAGGGCGTCATAGACCGTCGCGCCCTCTTCGAAGGTGAAGCCGCCGCTTGCCGAAACCGAGCCGTCGGCGGCGCTCGAATCAACCGAGATGGAGACGGTCACGCGCTTTGGCGCGGGCTTGTGCGAATCGCCGGATGGCGGTGCAGGTTGGCCGCCTCCGCCTTGCTGCGAGGTACCGGAGCCGCCTGGACCGGACCCATCTGAACCGGGCTTGGACCCGGCTCCCCCGGAGGTGCCGGATGAACCCGCACCCCCAGCCGTTCCCCCACCTGAGCCGCCGGACTCGCCATCCGATGAACCCGATGCGCCGCCGAAGCCCGCGTCGGCCTCCGCCCCGCCGTTCTCATCGGGGGCGGAGACATCGGCTTTGTCCCCCGCCCCATCTGAAGATCCCCCCAAGGGCTCCGCACCGGGCTCGACGCGCGCCGAGCTGCCCACGTCCTTCTCGGATGACGAACCGTCCGCTTGAGCCGAAGCGTCACCGCCCGCGGCGAAAAGCGCATGGGGGCTGAGCGCGAAATACCCAACGGACCCGAGCACGAGAATGAGGGAAAGGCTCGCGAGAAGGGCGGGCGCGCCGACACGCGCACGACGGGGACGGTGCTCCGACGCCGTCGGGGCACCGCTCGCGCCATTTACGGTAACGAGGTCGCGGACAGTCATCTCGGGAGTGCCCAAGGCATCCCCGGTGGCCGCATCGCGTTTCTCTTCTGCCATATCACATCCCCTTACGTCGGCGGGAGACCGCCATCCACGCGCCCGAAACGACAAGGCCGACCGCACCCGCCGCGCCCGCGGCGAAAGCGATGCGGGCCGGCAACGGCGAACCTTCCGCTACGTTGACGAGGGCGCTCCCCGCACCTGCGACAACGCCCACTTGCGCAGGCCCGCCCTCGCGCGGCTCATCGGGGGAACCCTCCCCAGGCGCAGACGAGGCGCTTCGACCGCCCTCGACCGCTGATACGGGCTTGGCACCCGCCGCGACCGATCCGGCAGCGGGCCTCGATGCGGGGGGCACGGCGGATGCGCCGCCTCCGACGCCGGGCGTATGGGCGCCTTCAGGCTCGGGAACGCCTCCGGAGCCGGTCTGGCCGCCGAGGGAGTCATCGCCGCTGCCGGCCTGCTCGCCTCCGTTGCCGGCCTGGCCACCGCCCTGGCCGGTGTCGCCGCCCTGGCTTTCGCCGTCGCCATCACCGCCCTGGTTGCCGCCTTGGCCGCCTCCGCCGCCCTGCTCGCCGCTGTCGCCGCCGTCACCGCCGTCGCCGCCCTGAGCGGGACCATGGCCGGCGATCTTGAACAGGTGGCCGGAGTCGTTGGTGTAGTAGAGGTTGCCCTCCTCGTCGCAGATGACCGATGCCATGCAGTACTGGATCTGCCCGGGACCGGGCTGGAACAGCACGCTTGCCTGTGCGTCGCCCAGGCGGTACACATATACGCCACCGCCCTCGTCAAAGGAAGGCGACACCTTGTTCGAGGTGAAGTAGACATAGGTCTCGCCGTCTTGCACCGAGACGAGCGGGGCGCCCTTGATCTCGCCGCGGATATCGGACCCATCGGCCTTCGTGATGCTCGCCACGACGGTCATCGAGGACAGGTCGACGACGCTGAGCACTCCGGGCGCCAGCCACATCTTGCCTTCGCCCAATCCACCCACGAACGCATAGGTGCCCACGATGGCGGGCGTGGAGGTTGAGTAGGCGGCGACCTGCACCCTGCCCACCTCGCGAACCGCACCCTCTCCATCAATCGCGAGCTTGTGCAGCACGCCGTCATTGCGCGAGACGGCATAGACGAAGCCGTCCGCCTCGACGAGGGACGTGCGGATGAAATGGTCGCTCACGTCCATGCTCGACACCTCGCGCGAGAGGTCCGAGGTGAACACGTGGATGACCCCCGCATCGTCGCCGATGACGAAGAAGTCGCCGACGCTGACGCCGCCCGCCCAGTAATAACCGGCTCGATCGTTGCGGATGTCGCCCGCAAGGGCTCCGGTTCGCAGACTGTAGCGCTTGACGGAACCGGAGGCCGTCGACTCCCCGTCACCGAACGAATCGAAAGACGACACGTAGACGTAGCCGTCGCGCACCGTGAGCGTGCACAGGGACTGACCCTTGGAGGACGCCGGAACGACCCAGAGCGTCTCAAGAGTCTTTGCTGAGACGGCCTGCAGGCGACCGCCGGACAGCGGGATCACGATGATGCCGTCTGCGTATGCGGGGCGGCAGGTGCTGTCCATGGTGGCGCCGAGGGCGACCTCGCGCTCCACTTTGCCCGTGGCGCGATCGACGACCTGCAGGCGGGAGATGCTGTGGACGGGCCTCCATGTCACGGGGTCCTGCACCTCGGATGCGGTCACGATGTAGACCTTGCCATCGATGATGAGGGGGTCGGAGGCATAGAGCTTGCCGCCGGCCTTAACCTCCTCGGGCGTGAGCAGGTTCTCCGCCCATGCGAGCTCGCCGTCCGCGACGGGCGTTTGGGCGCCGGTCACCGCACCCGCGCCGCCGTTGATGAAGCCGTTCCACTGGGCGTCGAGATGCGGGTGCTCGGCGTCGGGATTGACCGGCACGTCCACCTGGGGAACAACGGTCGCACCGTAGTCGAGGTAGCGCAGCTCGATGGTCATGCCGTCCTTGACCCTGCAGGTCGTGGAAGCGCCCTGCTCGCCTTGGCCGTATTCGCCGTCGATGAAGAACGCCCAGTAGCGATAGGGATCGCTGAAGTCGCTGTCGAGCGTGGTGCCGTTCGGCGCGGTGATGCTCGTGGGGCCGCCCGCGTTCAGCGCATAGGTATAGCCGGCCTCATCGAGCAGGCCCGCGAACACGTCCCAGGCCGTGGCGCCGTCCTCTGCGGAAAGCGCCACCTCCGTGAGCGGAACCCAATCACGCTGCATGCGCGTGCCGTCGTCCCCCGCCGCATCCAGTCCGATCACGCGCGCGTTCACCGTCAGCATGCGGCCGGAGTCGGGATCCTCCGCCCCGGCGGTGCCGAGGACGGTGAATATTGCACTGACGGGCTGGTCGACGAGCTTTTGGAGCCGCGCATCGCCGGGATGGGCTTTGGCCAGGGACTCGTAGGCCTTGTACGTGAGGCGCGAATCGACGCGCGTCTTGGTGTTGTATTCGGGCCGGGTGACGAGCAGGCTCTCGCTTGCGACGACCGCCTCGCGAGAGGAGCGGAACAGGCGCCACTTCGCGGTGCCCATGGGGTCGTAACCGGGCAGGTCGACGGGCACGACACCGGCGTCATCGCGTTCGGCAGCGGTGCGGGCCCATGCGATGGAGCCGTCCGCCGCGGGAGAGGCGCTCTGGAATGGAGCGAGGTCCTTCTCCACCTGGCCGGCCGAGGCGTTGGCTCCCAACAGCGCCGCGGCGTAGCCGGCCTTCACCTGACCCATGAACGCAACGGCGGCGTCGATCTCGGCGTTCGTTACGACGGAAGGCGTGAAGGTGCCCAGGTCTCGCCTGACGGTCACGCCCTCATAGGTGAGCGAGGCGGTGATCGTCGCGAAACGGGGCTCCTCTCCCTCGAGGTTGGGCGTCACCACACCGCGATAGCCATTGACGCGAATCGCCGCAGGGTCGCTGCTCTCGTATGCGAGCTTGTACACACGGCCGTCGACGCCGAGCGCACGGGGCGACGGCAGCTTGAGGTCGCCCGAGACCGCCGCAGGATCAAGTGCGCCCTCCATCTGGGAGACCTCCGCCTTGGCGAGCATGGAGGACAGCTCGCGCTCAATCTGCTCGTTCGTGGCACCGGGGCGAGGCGCGACCGCAAGGCGATGGTCCACTGACGCCTGCGCATCGGACAGGCCCGAGGCGCCGGCCATCTTGAGCGTGGCGGTGAGCACGGCGTCCGCGGGTGCTGCGCGATGCGTGAACCTGACCGACGCGGCATCGTAAGACATGGTCACCCTGGCGACCGTGGAGTTGGATGAGGCCCATTCGATGCTCGCGACCGTCTTGCCCGTCTTGGCGTCAACGACCTTGCGCGGCAACTCGAGCTCCGCAGTCTCCGCGGGAACCGAGCCCTGGGCGATTTCACTCGGGAGTTCCACGGTAGCGAACATCTGGGAGAGATACTCCTCCACCCGCGCATCGTCCCACGGAAGCTGCGAGGTGCGCCCGGGCGTGAACGTAACGGTCGCGTCGCCGCAGGACAGGCGATACGTGGGCTGGAAGCGTCGCAGCAGCGTGTAATCGGTATTGCCTGCACGCTCGGCGGGCGGCAGGAAGAAAAACTCGATGTCGCCATTGGAGGCGCCGTCCGAGATGTCGATCGAGCCGCGTGCGGCGGGCTCGTACTTCTCCATGCCGGAGCTCACCACGTGGCTCGTGACGCCGGCCACGCCCAACTCGGCCAGGCGCGCCTCGATCATGGTGTTGAGATTGGCGTCAACGCCGAACTTGGGCACGGGACGGTAGCCGCTGAAGCCGTCCTTCTCGAGCGCCTCGACCGCGGCGGCGAGCTTGGCCTCGCTCTCGGCTGGACCAGCGTCGCTGACGGCGGAAATGCCCGCGCCGTCGGATACGGCCTCGACAGGCTCTGATGCGGGCGCGGCGGTCTCGGACAGGGCCTCGGCAGGCTCTGATGCGGGCGCGGCTGATTCCCCACCTGCGCCCTCCTCGGGCGCGAGCACCTCCCCGCTGGATTTCTCCGAAGCAGGAGCTTCGCCGACGCCCTCGCCGATAAGAGCATCCACGCGGGACCCCTGCGCCTCGGAAGCAACCGGGGCGGCCTGCACCGGCACATCCAGCTCATCCTCGAGCGCTTGCGCCCATGCGGGCGCGGGCACCCCACCCGTAATCAATGAAAGCGAAAGCGCCACCACGAGCGCCTTGCGAGCTGCAGGCACCACGCGCACCGAGCGCGACGAGCGGCAATTGCGTCCGATCATGTCGGATCCCTTCCCCCAGGGTCGGCGCCCCTCGATGAAAGGACGCGTTCAGATGGGAGGCGATCCGACTTGTCATCATCCGACTGTGCGCGCCGTCCGATCTACGGCGCACTCGGCACAGCCGTCCGAGTTACGGTTACTGGTATAGCCGGGGACTTGCACCCCGATTCCCCTGGACGCCCCAGGCGCCCGCGCGTCTCCGCGCCACCATCTCGACCATATTGTTGTAACCGGGATATGATACCACGACCGCCCTCCGCGCCTCTTGCATCGTCTGTTTATTCGCTCAGGTGCTCGCGCGCGCGGCACATAAGTCGAGGGACCCTCCGTGACAGGCAAGATCCACCCGCTACCGGTTCTCGATGCTGCCGATGTTCCTCAACTCGATCGAGATCAGCCCGTTTGGCTCGTTGACGAACTGCACGTAGTCGGTGTCCTTGAGCATCTCCGCGGGGAAGCTGATCTCGATGCCAGTGTCGGTGCGAATCTTGTGGTTGCGCACGGGCGCGCGCTCCACTATGGCGCGCTCCACGGCCACGCGCTCGGGCAGGCGCTCCTCGCGCACGCGCTCCTCGACGCGCTCCTTGAGCACAGGCTCATCCTCGAAGATGTCCTCGGCGATATCCCAGGGGGCGATCTCCTCGTCAACCTCGACCTTCTCGGCCACGGCGGCCTTAGCCTTGGCAAGCGCCACCGCCGTGTTGGCGCCGTGCTCCTCGGCGACCTCCTCGACAATGCGCGTCACGGCCTCGATGACCTCCTTGCCCGAGACGCCGCTTTCGCATTGGAGCAGGCCGTCGGGAATGATGAGGGTGTCCTCGCCCATGATCTTGCGCTTCTTGTCCACGTAGAACGCCTCCATGGAGCTCGCGCGCACGAGCGCGTAGGAGGAGACCTTCTGCGAGGGCCCGGGCAGGATGGCATAACGCTTGGCGATGTCGTTGCGGACCTCGCCGCCCTCGCGCGCGACCTCGTGCATGAAGGCGGTGCGACTCGCCATGAGCAGCACGGCGAACCAGCGCACATCGTCATCGTCGTCGAAATCGGCCACGAGCACGTCAGTGGATTCCATCTTGTCGGCCTTCGCGAGCTCGGCGGCGAAGAACTCCGCGATCTGCTGTGAGAGGTCCACGAACTCGCGATCACCGAAGAAGTACCCCTTGAGCTCCCCGGCGAAGGCGCTCTCCTCAGAGAAGGACGCGCGGCGATTATCGACGCTCGTGCGCGCGCGGCGCAGATGCGAGCTCACGAACGAGCGCACGGCGCGCGTATCGAAATCGAGCTCGCGCTCGCTCATCACGTTGACGGCGGAGTCGAAATCGAGGATGTGCAGGATGGCATGGTTGATCTTCACGGACGGGCTCCTTTTGATGCGCTTGAACCTGGCCATTATACCCGTGCCCGCGGGCGGGCGGCGTCCGTGACAAAGTCACAGACGCACGTCGACTCGGACCGTATGGTATGTATCGAACAGGAAACGCGGGCAAACATCCCGCATATGAAAAGAAAGGCGTCTGCCATGTCCATCTTCTCCGGATTCTTCGGCCCCGGCATCGACGATCTCGCCGCCCAGGCGCGCGAGACCGCGGGCAGCATCATGATCGACGTCCGCACCCCGGACGAGTATCGCGACGGCCACATCGAGGGCGCCCTGAGCATCCCGCTCGCGTCCATCCCCGCCACCGCCTCAAAGCGACTCCCCAACAAGAACGCACCGATCTACGTGTACTGCCTCTCCGGCGCCCGCAGCGCCCAGGCCGTGCGCGAACTTGAGCGCCAGGGGTATACCAATGTCGTCAACATGGGCGGCATCGGCCGTTGGTCCGGCCCATTGGTCCGCTGAGCCCGCTTCGCGCACGCCCGATTCGCACGGACCCCATCGAAAGGAACCAGTATGAAAGTCGTCATCGTCGGAGGAGTCGCCGGAGGGGCGACCGCGGCCGCCCGCCTGCGTCGTCTGAATGAGAACGCCGAGATCATCATGATCGAGCGCTCCGGCTACGTGAGCTACGCCAACTGCGGCCTGCCCTACTACATCGGCGGCACCATCACCGACCGCTCCAAGCTCACCTTGCAGACGCCTGAGAGCTTCCGCAACCGCTTCGACATCGATGCCCGTGTGCGCCAGGAGGTCGTCTCGATCGACCGCACGGCTCGCACCGTCACCGTGCGCCGCCTCGACGACGGCGCGGAATACGTCGAAAGCTACGACAAGCTCATCCTCTCCCCCGGCGCGCGCCCCGTGACGCCCGACCTGCCCGGCATCGGCGCCGAGCGCCTGTTCACGCTGCGCACCGTCGAGGACACGTACGCGATCGCCGAGTTCATCGAGCGCGAGCACCCGCGCCGCGCCGTGGTCGTGGGCGCCGGCTTCATCGGGCTGGAGATGGCCGAGAACCTGCGCGACCGCGGGCTCGACGTCACGGTCGTCCAGCGCGGCGAGCACGTCATGCCCGTCTTCGATGCCGACATGGCCTCGCTGCTCCACAACCACCTGCGCGAGCACGGCGTCGAGCTTCTGCTTCAAGCCGATGTGACCGGATTCTCCGAGGATGCCGGCGGCATCACCACCGCCCTCGCCGACGGGCGCTCACTTGAGGGCGACCTCGTCATACTCTCCATCGGCGTCGCACCCGAGTCCGCCCTCGCCCGCGAGGCGGGCCTCGAGCTCGGCATGCGCGGGTCCATCAAGGTCGATGCCACCATGCGCACGAGCGACCCGGACATCTACGCCGTGGGAGACGCCGTAGAGGTCACCAACACGGTGACCGGCTCCCCCGCCCTGATCGCACTCGCCGGCCCCGCCAACAAGCAGGGCCGCGTCGCCGCCGACAACATCTGCGGCCGTGCAAGCGAGTTCGCCGGCTCCCAGGGTTCCTCCGTCCTCAAGCTCTTCGAGCTCGATGCCGCATCCACCGGCCTCACGCTCGCCGCGGCCCGCGCCGCCGGGCTCGACGCCGACGCGGTGATCCTCTCCCCCGCCAACCACGCCACCTATTACCCCGGCGCCGAGACCATGACGCTCAAGGTCGTCTACGAGCGCGGAACCGGCAGGATCCTCGGAGGCCAGGCCATCGGTCGCGGCGGCGTGGACAAGCGCATCGACGTGCTCGCGGTCGCGATCCGCGCGCGCATGGGCGCGTCCGACCTCACCGAGCTCGACCTCGCCTACGCCCCGCCGTATTCCTCTGCCAAGGACCCCGTGAACATGGCCGGATTCATGATCGAGAACATCCTCGATGGGCTGGTCGACCAGGTCACGTGGGATGAGGCGCTCGCCCTCGCCGCCTCAAGCGACGACATCGCGCTGCTCGACACGCGCACCGCTGGCGAGCACGCGCGCGGCGGGATCGACGGCGCGCTGCACGTGCCCGTCGACGAGTTGCGCGAGCACCTTGACGAACTGCCCCGAGACAAGCGCCTGCTCGTGTTCTGCGCCAGCGGCCTGCGCAGCTACGTGGCCTGCCGTGTCCTTTCACAGCACGGGTTCGCCTGCGCCAACGTCGCCGGCGGCTATGGATTCCACACGCAGGTAAAACGCGGCAGCGCCGTTGCCCACACCTGCATCGGCGATTGCGGCCTTCCCGTCTAGGCGGCGCCAGCGAACGTCAGGTTCTTCCCATACCTCGCCGCGAATGCGTCTCAATTGGGGACAGGTGCAAATTGAGACATCCGGGGATCAACGGCGCAAAGTCGCAATTTGCACCTGTCCCCAATTGAGACGTTCGATACCATGGGGGGCGTGTCGGACCCGGCGGTAGGGAGCGAGCCATGGCAGCGGAGCAGTCGGAAATCGAGCGGGGCCTGCGGGAGCTCGTCCCCTTCTGGGCGGAGCTCGATCAAAACCAACGGGCCTTCCTCTCCCAGCGCAGCCGTCGCATGCGGTTCGACGCGGGCGCCCACGTCCAAGGGGCCGGCACGGGCTGCGCGGGCGTGATCTTTGTCCGCAGCGGGCGCCTGCGCGCGTTCATGCTCTCCGATCAGGGCCGCGAGGTCACGCTCTTCCACGTGCAACCCGGCGAGTGCTGCGTGCTCGCCGCCTCTTGCATCCTGCCCATGATCACCTTCGACATCGCGCTCGACGCAGCCGAGGACTCCGACCTGCTCGTCATCGACTCACAGGCCTTCGGCGCGATCTCGCAGGAGAACACCCATGCCGAGGCGTTCACCTACCGCCAGGCGACCGAGCGCTTCAGCGACTGCATGTGGGTCATGCAGCAGGTCCTGTTCATGGGGCTGGACGAGCGCCTCGCCATCTGGCTGCTCGACGAGGTCGCCCGCGGCGGCTCGAGAACCATCTCCGCCACGCACGATGAGATCGCACGCCACCTGGGCAGCGCGCGAGAGGCCGTCGGCCGCATGCTCAAGTACTTCGCCCGCGAGGGCCTCGTCTCCCTCTCGCGCGGGTCCGTGGAAATCGTGGACGCCAAGCGCCTGCGCCGCCTCACCATGTGATGCGGGCAAGGCCGCCGCGAGGGGACGTGCGAACGAGAGATGCGCCGCGCATCGCCGCGCGCACACTCGAACGCGGGGCCCGGGCTACCCCATCGACCCGCGCCCTCGGCCTACTCCGCACGTTCCCCATCGCCGACCCGCTGCGCGATCGCGCCGATGGCGGGATGCGCGCTCTTGATGGTGTCGATGAAGCCGGTGGCGGCATCCGCCGCGCGCTCCACCGTCGCGGTCTTCACGAACGACACGACCACGTCCTTGACGAACTGCTGCACATCCTCGTCGAGGCCATCGATGGCCTCGAGCATGAGGGGGACGTTCGTCTTGCGGTCGGCCATGATGTCGGAGAAATGCGTGGCGCCCGTCACGCCGATGACATCGAAGAGCGCATCGACGAACCGTCCGCGCTCATCGAGGGTGTACTTGTCCATCCAGGCATCGAGCGTCGCGCTGAAAAGGCGCGACGACGCCGTGTAGCCGTCCGCGCGGACGAACGCGCCCGCATCCACATCGACGGTCCAGAGAAACGGGTTGTGCTGCAGCATCGAGATTCCGTCGCTTTCGACGATCGTCGGGGCGAAATCGGGCGCCTCGGACAGCACGGCCCCGATCATGGTCGACTTGGGGACGGTCTTCTCCATGATGGGCATGATGCGGCGGTAGGGGTCCCCGGCGCAGAACTCGCGATGGAACCCCGGCCCATCGTGCGAGAAGACGCGCGGGATGCGCCCGCGATGCTCGGGCGCGCACATGGCGGCGGCGTACACCGCCAGGTTGCCGCCCTTGGAATGCCCTCCCACGTACAGGGACCCCGCAACCTTGCCCGCCATGTCGTCGAGATAGGCGGCCGCCTCCTCCTGGGCGGGAACGGGGCTCAGGAAGGTCATGTTGAAGTCTTCCTTCCAACCGACGACCGTCGAATCCGTCCCACGGAACGCGATGTAGGAAGACCCATCGGGCAGGCGGAACGTCATGGCGGCGAACTGCTCCTCGCTCACCTTGTCCGTCTTGAAGCGAAATCCCGTCAGGCGGCAGGAGCGGAAACGCGGGCTCGCGCAGACGGCGAACAGGAGGTCGCGGCTGCCCTGCACGTCCCAACTCGAGCCGAACATGTCGTCGAAATCCTCGGCGCGGAGAAGCTCGTGCAAGGCGATGCCGCGCACGGTGCACGCGCGCGTGTGCTCGGGCCCCAGGTGGGTATAGGACAGCCAGGAGAACACCAGGCTGTCCACCGTGCACAGCGGTCGCTCCTCGAACGTGTCCATCGCCGAGCGCACATAGTCGAGGAAATTGCCCGCCGACTTGCCCTTCAGGGGCAACAAGCCCTTCTCCTCCATGTCGCGCTCCCCTCCCGTCGACGGCGCTTTCCGACCATTTTATCCCCTCGGGCGCGGGAGCCGCCCCTCGCACTCAGGGACCGCCCCCTCGTGCGTGGGAACCATCCCATCGGGCGCGCGGGCGGCGGAAACGCGAGGACCCCGGCGCCCTCAGGCGGGCCGGGGTCCTCCATGGTGCGGGGCAGATGTGCAAAACGCACCCGTCCCCTTTTGCACGCGCACTTTTGCACGCGCGGTGCGGCCTAGTCGTTCAGGCCGGCCTCGTCGACGATGGCCTTGAGGGCGGCCGCGGACTTCTGGAACTCGGCGTTCTCCTCCTCGGACAGGGAGACGGGCACGCGGGTCACCACGCCGTTGCGGCCGACGACGGTCGGCACGGAGATGCACAGGTCGTTCAGGCCGTATTCGCCCACCATGAGGCTGGAGACGGGCAGGACGCAATCCTCGTCGCGCATGATGGCGGTGCAGATGCGGCGGACGGACATGGCGATGCCGTAGTAGGTGGCGCGCTTTTTCTCGATGATCTCGTAGGCGCTGTTCTTCACCTCGTCGGCGATGCGGCGCTCGGACTCCTCGTGGTTGTAGTGGCCGTGCAGCTCGCAGTAGGTGGACAGCGGCACGCCGGCGACCGTGGCGCTGGACCACGCGGCGACCTCGGAGTCGCCGTGCTCGCCCACGATGTAGGCATGGACGTCGCGCGGGTCGACGTCGAGGTGCTCGCCGAGCATGTACTTGAGGCGGGCGGTGTCCAGCACGGTGCCGGAGCCGATGACCTGGCCCTCGGGCAGGCCGCTCATCTTGATGGCGGCGTAGGTGAGCACGTCGACCGGGTTGGAGACGATGAGCAGGATGCCGTTGAAGCCGCTCTCGCGGATCTGCGGGATGATGCTGCCGAAGATGGAGATGTTCTTGTTGACGAGGTCGAGGCGGGTCTCGCCGGGCTTCTGGGCGGCGCCGGCGGTGACCACGATCACGGCGGCGTCGGAGACGTCGGAGTAATCGCCGGCGTAGATCTTCATCGGGTTGCCGAAGGACACGCCGTGGGCGATGTCGAGGGCCTCGCCCTCGGCGCGGGCGCGATCGACGTCGATCAGGACCATCTCGGAGAACAGGCCGCTCTGCATGAGCGCGAAGGCCGAGGAGGAACCCACGAAACCGCAACCGACGACGGCAACCTTGCGATCGTTCACCATGTTTACCATTCCTTTCCCCCATCGCGTCGATGGGCGATACGATCTGACATCAACTGGCAGTCAACGGGATATTCGGCATCGTTCGCCGATTTATCCTTGTATTTGTTCGTGAACTCGATTATAGAACAATAGCATTCAACGCTAGCCCACAATCCCCGCTTCTTCGATGGCGGCGACGGCGCGCTCGAGGCCCTCGGGCGGCAAGACGAGCGCCATGCGGACGTATCCCTCGCCGTGCGGGCCGAAGCTCGCGCCGGGCGTGACGATAACGCCGGCCTTCTCCATGAGCTCCTCGCAAAACGCCATCGAGTCCATGCGACCCCCGGGCAGCTTCACCCACACGAACATCGATCCGTGCGCGTTGGGGCGCTCCCAACCCAGGCGCTCGAGGCCGTCGCACAGGGCGTCGCGGCGCTGCTGGTACTTGAGGCGCTGCTCCTCGACCGCCTCCAGCGGGCCCTCGAGCGCGGCAATGGCGGCTTTTTGGATGGGCAGGAACATGCCGAAATCGATCTGACTGCGGAGCTTGGCGAACGCCGCGACCACATCCGGGCGGCCGACGATGAAGCCGATGCGGGCGCCCGTGACGTTGAAGGACTTTGAGAGGGAGAAGAACTCGACGCCGACCTCGAGCGCTCCGGGATGCGCGAGGAACGTGCCGCCGGCGGGGCCGTCGAAGACGATGTCGGAATACGCGTTGTCGTGGACGATCAGCAGGTCGTGCTCGCGCGCGAACGCGATGATCTCGTCGTAGAGGGCGTCGTTGCCCACGGAACCCACGGGGTTGGCCGGCAGGGACACGATCATGTACTTGGCGCGGTCGGCGACCTGCGGGTCGATGCCCTTCACATACGGCAGGAAGTCATGCTCGGCGTCGAGCGGGTAGTACGCGAGCTCGGCGTCGGCGATCTTGGCGCCGGCCTCGAACACGGGATAGCACGGGTCGGGCACGAGAACGGTGTCGCCGGGGTTGAGCAGCGCCAATCCCAAATGGCCCACGCCCTCCTGGGTGCCGTTGCAGGAGGCGACCATGTCCGGCGTGATGCCCGCGACCCCGAAGCGGCGCTCGTAGTAATCGCAGACCGCCTGCTTGAGCTCGGGCAGGTCGCGCAGGGAGTACTTCCACATCTGCGGGTCCTGCGCGGCGGAGGTCAGGGCATCCACGACATGCGGGTACGGGGCGAAGTCGGGCGTGCCCACGGACAGGTTGTAGATGGTGCGACCCTGCTCCTCGAGGGCGACGCGACGAGCGTTCAGGGAGGAGAAGACCTCGGCGCCGAATCGGTCGAGGCGACTGGAGAACTGCATGGGCGGGTCCTTTCTCACGGGGGGGCGCATGCGTGCGGCACGCGAGGCCGTGGGCCCCATCGCGGTGGTCATTGCTTCCATTATGCTCCCGTTCGCCGCGCGAATCGAAGTTCTGCCGCAGTTTTTGCGAGCAAGTCGATAATCGCCTCCAACTCGCACGACCCCAACCAGGCATTTCATGAACGCGCAATCGTCCCCTACTCGCAGGACGGCGAAAAACTGCGGCAAAACCTCCCGCCATGCCATGTCGGACGTGAGCGCGGCCTCATCGCGCCCTCGGCAATCGACAAACCGCCCTCGACCCCCTATCGGGCATCGAGGGCGGCGGCTTCGAATCGAACGGAACTACTTGACCGGGCGGATGTCGATGCCCTTCTCGTACTCCTCGACATGGGCGAAATCACCAAGACCCGCGCACTCGACCACATTGGCGCCCGTCGCCATGGAGCGGCGCAGGGCGTCCTCCACGCGGTCGCGGTCGGAGAACCACACGGAGAGGAACGCGGCGAGCGAGGAATCGCCGGCGCACACCGTGGAGCGGACCTCGACGTCGAAGGTGCGGTTGGCGAACCAGAGGTGCTCGCCATTGGAGAAATACGCACCCGCGCCGCCGAGTGTGAGCAGCACGTTTTGCGCCCCGCGGGCATGGAGCTCGGCCATGGCCGCCGCGACGGACTCGTCGTCGCCGGCGACCACCTCGATACCGAAGATGTCGCGCAGCTCATCGTCGTTCGGCTTGATGAGCAACGGCTCGAGCTCGAGCAGCTCCGCGAGCTGGGGGCTGGAGATGTCGAGCACGAATCGCGAGCCCTTCGCCCGGACGCGCTCGATGGCGGTGCGCAGGAAGCCCTCGGAGGCGTTCGGCGGCAGCGAGCCGGAGATCACCAGGCAGTCGAGGTCGTCGAGGCCGTCGATGAGGTCGAACATGGCATCCTCGTCTGCGGCGGTGATCGCGGCGCCGGCGTTCACCATGTTGTATTCGGTATCGGGGCCGGCATTCAGGAAGACGTTCACGCGCGTGATGCCCTCGGTCCAAACCGGCTTGACGTCGACGCCGAGCTCGCGCGCGCCCTCGACGATGTAGCGGCCCGAGAACCCAGCGAAGAAGCCGAGGATGGTCGTGTCGACACCGTAGTGGTCGAGGGTGAAGGAGACGTTCAGGCCCTTGCCGTTGGGGGTGTACACCGCGTCGAGCGTGCGCGTGACCGTGTTGGGCCGCAACCCGTCGCATGAGATGTTGTAGTCGATGGCCGGGTTGGGGGTGAGGGTGTAAATCATAGATTTCCCTTTCTCGAAAGCTAAATCAACGGGCCTGGACATGAAGTGTCGCCTCTGGCGAACGTTTGCCGTCAAATCCCAGCTATTCCAAAGCCGTATGGGAACGTTTTCCCAGGAAAGCGAACGGCGGGAATCGAAAGAGGCCCGAAAACGACCCAAAACGTTCGCCAGAGGCGACACTTCCCCCGCACCGACCCGCAAAAAGGGGCCGGCGCCGCGCATTCAAACGGCACCGGCCCTATAAATCCCCGCAGTTTACACAAGGCGCTCGTTGATGAGCTGGGCGACCTTGGCGGGATCGCCCTCGGCCTTGCACGCGTCACGGAAGGCCTCGTCGGTCAGGGCCGTGGCCACCTTGGACAGAATCTGCAGGTGGGCGGTTCCAGCCTCCGCCTCAGGGACGAGCAGCGCGATGGCGCAGGTCACAGGGGCGCCGTCCAGGGTCTCCCAGGAGGCGATGCCCTCGGGGGCCTTGAGGACCATCACCGAGGCGGCCTTGACCGCATCGGTCTTGGCGTGCGGGATGGCGAATCCGTCGACCATGCCCGTGGTGCCCTCCGCCTCGCGCTTGAGGAAGGCGGCGTACAGGGCGGCGGAATCATCGGCGATGCCCGCGGAGACGGCGCGCTCGGCGATGAAGCTCAGCGCGGCGTCGCGGCCCTCGACCTTCTGGTCGCAGAACACGTTGGAGGCCTTGACGAAGCCCTCCTCGGCAGCCTGCTCGGAGTCGATGGCTGCGGCCTCGGCCTTCTCGACCTCGACCTCGGCGGTCTTCTGGGCCTTCTTCCACTCGTGCTTCTTGAAGGCGACGAAGAGGATGCCGCCGACGACCGTGCCGATGGCGATGGCGAGGACCCACATGGGGGCGTTCTCGACGACGGGCAGGACCAGGAAGCCACCGTGGGGCGCCGGGTCGTGGACACCGAACATGAGGCTCAGGATGGAGGCGATGGAGGAGCCGATCATCATGATGGGCATGACGGGCCAGATGTTCTTGGTCATGAACGGGATGGCGCCCTCGGTGATGTGGGTGCAACCCAGGATGAAGTTCACGATGCCGGCGTCATGGTCCTCCTGGGAGAAGTACTTCTTGCCCACGACGACCGCGAAGGTGGTGATCAGCGGCGGGACGATGCACGCGGCGGAGACGGCGGCCATGAAGTTGGTGCCGAAGTTGTAGGTCTCGGTGCCCACGCCGGCGGCGAGCGCCTCGGTGAGCATGGCGGTGCCGGTGACGTAGGCGGCCTTGTTGACCGGGCCGCCCATGTCGACGGCGCACATGCAGCCGATGGCCAAGCCGAGCACGATGGCGCCGGAGGCGGACAGGCCCTTGAGGAAGTCCATCATCGCGGTGTTGATCGCGGCCATCGGGCCGGAGATGCCGAGCATCACGAGGCCGACGATGAGTGTGGAGAACAGCGGGTAGAGGAAGATCGCCTTGAGGCCGTTGAGGTTGGCCGGGAGCTTGGCGAAGGCCTTCTCGAGCAGCAGGATGACGTAGCCGGCGAGGAAGCCGCCGACGATGCCGCCGAGGAAGCCGAAGCCCACGCCGGAGCCGCCGGCGTCGATCATGCCGGTCGCGGCGTTGACGGGCAGGCCCTGGATGGCGATCATGCCGGCGACGAAGCCGGGGACGAGCGCCGGGCGCTTGCCGATGGACTCGGCGATGTAGGCGGAGAGCACCGGGACCATGAGATTCATGGCGACGCCGCCGATGATCTTGAGCATCGCGGCGAAGCTGTTGTAGTCGGCCGCGGTGGAATCGAAGGACGTGATGCCCCACAGGAAGGACAGCGCGGTGAGCACGCCGCCGGCGACGACGAACACCAGCATGTGGGAGACGCCGTTCATGAGGTGCTTGTAGAGCTGATGGCCGAGGGACTCCTTCTCGACCTTGCCCTCGGCCACCTGGACGGCGGCGGCAAGGCTCGGGTCGGCCTTGGCGACCAGCGCGTCGTCGATCAGCTTGCCGGCCGCCTCGACGTCGATCGCGCGGGACACGCCCGTGGAGACCATGGGCTTGCCGGCGAAGCGCTCGGCCTGGACGTCCTTGTCGGCGGCGACCACGACGGCGCGGGCGCCGGCGATCTCTGCGGCGGTCAGCTCGTTCTCGACGCCGACCTGGCCGTGGGTCTCGACCTTGATGGTGAGGCCGCGCTCCGCGGCGGCCTTCTCGAGAGCCTCCTTCGCCATGAAGGTGTGGGCGATGCCCGTGGGGCAGCCCGTGGCAGCGATGATGTCGTACTTCTCTGCCATATTCCCTCCCTTATGTTCGTGCACCTTCCGGTGCCTGTTGACAGGGACAATCTATCACGCGGGCATTTGACGGCTTTCTTTCACGCATACATCTTTCCGTGAAAGGTACTTTAACTCCGATGAACGGTATGAAACTTCCATTCGCCCTATTCATGATGAAAGAAACTCATCATTAACCCATCATTGGGTATGCTTGATGGCATGAGACCGAGGAGGAACCATGTCAAGCACCAACGAACTGCCGAGCGCCCTGCCCCTCATCACGTCGTCGAGACCCTTCCTCGACAGCGAGCGGCGCATCGTCGACTTCATCCTGGCGAACACGGACCGCGCGCCCCAGATGACATCCGCCCAGCTCGCCCGCGCGAGCAGCACCTCCGAGGCCTCCGTCTCCCGATTCTGCAAGAAGCTCGGGTTCAAGAACTTCCGCTCGTTCCAGTTCTCCCTCGCCCGCGACTTGGCGGCGCGCGAGGGCGACGAGCTGGTGACGGGCGAGGTGTCCCTCGGCGACGTCGAGCAGTCGCTCGCCAACATCAAGCACGCCAAGCAACGCGAGATCGAGGCCACGCTCGATGCGCTGGACCCCGACGCCCTGAGGCGCGTCGTGGGCCTGTTCCAACGCGCGGGGCTCGTCATGTTCGCCGCCGTGGGCAACACCAACGCGGTCGCCATCGATGCCGCCATCAAGTTCGGCCAGCTCGGTATCCGCTCCGTGGCGAACACCATCACGGAGAGCTCGACCTCGCTCGCCCTCACCATGGGCGAGGGCGACGTGCTCGTGCTGATCTCGAACTCCGGCAAATCCCAACGACTCGAGCGCATCCTGCGCGCCGCCAAGCGCGGGGGCGCCACGGTGATCCTCATCTGCGGAAACACGACCGCGCCGCTCGCGCGCCTGTCGGACATCGTGCTGAGGACCGTGAACTTCGAGGCGCTGCTCACCACGGTCGACTTCACGTTCTCCAAGATCTCCGCGACGCTCATCATCGAGGTGATCTACAGCTTCCTGCTGTCCGTCATGCCCCATGCGCGCGACGCCATCAGCGGCTACGAGGAGCTCATCCAACCCGACAAGGAGATGGAGTAGCAAGCCCCAAACAGCCCAACGAGGACGATTCTGGCGGACGCGGGCGGCTACGCCGTCAGGCTGTCGATCTCCTCGAGCCAAAGGGCCGCCGATGCGTCGCTCGGCATGCGCCAATCGCCACGGGGGCTCACGCTGACGGACCCGACCTTGGGGCCGTCGGGCAGGCAGCTGCGCTTGAACTGCTGGGCGAAGAAGCGGCGGTAGAACGTCCGCAGCCAATACAGGATCGTCGCGGGCTCGTAGGCGGGCGCGGTGCCCTCGGCCGCGGCGCCGTCCGCGGCGGGCTCGCCGAACGTGCGGCAGGCCATGCGGTAGATCTTCCCCGGCGCGAAGCCATGGCGCATCATGTGGAACAGGAAGAAGTCGTGCAGCTCGTACGGACCGACGAGCTCCTCGGTGCACTGCGCGATCTCACCGTCGCCCGTGGGCGGCAGCAGCTCGGGCGAGACGGGCGTGGCGAGGATGTCGCGCAGGATGGCGGCCGTCTCCCCGCCCAGCGCATCGGCGACGTGCGCCACCAGATGGCGGACGAGCGTCTTGGGCACGCCGGCGTTCACGCCGTACATGCTCATGTGGTCGGCGTTGTAAGTGGCCCAACCGAGCGCGAGCTCGGACAGGTCGCCCGTGCCGATCACGAAGCCGCCGAGCTCGTTGGAGAGGTCCATGAGGACCTGGGTGCGCTCACGGGCCTGGGCGTTCTCGTAGGTGACGTCCGTCACGCTCGGGTCGTGCCCGATGTCGGCGAAGTGGGCACGCACGGCCTCGCCGATCGCGATGGTGCGGAAGTCGACGCCCAGCTGCTCGGCCAGACGCTCGGCGTTGGACTTGGTTCGGCCCGTCGTGCCGAAGCCCGGCATGGACACCGCATGGACGCCCGAGCGCGGCAGCCCCAGCATGTCGAAGGCGCGCACCGTGACGAGCAGGGCGAGCGTGGAATCGAGGCCGCCCGAGAGGCCGATCACGGCCGAGCGGGTTCCCGTGTGCGCGAGGCGTGTCTTGAGGCCCGCGGCCTGCAGGTCGAGGATCTCCTCGCAGCACGCCGCGCGCCGCGCGGGATCTGCGGGCACGAACGGGGTGCGCGGGGCCGGGCACAGCACGTCGAGGGCGGAGTTGAGCAGCAGCTCGGCGTCCTCGGCGGGCGGAGTCGGGGGCTCGACGGACGCGTCGGGGTCGGCGCAGACGACCGTGGAGACGACCGTGACGCCCCTATGACCTCCACCCGCGCCGATGACCCCGGGCACGCCCCCGGCAGACGGGCCCGCCTCAACGCCCCTGAAGCTGAAATCAACCTCATACATATGTCCCATGGCCCACTCGCCGGTGCGCCACGTGTTGGAGCGGCGGCGCTCCGCCGTGAGCATCTCCACATCGACGTCCGCCACCGCCATCTCACACGAGAACAAAGGCGTGCTCGCCACGATCGAGCCGTTCTCGGCGATGAGGTTCTCACCCGAGAAGACGAGGTCGGTGGTGGACTCCCCCTCCCCCGCGTTGGCATAGGCGTAGGCGCAGTACAGGCGCGCGCTCTGGCCGGACACGAGGCTGCGGCGGTACGCCGACTTGCCCACGACCTCACTCGATGCGCTCGCGTTCAGGATGACCGTCGCGCCGCCGGAAAGCGCCATGTCCACCGAGGGCGGGTTGGGAACCCACAGGTCCTCGCAGACCTCGACGCCGATGCGCACGTCCCCGAGGCCGGGATCAAAACAGGTGTAGACGATATCGCCCATGAGGGGGACGGGGCCCTGACCGGCGAATGGGATGAATCCGGCGCCGTTCACGGGCGCGGGCGCGAACCAGCGCTGCTCGTAGAACTCGCCGTAGTTGGGCAGGTGGCGCTTGACGGTGAGGCCCAGCAGGCGCCCCGCGCAGCACGCGGCGACGCAGTTGTAGACGCTCTCGCGATGCGCGACCGGCAGGCCCACGGTGAAAAGCAGCGGCGTGTCAGCCGTGTCCTCCAACAGGCCGGCGAGCGCGGCCTCGCATGCGCGCAGCAACGCGCGGTCGTGGAACAGGTCTCCGCAGGTGTAACCGGTGAGGCAGAGCTCGGGCAGGACCAGCACGCGCGCACCGGCGCGGACGGCCGCGTCGACGCATTCGAGGATGGCGGCGGCGTTGCCTGCCACATCCCCCACGCGGATCTTGGGCGTGGCGGCGGCGATGCGCAGATACCCGTCGCTCACCGCGATCCCATTCGTTGCCTGACCTGCGCACCTGACCTCGTCCATGCGAGCCTCCCGAAGTGTTCGTCGTTCACGACGCCTATTGTACCCGCCCCCATGGACCGAAGGGGGCCGCGACGGGCGCGCCCATCGGACAACCGCGGGGCGCGCCCTAGCCCACGCGCTTCGGCGGGGCGAGCACCGGCCCGGCGACCTTGGTGTACGCGACCAGCCAGATGAGGGACGCGCAAAACCCGCCAAGCACGTCGGAGGCGTAATGGACGCCCAGGTACACGCGGGAGAAACCCACTGCGACCACCATCAGGCAGAGCAGCGCCGTCAAACCGGCGCGCAGGCGGCCATCGCGCACGTAGCGCCAGGTGAGCCAGATGAACAGGCCGAAAAACGCCATGGCGGCCATGGAATGACCGGAGGGGAAGCTGAAGCCCCCGATCTCGACCAGGCGCAGGGAGACGTCCGGACGGGGGCGCTGGATCGCGAACTTCAGCAGCTGGTTGAGGATGGTCGAGCCGGCCAGGTTGACCGCGCAGAACCAGCCCAGGCCCCTGACGCCGCGCGAGCGCCCGGCGAGCGCCACGGCGAAGATACAGGCGAAAAGAGGCACCGGCGTGACCATGAACGAGACCGCCTCCATGACGGGGGTCAACCATGCCGCGCGCACGTGCTCGACCATAAGTGTGATAGCCGAACGGTCGAGCGCCATGATCTCGCCCGCCAGGACGCGGTTGAGCAGGACGAGGAACACGATGAGGCAGACGGAGGCGATGACGGCCCTCTTGTTCTCGAGCAGCAGGGATGCGATGTCCCCCGGGCGCACGCCCTCGCGGTCATTCGAGCCCGTCGGGCGCTTCTCCTCAGCCATGTGACCTCCGTCGGGCTCCCCGCCCATCGAACATGTTGTGCCGTTTCCATGGCGGGATTGTACCCGCACCCGCGCCCGAGCAGCGGCGCTTCGCCAAACCCACAGCTCCCCGACACGTTTGACTGTGTCCGGGCGGGGCCATATCATCGAACAGAAGTTCGGAACACATGTTCGATGGGAGGAACGGATGGGGAAACCGGCGGCGGCGCCCGAGCGGAAGCGCACCTACATCTGCATAGACCTGAAGACCTTCTACGCATCCGTCGAATGCGCGGCGCGCGGGCTGGACCCCTTCACGCAGAACCTCGTCGTGGCGGATACCTCGCGCGGACGCACCACCATCTGCCTGGCCATCAGCCCCGCGATGAAACAACTCGGCATACGCAACCGCTGCCGCCTGTTCGAGATACCCCAGGACGTCGACTACATCGCCGCCAAACCGCGCATGCGCCACTACATGGAGATCTCGGCGCGCATCTACGGCATATACCTCGAATATGTGAGCCCGTTGGACGTCCACGTCTACTCGATCGACGAGTGTTTCATCGACGCCACGTCCTACCTGTCGCTCTACGGCCTCACGGCGCGCGAGTTCGCCGATGAGCTGCGCGGGGCCGTGCTCGCCCGCACGGGAATCACGGCGACCGCCGGCATCGGCCCCAACCTCTTCCTCGCGAAAGTCGCGCTCGACATCACGGCGAAGCACGATAAGGACGGCATCGGGGAGCTGGATGAGGAACGTTTCCGCAGGGATGTCTGGCGGCACCGCCCCATCACGGACATCTGGGGCATCGGCCCCGGCATCGCGGAGCGCCTGGCGAAATACCGCGTCTACGACCTGATGGGGGTCGCAGCGCTCGACGAGCGGATCCTGTACCGCGAATTCGGGGTGAACGCCGAATACCTCATAGACCATGCGCGTGGGGTCGAGCCCTGCACCATAGCGGAGATCCAAGCGTACCGCCCGCAGGCGACCTCGATGGTGAACGGGCAGGTCCTCTCGCGCAACTACAGCTGCGAGGAGGCCCTCACGGTGCTGCGGGAGATGGTGGATGCATCGGTGCTCGAACTCGTCGACCGGGGCGTGGTCGCGAGTTCGATCTCCCTGTACGCGGGCTACGGCAGCGAGGTGCGCGAGCTGCGCCGGCTCGATGCGAGCGGCAGCGCGTCATATGTGGACGGCTGCGGGCATCGCCGCAACAGCACCGCGGAGGACATCCCGCGCATCACGCCGCGACCGGGCGAGAACCGCGTCGAGCCCCCGCGGGCGGCGGGGCGCGAACGCGACCTGTACGCCGAGGGCGCACGGCGGACGGGCTCCTTCACCGGCGAGCACGGGACGAGGCCGGCGGCGGGAAGGGGCGCCTACGCGCACGCGGGCAGGCAGCGCAAGCTCCAGGAGCGGACCAACTCGCGCCGCAAGCTCCAGGAGTACTTCGAAAGGCTGTTCAGGGAATCGGTCGACCCTCGGCGGCCCATCAAGCGGCTGAGCATCGGATTCGGCGACCTGCTCCCCGAGGAGCTCGCCACGATCGACCTCTTCACCGACGTCGAGGCCGAGGCCCGCGAGCGGGAGCTGCAGCGGGCCATCATCGATGTGAAGGGGAGATACGGAAAGAACGCCCTCGTCATGGGGCGGAGCCTGCGCCCCGAGGCGACGGGGCGCGAACGCAACGAACAGGTGGGAGGACATCATGCGTGAACATGCGGGCGCGAACCCCATGGGAGAGAGGTGCGACATCGCGGGACGCGCGCCCGGCTCCGCCGGGGAGATCGGGACGGGAGATGCGACCCTCACCGCGAACGGAAAACCACGTGCGAGCCGCGCCGCGCAATTCATGCCGTTCGCGGCGCTCACGGGCTACTACGAGCTCGCACGCCAACAGGAGCGCATCACCGAGCCCCGCCATGAGCTCACCGAGGAGGAGGCCCTCGCCCTCTCGCGCACCATCATGCAGGTCAAGAAAGGCGACCTGGTGCGCGTGACGTACTACGATTGGGATTCGTACCGCACGGTATCGGGCGTGGTGGCGCGCGTGGACTTCGCGTTCCGCCGCATCCAGGTCGTGAAGACGGTCATAGGATTCGATGACATCCTCGCCATCAAGCGGTAACACATGCGGGCGCGCCCACCCGCGCCGCGGCGGACGTGCCACAATAGAGACGCATGTGCGCAACGGCATGCACCGGCGGAAAAGGGCGCCTCGAAACGCCCGAACCGCATCGATCAAGGAGGGACCATGGACAACGTGAGGAGCGCCGCGCATCGCGCGACGGCGCAAAGCATCATCAAGAAGCTCGCACTGCGCAACATGACCGGGCACTACTGCGATACCGCCGCCGAGGCCGTGGAGCTCGTCCGCTCGCTCGTCGGCGATGACGAGAGCGTCACCTGGGGCGGCAGCGTCACGTTCAGCCAGAGCGGCGTGAAGGACGCGCTGGCGGCCGACGGCCATCCCATGATCGACCGCATGGAGGCGAGCACGGCCGACGAGCAGGAGGAGATGTGGCGCCGCCAGGTGAGCGCGGACTGGTTCTTCATGAGCACGAACGCCATCACGCTCGACGGCGAGCTCGTCAACATCGACGGCAACGCCAACCGCCTCGCCCTGCTCCTGCACGGACCCAAGCACGTCTGCGTCATCGCCGGGATGAACAAGGTCGTCGCCGACGTGGAGAGCGGCATCAAGCGCGTCCGGACCGTCGCCTGCCCGCTCAACGCCGCGCGCCTGCACACGAACACCCCCTGCGAGCTCACCGGTACCTGCGCCGATTGCCATTCACGGGGTTGCATGTGCTGTCAGGAGGTCATCACGCGCCATTCACGCCATGAGGGCCGCATCCACGTCATCCTCGTCGGCGAGGATCTCGGTTACTAGGAGGACCCCGGCCGTCAAAGAACCCGCCCATCGCCCGCGGCGCCCCGATCCATGGCGGTCGAGGGGCGCGGGCGGGCATCGAACATGAAAGGACCCCATGAACAACTTCACCTTCTGCTCCCCGACCAAATTCGCATTCGGCCGCGGCGTCACAGACCAGGTGGGCGCCGAGCTCGCCGCCTCCGGCTATCGTCGGGCGCTCATCGTGTACGGGCAGGGCTCCGTGGTGCGCACGGGCACGCTCGACCGTGTCAGGGCCTCTCTCGATGCAGCCGGCGTGTCCCATGTCGAGCTGGGAGGGGTGCGCCCCAACCCCGAGATCGGGCTCGTTCGCGAGGGCGCCGAGCTCGCCGCGCGCGAGGGCGTCGACATCGTGCTGCCGGTCGGCGGCGGATCGGCCATGGATTGCGCCAAGGGCATCGCGCTTTCAGCCGGCTATGAGGGCGACCCTTGGGATTTCTGGGCGAAGAGGGCGACCGTCGATCGCTGCCTGCCGATCGCGACCGTGGTGACCATCCCCGCATCCGGCTCCGAGGCATCCAACTCCTGCGTCATCAGCAATGACGCCGAGGGTCTCAAGAGCGGGTGCAACAGCGAGCTCATCCGCCCCGCGATCGCGTTCTTGGACCCGGAGCTCACCTTCACCCTCCCGCCCTACCAGACCGCGGCGGGCGTGACCGATATGATCGCCCACATCATGGAGCGCTTCTTCTCGGGCGAGCCCGCGGTCGGCGTGACGGACAACATCGCCTGCGGCCTCATCCGCGCCGCGATCGACGCCGCGCGCATCGTGGGGGAGGAGCCCGAGAATTACGACGCGCGCGCCGAGCTCATGTGGATCGGGACGCTCGCCCACAACGGCCTCGCCGGCTGCGGTCTGGGCATCCCCGGCATGCGCGACGGCGACTGGTCATGCCACGGCCTGGAGCATGAGGTGTCCGCGGTCGACTCCCGCATCACCCACGGAGCGGGCCTCGCCGTCATCTTCCCGGCTTGGATGCGCTACGTATGGGCAAGCCATCCCGAGCGCTTCCTGACCTTCGGTGCGGAGGTCTTCGGCATCGAGCCCATCGATCCCGAGGTCGACGACCTGTCGGACATCGACGAGGAGATCACGCCGGAGCGCGCCGCGCATGACGCGGTCGAGGCGACCATCGACGAGCTCCAGGGGTTCTTCGTCTCCATGGGCATGCCCTCCACCCTGGGGGAACTCGGTATCGATGCCGCCGATATCGACCAGCTGATCCGCGGTCTGCGCATCAACCGCGGTGAGCAGTTCGGGACGTTTTGCAAGCTCACCCTGGACGACGCCCGCGCGATTTACGAGAGCGCCCTGTAGCGAAACTCGCAGCGAACCCAGTCGCCCGATGGGGAGCGGATGCGGAAAAGGGTGCCCCGCAGCTCGGCCATGAGCTGCGGGGCACCTCGCCGTGCATCCCGCTATGCCCCCGCGATCCATCCCCTCATACACAGGGGCATCGCGGCGGGACCCCCCTCATCCGCCTCAAAAGCCTCAGCGCCTCATGAACACGAGGGTGCCATGATTCGCATCGTGCGACGAGAGGCCGGGGTCGAACGCGTAGCCGATGTCGAATCGCTCGAGCTCGTCCACGCACGCCACCGCGTTCTCGGCCATCCAGCGCACCATGGTGCCTCGGGCGATCTTGCTCGCCGTCGCCCGCTGCACCGGCTTGCCCGCGCGCAGGCCCTCGCCGAAGACCACCGTGACATGCGACGCGCCCTCGGGGAGATACGGGAGCACCGCCTTCGAGTATTCGACGCTCGCGAGATTCACGACGACGATGTCCTCGGCGGAGGGCTCTCCCCCATCCGGCGCGCCCGGGCGGCGGGACGGAGCCGCGCCGCATATGGCAGAGGCGATGTCTCCTCCCCAAAACCCATAGAGGTCCTTTGCACCGTCGACTTGCAGCTTCGCCGCCATCTCGAGACGGTACGGTTGGACGGCGTCGAAGGGCCTCACGCATCCGTACAGGGCGGAAAGGATCCAAAGGTGCCGCCCGAGCCACTCGAGCGCATGCGCGTCGAGCACCTCGGGCGCCATGCTTCGATATTGGATCCCCACGTACGATGTGATCGCGGGCCCAACCGCGCGCGAGACGGCGGCGGCGCGCAGGTCATCCCCATCCATCACGCACGCGAACTCGCGGAGCCGCTCGACGTTCTCGTCAAGCAGCTTGTCGTTGACGCGCCACAGCTCCCTGAGCCCCTCATCTCCCCGCTCGCGCTGAATCGAGCGCAATTCGCGCACGATGCGCTCGGTCTTCAGCGGAAACGGGGGGATCCCGCGCGGTGCGAACGCATCCGCGTCGACGCGCATCTGCTTGGCTGGCGAGATAACGACCTGCAGCACTTCGGCATCCTTCCCATCGGCCACATCATGTCCGTGGGCATTATATCCGCATCGCTTCGACGTCATCCGCACCGCTTCGACGCGGCCCTACGCGATGTGGCCGAGGAAGTCTTTGGTGCGCTCGGACTTCGGGTGGTCGAACACCTCCCCCGGAGCCCCCTCCTCCACGATCACGCCGCCGTCCATGAACACCACGCGGTCGGCGACGTCGCGCGCGAATTGCATCTCATGCGTGACCACGATCATGGTCATCCCCTCGCGCGCCAGTTCGCGCATGACGCCCAACACGTCGCGCACGAGCTCGGGGTCGAGGGCGCTCGTCGCCTCGTCGAACAACATGACGTGCGGGTTCATCGCGAGGGCGCGGGCGATGGCGACGCGCTGCTGCTGGCCTCCGGAAAGCTGGGACGGCATGAAGTCCACGCGGTCGGCGAGGCCGACCTTGGAAAGCTCCTCGACCGCGATGCGCTCCGCCTCCTCACGGCTCCGCTTGAGGACCTTCTGCTGGGCGATCATGACGTTTCTCTTCGCCGAGAGGTGCGGGAACAGGTTGAACTGCTGGAACACCATGCCCAAGGTCGAACGGACCTTGTTGATGTCGACGCCCCTTTTGGTGATATCCACGCCCTCGACCACGATCGAGCCGCTCGTCGGGGTTTCGAGCAGGTTGACGCAGCGCAGCATCGTCGATTTGCCCGAGCCGGATGGACCGAGCACCACCACGACCTCGCCGCGATGCACATCCAGGTCGATCCCGCGCAGGACCTCGTTGTCGCCATACGATTTATGCAGGCCCCGAATCTGGACCACGGGGGCGTCCGAGGACCCCGCAGATGCGGGCGCCTCCGTCGATGCGGCCTTCTCGAACACGTCGTTCATCTCAATCACTCCTCGCAATGCTACAGGCCGGCGATATGGTCGGCGGGCGTGGGCACCATCGTGCCGGCGCTCTTGGCGGGCTTCTTGCCCTGGGGCCCCGCATTGGTGCCCGCGGTCGCCCCGGTGAGACGCGCCTCGAGCATGCTCACCACGCGGGCGAGCGGCAATGTCACCACGAGGTAGAACAGGGCGGCCACCACATACGGGGTGATCGAGCCCGTGGTGGCGACGATCGTCTTCGCATACATGACGATCTCCATCACGCCCACCGCCGCCAGCAGCGAGGTGTCCTTGTAAAGCAGGATGAACTCGCTCGTCAGCGTGGGAATCACGTTGCGGAAGGTCTGCGGGATGATGATGGAGACCATGGTCTGCGCGGCGCTCATGCCGAGTGAGCGCGCCGCCTCGGATTGGCCCTTGGGTATGGACTGGATGCCGGCGCGGAAGATCTCGCACAGATAGGCGGCGGAGTTCATCGCCATCACGATGACACCGAGCGTGTAGTTGTCGATGTTGACGCCGGCGAGCGGCAGTCCGAAGAAGGCGATGTAGATCTGCAGGAACGCCGGCGTGCCGCGGATCAGGTTCACATATACGCCCGCCAATGCGCGCAGGACGCGCACCTTGGAGATGCGCATGAGCGCGAACAGGAAACCGAAGGGTATCGCGAGCGGGAATGCCGCCAGCACGATGGCGACCGACATCAAAAAGCCCGAGAAGATGATGGGAAGGCTGCTCACGATGAGCACGGGATTGAAGAACAGGCGCAGGAACGTGTTCGAATTCCAGGCATCGACCCACGGCTGCTCCTCGAGGAACGCCTTGAACCGATCGAACGGGGTAACGCCCTCGATCTCGACCGCGGGAATGCCGTCGACGTCATGCTCTGTGCCATCGGCGAGGACGTACGATCCCCGGCACTGCATCTCCCCGCCCGCTGCGGGGAACACCACGCCGTACAGCTCGACGCGGAAGAACCTGCCGGCGGGAGCGGGCTCGGGAAACGTCAGAGAGAGCGTCTCGCCCTCCGCGTCGATGCGGGGTTCGATGAACGCGCGGTCCATGAGATCCTCGCCCGAGAGCATGGTGACGCGCAGGTCGTCGGTCGTGAAGGTCGTGCCCTCGGGAACGGTGAGAGAGAGCCCCGCGAGCGACTCGCCCTCATCCGCCTGTACCTCCCAGGTGATGCGCGTCTCGGTCCCTCCGAGGACGGCGCTGCCCGAGTCCCCGTTGGGCTGACAGGTGAGCTTCTCGACCTCGAGGGCCCGCGCCGGCGCGGCGCCCATGGCGCACGCCATGATGACGAGGCACGCGATCGCGCAAAGGCGCATCGCGATGCGGCGTGATAGATGGGGTGGTGTTCCCGAGGTTTCCCTCGATTGCGGGATCGCGGTGTCCATGGTTCTTCCCTCTCTCGGTCGACTGGCTCATGCGCGTCGGCGGGACCGCCGCGCACGGGGATGCGCTTCTCGCCGCAAAGGCCCTCCCGCACGTGCGCGCGGGAGGGCGGGACGGCGATGCACGGCGGCTACTTGATGTTGTATTTCTCCATCAGGGCGTCGATCGTGCCATCCTCGGTGAGCTTGGCGATCGTGTCGTTGATCGCATCCTTGAGCTCGGGGTTCTCCTTGTTGACCGCGATGGCGTACTCCTCGCCGGTGGAGATCAGCTTGATGACCTGCTCGTTATCGAAGCTGGTGGCGGTGAGCTGGGCGGCGACGGAGCGGTTGGTCACCAAGGCGACCGCTTGGTTGGACTGCAGGGCGGCGAAGCAGTCGGTTGCGTTCTTGAACGGGACGGCCGTCGCCTCGGGGAAGTTCTCATTCACGAAGGCCTCGGCGGTGGAACCGGATTGGACGGCGATCTTCACCCCTTCGGCGTTCAGGGCCTCCGCGTAGTTATCGCCGGTGATGTCGGCGTTGTCCTTCATGGTGACGATGGCCTGGTCATCCATGTAATACGAGTCCGTGAAGTCGACCTCCTTCTCGCGCTTGGGCGTGATGGTGATGGCGCCGAACGCGGCATCCATCTTGGTTCCCGAGGCGACCGCGGCGCACAGGCCGTCGAAGTCCATGTTCACGATCTCGAAGTCCAACCCGAGGTCGTCCGCGATGAGCTCGGCGAGCTCGAGGTCGAAGCCCTTGTACTCGCCATCCTCCATATACTCGAACGGCTCATACTCCGCAGACGTGCCGATGGTGAAGGTGCCGTCCTTGACCAGGGTGTAACCCGCGTCGTCCCCGGCGTCCGTCGACGCGCTGCCGGCGGCGGGCTCCTGCGATGCACCGCATCCGACGAGGGCGAGCGCGCCCGCCATGGCGAACGTGACGGCAGTGGCACCGAATAGTTTCTTCTTCATGAGAGTGTCCTTTCCCCGAACAGGTAATACCAAGCAAGCTTTGCTTGGCGAACGAGTATACACAGATTCGTATTTCATTCCATATTTAATGCACTATGTTTCTCTTATGTTTCGATTTCGTTCATTATTTCGCATGTTCGTGCCAGCTCTATTCATCTTGTCATACGGCTGCGGGCCATGCCCCCGCACCCGCCGGCCACGACGCGCCCGTTGGACGCCGAGTGCCCCGCGCGACAAAAAGATGCCGTCCCATCGCGGGCCGGCATCTTCCAGGCGGGTATTCCGTTTTCAGCTCACAGGGGCCTATTCGCCTGTCGCGCGCTGGTCGGCGGCGGGCGCCTCGCCTCCCGAGGGCTCCGCATCCCCCGAAGGCACCGCGCCCCCTTGATCGACGGCGCGCGAGGACCCGAACTTCGTGACGGCGCGCACGCCGTCCCCCTCCCCCTCGACCGCCTTGGCGCAATTGAACGCGATGGCATCCCCCGTGCCGTAGCGGACGATCTCGAGCATGTCGGGAAGGGCGAAATCGTAAATCGCGGAATCTCCCTCCAGGGTCACGTAGAAGTGCGAGTCGCCATCGATGACCGCCTGAGCCATGGACGCGATGGTGCCGGAGACCTCGACCTCCGCACCGCTCGCGGCGGCCTCATCTTCGGACAGGGCCCCCGAGGAAGCGAGCATCTGCAGGTAGCTCTCCTGACAAGACGCCACGGACGAGCCGGTCGCGACGCTCTGATAGTGCTCGACGTTGATCATCGCGTACATCTTCACGAGGCCCGCGTTGTCCTTCAGCGCCATGAAGTACGTGGGCTGACCCGCGACGTTGAGGAGCAGCGGATAGGTCGCCTCGTACTTGAGGTTCTGCACCTGGCCCTCGGCGCTCGCCTGCGCGGAGTCCTCGGTGGCACCGGCGACCGGATAGTAATGCGACTCGCCCGTGCGCTGGTTGATCAAGATGAATCCGACGTTGGAGCTGTCGGCGGTGACCGAGCTCACGCCCGTGTACAGGTAGATGTCGTCACCTTGGGCGAGATAGTTGTACCCCAGCTCGCCGTCGGTGCCGCGCGTGGTGCGGACCACGCCCTGCTGGCCGAGCCAGGAGTTGAGCCATCCGCCCTTGTACGCGCCGCTCCAGTTGTACTGCTGGATGAGCAGGTCGCTCGGATATGCGCGGTCGACCCACGTGGGGCAATCCTCGATGGCGTAGTCCTCGGTCTCTCCCGTGCAGGCGTTCACGAGCACCACCCGCTGGATCGTGGTGCCCTCGAACAGGCCAATGGTGCGCTTCTGCACGGGAAAGACCCACCAGGGAGTGCCGTCCTCATCGAGCTCGAAGCTCTTCTGGTCGAACATATAGGTGGGGTAGGCGAGCTGCACGTAGCGATCGATATTGCGCGCGAGCGGCTCGCTCTCGGAGTAGCGAATGGGCTTCTCGAGTCGCACGACCTCCGCCTCCTGCGTGACCATGTCCACCAACACGTACGCGGGGATACCCTCGGAACGATGGCTCAGCCACTTGAACAGGTCGGCATACGTGAGCGGACTCACGCGGACCGGGCGGCCCTGGTAGTTGATCTGGCTGTACGCGGGGCTGATCTCGAACTGGCTCACGAACTCGGGGATCGAACCCATGGCGCGCGAGCCGAGCAGCTGCGCGGAGGCGCGGTCGATCACCGGGACGTCGGCGTAATCAACCTCCTCGATATCCTCGGCGAAATCGCCCTCGGTGGTCTTGAGGACCGTGGCGTACCTCTCTGCGTTGCCCGGGATGAAGGGCTCGCCCATGATCAGGCCGATGAAGAAGGCGAGGATGACCGCGAGCGGCAGATAGGACAGCCGGCTGAAGAGCTTGGCGTGACGCGCGGAACGAAGGGCGGCGATCTTGAGGCCGACCACCGCGACGATGCCCGCGAGGATGATCCAACTCCAGACACGCGGGCTGTGGATGTTGAGCGCCGGATGGAACCACCAGTACGCGACGACGGCGCCGATGACGAGCGCGATCAACGCGATGAGGAGCGCGGTGCGACTCCAATGGGCGAGCTTCTCCATGAACGGGGGCATCGGACGGCCCCCGTCGCCCCGCCCGGTGCGGGCGGCCTTCTTGCGCTCGCGCGCGGCCTTCTTGCGGTCGCGGGCGGCCTTGGAGGCACCCCCGGTCGCGGGTCCCTCCGGACCGTCGGCGGGAATGTCCTCCACCTCGACCTCCACATCGATCGGCTCGTCCGCGCCGGGCCCAGCGCCGCCTGGCACCTCCACTCCGGAACGTCTCAGCATCTCCAAAATCTCGTCGTGGTTCATCGAGGTATCAATCCTTCCGCGTTTAGACAACTTTATGGATGATACCCAGTTCACGCGTGCGGCAACGGGAACGGAGACGGAAGCACTGCACCTGTCTTCCACGCCCCCCCTGCGATGGGGCGGAGATCATTTTGACGTCCCACCCACCGCCGAATGGCCCTTTGCCCCACGAAACCCCGCGGAGGATATGAACGATTGGAAGATATGAACGATGTGCCGCTGTGACCGCCTTTTACCGTCACCATATCCGCAGGTAAAGACCATGGCAGAAATGAAGCTTATGAACGATGGGTTCATAAGCTCCCAAAAGGGGCATTCAAATCGTTCATACCCTCTAGTCGGCCTTAACCCGGGCAGCCGCACCCCCCGGCGCGCTGGCAGACCCCGGCCGCGGCCGGCGCACCATCATTTCCCGATCTCACACCTCGCGAAACACCGTGAAGAACATCCATCCGATCGCGCCGGAGATGGCGCCCCATATGAGGATCTGGATCCACGCTGACAGGACGAAGAAGAGGCTGCCGATCGCGGCGGCAACCGTCACCGCTGCGACGATCAAGGCAAAGCGCACGCGAACATCGCATCCCCATGCGGGAACCCGGCGCGCTGGTTATACGCCTCGACGTCGATGCGGCGGACCATCAGGCTCCCGTACATCGCGACGAGCGCCGCCGCGGATCATCTCGTCGAGGTCCACCTCGAAGATCTCGCACAGGCGGACCAGCTTGTCCATATCGGGCGTGGAGGCGCCGCTCTCCCATTTGCCCACCGCCTGACGGGTCGCCCCGAGCAGCATGGCGAGGTGTTCCTGGGTCGTGTTGCGTGAATCGCGCAAGTACAAAAGATTGTCGCGGAAACTCATGATGCACGCCCTTTCGTCGTGACCAATCGTACATGCCGCGAGGCGTCCGGGCCCCTCGCCAGCCTCAGCTTCCGCGAGCGGCGCCCGTTGCGCAAGGGCGCCGGAGTTGCGTTTTGCCCCCGGGCCGTCAACCGCTGGTTGCGTCTCGTCTACCTGCAAAGACAATGTAAGCCGTGTGTGCGTTCACATGACGGGGCGATGCCGCCAATCTTGATCCGCGCTTGACCTGAAGGGCACTTCAAGGGATAACCTAGGGCAGACAACGACGCACAAGGAGACACGCATGTCGCAGAGAAACGTCCAGAAGCTCGAGAAACCCGCCGTGCGGCGCACGCTGCGCCGCTTTTGGGAGGTCACCCGCATGGTACCGAGCGCGGCCTTCCTCGCCGTGTTCACCTCCATCGCCTACGTGGCGCTGCTCATCTTCGTGAACACCTGGGTCATGGGCCTCATCGTGGACCGCGTGCAGGCCTCCCCCGTCGCGGCCGACAAGGTGTGGGAGGTCTTCGGCCCCTACATCCTGGCGCTGCTGCTGGTGAACCTCATCGGCCAGATCTGCTCAAAGCTGCAGGACTACGCCGTCTACAAGCTGCAGATCAACGGCAACTACCACCTCGCGCGCCTGTGCTTCGACACGCTCTCCAACCAGTCGATGACCTTCCACACGAGCCGCTTCGGCGGCGCGCTGGTGAGCCAGACGAGCAAATTCATGAGCGGCTACACGCAGATGGTCGACGTGGTCGTGTACTCGCTGATCCCCACCATCGCGAGCACCGCGTGCACCTTCATCGCGCTCGCGCCCGCGGTGCCCGCCTACGCGGCGGCGCTCGCCGTGATGCTCGTGGTGTACGTGATCGTGGCCACGCGCATGTACCAGCGGATCCTGCCGCTGTCCGCCGCCACCGCCAAGGCGCAGAACCGCCTCTCCGGCGTGCTGTCCGACGCGGTCACGAACATCCTCGCCGTCAAGACCTGCGGGCGCGAGGACTTCGAGAAGCAACTCTTCGACGAGGCGGACCTGGCCACCATGCGGGCCGAGAGCCGCTCCATGCGCGCCACCATGCAGCGCGGCTTCACCACGAGCGGCATCATCACCGTGATCATGCTCATCGTGTCCATCTTCGTGGCGGGCGGAAACGCCTGGTTCGGCATTTCGGGCGGCATGCTCGTGATGATGTTCTCCTACACCTACCAGCTCTCCATGCGCTTCAACTACATCAACTCGATGATGCAGCGCATGAACCGCGCCATCGGCGATGCGAGCGAGATGGCGCGCATCCTGGACGAGCCGCGCCTGGTGGAGGACGCGCCGGGCGCACCCGACCTCACGGTAACCGAGGGTTCGATCGACTTCGACCACCTGGGCTTCGCCTACGCCGACGCCGCCGAAGGTGACCGCGTGTTCACCGACCTCAACCTGCATATCCCCGCGGGTCAGCGCGTGGGCCTGGTGGGACGCTCCGGCTCGGGCAAGACCACCCTCACCAAGCTGCTGCTGCGCCTGTCCGACGTGCAGGACGGCCATGTGTATGTGGACGGGCAGGATATCTCCGCCTGCACCCAGCAGAGCCTGCGCCGCCAGATCGCCTACGTGCCGCAGGAGGCGCTGCTGTTCCACCGCTCTATCCGCGAGAACATCGCCTACGGGCGCCCCGACGCGACCGAAGAGGAGATCCGCCGCGCCGCCGAGCTCGCCAACGCGCTCGAGTTCATCGACCGCCTGCCCGCCGGCTTGGATACGCTCGTGGGCGAGCGCGGCGTGAAGCTCTCGGGCGGCCAACGCCAGCGCGTCGCCATCGCGCGCGCCATCCTCACCGACGCGCCGATCCTGGTGCTCGACGAGGCCACAAGCGCCCTGGACTCCGAGAGCGAGGCGCTCGTGCAGGGGGCACTTGAAAACCTCATGCGCGGGCGGACCTCCATCGTCGTGGCGCACCGCCTGTCCACCGTGGCGGCGCTCGACCGCATCGTGGTGCTAGCCGACGGCGAGATCGTCGAGGACGGCACACATGCCGAGCTCGCGGCGGCAGGCGGCGAGTACGCGGCGCTGTGGAACCGCCAGACCGGCGCGTTTTTGGATGGGGAATAGGAGGCGCAAGCGCGACTTGCACTACCCCGCGAGCCCGCGCAGGCAGGCGATCTCCCCCGCATAACCCGCGAGGTCGTCATGCGGGGTCTCCAAAATGAAGGGAAGATCGCGCAGGGCGGGATGAGTCACGATGGCCCGCAGCACGTGCTCACCGCCACCGAGCTCGGGATTGCCCAGGTATCCCCCGCCGATGACCTCGTGTCGGTCCTTATGCGCTCCGCACGGGTTCTTGGAATCGTTGATGTGAACCGCCCGCAGGCGCTCGGCGCCCACAACCCGATCGAACTCATCCAGCACGCCGTCGAGATCGTGCACGATGTCGTACCCACCGTCGGAGATATGGCAGGTGTCCAGGCACACGCCGAGCAGGTCGGTGGCGGCGAGCTCGGGGCGACGCACCTCGACGCCCTCGATGATGCGCGCCAGCTCCTCGAACGTGCGGCCCACCTCAGTGCCCTTGCCGGCCATCGTCTCGAGCAACACGCACGTGCGCTGACCCTCAAACATCACCTGGCACAGGGCATCGACGATGAGCTCGATGCCGGCATCGGCCCCCTGCCCCACGTGCGCGCCGGGATGGAAGTTGTAGAGCTGCCCGGGCAGCGCCTCCATGCGCTGCAGGTCCTCCGCCATGGCCTCGAGCGCGAACTCGCGCGCCCGCTCCTTGGCGGAACAGGGGTTGTACGTGTAGGGCGCATGCGCCACCAGGCGGCCGAACCCACCCTCGTCCAAAATGCGCTGGAGGCCCGCGACGTCGTCAAGGTCCAGGGCCTTGGCGGAACCGCCGCGCGGATTGCGCGTGAAGAACGCGAAGGTGTTCGCTCCGATGGAACGGGCGGTCTCGCCCATGGCGGTGTAGCCCTTGGTAGTTGAGAGATGACAGCCGATGGTCAGCATGGGGCCTCCTGGTATTTGAGTCAGGATGGCAAAACGCCCCAACCGAGCGCTGCGAAAAGAGCCGGATCGGGGCGGCGATCGCTCGGGACGCGGGGCGTCGCGGGACGAAGCCGCGTTATTCTGCCTCTTCGAGCTCGACGAGCTCGCCGGCGGGAAGCTCCGCCCCATCATCGCCGCGCACGAGCACGACCCCCGCGACCTCAGGTGCGGCCTCGGCGCTCAACACGAACTGATGCAGGACGAAATCCATGGTGGCGGGCGTGCCCTCCTCGGGCTGGGCCATGGTCACCGTGAGGATGCCGTCGGCGAACTCGACACCCTCGACCGCGGGCTCGGGGATCGAGGAGCCGGAGACCTGGACCTGGACGGTGCCGTCCTCGTGCTGCATCCAGCACTCACCGGGCATGACGGAGCCCTCCTCGCCCGCGACGTTCATGAAGGGGGCTTCGGGAGCGAGCTCAGCCTCCCAGGAGACGGCGGCACCAGGGTCCGACGGGGCGGAACCGGCGGCGGAACCGGCTGCGGAGCCGGCGGGCCCTCCGGCGCCGCAGCCGGTGAGCAAAAGCGTCGCCGCAACGGCGATCGCGGAACGACGGGTGATGCGGGCATCGAATTTCATGGGTGTCCTTTCGACGTCGAACAGCTCCCCGATTGTCCTCGATTGGGGGCCCATGGGTAGATTCTCCTCAATCAGCACACCAATCAACGGGGATAAACCGGCTGCCGCGCCGCTCATGCCGTATTTCGCCCGTTCATTGCCTACTCCTCGGCGATGCGCACCCCGAGCAGCCGAACGAGGTCGAGCGCCTGATCCACACCGACCACGAGGCCGCGCAGCTCATGGTAGTCGCCCGACAGGACGGGGGCCGAGAACACGCAACTCGACACGTCGATGCCGGCGAGCGGGGTTCCGAACACGTCGATCCTCGTGAGATCGCACGCATCCCATCGCACGTTCTTGAGCTTCGCACGCTGCAACGCCGCCTCGCGCATCTTGCACCCCTCGAGCGAGAGACGGTCGATGGATGCCTCCGATACATTCGCATACGAGAGGTCCGTGGAGATGGCGCGGACCCAGGCGATCCTCGCCTGGAGCAGACTCACTCCGGGGGCGGAGCAATCGCGCAGGTCCACGCGGTTGAGCCACGCCCTGTCCATCGCGCAGCCGATGAACCGGCAGTTCTCGAACACGACGTCGCGAAACGTGCAGTCGCGCAGGTCGACCTGTTCGAAAAGGCAATCGCGAAAGACCGCGTGCTCGAAGGTCGCCCCGTTCGCGCATTCATACGCGAGCTCCACATCCTCGACGAGCACATGCGAGATATAGCCGTCCCCCTCGGAGAACACCGCGAGCACCTCATCGCTTCCCAGGCGGTCGGGGGTCTCCCCCACATGGGCCCAGCCCGAGCCCGTCCTCGACCTCACCGCGACTCCCCCTCCACGACGCGCTCGCACGCCGCGGGCCACGCCGCCCGCATCGCATCGATGATGCGGGCGGCGCGAATCGTCGACGACACCGGCATGATCGGGCTCTCGGTCGCACCCGCGCGGATGAGCTCGCACACATGGGAGATCTCATCGTAAAAATCGTCGACCGCCAAGGGCGCTTCGACGCGCTCCCCCGCGATGCACGAAGGATCGGACCCGTCGTAGCGGCGCACCGTGAATCCCGTCGGTCGATGGAACATCGGGATGGAGACCTCGCCGCGTTCGCACGTCACGCGGCACTCGACGCGGTACTCCCCCGCGTCCCCGGCGAAATCGAAATGCACGCGCCCGCCCCGCGGGCGGCGTCGGCGATGCGCGCGCTCGCCGTCGTCGTCCTCGCTGCAGTAGCGCTTGGACGCCTCGACGGGGAACTCGCCGGCAAAGGCGTCCAGACGCGCGGCGTTTCGACCGCTCAGGGCCACGAGCGACGCACCCTCGACATTCCCGAGAGAGCGGGCGAACCTGTGCGCGATACCGCCGGCACCCATGATCCCCCAACGCAAATCGTCCACAATCGACCTCCAAACGCGACGCGTACCCCGCCATGATACCCGCTTGACCGAACATGGGCGCCCTGTCGCGGCGAAGGGCGTACCATGGGGTGTCGGCAATGCGACCGGTCGACCTCGCGAAAGGGGGCATCCGATGATAGACGCACCGCGCGCGCACCATGCGGCAGCGCCCTTCCGGCACCCCTTCCCCCATCGCCTCCGCCTCGTTTCCCGGACTCCGAGGAAGACCCTTCTCGCGGGGGTCCTCTCCCTGCTCACGCCCCTCGCGCTCCTCGGCGGTTGCGCAAGCGATGATCCCGCCGCCTCGGCGTCCCCGGATTTTCCCGGGGGCACCGGGATCGTCGAGATCCAAGACACCACCGCGGATGAGATCGCCGCGCTCGACCCGGACGCCGTCGCGCGCAAGCAGGCCGCGGAGCAGGCACGGGCGGAGCTCGATGCCGCCCTTGCGGCCATCGAGGCGAGTGGTGCGAGCATCAGCTGCATAGCCCTCGACCTCGTCGGCGACGGCGTCATCGAACATGACGCCGACCGGGTGTATTACAGCGCGAGCAGCATCAAGGGCCCCTTCTGCGTCGGTCTCGTGCGCTCGCAGGGAGACGATGCCCGCTCGCGCTACGGAGACCTCATCACCGCAACCGTCGTCGATTCCAGCAATGAGGCTTATGAGGCGCTCCGGGAGCGGGTCGCCGGCCAGCCCATTCTCAAAAACCTCTTTCGAGAGGCGGGGGTCGAACGCGATGCGGGGCACTGGTACACCGATTACAGCGTCCGAGACCTCGCCGCCATCTGGCGCGCATGCGCCCAATGGCTCTCCTCCGACGATCCGAACGCCCAATGGCTCGGCGGCTTGCTCGGCGATTCGCTGAATTCCCGCGTGGACGATGTCGCCGTGGGCGAGCAAGTCGTCACATGGTCCAAGGCCGGTTGGTTCTCCGGTGAGGAGCGCTACGACGTCACATTCGACGGCGGCGTCATCAAAACGTCCCGAGGCGCCTACGCCATCGCCGTGGCGACCGATCGCGGCTCAGATTTCAAGGCCATCGAGAGCGTCATGCGCCCGCTCGCCGCGCTCGCCGAAGCGGAATTCCCGTCCGCACGGCCATGACCGCCCAACTCGGCGACACATCCGCTCGCATCGAGCGCACGTCCTCAGACGACCCTATAATGGTCTGAGCCACATCGAAAGGAACCATGTGAAGGTCATCGTCTACACCGACGGCTCGTCGCGCGGCAACCCTGGCCCGGGCGGATACGGCGCCGTGCTGCGCTACACCGCGCCCTCCGGCAAGCTGCACACCCTCGAGCTCTCCCGCGGCTACGACCGCACCACCAACAACCGCATGGAGCTTTTGGGGGTCATCTCGGCGCTCGAGGCGCTCAACCGCCCCTGCGAGGTCGAGGTCCACTCCGACTCCCAATACGTATGCAACGCCTTCAACCAGCACTGGGTCGAGGGCTGGATCCGCCGCGGATGGAAGACCTCGCAGAAGAAACCCGTCAAAAACGTCGACCTGTGGAAGCGCCTCCTCGCCGCGAAGAAGCCCCACAGCGTGACCTTCCACTGGGTGAAGGGGCATGCCGGCCACGAGTTCAACGAGCGCTGCGACGAGCTCGCCACCAAGGCCGCAGACGGTTCGAATCGCCTGGTCGACACCGGATTCGTCGAGGGCGAATCCGACTAAGGGGGACCTCGCCAGCCGCCCCCGGCACCGATGGCGGGGACCGCCCGCCGTCGGTGCCGGGGACAAAAGGCAGACCGGCATCCCCGGCACATACGAGAGGAAGGAACCGACATGATTCGCATCGCAACCATCGGAACGAGCGGCATCACCGCGAGCATGCTCAGCGCCCTGTCGAATGTTGAGGGCGCCGTGTTCGTGGGAACGCTCTCGCGAAACGGAGAGCGCGCGGCGGCTTTCACCGCCGAGCACGGCGGAACGCTCCCCTTCACCTCCCTCGACGAGCTCGCGGCGAGTGGGGACGTGGACGCGGTCTACATCGGCAGCCCCAACGCCCTCCATCACGACCAGGCGCTCGCCTGCATCGCGGGGGGCAAGCACGTCATCGTCGAAAAGCCCTTCTGCGCCAACCGCCGCGAGGCCGCCGAGGTGTTCGAGGCGGCGCGGGGGGCGGGCGTGGTCGCGCTCGAGGCGATGCGCCCCCTGCACGACCCCGCCTTCCACGCCATCAAGGACGCCCTGCCCCGACTCGGCGCCATTCGCCGCGCCACGCTGCGCTTCGGCAAGTACTCCTCCCGCTACGACGAGATCCTCGCGGGGCGCCGGACCAACATCTTCGACTGCGCCATGGCGTCGGGCTCCATCATGGACATCGGCGTCTACTGCGTCGAGCCGCTCATCGAGTTGTTCGGCGCCCCCGAACGCGTGCTCGCCTCCGCGACGCTGCTCGACGAGGCGACCCGCGAGCTCACGAACGGCCCCATCGACGGATCGGGCGTCATCCTCGCGTCCTATCCGCACATGACCGCAGTCCTCGCCCACTCCAAGACCACCAACGACCTCTCCGACAGCCAGATCGAGGGCGAGCTGGGAACCCTCACCGTGCGCGGCATCTCCGCCCCATCCGCCGCCCACCTCGACTTGCGCGCCGACGCCGAGCACCGGTCGGATGCGGTCGGTTACTCCTCCGCACAGACCGTCGAGCAGGGCATCGACCTGCCCTCGTTCGAAAACACCATGCAACACGAACTCGCGGATTTCATCACCGCCATAGAGGCCGTCCACGCGGGCGCGGACTGCGCGCAGGCCGCCTGCGGCCCCTTTGGCACCGTGGCCCATTTCCGTGAGGTGACGCTTTCATCCCTCGACCTCATGGATGAGGCGCGCCGTCAGATGGGCGTGCGCTTCCCCGCCGACGATGCGCCCGACCGCAAGGGCGAGGAGCAACCATGGGCATCTTCGAGCGCATGATGGGGCACGCCCGGCAATTCGAGCGCGAGTCGGGCATCTCGAAGGACGATGTCGAGGACGCCGGGCGCGTAAGCCCCTGCGAATCCGAGCTCATCTCGAAACTCTCCGAGATCGACGGGGCCGTCCGACTTTCCCTGCTGTTCAGCGGCAGCGTGCAGGGGGTCGGGTTCCGTTGGACCAACCAGGAGCTCGCCCGTGAGCGCAACCTCACCGGATGGGTCCGGAACTTGCCCGACGGGACGGTCCGCATGGAGATCCAGGGAACGGCGCGTGCGGTCGCCGCGCACCTCGAACGCATCCACGCGTACTACCGGCGCTTCGGCAACCGCGTCTGGCTCGAATCGGCCAAGCTCCTCCCCCATGTCGAAGGCGAGGGCGATTTCGAGGTTCGTTTCTGACCGGCCCGCACCTCACGACCCCGATTCCTCAAGCCCCGCGGGGCGGGCCCGGCGAATGCGCGCAAAGCGCCCTGGGGTTCGACGGGCACGCCCCGACGCGCACGCCCCATGTGCCACCCGTCGAATCATTGCATGTTTAGAGACATTTTTCGGAAATCGAGGGCATCTCCTTGCCTTGCGCCTCCCCTTCTGCTCAAATGCTACTTATAAGGTAACGATAGGAGACGCCATGAGCACCACGGCCACCGGGCAGCCCGTCACACGCCGCAACACGCGTCAGCGACAGCTGGTGCTCGACGCCGTGCGCGCGCGATGCGACCATCCCACCGCGGAGGACATCTACCTCGACGTTCACGCAATCGACGAGAGGATCAGCCGCGGAACGGTCTACCGCAACCTCAACCTGCTCATCGAGACGGGGGCCATCACCACGGTGAAGGCGCCCGGCACCACGCGGTTCGACTGGCGCTGCGACGGACATGGGCACGCGGTCTGCCGCTCCTGCGGCGCCGTCGCCGACATCCTGCTGCCCTACGACGACGGGCTCGACGAGCGCGCCGGCGAGGAATCCGGCTTCGCCGTCGATGCCCACAGCCTCGTGTTCGAGGGGCTCTGCCCCGCCTGCCAACAGGGGCGGGCGGCGACCGACTAGATTATCCCCAGGTCCCTGCAGGCGTTCCAGATTCCGTCGTCATCCACGTCGGACGTGACATAGCCGGCGCGCGCCTTGACGCCGTCCCAGGCGTTCCCCATGGCGACGCTCGTCCCGACCACCTCGAACATACCCAGGTCGTTCTCGCCGTCGCCGAACGCGATGGCCTCCTCGGGAGCGATCCCGAAGCGCTCGAGCGCCGCGCGGACGCCGTGGTCCTTGCCGCCCTTCGCGGGGACGACATCGCAGAACAGGTCGTTCCAGCGCGTCGCGGCGACATTGCTGGTTCTCGAGAGGAACACGTCCTCGATATCGCGATCGCCGAACACGTTGAACTGGTACACGGGGCGCTCGTAGGCCCAATCGAGATCCCCGAGCTCGTAATCGAGTCCGACCTGGCGCCCCAGCTCGAGCACGCGCTCGCCCGCATGGTTGACGAACGATCGGCTCCCCTGCATGACGTAGAGGTCGTACAGGCCCTCACGCGCCTGCTCGACCAGAACGCGCACATCTTCGTCGTCGATGTGGACGTCGCGGAAGACGCCGTCGGCGTCATAGCACAGTTGACCGTTCATGGTCACATACGCATCGAAGCCGGTCTTGACCTCGTCTTGCATCTCCATCGCCGAGCGGCCGCTCGCGATGCAGACCTTGATGCCGCGCTCGCGCATGGCCTCGATCGCACGCCACGTGCTCTCGGGCACGCGGTGAGTCTTGAATCCGATGAGCGTCCCGTCGATGTCGAAAAACGCCGCCTTGATCATTGGTACCCCCTCATGAGCCGCACGGACGTGCGGCGTTACAGAATCTCGAGTGCCCCGTCCTTCACGGTCAGGCCGATATCGCCTCGGAGCAGGTCGTCGATGAGCGTCCCCACCAGCTCGAAACGCCACCCCTCGCGAAGCGGGCTGCGCTCGGGGTGCTCGATGTAGTCGAGCAGGCCGTCGCGCGAGACGATCAACGAGGTCGCGACGCCCGAGCGGTCGGACACGAGGCGAATCAGGGCGTACATGAGGTCGATGACGCTCTCGAGCTCCGGCGCCGGGGTGCGGTGCGCACGGCCGATCGACGGCAGGTTCTCCTGCGGGCACCGGCGGCCGCGGGCGATGGCGTCGAGCGCGACCTCGACATCGCGGGAGCTCAACTGCTCGGTGCCGCGCACGGCGCGGAAATCCTCCACGGTCTGGGGGGCGCGCTTGCACAGGGCCAACAGGACCTCGTCGGACATGACCCACTTGCGCGGGATATCCCGGGTCTCGGCGCGCTGCTCGCGCCACGCGGCCAACTCGCGCGCCACCGCGAGCTGACGGCGCGTGCAGGCGTTCACGCGCTTCACGCGCTTGTAGGCGGCGCGGGGGTCGTTCCGATAATGGGCGGGGTCCGCGAGCGGGCGGATCTCGTCGCGCACCCAGGCGGTCCGCCCGAGGGAATGGAGCTTGGAATCGATGACGCGATAGGCATCGATGAGATAGCGGACATCGTCCAGGGCGTATTCGACCTGCTTGTCGCTCAGCGGGCGGCGGGACCAATCCGTCAGCGACTCCGTCTTGGGCAGCGAGACGCCGCAGAACGTGCTCACGAGGTTGTGATAGGAGCATTGGGCGCGCTCGCCCAGGAAACCGGCGGCGACCTGCGTGTCGAATATCGGCGCGGGCACCGCCCCGAGGGCATGGCACAGGACCTCCATGTCCTGGGAGCACGCATGGAAGACCTTGAGCGTGTCGACATCGGCCATGAGCCCGGCGAGCGGGCCCATATCCCCGATCTCGAGCGGGTCGATGACCACGCACTCGTCGGGGGTGGCGACCTGCACCAGGCACAATTTGGCGTGGTAGGTTTTCTCCCGCAGGAACTCCGTGTCGATGGCGATCGCCGGGAAAGCGGCGGCACGGCTGCAGAAGGCTCTGAGGTCCTCATTTGTGGAGATGTACATTCGTCTCCCTGATACGGGAAAACCCGCGTGCGACACGGGTAGGATTACGTCAACTTGTAACTATACCCGCCTTTTCGCGAACAGGGAACTCACCATGCGTTGCCTCATCATCCACAACCCCGCATCCGGCCCCCGCTCAGACGAGATCTTCGACTTCGCGCGCGCGCTGTCCGAGGCCGGGGACGAGGTCTGCATGCGCTTCATCGGCGATGGGATGGAGCCCCACGAGGCCGCCGAGGATGTGCGCGCCTTCGATCGCGTCGTGGTCTCCGGCGGCGACGGCACCGTCTCCAACGTGCTCGACCACGTCCGCGGCAGCGGCGTCCCCACACTCGTCTTCCCCTCCGGCACCGCCAACCTGTTCTTCAACAACATCGGCAACGCCCCCGAGCCCACCGCGCTCGCCAAGGCGTGCCGCGACGGCCGCACCAAGAAAGCCGATATGGGGGAGCTCTTCTGGAAGGACGAGGACGGCGACATCCGGCGCCACGGCTTCATCATCATCGCCGGCACCGGCTTCGACGCCGACATCATGCACAAGGCCGAGCCCGCCAAGGGCGAAATGGGCGAGATCGCCTACTTCCTCTCCGCCCTCGCCAACCCCGCCCCCACCGTCGCGCATTTCACCATCGAGCACGACGGCGAGGTCGACGAGCTCGACGGGATCGGCTGCATGGTGGGCAACACCTCGCTCATCCAAAACGACATCAACCTGTTCCCCGATTGCCGTATGGACGACGGGTTCATAGACATCGCGATCATCCAGCCCGCCAAGACCGTCGAGCTGCTCCCCACCCTGCTCGCCGGCGTGCTCGACCCCGCGGGCAAGGGTCTCGGCAGGCCGCAGTTCACGCTCTTCCAAGCCAAGGAGGCCCGCATCACCTGCACGCCCTCCCTCGGCATGGAGTTCGACGGCGAGCTCATCCGCAACAACACGGGCGAGTTCGGCGCCCGCGTCCTGCCCGCCTGCCTCGACCTCATCGTCGATGACTTCGCCAAGCTGTGACGTGCGCGCGACGCACGGTTGAGCCACCGCGTGTAACAGCGCGGAAACGAACCTCCCGCGGCCGTTGCGAACGCACTGCGCTGTGCTATAGTGCCTAACCATCAGAGCGATCCCGACCACCGAAAGGAGCCGTCACCATGAAGCAGATCATCTCCATCTCCCTCAACAACTGGTGGTGGCATGACGCGTCTTCGGCCGGTCAACGGTGAGTCCTCACACGTATATGCCACTCAGGTAGCACGAGGCCTCCGGTTTGACCGGGGGCCTTTCTCATCTCGGCCCCCTCGCGTCATGCGAACCGCCTTCACCGACTTCCACCCCATCCCGCGGGCGCGAAGCGCCGCGCGCGAAAGGAGCCCGACATGTCCGCAACCAACCAACCCGCCGGAAAGGCCCGCACCATCACCTCCGTCAAGAGCACCGGCCTCGACATCAAGAGCCTCGTCCTGCTCGCCGTCCTGCTCGCAGCGGGCTTCATCCTGAACTTCACCGCGGGCAAGGCGATCTCCGCCGTCTCCGGCGGCGCCATCTCGCCGGAGTTCATCATCTCCGCCTTCTGCCTCACCATCCTGATCGTGCGCCCCAACGTCCTCCAGGCGCTCGTGATCGGCCTCATCTCCGCGGCGGTGATCCAGGTCACCACCACCTCTCCGGGCATCGACTTCCTCGCCGAGGGCGTCGCCGCGATGGTCATGGCGCTCATCGTGAACGCCGGCATGCGGACGCGCGCCCAAGCCCTCATCCCGACCATCGGGACGTTCGTGACGACGTTCCTGTCCGGGTGCATCTTCATGGTCGTCAAGATGGCGCTCATGGGATTCGCCGGCGAGCTCGCCGCCGTCATGATGCCCGTCATCGCCCTGACCGCCGTCTTCAACGCGATCCTGGTCGGAGCGCTGTACCTCCCCATCAAGAAGGCGCTCGGCCTGAACGACTAGCGCATATTGCCGGCGGGGCGCCCGGGAACGCGCGCGGGCGCCCCTCGGTGCGACCACGATAAGGACCCCATGGACAAGATCATCGAGTTGGAGCACGTCTCCTTTTCATACGAAACCGAGCCGGACGGGGCGTTCGCCCTGACCGACATCGACCTCTCCATCGAGGAGGGGTCCCTCGTCGGCGTGATCGGCCCCTCCGGGGCGGGCAAGTCGACCTTGGCGAGCCTCATCTCGGGCGCGATCCCCCACCACTACACCGGCAGGTTGTTCGGCAGCACGAAGGTCGCGGGGGTCGACACCTGCGACGCCTCCCTCACTGACATCGCCCGCCTCGTCGGATCGGTCCTCCAGGACATCGACGCCCAGATGGTCGCATCGGTCGTCGAGGACGAGCTCCTGTTCGGCCTGGAGAACTTCGGGGTTCCCCGCGAGCGGATAGAGGGGCGCCTCACCGCCGCGCTCGACGCCGTGGGGATCGCCGACCTGCGCGAACGCGAGATCGCCACGCTTTCGGGCGGGCAGAAGCAGAAAGTCGCCATCGCGGCCATACTCGCCCTCGCGCCCCGCGTCATCGTCATGGACGAGCCCACCGCGGCCCTCGACCCCGTGAGCGCGCGCGAGGTGTTCGAAGTCCTCAAGCGGGCGCGGGAGCTCGGCGGCATGACCATCGTCGTCATCGAGCAGATGGTGGCCCTGCTTGCGGAGTTCTGCGAGCGCGTCATCGTGCTCGACGAGGGGCGCGTCGCGCTCGACGGCACGCCCCGCGAGGTCTTCTCCCACGCCGATGAGCTGCGACGCATCGGCGTCGACAGCCCGCGCGCGTCCCGCATCGCGAACAGCCTCGCCGCCGCCGGCCTCACCCGCGGTGTCTCCTCCGCGCTCACCGCGCGCGAGGCCGAGGCCCTCATCGCCGGCATCCTGGACGAACCCGTCGAAGGTCCCGTCGCGCGATGCGCGCCCGATGAGCCGCGCCGAGCCGGCGCCCCGGCGCGGCGCGGCATACCGGATGACGCCCCCGCCGTCGTCGAGGTCGAACGCGCGTCATTCTCCTACGGAGAGGGCGCGGCGAGCGTCACCGACCTCGACCTCGTCGTGAGGCGCGGCGAGATCTGCGCCATCGCCGGGCAGAACGGCGCCGGCAAGACCACGTTCACCAAGCTGCTCAACGGCCTTCTCAAACCGGAGTCCGGACGCGTCCGCATCGCGGGGCTCGACACGCTCGACACGCCGGTGAGCGCGCTCGCGGCGCACGTCGCCACCCTCTTCCAAAACCCCGACCGCCAGCTGTGCCGAGACACCGTGCTCGAGGAGGTCGCCTTCGGCCTCCAGCTCCAGGGGATCCCGGCCGCGGCGGCGCTCGAGCGCGCGGGCGCCGTCGCGGCGCGCTTCGGCCTGGACCCGGCCTCCGCGCCCTTCAGCCTCTCGCGCGGGCAGCGCCAGATGGTCGCCTTGGCGAGCGTCGTGGTCCTCGACCCCGACCTCATCATCCTCGACGAGCCCACGAGCGGCCTGGATTACCGTGAGTGCATGACGGTCATGGAGACGGTGCGCGAGCGCGCGAGGGCGGGGGCCGCGGTCATCATGGTCTGCCACGACATGGAGGTCGTGAGCGATTTCGCCGACACCCTGGCCGTCATGGCGGGCGGGCGCGTCCTCGCGACCGGACCCACGCACGAGGTGTTCGCACGGGCGGACCTCCTCGCGGCGGCGCGGATCTCCGCCCCCGACGTCCCCGCCCTCGCCGGTCGCCTCGCGGCCACCCACCCCGCGTTCGCGGGGGTCACCGAGGTCTCCGAGCTGGTCGAGACCGTGAAGGAGCTGAAGAGCCGTGCTTAACGTCATCGATTACGTCCCCGGAAAGACCGTGCTCCACCGCCTCAACCCCGTCGTCAAACTCGCCCTCGCGTCAGCGATCGTCATCGCGACCTTCCTCGCGGAGAGCTGGGCGGCGCTCGGGGGGCTTCTCGCCCTCACGCTCGCGCTCGGCGCCTACGCCGGCGTCTCGTCCCGGCTCTTCGGCCTGCTCAAGGTGCTCACCCCCATCGCGCTCATCATGCTCGCCCTGCAAGTCGCGTTCGTGCGCGGCGGGGACGCCGTCTTCCTCTTCGCCACGGCCGAGGGGATCGCATCCGGCGGGCGCGCCTGCCTGCGCCTGGTCGGCGTGGCGCTCCCCCTGGTGCTCATGCTCACCGTCACCAAGCTCACCGACCTGGCCAATGCCTGCGTCGAGGTGCTCCACATCCCCTACCGCTACGCGTTCACCTTCACGACGGCACTGCGGTTCGTCCCCGTGTTCACCCAGGAGATGAACGCGATCATGGAGGCCCAGACCGCCCGCGGCGTCCAGTTCGACACCAAGAGCCCCTTCAAGAAGCTCACGCTCATGCTTCCCGTGTGCATCCCGCTGCTCGTCACGTCGGTGAAGAAGACCGACACGACCGCGCTCGCCGCGGAGCAGCGCGGGTTCTACCTGCGCACCCGCGAGAGCTCCTACAAGCGCTACCCGTTGAACGGCGCGGACCTCGCCGTGCTCGCATGCTGCGTCGCGCTCATCGCCGCCGGCTTCGCCCTGTAGGCGCTGGCCCGGCGACGCGCTAAGATAGCCAGGAGAGAACCGCGGCCCGTCGGCGCCATGCGCGCGGGCCGATTCACCCGGGAGGTACCATGCAGTTGATCGACCGCCTCGATGAGGACGTCCGCGCCGTGCTGGAGGCCGGCTTCGAGCGCGCCCGCGAGCGGCCCGTCACCTTGCGCGCGAACACGCTCAAGGCAACGGCGGAGCAGGTCGCCTCCGCCCTCGACGACGCGGGCATCGCCTATGCACGCGTGCCTTGGTATGAGGACGCCTTCGTCCTCGATGGCGTCGGCGAGCGCGAGGTCTGGAACCTGGACGCCTATCGCAAGGGCCTCGTCTACCTGCAGAGCCTCTCATCCATGCTGCCCCCGCTGGTGCTCGGGCCGCGCGGCGGCGCCGACATCCTCGACATGTGCGCCGCCCCCGGCGGAAAGACCGCGCAGATCGCAGCGCTCACCGGCAACACGGCCCATCTCACCGCGTGCGAGATGAGCGCCCCACGCGCGGAGAAGCTCGCCTACAACCTGAAAAAGATGGATGCGCAAAACGTCAACATCATGCGCACGGACGCGCGGCGTCTCGATGAGTTCTTCAGCTTCGACCAGATCCTGCTCGACGCCCCCTGCACGGGGACGGGCACGTACCGCGCGGGCGACGAGCGCGCCGGGGGGCGCATGAGGCCGCAGCTGCTCGCCAAGGTCTCGAAGTCCCAGCGCGCCCTTCTGGACCGTGCGCTCACGATCCTCAAGCCGGGCGGCACCCTCGTCTACTCCACCTGCTCCGTCCTCCCCGAGGAGAACGGCGACCAGGTGCGAGCCGCCCTCAAGCGCCATCGCGACTGCAAGGTCGTGCCCATCGTCCCGGGCTCCGTCGACGATGGCCGAGTCGAAGAGGACGGACGCGTCATCCGAGTCGAACGAGCCGATGAGGGCGCGCTCGCATGGCCGGTCCTCGAGATGCCGAACGCCGTCGAGGGGACCCTGACCATCGCGCCATCCCGCCTGTATGAGGGGTTCTACGTCGCCGCGATAGAGAAGACGGCCCCGCGCGGGAAGCGCTAGGGCCGTCCGAGGCGTCGAATGTGGGGGATCCGTGACGGGGGCATCACCGCGATGCGCCGGCCCGGATCCCCGTCGGAGGTCTATCGGAGGTTGCCGGAACGGTACCCGTTCTCGAGCTCCTCCTCGCGCTTGCGGGCGCTGCGGTCCTTGAGCGTGGCGAACAGAAGGTACACCAGGGCGACCACGGTGATGGCGCCGGCGACCATGAGCATCGGTGCGAGGATGTCGAACATCTCCACGGCGGCATCGTCCTTTCCCGCGCTGTGCGCGAATTTCCTATCGTTTCCGTCGGACCAGCATACCAGATTACCCCCGCGGCCCAACGACCGCATGGGAAGCACAGAGCCGTGGAGACAACGTGACGGGGGGCCGCCCCGCCTTAACCGCCCCCGGGCGGGTACAATGATTCGGCATTTGAATCTTCCTCTGAGGGAGCATCATGACCAACACCAATTCAGACGCCGTGCGCCCCTCCGTGCCCGACCCGCGTCCCGACGCCATCGAGCCGCAGACCGGCGCCGCCGCCCCATCGAACCCGGTTCCCGCCATCGAGCGCGGCGAGGACCATGCCGAGCTCGAACCCGGCGACGTCGAACCCGACACCATATCGGTGACCGCGGAGGTCCCCGAGTCCATCGAGGCCACCATCGATTTCTCGGAAGTCGAGCTTGCCGATGAGTTCGCCGAGCCCGAGCTCGCGGTGACCCCGGGCGGTCTGCTCCCCATGGAACCCTCGCCCATCGAGGGACGCCTGCGCAAGGCGCCGCTGCGCGTGCCCGATGAGCTCGAGGAGTGCGGCGGGTTCACCCTCTTCGGCAGGCGCATCAAATCCCTGCTCTACACCACCGACGTCGCCGTCATCCGCAACTCCAACGCCGACGCGATCTTCGCCGTCTATCCGTTCACCGCGCAGCCCGCCATCACCCAGGCGCTGCTGACCGCCTCCGAGGCGCCCGTGTTCGTCGGCGTCGGCGGCGGCACCACCACCGGCAAGCGCTCCGTGCAGCTCGCCGCCGTCTCGGAGATGCAAGGCGCCGCGGGCGTCGTGGTCAACTCCCCCGCCCCGCCCGAGATGATCGAGCAGATCTGCGCCGTCATCGACATCCCCGTCATCGCCACCGTCGTCCGCTGCGATGCCGTGGCGCATGCAAAGGTCAAGGCGGGAGCCAAGATCTTGAACGTCGCCGCCGGCAAGGACACCCCCGCCGTCCTGCGCGAGCTGCGAGAGGTTTACCCCAACCTGCCCCTGATCGCCTCCGGCGGACGCAGCTCGCTCTCCGTGCGCGAGACCGTCCAGGCCGGCGCCAACGCCGTCATCTGGACCCCGCCCTCGGCCCAGCAGCTCCAAGCCGATATGATGCGCCGCTATCGCGAGGCGGAGGTCAAGCCCGAGGCCCCGATCATGGACCCCGTCGCCGCCGCCGACGTCAATCCGCTCGAAAGCGCACGGGCGGACGTGCCGATCCCGGATGAGCTGATCGCCAAGGCAACCACCGGCGGCCGTAAGCGCCAGCGACCCTTCCCCCCGCTCTTCTTCAAGGGCAAGCGCCACTGAGGGAACATTCAGCGACCGCACTCGCCCCGACGCTTTCACGAAAGGAACCCCCATGCTCGCCAGCTCGCTCGCCAATGCCACCGCGCACGATTACCTCTCCGACCGCTTCCGCGCCGCCTATGGCTTCCTCGAGACCTCCGACCTCATGAGCCTCCCACTCGGCCGCAACGAGATCCAGGGCGACGATGTCTACGCCAACGTGCTCGAGTACGACACCGTCCCGGCATCCGAAAAGGAGCTCGAGGCGCATCGCGACTACTTCGATGTCCAGTTCGTGGCGAGCGGCGAGGAGCTTCTGCAGTTCGCCGACTGCGAGGGCCTCGAGACCGTCCAGGCCTATGACGCGGCGGGCGACTTCTGCCTCCTCAAGACGCCCGAACCCGTCGCCTCCATCGTCCTGCGCGCGGGCGAGCTCGCCATCTTCGCGCCCGAGGACGCCCACAAACCCGGCTGCGCCGTGGGCGAGCCCTGCCACGTCCGCAAGATCGTCGTGAAGGTCCGCGCGTAGGCACCGCGGCTCATCCGCCAACCAACCAAAGCTCGGTAACCGCATGAAGACACTCCTCGCCCAACTCGCGAAATTCGGCATCGTCGGCGTCATCGCCACCCTCATCGATTTCGGCGTCATGAACCTGCTCCACTACGGGGCGCGCCTCGACATCCTCGTCGCCAACACGGCGGGCTTCATCATCTCGCTCATCTTCAATTACCTCGCGAGCATGAAATTCGTCTTCGAGCACAAGGGGGATATGAGCCGCCGGCGCGAGTTCGCCATCTTCGTCGTGTTGTCGGTCATCGGGCTCGCCCTGAACGACGGCATCGTCCTCGCACTCAACAAATGGCTCGCACTCGAGGCGAACATCGCCAAGATCGGCGCCACGGCACTCGTGATGGTGTACAACTTCGCGACGCGAAAGATATTCCTCGACGGGACGCCCGAGGAATAGATCCCGTAAATCGCGTCTCTTCGCCGATGGCTTCCGACCACCCGCCGATATCGCACATCGGCGGGCGGATTCATATGCTTCTTGTGCTTGACCTTACAATTCGCTTACCCAAGACGTATAGTTGCCTCCGTCGCGAACAGGAAGGCCGCCGAGGCCGCATGACCGGAAGTGATGATTTGCGCAGCGCACTCGCACATCCCAACACCCAGCAGTTCTTGAAATTCGCCGCCGTGGGACTCGCCTCCCTGGCGGTTGAATACGCCTTTCTCGTGTACCTCCTGCAATCTCTCGACATGAACTACCTGATGGCCACGACGATCTCCTTCATCGCCTCCATCGTGTTCAACTACATCCTCTCGATGAGGTACGTGTTCGTGCATAAGGAGGACATGAGCCGCCGGCGCGAGTTCATCATCTTCTCCGTCCTCTCCGCCATCGGGCTCGGTCTGAACGACCTTTATATGTTCATCGGCGTCGGCCTGCTGAACATCGGCACCATGTCCATGAAGCTCATCTCCACGTTCTTCGTGACCTGGTACAACTACTTCAGTCGTCGCAAGTTCCTCGACGCGGGGCACGCGTAAACCGACGCGAACGCCATTTCGCCCGAACGGCTTCGCAATTCAGATTGGGCGCACCTGAAGGGGCCGCATCGCGGCCCTTTTTCATATGCACTGGGCGGGCACCAGGGGCGGGCAGGCTCAGATGCGCTGGGCGGGCACCAGGGGCGGGCAGGCGCTTTATCCCCCCAGACCCCCCGCACCGGACCTTTAAGCTTCAACTCAATGTTGAATGTCGTGACGGGGTGCAAAGACACGCCATTTTCGTTGATACTCGTATATCTTCGCAGGTAGATAGTGATATTGAGAGGTATTTCCCCTTCGGATAAACTCTCACCTTAAAGGTTAACTTGAAACTACAAAACTGCTTCATATTTCATCAACGCCGCAGGTAGTTGAAGCTTAAACCTTCAAGTTGAACCTTAAAGAATGTCTAACGTTCAAGTTGAACTCGAAGCCGGTGATATGATGCATCTCGTCAAAAGGTAGGCAACAGACGAGGATGTACATGGACGCAACTCCAAGCATGCACACCACGTGGCGCACCGGACGCACCCGCCGCATGATCGCGGGCGCAGGCGTTACGGCCGCGCTGTTCGCGAGCGTGCTCTTCCCCGTCCCGGCACGAGCAATCACAACCGAAACCGCAGCCACGCTCACCGAGACACAGAAAAAAGTAGAGGAGACCGCCGCCGCGTTCGATGAGGCGACCAAGAACCTCGATTCCCTGCAGGAGCGGGTCGCCGAGAACGAGGCGCGCATCGCCGAGCTCGAGGCCGAGCTTCCCGAAGCGCAGGCCCGTGCCAGCCGCGCCATGCGCGAGCTCTACAAGCATCACAAGGGCTCCAACACCCTCATGAGCTTCGTGCTGAGCACCAAGAGCATGGACGAGCTGATCTCCGGCATGAAGTACCTCGACCAGGTCAAGGACGCCAACGTCGGCGCGCTCACCGAGCTCAACGAGCTCGAGGCGGAACTCGAAGCCGAGAAGACCGAGCTCAAGACCGCCCAGGCACAGGCCGAGAGCGAGCGCGACGCCGCAGCCGAGGCCCTCGCCCAAGCGCAGAAGCTCCGCGAGGCGGCGCAGGCCCAGGCGGATGCCGAGGCGGCCGCCGAGCTCGCCACCCTCCAGCAGGCCTCCCAGGAAATGGGCGGCGGCACCGTCTCCACGCCCGACAACGGGGCGGTCAGCTGGGACACCGACCAGGCGTCCTTCGTGGCCGAGTGGGCGCCGCGCATCGACGCGTACCTCGCCGGCTCTCCGCTCGCGGGCCAGGGCGCCACGTTCGCCAACGCGGCATGGAAGTACGGCGTCGACCCGCGTTTCTCCCCCGCGATCTCCAACACGGAGAGCTCCAAGGGCCGTCACTGCTTCCGTCCCCACAACGCATGGGGCTGGGGCAACGCCAGCTGGGGCAGCTGGGAGGAGGCCATCGACGCGCACGTGGCGGGCCTCGCACGCGGCTACGGTTATACCATCAGCGTCGCGGGCGCCAAGAAGTATTGTCCGCCCAACTGGTACAACTGGTACAACAACACGCTGAGCGAGATGAACAGGATTTAGCGCCTCAGATGAAAAGGAGCCCGATCGGGCTCCTTTTTTAATATCTGCCAACACATCCACCCGCGCGCTGAATCCCCCGCAAACGGGGTACGATGGAGAACGTGCTGAAAACCCGTTCCAAAACGATTGGAGTCCCACCATGGAGCGACCGAACGCCTGGAAGAAATACGACGATGCCACCCTGGCCGAGCTCGACGAGCTCTGCGAGGATTACCGCCGCTACATCAGCGAGAACAAGACCGAGCGCGAGTGCGTGAAATCCAGCATCAAGCTCGCCGAGGAAGCCGGTTACGTGAGCCTCGAGACCGCCATCGCCGAGGGCCGCACGCTCAAGGCGGGCGATAAGATCTACGCCGCCAGCCACAACAAGACCCTCATGCTCGTCAACCTGGGCCGCCGCCCCATGGAGCAGGGCATGAACATCCTCGGCGCCCACATCGACTCACCGCGCCTGGACCTCAAGCAGAATCCGCTGTACGAGGCCGGTGACATGGCCTACCTCGACACGCACTACTACGGCGGTGTGAAGGCCTACCACTGGGTGGCGACCCCGCTGGCCCTGCACGGCGTCATCTGCAAGAAGGACGGCACCACCGTCGACATCGCCGTGGGCGAGGACCCGGCCGATCCGGTCTTTTGCATCTCCGACCTGCTGATCCACCTGGCCAGCGACCAGCTGGAAAAGCCCGCGGGCAAGGCCGTCGACCATGAGAGCCTCGACGTGATCGTCGCGGGCCGACCCGTCGTCATCGAGGGCGACGAGGAGGTCAAGGAGCCCGTCAAGCAGATGTTTATCGACCTCATCAAGGAGAAGTACGACGTCGAGGAGGAGGACTTCCTCTCCGCCGAGATCGAGGTCGTCCCCGCAGGCCCCGCCCGCGACATGGGCCTCGACCGCTCCATGATCTTGGGCCACGGCCAGGACGACCGCGTCTGCGCCTACCCGTCCCTGCGCGCCCAGCTCGACACGCCCGAGGTCGAGACGACCAGCGTCACCCTGCTCGTCGACAAGGAGGAGATCGGCTCCGTCGGCGCCTCCGGCATGACCAGCCGCTTCTTCGAGAACACCGTCGCCGAGATCATGGCGCTCGCCGGTGAGGACAACCCGCTGGCACTCCGCCGCGCGCTCGCCAACTCCCGCATGCTCAGCTCCGATGTCTCGGCCGGTTTCGATCACCTCTACGCCGACCGCTTCGAGAAGAAGAACGCCGCCATCATGGGCCACGGCCTGTGCTTCAACAAGTACACGGGCTCCCGCGGCAAGGGCGGCTCCAACGACGCCGACGCCGAGTACTTCGCGCTGATTCGCGACATCATGGACGAGGCCGGCGTGGATTACCAGACCTGCGAGCTCGGCCGCATCGGCGCGGGCGGCGGCGGCACCATCGCCTACATCCTCGCCGAGTACGGCATGGACGTCATCGACTCCGGCGTGGCAGTGCTGTCCATGCACGCGCTGTGGGAGGCCACCAACAAGGCCGATATCTACGAGGCCTACAAGGGTTACAAGGCGTTCATCTCGCGTCCGTAGCGCATCATCCGCAAACGGGGCAACCGGCGGCGCGCAACGCCGCGGGCGCTCCCCGGCAGACGCTCATCATGTGAACGAGGGGTCCTTCGGGGCCCCTCTTTTCGTCCCCCTCTGGGCATGGCCTATAATGGGTGGGAATTCCATGAGCTCGCCCGTGCAGAAAGGCCTATCACGTGGCAACTATAGATAAACTTGCGATCGTCGTCGTCACCTTCAAGCGGCAGGAGCTGCTCTCCAAGCTCTTCGACTCCTTCTGCACCCTCAACCGCGTCCCGTGGCGTGTCGTGATCGTGGACAACGAGGATTCCGAGCAGACGAGGCAGATGGTCGAGGAGCTCGGGCGCCGCACCGATGAGCTGTGGGGCGTGGACGGCGAGACCCCCGACGCCGAGGGCGGCACGGCACGTGTGGTCTACGCGCCGCAGGAGGACAACCTCGGCGGCGCGGGCGGTTTCTCCGCCGGCGTGAAGCGCGCCTACGAGCTCGGCGCCGAGTGGTTCTGGGTCATGGACGACGACGTCATGGTCGTGCCGGAGGCCATCGAGCGCCTCGAGCCGTGGACGCACGACCACCGCGTCGTGCAGGGATCCCGCTACGACTACGACGGCGGACCCTTCTACTGGCAGTACCGCTTCATCGTGCCCCTGGGCATCCCCAACCCCATCGCCCCCGCCGCCTTCGACGGGTCGGGCTTCCGCACGATGAACACCATGTGCTTCGAGGGCGGCCTGTTCGCCCGCAGCGTCGTCGAGGAGATCGGCTTCCCCGACCCGCGCTTCTTCATCTACTGGGATGACACCGTCTACGGCTACCTGGCCTCCAAGGTGGCCGAGCCCATCGTGGTCGCCGACATCATCTTGCAGCGCAGCCGAGACATCCCCAACTGGGACATCGCCGGTCTCCGCCAGCTCAACGGCACGTCGGACATGAACCGCTACCACATCATGCGCAACCGCGGATACATGATGCAGTATTTCCGCCTGCACGGGGACTACAACCGGTTCCTGTTCGGACTGGGCACCGCCGCGACCTTCGCCAAGGAGGTCATCCGCCTCATCGCGGTCGACCACAAGTTCAAGACCGGCATGCCCGCCCTCTTCCGCGGCATGCGCGACGCGCGCAAGATCTACCGCGACGGTTCCTGGGAACCCATGCCCGCACTCAAGAAGTGACACGGCGCGCACCCTCGCGCCCCGACGATCGACGTGCGACCGCGCACCCGGACCCCATCCCGGTCCGGGTGCGCCTTTTTGCCTCCGATCCCCAGATTCCACAATACCGACGCGTGTGTCAGGACTTTGCGTTCCTCTTCGCATGGGGGTGGATTCAAAGGGCGCTGGGTATCACAATCTCGTGGGCAATCACGTGAATCGTCGAATGAGAGCGCATATGACTGAGGAGACACGCATAGACGAGGGCAAGCGGGCCTGCAAGGGGGCCGCCGATGGCGCCCGCGCCGCGCAGCCGGCATCTTCCCCCGCATATGGAGAAGCCCGCGGAAACGCGTATTCCGCCTACGACGCCCAGGTGGGCTCCCCCGACACCCACATAGGGCACACGCAGCCCATTCCGGTCCGCAAGGGTCTGTTCGACGGCATCTCCGTGGCGCAGGTGATCGCCGCCTCCGCCGCCGCGGCGACCTCCATGCTGCTCGCGTCCCACATCGGTATCGCGGGATCGGTCATCGGCGCGGCGGTGAGCTCCATGGTGACGGTCATCTGCTCCCAGCTCTACCGCAACGCGCTCGACGTCAGCGCGCGCAAACTGAAGGCGAAGCAGGCGGACCACGCCAGCGAGCAAGATGCGCTGAGGGGTTATGCGAACGCCGGAGGTGCATCCGATACGGCGGGCTCAAGTGCCACCGAGGCGCCGCGCATCCGCATCGCCCCCACCAAGCTGCAGGCACGCGCGGCGGCGGAACGCAGCGCATCCCGCCGAAAGGTCGCCATCGCCTCGGCCCTCATCGCCCTCGCCGCAGTCACGGCCAGCGCCGGAATCATCATGCTGACAACCTCCGGCGAGGGCCTGGGCACCAAGGCGCCAGGCATCTTCGCCTCAGCCCCCGCAGAGACCGACCCGGTCGACGAGGCGAGCCAACCCGTCGATCCAGCCGCCGCCGCGTCCGACTCGACCGGCCCCAACGAGGACCCCGCCCAGGCACCCGAGACCCCCGTCGGCGGCGACGTCGCCGACAAAGGCACCTCGAGCGGGACCGACACCAAAAACGACGGCTCGACCAGCCAATCAACCCCCTCCGATGGCGCCGCGCAGCAAAACGGGGAATCGAGTGGAACGCAGAGCGGCCAGCAAGACGCCTCCGAATCGGGCGATACGGGCACTTCCACCGATAAGAAGCCCGCGACGGGCGACACGGACACGACGGCGTGACCGACCCCGTGACGCGACGGCACTCGAGCGGCGCCGCCCAAAACCCGAATCCCGAAACATCACGACCCGCCGCATGCGCCAAAGAGCGCGGCGGCGGGTCGGCGCGTGATGCTACCATGGGTAGCGCACATCTACGAAAGAGACTCCCATGGCACACAGAGACCAAACACCCCAACTCACCCCGAACAACCGCATCTACCTCTATCGGCTGCTCTCGCGCGAATTGGGCTGCGGCAGACAGACCTTCATGCCCGCCGTGGAGGAGGCCCTCGCCGCCGACCGCATGACCGCCGAGGACCTCGGATTCGAATCAACGCGCGCCCTACTCGAGGTGCTCGAGGATTTCATCAAGCTCACCGTGTTCAAGGGCGGGCGCGTCTACGCGACCGTCATCGCCCAGCCCGCGTGGGATGAGGCCCTCTCCGCGCTCGAATCCGGTAAATCGAAGGACGCCGGGAACGCGAAATCCAATAAGCCCTGGAAGCGCAAGAAGACCGACAAGGCGCTCAAGCCCGTCAGGCCCAAACGCGTCAAGCGCCCGGTGGCCGAGCCCGCGCCGGAACCGGAATCGAAGCCGAAACCGGAACCCGCGCCGGAAATGAAACCGGAGTCCGCGCCGGCGCCCGTCATCGAACAGGCCCCGGCAAATGCCCCCACTCCGGATCATGAGCACGACGCCCCGAAGGCCGAACCCGCGAAATCCGCCCCGGCCCCGGACGAGGGCGCCGAGGGTGAGGCGCTTGTCGGCGAAGTCGCCGTCGCCGTGGAAGCCGAAACCGAAGTCGCGCCCTCGCCCGCCATCTCCCTCACGGTGACGTACGATCCGTACCGCGGCATCGACCGTGAGACGAAACTCGAATCCCATCCCGTCGCCCCGAAGGCCGCGAAAGCGCCCCAGGAGCCCGCATACGCCCCGTCCGAGCCGTCTGCCGATGCGCCCGCCTCGACCGGTGAATCCGAGGCCCCTGCGCCTGCCCGGCCCGTCGCGCCCGCTTCGCAAGCCGCCGAGCCCGCCCGGCCCGTCGCGCCCGCTTCGCAAGCCGCCGCGACGCCCCAAGCGCCCGCGGCCCGACCCCAACCGGCGGAGCCCATGCACGCCATCCCGGATTCAGAGCCCAAGACCCCTGCGCCCGAGATTCTCGCGACCTATCCCGTCGACTTCCCGACCGAGGTGTATCTCGCCAGCGAGCGCATCGCCGACCTGTGCGAGCTGCTCCCCTACGGCACCGACGTCTTCACGCTCCTCGCCGATGACTACGACCGCGCCCGCTCACTCGGGCTCGTCGGGGGAACGCGCGCCCGCGCGACCTTCCCCCTGCGCATCCAGCACGTCGATTCCGTCGAGCCCATCCTGATCACCCTCAAGAGACGCACCGGCACCGGCCTCACCTGGGAGCTGTCATCCATCGCGTAGCACCCGGCGATCCTCGAGGCGCATGGTGCCCGCCCGGCGATCCTCGAGGCGCATGGTGCCCGCCCGGCGATCCTCGAGGCGCATGGTGCCCAGCAGGCACGCATTGAAAACGCCCTGCATCCGATATGCACCGGATGCAGGGCGTTTCTTCACGTCGCGGTCGACGCGCGGGACATCGGCCGTGCATCTCCGCCTCGCGCGCGAGGGTCACGCCCTCAGGGGCGCGCGACGATTTCGCGCGAGCCTAATCGCGCGTGAGTTTGCGGTGGATGCGGTGCGGTTGCGCGGCGTCCTCGCCCAGGCGGGCGATGCGGTTCTCCTGGTACTGCTCGAAGTTGCCCTCGAACCAATACCAGTTGCCGGGGTTCTCGTCGGTGCCCTCCCACGCCAAGATGTGCGTGGCCACGCGGTCGAGAAACATGCGGTCGTGGGAGATGACCACGGAGCAGCCGGGGAACTCGAGCAGCGCGGACTCGAGCGCGGAGAGGGTCTCGACGTCGAGGTCGTTGGTGGGCTCGTCAAGCAGCAGCAGGTTGCCGCCCTGCTTCAGGGTGAGCGCGAGGTTCAGGCGGTTGCGCTCGCCGCCGGACAGAACCCCGGCGCGCTTCTGCTGGTCGGAGCCCTTGAAGCCGAAGCTCGCCACGTAGGCGCGGCTCGGGACCTCGTTCTCGGCGACCTGCATGATGTCCAGGCCGTCGGACACGACCTCCCACAGGGTCTTGTCGGGGTCGATGCCGCCGCGCATCTGGTCGACGTAGGAGATCTTCACGGTCTCGCCGATCTCCAGGTTGCCGCTGGTGAGCGGCTCCAGGCCCACGATCGTCTTGAACAGGGTGGTCTTGCCCACGCCGTTGGGGCCGATCACGCCCACGATGCCGTTGCGCGGCAGGGTGAAGGACAGGTCGTCGATGAGCACGCGGCCGTCGAACTCCTTGTGCAGATGCTCGGCAACCAGCACCTTGGAACCCAGGCGCGGCCCCACGGGAATGCGGATGTCGGTGTAGTCGACCTTCTGGCTGGCGCGGGCCTCGGCCTCCATCTCCTCGTAACGGGCCAGACGCGCCTTGTTCTTTGCCTGACGGGCCTTCGGGGAGGAACGCACCCAGTCGAGCTCGGCGGCGATGCGCTTGGCGAGGCGCTCCTCGCGCTGGCCCTGAGCGGCGGCGCGGGCGGCCTTGGTCTCGAGGTAGGTGGAGTAATTGCCCTTGTAGGGATAGAGGTGGCCGCGGTCGACCTCGCAGATCCACTCGGCCACGTGGTCGAGGAAGTAGCGATCGTGCGTGACGGCGAGCACGGCGCCGGGGTAGTTCTTGAGGAAATGCTCGAGCCACAGGATGGACTCGGCGTCCAGATGGTTGGTGGGCTCGTCGAGCAGCAGCAGGTCGGGAGCCTCGAGCAGCAGCTTGCACAGCGCGACGCGACGGCGCTCACCGCCGGAGAGCACGTTCACCGGCATGTCGGAATCGGGAAGCTGCAGGGCGTCCATCGCCTGGCCGAGCTTGGAGTCGATATCCCAACCGTCGGCGGCGTCGATCTCGTCCTGCAGGCGGCCCATCTCGGCCATGAGCGCGTCCATGTCGCAGTCCGGGTCGCACATCTCGACCGAGATCTGGTTGAAGCGCTCGACCTTGGCGACCATGTCGGCGAAGGCGAGGCGGACGTTCTCGATGACGGTCTTGTCCTCATCAAGCGGGGGCTCCTGCTGCAGGATGCCCACGGTGTAGCCGGGCGTGAGGCGGGCGTCGCCGTTGGAGACCTCCTCGATGCCCGCCATGATCTTGAGCAGTGTGGACTTGCCCATGCCGTTGGGGCCCACGACGCCGATCTTGGCGCCGGGATAGAAGGACAGGGTCACGTCGTCGAGGATGACCTTGTCGCCATGCGCCTTGCGCGCCTGATACATCTGATAGATGAACTCTGCCATTCACGGCTCCGTTTCTGGGGTTCTACGTGGTCTAACGTCCCCTATTGTCGCATGAAACGCCCGCTCGCACCGAGACAATCGGCCTCGGCGCCCCCGGTCCCGAATTCCACCAAAAATCGCATCGCCCCTCATCGAAATGCAACCGAAGTCACGATACAGGCATGCGAATCGTGACTTCGGTTGCATCTCGAGCAGCAGGCGTACCTCGATTTAGGGACAGGCACTAAATTGAGGTGCAAAATTGAGGTATTGGCACACGCCCTACAGCGCAGTAAAGGCTTGGTCCAAGTCCCAGATGATGTCTTCGATGTCCTCCGTGCCGATGGAAAGGCGAACGGTCGCGGGCGTGATGCCTTGGTCGGCAAGCTCCGCCTCGGTGAGCTGGGAGTGCGTCGTGGTGGCCGGATGGATCACCAGGCTCTTCACGTCGGCGACGTTCGCCAGCAAACTGAACACCTGCAGACGGTCGATGAACTTCCACGCGGCCTCCTGGCCGCCCTTGATCTCGAAGGTGAAGATCGACGCGCCTCCGCGCGGGAAATAGCGCTCGTACAGCTCGTGGTCGGGGTGGTCAGGCAAGCTCGGATGGTTCACCTTGGTCACATGCGGGCTGGACGCAAGATACGCGACGACACGCTTCGCGTTCTCGACGTGGCAGTCGAGGCGCAACGAGAGCGTCTCGACACCCTGCAGCAGAATCCACGCGTTGAAGGGTGAGATGCAGGGACCCTCATCGCGCAAGAGGACGGCGCGTACGTACGTGGCAAAGGCAGCAGGGCCCGCCGCATCGGAGAATGCAACTCCGTGATAGCTCGGGTTGGCGGCGGCGATCTGCGGGAACTTGCCGCTCGCCGCCCAGTCGAAGGTCCCGCCGTCGACGATAATTCCACCCAGGCTCGTCCCGTGACCGCCCAAGAACTTAGTCGCCGAATGCACCACGATATCGGCACCGTGCTCGAGCGGACGAATGAGATAGGGCGTACCGAACGTGTTATCCACCACCACGGGCAACCCATGGGCATGGGCAAGCGCGGAGACGGCATCGATGTCGGGGATATCCGAGTTGGGATTACCCAGGGTCTCGAGATAGACGAGCGTGGTCTCAGGACGAATCGCCGCCTCGACCTCGGCCAGTTCGTGGATATTCACGAACGTGGTCTCGACCCCAAAATCGGCGAGGGTGTGGGCGAGCAGGTTGTATGTGCCGCCGTAGATGGTCTTTTGGGCAACCACATGAGCACCGGCGCGAGCAAGCGCTTGGACGGTGAGGGTGATGGCCGCGGCACCCGATGCGACCGCGAGAGCCGCCACGCCACCTTCGAGTGCGGCGACACGATCCTCCAAAACGCCCTGAGTGGAGTTGGTCAGGCGCCCGTAGATGTTTCCGGCGTCGGCCAGGCCGAAGCGATCGGCGGCATGCTGGGAATTGCGGAACACGTAACTCGTCGTTTGATAGATCGGAACGGCGCGCGCGTCGGTCGCGGAGTCTGGGCTCTCCTGTCCGACATGCAGTTGCAGGGTGTCGAAGGCGAACTCGTGGTCGGGGTTCTCAGTAAAACGACTCATAACATGCTCCTGGGTTCTCGGCGGAAAACTACTCCTCGCAATCCCACTCACGGGCGCGATATTGCTTCCCGACTTTTCCTATCTGATTGGTGGGTTGCTGAATGCATCCTAGTGAGGTGCGGACCGGCCGTCAACCTGACCAAGCGTTCGTTTCGGTCGCATTTCCGTTTCGCTTCACCATGGTTTCAAGCTGTGGTCGCTCAAGCACATAGGCCGCGAACGGCAGGTTGCGTGCGCCGCCGCATCGAAGAGCAACGGCGGCCTTGGAACCGCAACCCACACGCGCACCGACGCCTCGCTGCGTGAGGGCGCATCATATCCGACCCGCCATCTCCTCGCTTCGACATTGCACCAAGCCGCGCGCGTCACGCTACAATATGTGGTCAACACGCATGCCCGCAATCTCCCAAGGAGCCTCGATGGAAACCATGAAGGACCGCCTGCGCATCATGCTCGGTGACGAGCGGCTCGCTCGCCTTGAAGGCGCCTGCGTCCTCGTGTTCGGCTGCGGGGGCGTCGGGTCGAGCTGCATCGAGGCGCTCGCGCGCGGCGGCATCGGGACGCTCGCCATCGTCGACAAGGACGTGGTGGCGCCCTCCAACATCAACCGCCAGGCGATCGCCTTCGAGAGCACGGTCGGGCGGCGCAAGGTCGACGTCATGGCCGCCATGATCGCCGACATCAACCCGTCCTGCCGCGTCTTCGCGCATGATGCGTTCGTGTTGGCGGAAAACCTCGAGGAGCTCTACGAGGCCTGCCTTGCCGAAGCCGGCGGCCGCATCGACTACGTCGTCGACGCCATCGACACCGTCTCCACCAAACTCGCGCTCGCCGCCCTGGCCCAAGAGCGCGGCTTTACGCTCATCAGCTCCATGGGCGGCGCCAAGAAGATCCATCCCGAATGCCTGCGCATCGCCGACGTGCACAAGACGGTCAACTGCTCGCTGGCGCGCATCATGCGAAAAGAATGCCGCAAGCGCGGCATCCGCCACCTGCGCGTCCTGTACTCCTGCGAAGAGCCGGTGCGCATCGCCGCCGCTCCGGGCGCGGCTCGCTCCGAACGCACCGACCTGGGCACCGCGAGCTTCATGCCGCCCATCATGGGCCAGATGATCGCAGGCGAGGTACTGCGCCACATCTCCGGCCTCGGCGCGGGCGACGACGTCTCCGCAGCGCTCGCCATGCACGAGGCCGCGCAGCGCGGGGCGCTCGCCGGTAAGCGGGGCGGGCGCGCGTGAACGGAAATATGGGCAAGAAGGGAAGCGCGGGGCGAAGGAGGCAGGAGGGAACGATTAACCCTGAAGTCCCAAGCGTCGAAGCCTCCTCGAACACGGACACCGAAACGCCGGGCTTCGAGCACCCTTGGCGCCTGTTCGACATGCACTGCCACCTCGACCGCATGGCCAACGCCGATGAGGTCGCGCGCGACGCGGCGGCAAACGGCATAGCCCTGTTCTGCGCCACCGTCACCCCTGCCGACGCGCTCGCCGCGCGGTCCCGCTTCGGCACCCCGCCCAACGTCCGCGTGGGCATGGGACTCCATCCGTGGTGGGTCGCAGACGGGAGATGCGGCGAGGTCGAGGTCGAGCAGGCCGCGCAACTCGCCGGCTCCAGCCGCTTCATTGGCGAAGTGGGGCTCGACTTCGGCCCCCGCCATGTCGCAAGCGCCCAAAGACAACTGAATGCCCTCGAAACCATCGCCCGTATATGCGCTGAGCACCCCGTCGAGGGCCGCGTGCTGTCCATCCACGCCGTCCGATCAGCGGGCGAGGCGCTCGACGTCTTCGAACGCCATGGACTCACCGAGAGCGCCCATTGCATATTCCATTGGTTTTCGGGCACAAGCGATCAACTCGCACGGGCACTCGACGCCGGATGCCTCTTTTCGATAAGCGAGCGCATGCTCGCCACCAGGCGAGGGCGCGAATACGCACGGCGAATCCCCCTGGACCGGCTCTTGTTGGAAACCGATTTGCCCGAACAGCTGGACAAGCCTTGCTCAGCCGACCAAATCGAAGCCTCGCTCATGCGCACGCTGCATGAGCTCGCCCACATACGCGGCACCGACGAGCGTGCGCTTTCCGCCCATATTGCAAAGACGAGTTCGGGGCTTCTCGGGCTGCAGTCCCGCCCATCGCATCAGCCCGACAACCAGTAAAGCGAACTGCAGTCTGCCCCTCGACGGCAGTGCGTCATATAAATCTCCGATGATGGTCAAAATACCCTGATTGTGCGCTGAGATGACAGCAAAATGCGACATGCATATTTGTTTGCAAGCGCATTTCCTGCGGTTTTATCATCTGAACCCCGAGGCGCAATCACCCGTCGCTATTAGCGGATTGGACAGCATCTCCAATCCTGCGGTTTTGCCAAATCATCCCAAACCCATCACCGCACAATCAGGGTATTTTGACCACATCGGAGAAACCGAATGGGAACGAAATCAAAACGCGCTTTTATTCATACAAGCGCAGCCGAAAATCGCCCGGTTTTATGCAATGACGCAAAACGGGCATCGAAAACCACTGAGCGATCTATCGGGACGCCGTTCCAAACCATGCTTTGAAATGCAACGGGTCTCAGAGATTAGCAGCGGCCAGCTGGGCGCAAATCGGCAGTTTGCGGCAGCGGCACGACAAATCACACGAAAACGGCAGGTCGACATTCACCCGCAACTAGAATCCTATAAATCCAGAACATCGGGGATCGAATCGATGATGGCGTCGGCGGCATCCTGGGTGAAGCCGAAGCGCTCCTCGCGCTTGGCGACGACCGTGAGCCCGGCGGCCTTGCCGGCCGCGATGCCGGGAAGCGAATCCTCCACGCAGCAGCACTCGTCCGCGGACAGGCCGAGGCTCTCCAGCGTGTGCAGGTAGATTTCGGGATTCGGCTTGCTCTCATGGAACTGCTCGCCGCTGGTGATGACCTCGAAGTGCTCGCCCAAGCCGCAATCCGCGAGCACCCGGGCGATATTGCGATGCGACGAGGATGAGGCGAGGGCCAGACGCACGCCCCTGCGCTTCAGCTCGATGAGCGTCTCCTCGACGCCGGGGTTCAACAGCGTCCGATAGTCGATGTCGCGGCCCTGCCACCAGGCGCCCTCGAGCATCTCGATGCCCTCGGCGTCGATCGATATCCCGGACCGGGTGAACCACTTGAGCATGTTCGCCCGATCCTGCTTCACCGACGCCCCCACGAGCTCGAGCAGCTCCTCATGGGACACCGAAACGCCCGATTCCTCGAGGAACCTGCCGCGGCAATCGAGGTAATACACCTCGGTGTCGACGAGGACTCCGTCCATATCGAAGATGACGGCCCTGAAGGGGAACGCCCCGGGCATCCCGTCGCCGTTCCGTTCCCTATCCACTCCCATATCCCCCTATCGTTCCGACCGCGCCGCGCGCGAGCGGGCGCACCTGACTTGACTGAAGAAAAACACGGCTCCGACCAGCGCGATGACGCACGACGCCGCGAAGAGCACCGCCTGCACCCCGAACGCCTCGGCCAGCGCCGGCGCGGCGAGCAACGGCAGGACACCGGCGCTCATGAGGCCGAAGCGGACGAAGCCCATAATGCGCCCCAGATACGCGATGGGCGCCTTCTCCTGCACGAGGATCATCTGCAGGGGTTCCAAGAAACCCCAGGCGAGGCCGTTGATCGCCTGACCGATGATCGCGACCGCGAGGATATCGGTGCCGACATAGATCATGGAGGCGATGCCGACGCCGAGCAGCGATCCGAGCAGCAGCGTGAGGTTCGCCATGCGGTCGGGCAGCTTGGTGAGCAGCCACGCGCCGATCGAGGAGGTGAACCCGACCACCGAGGACAGCCAACCGAGCCACACGACGTCGACCTCGAGCACATCGCGGTAGAACAGCGACTCGAGCGAGTCGAACGCGCCGAAGGCGAAGAAGCCGAGGAAGCCGGAGATGAAGATGAGCCTCAAATCGTGGTTTTGGAGCGTCATGCGCGCGCCGTCGGCCATGCCCGACAGGATGCCCGTCTTCGCATCCTCCTCCCGCTCGGGCTGCAGCACCTCATGGCAGCCGAGCGCCAAGACGCCCGCCGCCGCCATGGTGATCGCCATGAACAGATACACCGACTGCGTGGAAAACGCCGACACCAGCGCGCCGCCGAAGATGGGACCGAGCGTGAACGCGATGTTGCTGTAGAACACCATCAGGCCGTTCAGGCGCTGGCGCCCCGTGAGCGTGGCGATGAGGTAACCCGGGTACGCATGCGTGCAGGTGTTGATGAATCCGCCCGACACGCCGAGCGCGGCGGCGGCGATCATGAGCGATACCTCGGTGATGGGCCCCAAACCGATCACGAGGCTCATGACGGCGGAGAAGGCGCATACCGCCACCGTCGTCTTGCGCGGGCCGATCGAGTCGATGACCGAGCCCGCCGCCACGTTGCCGATCGAGGTCGCGAGGTTGCGGACGAGCGTGATGGCCGCCACCAGGAACGCGGTGCCGGCGAGATCATAGGTCGCCGCGCCGATCAGGCCGAGGAAGTACACGGCGTTGTTCGCGCACCATTGGAGCGACTCGATGCCAATCAGGCGCTTCTCCGCTGCGCTGAGCTTGCTTTTCTCATGGGTGGTTCCGCCCATGTTCCCACATCCCAAATGAAATCCGTGCGACCGCGCGCGAGCGTGGAACGGTGCCGGTCGATTCGCGCCTATGCCCGATCGACCGTCCCTGATTGGCCCGCCCTCGCGCGACCGCGGTAGACAAAACGCGCAAGCGAGCAAAGACGTCGCCTGCGCGTTTCTCATGACCGATTCGAGCTTCATGGGGTCAACGGGCAGGGACGCTTGCAGCGCCTGCCCGACACCATGTTAGAACTCCTCGTCGTCCTCGGTGTCCTCGATCAGATCGTTGACGAACTTGACACGGGTGTCATCGGCGGCGCAGATCTCGCGGATGACCTCGGCGGTGTCGCGACCCTCCTCGGCGAAGAGCAGCTGGATGAGCAGCGGGAGGTTCATATTGGTGACCAGGTAGGTGTTGGGGCGGCGCTGGACGATGGAGGTGAACTCGTTGTTCACGCTGCCGCCGAACAGGTCGGTGCACACGACCAGGTCATCGCCCTCCGGGGTCTCCTCGAGCATCTTGGCGGCAGCGGCGGCGAGGTCGTTGTTGCCGTCCACATACATGGAGAGCGTGCGGACGTTTTCGCGCTCCCCGGAGAGCAGCGAGACACTCTCGTTGATGCCGGCCGCGAAGTGCGCGTGGGATGCGATGATGAACTGCCTCATAGAGAGTTGCTCCTTACATGTGAGACGAGGTTTGAACTAGTAGTCGAACTGGTGGTAGTAGCGACGGTACTTGAGGTTGTGCTTGGTCACGGTCTCATAATACGCCGCCATGCGGTCGGTGACGAGGGAGGACAGGATCCACGGGGAGACGATGACGCGGAAGTCGTCGTCCAGGCCGGGGATCGCGTACTCGGCGGTGTCGACGATGAAGTAATCCTCGTCGCCCGTCTTGCCCGAGCGCAGAAAGGCCTCGACGCGGTTGTCGAGCGCGCGGCACTCGTCCTCGCCCTTGAAGAGCACGACGGGGACGCCGGGCTCGAGGAGCTCGAGCGTGCCGTGGAAGAAGTCGTGGCTGGTGATGTAGCGGGTGCGCTTCCACTGCATCTCCTCGAGGATGCACATGGAGAACAGGATCGTCTCGCCCCACAGCGCGCCGGAGCCGATGAACATGGTGTAGGGCGCCAGACCGTACTTGCGGGCGAACTCCTCGGCCTTGGGCTCGAAGCGCTTGCGCATGTCCAGAAGCTCGGCCCAGACGTTCTCGGTCTGCTCGAGGAACAGGTCGAACTTGGAGAAGCAGCCGCGACGGTTGAGCAGGCGCAGGCCGAAGCAGTCGGCGAGGTAGTAGCCCATCTCGCAGCCGCCCGCGCCGTGGTTGGACGCCATGCGGATGCAGTTCTCGGCCCCGACCGCCTGGCCGATCGGACCCTCGGGCTTGGTCATGGCGAAGGTGCGCACGCCCATCTCCCCGAGCTTCTTCACGGCCTCGAGGACCTCGGGGGTGGTGCCGGACTCGGAGGCGGTGAGCACGACGGAGCGCTCGGTCATGCGCTTGTGGCCCATCGCGTTCCACTCGGCGGCGTGGACCAGATACACTTCCAGGTCCTTGTCGCCGAACTTGTTCATGAGGTACTCGAGCTGCATGAGCTCGTCCCAGGTGCCGCCGACGCCCATCAGGAACACGGCGTCGTAGCCCTCGTCGGCCACGCGGTCGGCGATCTGGGCCATCTTCTTGCCCGCCTCGACGGCCGCCTTGCCGTCGGCGAGGTAGCCCTCCTGGTCGAAGTTCATGATCTCGATCTTCTCGGTCTCCTGCATTGCCGCTCCCCTTTCGGATCGGTGGCCTCTCATATCAACCTGAGAGTTTTTAATACCACTTACTGCAATACATCTTACTTCTTTTTAATACCACTGATGCCACAATCGAACGCTTTCCGCGAACGGTCGAATCGACCCCATAAACGGCGAGAGGCGACGGCCGCATGGACCGCCGCCTCGTATCAGGCCAAAGGCGAGGAGATGTTGGGAAAACTCGCCGTTAAGCCAGGATGCCCAGGTACACGCCGACCACGCCCACGACCATGGTGCCGAGGATCAGCAGGGACGGGTGAATCTTCTTGCCGAGCAGCCAGTAGTAGATGCCCATGCAGCCCAGGCCGAGCATTCCGGGCATGATGCTGTCGAGCACGTCCTGGAGCATGGTGACCTCTTCACCGGAGCCGAAGGACACGGCGAGGGTGGCCCAGAACATGGAGCAGGTCATGGAGCCGACGACCATCATGCCCACGATGCCGGCGCCCTTGATGAGCTTGTCCATGATTCCGGACTCGGAGGCCGCATCGAGCAGGCCGACGCCCAGCTCATAGCCCTTGACGATGCCCCACACGCGCAGGATGTACTGCGGGACGTTGAAGATGAGCAGGAACAGGATCGGGCCGAGCGGGTTGCCCTCGGCGGCCATGGATACGGCGATGCCGGCGGCGACCACGCGGATGGTGGTCAGGAAGATGGCGTCGCCCACACCAGAGAGCGGGCCCATGAGGGCGGCCTTCACGTCGTTGACGGACTCGGGCGGGAGCTCGCCGGCCTTGATGCGCTCCTCCATGGACATCGCGATGCCGCCGACGAACGGGGCGAGCGCGACCGTGATGTTGAAGAACGCGGTGTGACGCTCGAGGGCGGCGGCATAGCCGGCCGGGTCGTCATGCCAGATCTTCTTGAGCATCTTCTTGACCATGAGGCCGAAGGCGAGGCCCATCTGGTTCACGTAGGTCCAGGAGAACTCCATGCCCAGGGCGCCGATGTTCAGCGCGGACTTGACGAGGTCGTCTTTGGTGATGGCGTTCTCACCGCTCTTGTAGACGCTCTTGGTCTCATTAGAAGTCATCGTCGTCAGCCCCCTCGATCTGCGCAACGGCAGGCTTGTTGTCAAAGATACCCAGCATAAGAACAGCGATGATGATGGCGATCAGGGAGACGCCGAGGACCGGCACGCCCATGTAGGAGGTCATCAGGAAGCCCAGGAAGAGGAAGGGCAGAAGCTCCTTGCGGTAGATGAGGCGCAGCAGCATCGCGAAGCCCATGACCGGCAGGATGTTGGCCGCGGCGGCAAAACCGTTCAGCACGAACTCGGGGACCGTGTTGGTGATCCAGGCCACGGCATCGGAGCCGAGGTAGACGGCGAAGAAGATGACCGCGAAGTAGACGGGCGCCACGTAGAGGGCGATGAAGAAGTGCAGGGCGGTGAGCTTGGAACCGCTGCCCTCGGCGGCGAACTTGGGCACGAAGGAGAGCAGCCAGTTGGTGATGGGCTGGAACAGGTTGCTCAGGGCGAGGACCAGCGTGCCGATGGGCATGGCCAGGCCGACGGCGACCTCGGTGTCCAGACCGAGCAAGATCACGTAGGCGGTGCACAGGACGCCGGCGGAAGTGGCATCCGGCGGAATGTAGGCGCCGATGGAGACGGAGCCCATGAAAAGCGCCTCGATGCTCGCGCCCAGGGCGAGACCAGTCTGCAGGTCACCGAGGATGAGACCGAGCAGCGGGCAGACCACGATGGGGCGGAAGGCGTACAGCGTTCCGAGCTGGTAGTCGAAGAACTTGACGAACACGTAGAACACAGCACAGATCAGTGATTGGACAAGCATGTCGTACCTCCTGTCAGGGTAGACAATTCGGGCTTCCTACAGAAGCGCGAGGGCGTTTTCCTTCTTGTCGTCGGCCAGGGCGCGAATCTCGACCTCGACGCCGCGCTCGCCGAGCTCCTTGAGCATCTCGACCTCTTCGGGCTCGAGGAAGATCTGGCGGGAGATCTGCTTGGTGGTGGGGGACTCGAGCGTGTTGCCGAGATTCAGGCTCTTGATCTGGGGGCAACCCTCGATGAGCTGCTTGGCGTCCTCGATCGAGCGCAGGCAGATGATCATGCGGTACTTGTCGGTCACGCCGCTGTTGATCACCTCGATGGCGTGCGCCATGTCCTTGATCACCAGCTTGCAGCCGGTCGGCTTGCCCATCTTGAGGGTGGTCTTCCACACCGGGTCGTTGGCGACCTTGTCACCGACGCAGAAGATGCAGTCGGATCCCAGGCCGTTGACCCAAGACGTCGCGACCTGCCCGTGCAGCAGTCGGTGATCGACGCGCGTTAGCAGAATCATGTTCCTCCTCCTTATTCAACGTGAACAGAGTTCTATATGTTTTTGGATGTTTTTCATACCAAAAACAATAATAAGATAGCATGTTTTTAATACCAATCGTCCTCGTTCAGGGCGCATCGGCCAAGTGGTATGAAAATCTCGCCGAGCGGTGCATATCGGACGCGAATCAGGCGACACGGGGTTCGAAACAACGTTTTACCCTGTCATATGCCCATATGGGCTATTTGCGCACGAGATAACTCGCGCTCTCCCCCACCGAGACGGACCTGACGAACTCCAACGGCAGCCCATCGGCGTCGTAGCTCACACATGTCAGGCCGAGTGCCGGATCGTTGGCATCCACGCGCAACAGACGCGCATCGCGCGCCTTGAGCTCCTGCGCCTCGAGCTCCTCGACCGCCCAGGCCACGGGATGCCCGCGCAGCTCGTACAGGGCGTACAGGCTGAATATCGACACGTCGACGTCTTCGATGCCCGGAAAGAGCTCGCAGGGTATGAGCGTCCGCTCGATGGTGAAGGGAACGCCGTCGATGCAGTTGAGGCGACGGACGTAGAACAGGTCGCTATCGGGGGCGACGCCGAAGAACCGAGCGTAGAACTCGCCCGCCTCGCGCACCGTCGCCTCCAGCACGCGGACACTCGGCGTGCGCTGATAATGGCGATGCGAGTCGCGGAAGCCCCGCGGATTATGCGTGACGGAGCCCTCGAGCCCATGCGTGGCGAACGTGCCCTTCCCTTGGACGCGGACGATGAGCCCCTCCTCTTCCAGTCCGTCGAGGGCGTTGCGGACCGTGACCTTGGTCGTGCCGTATTGCTCCGCGAGCTTGGCCTCCGAGGGGATCGCCGCGCCCGTGGTGTACTCCCCCATGGCGAGGCGCATGTGCAGATCGCGGCGAATATCGAGGTACAAGGGCAGATCAACCTCATCCGTGACCTCATGCGCGGCGTCGGGGCAGACCGTGTCGACATCTTCGATGCGGACCCTCGCATCCGGGACCCCCTCGATCGCGCCCCGGTCGGGGACGTGGTAACGTGCTCCCTTCATGCGTCGCCTCCTCTTCGAAACCCTAACTCGCCGCACCCGGCTTACATGACCGTCTTGCACGAAATCCTGAAATGGCTGGGACTATATCGGGTGCGGTAGTACTCGATAGGGTTCGTGTCGGACCCCATGCGCGTGCCGCACTCGAGGAAGATCAAGTCACCGGGTTCGATACCCATCAGGCTCGCCTCCCGCTCGGTCGCGCGGGCGACGGTCACGCGAAGCGTCACGTGAACCGCCTCGGCGCCGTACTCGTCCGCAAGCACGCGCGACAGCGAGACGTCCTCGAAATCGAACCTGTCGATGCCGGGGAACCTCGCGAGGGAGAGATACGAGGTCTCGAGCATGGCCGGCGTGTCCCCGATCAGGCGCAGGCGCGTGAGATGGAAGACCGGCCGATCCTCCGGGAGGTACAGATGGCTTGCGACGCGCGCGCCGGCGGGGATGATGTCACGGGTCAGCACGCGGGATGAGGGCTCGCCCCCGATCGATCGCACGATCTCGGAAAAGCCGGACAAGTCGTCGAGCTGGACCGTCGGACGGCGGGGGCACAGATAGTTGCCCGATCCCTGGCGCCTCTCTATGACATGGGTCGAGACGAGGTGCGTCAGGGCGCTGCGCAGCGTGGTGCGCGAGACCCCGATCTCATCACAGAGCTCCCGCTCGGGCGGGAAGGCATCTCCGGGCTGCATATCGCACGCGGCGATGTGGTTCAAGATGCCCTCGACGGCTTTGTCGTACGAGGTCGCCTCGGCGCGCCTAGACACGGGAACCGTCCTCGATCATCTCGTCAAAGGCGGCTTTCACGGTCTCGGCGCTTTCGATCACCTGCCGATACGCCATCGACCCGCGCTTCAGCTCGCGGCCCCACACGGGGATGATGAGCTTGTCGGCCGTCGGATCGCGCAAGGTGACCTCGAGGTACACCCCACCGCAATACGCGCCGCCCTTGTACTTGTTGGCGCGGGCGACTTTGCCCGGATTCTTGAGGACCTCGCCGAGCAGCTCCATCCCTCGCGTCTCGCCGACGGCGGGACCGGCCGTCCCCTCGCATTCGAGCTCCCTCACCGCACAGCTCGCGATATCCGCCATGGCGTACACGTCCGGATGGGGGACGCCGAGCTTGCGCAGCCCCCAGGTGCCCTCCGCGTCGTTCGCGGTCACCTCGGGGATGCCAAAAGGTGCCGAGGGAAGCAGGATGGTCCTGATATCGTCATTGTTCGAGATCTCGCTCATACGTCGCTCGTCTCATGTCGTGAAATTCGCAAAAGGGCGACCGAGTAGCCCCGGCCGCCCCCTATACCTTATCGCATCGCGCCCACTGCGGCGCCCGTTGACCTTAGTAGTCGAACTGGTGGTAGTAACGACGATACTTGAGGTTGTGCTTGGTGACGGTCTCGTAGTGACGGGCCATGCGGTCGGTCGCGAGAACCGTGAGGATCCACGGGGAAACGATGACGCGGAAATCGTCGTCCAGGCCGGGGATGGCGTACTCGGCGGTGTCGATGATGACGTAGTCCTCGTCACCGGTCACACCGGAGCGCAGGAAGGCCTCGACGCGGTTGTCGAGCGCGCGGCACTCGTCCTCACCCTTGAACAGGAACACGGGGACGCCGGGCTCGAGGAGCTCCAGGGTGCCGTGGAAGAAATCATGAGAGGTGATGGAACGGGTGCGCTTCCACTGCATCTCCTCGAGGATGCACATGGAGTAGAGGATGGTCTCGCCCCACAGCGCGCCGGAGCCGATGAACATGGTGTAGGGAGCCAGCGCGTACTTGCGGGCGAGCTCCTCGGCCTTGGGCTCGAAGCGCTTGCGGATGTCGAGCATGTCCTTCCAGATGTCCTTGGTCTGCTCGATGAACAGGTCGAACTTGGGGAAGCAGCCGCGGCGGTTGAGCAGGCGCAGGCCGAAGCAGTCGGCGAGGTAGTAGCCCTTCTCGCAGCCGCCGGAGCCGTGGTCGCTGGCCATCGCCACGCAGTTCTCGGCGCCCACGGCCTGGCCGATGAGGCCCTCCGGCTTGGTCATGGCGAAGACGCGGATGCCCATCCCCTTCATCTTCTTGCATGCCTCGAGGACCTCGGGGGTGGTGCCGGACTCGGAGGCGGTGAGCACGACGGAGCGCTCGGTCATGCGCTTGTGGCCCATCGCGTTCCACTCGGCGGCGTGGACCAGATACACTTCCAGGTCCTTGTCGCCGAACTTGTTCATGAGGTACTCGAGCTGCATGAGCTCGTCCCAGGTGCCGCCGACGCCCATCAGGAACACGGCGTCGTAGCCCTCGTCGGCCACGCGGTCGGCCATGGCGGTCATGAGCTTGCCGGTCTCGTACAGGGCCTTGCCGTCCTCGAGGTAGCCCTCCTGGTCGAAGTTCATGATCTCGATCTTTTCCGTCTCCTTCATGGACGCTCCCTTCCACCTTGGATTTGTCTCCACTTATCAAGTCGCGCCATTTTGACACCACTTGCGTTATCTCAGTTATACACTTTTTGATACCAATTTGTAATGAGAGGTTAGACCTTCCGCCGAGCGGTCGATTCTGCTCCGTAATTGGTTTTAAATTCATAGAGACTAATATAAGTTGCGAATATTCCGCGAAGACTTTCCCACCACATGGAAGGCCGCGTGGCGCCGATATTTCACCTACGCCCAGATGGAGTCGGACAACAGGTCAAAACGGGGCGCCGGCCCGATTGCCGACACCCCGCGAATGTCTCCCTTGGGACAGGTGAAGCAATGTGTACCTGTCCCCAATTGATCCGGGCGATTTGCACCTGCCCCCGATTGATCAATACTCGTAGGTGTAGCCGCTCTTCCGGCCGGTGTTGAGCGCGTACGCGTGCTCGACGGGACGGCCCTCGTCGTCGAAGCTCAGGCATTCGAGGGAGAGCGCGAGGCTGCCGGACTCCACCTGCAGCAAGCCGGCGTCGCGCGTGGAGAGGGCGACGACGTCGAGCTTCTCTTGCGCGAAGGCGACCTTGCGCCCGCACATCGCATATGTCTCATACAGGCTGAACACCGAGACGTCCACATCCTCGATGCCCGGGAAGAACTTCACGGGGATGAGCGTCTGCTCGAGCGAGACCGGCACGCCGTCGATGCTGTTCAGGCGGCGGATGGAATAGAGCTCGTCATCCTCGGAGATGCCGAACAGGTCGGCGTACCACGGGCCCGCGGGGCGCTTGGCCTTGGAAAGCTGGCGCACGGAGGGCGCGCCCTCATCCGCCTTGACCCAGGCGCGGAACCCCGTGGCATGTACGTGCTGGCCCCGGCCGATGCCGGACACATACGCCCCCTTGCCCTGCACGCACCGGATGAGTCCCTGGGTCACGAGGCCGTCGATGGCATTGCGGACCGTCAGGCGCGTCGTATCGAACTCGGCCGACAACTCATGTTCGGAGGGGATCGCGGTGCCGGCGGGATAGGTGCCGGCGGCGATGCGGTCCCGTATGGTCTTGCGAATCGAGAGATAGCGGGGCTCGGAGCCGCCGACGGCGGGATCGCCTACCAGGTGAGCCATGAGCTCTTCACCTCCTTGGGCCTCGAGCCGTTCTCGCAGCCGTTGCTGGCGAACCGATAACGGCTCGGAAGGATGACCGCCTTCAGATACTCCACGGGGACGCCGTCCGCCTGGCACTCGATGGCGCGCTCGAAGAAGACGGGGGACCCTTCTTCCACCTGCAGAAGAGACGCCTCCTCGGAGGTGGCGCGGGCGATGCTGATCCTCTCCTGCCCATGACCGACATGGACGCCGTACTCCGCGGCGAGGACATCGTAGAGGCTCTCGACCGCGAAGTCATGCGCCTCGATGCCGGGGCAGATCGCGTAGTTCACGTATGCGGTCTCGATCGCGACCGGCTCATCGTCGGCGAAGCGGATGCGGCGCATCTCGAACAGCGGGGCGCCCACTGCGAGGTGCGCGCGCTCGGCGAGATCCTCGTCCGCCTCGATCAGGCGCGCGTACTCGAGACGGGAGCCGGGTTCGCGACCGGCGCGGCGCACGGCGTCGGAGTAGTTGTAGGTCTCCTGGAAGATGTTGATGGGCTTGGGTGGAAGCACGTAGGTGCCCGAGCCCTGCCTGCTCTCCAGCACATGGGTGGATATGAGCTGCGTGATGGCGGCCCGCAAGGCGGTGCGGGACACGCCCAGCTTCTCGGCGAGCTCGCGCTCGGGCATCAAGCGGTCACCGCCCTTGAGGCCCTCGCTCTTGATGTACCACAAGATGCCCTCTTGGGCGCGATCTTTGGGGGGTATACCCGAACTCGTGACAGGCACGCGGCCCACCTCTCAATCCTCGACAGACACGCGCGATCACAGATTCAAGACATCGGGGATCGCGTCGATGATCACATCCGCGGCATCTTGGGAGAACCCGAAGCGCTCCTCACGCTTGGCGACCACCGTGAGGCCGGCGGCCTTGCCCGCGGTGATGCCGGGCACGGAGTCCTCGATGCAGCAGCAGGCGGAAGCCGGAAGCCCCAAGTTCTCGAGCGTGTGGAGGTAGATCTCGGGATTCGGCTTGCTCTCGTGGAACTGCTCGCCGCTGGTGACGAGCTCGAACGCGCCGGAGAGCCCGCACACCTCGAGCACGTGCAGGATGTTGTCCATCGGAGAGGACGAGGCGAGCGCCACGCGGACCCCGCGGTTCTTGAGCTCGGCGACCGTCTCGCGGACGCCGGGATTGAGCAGGGAGGCGTAGTCGGCGGGATGATCCTTCGCCCACGCGTCATAACGGGCCTCGGCCTCCTCGATGCTCAGGTCGACGCCGCCCATGGCGAACCAGCGGGCAAGGTTCTTCTGAAAGTCCTTGTACGACGCGCCCACGGCATGGGACAGTTCCTCGTGCGAGACGGGCATCCCCGCGGCGGCGTACATCTCGTCGAGCTGGTCGAAATAGAAGCGCTCGGTGTCGACGATCACGCCGTCCATGTCGAAGATGACGGCCTGGTATGGAAAACGTTCCTGAGCCATGCGGCCCCCTTTCACATCCCCGCGCACGGGGTCCTATCCCAAAATCTTCTCGAGTGCCAGCGCGATGCCGTCGTCGTTGTTGGACGCGGTGACTATGTTCGAGGCGGCCTTCGCCTCATCCACCGCGTTTGCCATCGCGACGCCCACGCCCGCCCACTCGATCATGGAGACGTCGTTTTGCCCATCGCCGAACGCGACGACCTCGGAGGCGTCGATGCCGAGCTTGGGCAGGGCGCCCGCGAGCGCGCGGCCCTTGTCGATGCCCGGCGCCATGAACTCGTAGTAGAAATCGGCGGTGAACATGGATGAGAGGCTCCCATCGAACGGCTCGCTCATGGCGCGCCAGCTCTCCTGCAGGTACTCGGGCTCGCCGGCGCACAGGAGCTTGTCCTGCGGGGTCCCGCACACCTCGAGCAGGTCGTCCACCTCATGCAAGATCAGGTCGCAATGGCGGCGCTCGTATTCGACGATGTCGAAATCCTCGCCGCGATAGCGGATGACATGGCGCGAACCCCGCTCGACGAACAGCTCGCGCCCCTGCGTGATCCAAGGAATGACGCCGAACTCGCGCACGTGCTCGACAAGCGCGCGCAACGTATCGACATCGATGGGCCGGTCGTAGAGGACCTCATCGGTCTGGGCGTCGACCACATGCGCGCCGTTGAAGGCGACGAGCAAGCCGTCGTGGGCCTCGAGCTCGAGCTCCGAGGCGATGGCGCGCAGGCCCTGGACGGGGCGACCGGATGAGAGGATCAACTTGACGCCGGAGTCCTGCACGGCGAGCAGGGCCTCCTTGGTGCGAGGGGTGATGACCTTGCGGTCGTTCGTGAGCGTGCCGTCGATATCGAGGGCGATCGCCTTGATTGCCATGCGGGAAACCTTTCCGAAAAGTACATTCAATTGAAATATCATACCGCTTCACGCGCCCCGAACTCGCCACGGCGCTCCCTTCAATTCAGGGACGGCCCCTGAATCGAGCTTCCCGAATTGAGCCTCTAGGCCGATGCCCTGGACGAGCGGGCGCGGGCATCGAGCGCCAGGTTGACCACGATGCTCGCCACGATGAGGGCCGCGCCGGCGAGCGCCGTCTCGCTGAACGTCTCGCCGAAAATGAAAAATGACCAGGTCGGTGCCATGATGACCTCGCTCATGCAAATGAGGTTCGCCGTGAACGCCGGGACCTTGCCGATCCCCTTGGAGAACAGGATGTTCGCGAAACTGCTGCAGAACACGCCACTCGCGACCATGCACGCCCATTCCGCGGCGCTCACCAGCGGCAGGCGGTCGAGCATGAACAGAAGCGGCACCATGGAGCACACGCTCGCGACCAAAGACGAGACGAGGGGCGCGGCGCCGGGGCGCGAGTTGAGGTAGAACTGCAGACCGAACGACGCGCCCGATGCGATGGCGAGGATGTTGCCGAGCATGCCCTCCGCCGAAAGCGACCCCATGAAGAACAGGGCCATGCCGGCGAAGGCGCCCAGCACGACAAGCACATGGCGCAGCGCCGGCAGGCGTCTCTCCACGATGCCCTGGTAGACGATGACGAAGATCATCGATGTATATTGGAGCACGATGGCGTTTCCGACCGTGGTGAGCTGATTGGCGTAGCGAAACGTCAGGCCGGTGAAGAACGAGGCGAGGCCCACGCCGACGATCAGCGGGCTGAACCTCAACTGGGGACGCGCGACCACGAGCGTGAAGACGAGCACGATCGTGGAGGTGATCCCACCGATGAGAAACGGCGACTGCGCGTTCCACTTGGTGAGGATCCCCAGGAAACTCCAACACACCGCCGTTCCGAACAGGCACAGGGCGCCGCGGCCCGCGCGCCTGTCATCGAGTGTCGTGCTCACGCCATCCATCTGAGTCCTCCTCCCACTCTCCTCAATTTGGGGACAGGCACTAAATTGAGGTTTCCCGACCATGTTCGCGAAGGGGCGAAACCGTTGCTCACCCCGCCGCCTTCCACCTCAATTTAGTGCCTGTCCCCAAATTGAGGTCCCGCCTGGGCGAGCTTTTCCTTGCAGATCTCCTCGTAGTCCTCCGTCTTGCAGCTCACGACCTTCTCGAAGCGGTCGAACAGCGGATGGCAGGGCTCGCAGCCGAGTTCGCGCATGGCCCGGGCGGCGAACACCTGAACCGCGGGCAGCAGGACGAAAGGCGCGATCTCGGGCTCGACGTCCGCGCTCAGGCACATCGCGTTGCCGTCTGCCTCCACCGGCTCGTAGCAGGCAACGAGGTACGCATGGTCGGTCACCGCGCGCGTGGCGCGGTAGATGTCGAAGGTGCGGCCGGGCTCGCGCGCGGGGTCGAGGAAGAACGCGGTCGAGCGCGGCGTCAGTTGCATGTTGGGCCCATGGATGTACTCCTCGGGCTCCAGCGCGATCGCGGGTGCCTTGAGCGTCTCCTGCCACTTGAGAGCGCCCTCCAGCGCGATTCCGTATGCAGCGCCCGCCCCGCACATGAACGCAGCCCCGGGGCTGAGGAACGTCTCGGGGTTCGCATCCATGAGGACGTGCGCGCGGCGCTGGACCTCCCGATGCATCGCGGGGACCCTGGTGAGCCGGTCCATCCACGCGTCGCGTTCGCCTCCATCGATGACGCCCGGGGCTTCGGCGGCCGCGAGGGCGAACAAAGCGATGAACTCCATGAGCGTGAGCACGCCCATGGTGACGAATCCGACCGTCTCGTTCCCCACGCCGTACTCGAAGATCTCGTCCACCTCATCGCGCAGACCGGCGTTCACGTTGCCCGTGAGGGCGACCGTCTCGTGCCCCCGCGAGCGCGCGACGCGCACCGCCTCGATGATGTTCGTGCTGCACCCGCTTTGGGAGACGAAGACCTCGAACGCACCGGGCGCGATGGCATCCAGCCGGTCGAGCTCGTCGAGGTACCGGGACGGGGTGAAGACGTCGACACGGGCACCCAGCACGCGCTCGGCAAAGGGTCGGGCGCCCATGCACGAGTTGTACGAGGACCCCGACGCGATGAACCGGATGCCTCGAATCCCGCCTGCGGCGTAACGCGCGACCAGGCCGTCGACCAGCTCGCGAGCGCGTGCGAGATTTCCCCCGAACACCCGAGGCGACATCTCGATATAGGTTTCCATAGTCGGTTTGGCATTGCCCATGGTACACATCCTCCTCCATGCCCGGCACGTCGTGTAGGGGCGCATAGACAGACCCGCACGCTCGACTATACGAGTCATGCAGGTCCAAACGGGTCGCCATTCTCCGAATGGTATTAAATTGTCTGTAGACGTATATATTCAGTCTCGCCGCGGGCTACATGGAGAACGTGTACCGCGAGCTGATGATGAGCTGCTTACCGACATAAAGCGGCTTGCCGTCTTGATCGCGATATGAACCCTCCAAACTAAAGAGGGGCTCGCCCACCGGAACGGACAGCGCATGGGCGACCTGCTCGTCGGCAAGCTGGATGCTGAGCATCTGGGCGCTGTCGCGATGCGGGTATTGGCCGGTCGCGTTGCGGATGAGCTCGAACAGCGAGGCGTCCTCGAGGTCGGCTGTCTCTAAAAACTCGTGGCCCTCTTCCGCGAACAGGCAGTGGTCCACCATGATGGGGGCGCCGTCCGCCGTGCACAGGCGGTCGATGGCGATCACCCGCGTCCCGTCACCGAAAAACTCGCGGGCCGCACTCGGGACGTCGATCACCTCACGGCGGAGCAACCTCGAACCGGGTTCCAGTCCGTTTTGGCGACACGAGGCGGAAAAGCCGTTGAGCGCGGCCCTGCGGTCGTCGTGGACCGTCGGCACCACCTGGGCCTCGCGGACGAAGGTCCCCTTTCCCTGTCGCTTGACGAGAAGTCCCTCTTCGACGAGGAGCTCGATGGCCTTGCGGATGGTGATGCGGCTCACGTCGTACAGACGACTCAACTCGGGTTCCGTGGGGATGCGGGCGCCGACATGGTAGACATCGTTCACGATCGCATCGCGCAGATCGTTCGCGACCTGCTGGTACAGCGGCGTCGCCGAATCCCCCGTCAACTTTCCAGCCATCTTCATCCCTCCCCTATCGGTGCATGCAGACCAAATCATCAGCATACGTCTTAATATCTTTAATCATCATAGCAAGCAAAGGCCCGGCCGATCGTGCGATCGGCCGGGCCCCCACGTAATTCAACAGGTTTTTTTGCCGAAGCTATGCCAAAACACCCGTGAACGCTCCCAAGATGCCCACGATCATCGTGATGACGATGAGCAGCATGGGGTTCGCCTTCTTGGCGAGGGCGGCATAGTAGAGCACAAGCGCGACCAGAGCGAGCGTGCCGGGCATAATGCTGTCGAGCACGGATTGAATGGTCTGGACGCTTTCACCCGAACCGAACTCTATGGGAATCGACACCGACGTCATGGACACGGTCATGGCGCCGAGGACCATGATTCCCACGATGCCCGCGGCATGGATGACCTTGTTCATGAGGCCGCTCTCCTGCGCTGCGGTGAGGAACGACACGCCGAGCTCGTAGCCCTTCTGCGCGCCGATGATGCGCGTGAGGAACGCCGGGATGTTGTAGATCGCGAGGAAGGCGATCGGGCCGAGGGGGTTGCCCGCGAGCGACAGGCCGACACCGACGGCGGCGGCGATCACGCGCAGCGTGCCCAGGAACAGGGAGTCGCCGATGCCGGACAGAGGGCCCATGAGCGCGGCCTTCACCGAGCTGATGGTCTCGGGCTCCATCTCGCCCTTCGCGACGCGCTCCTCCATCGAGGCCACCACGCCGCCCACGAACGGGGCGAAATACATCGTGATGTTGAAGAACTCGAGATGACGGGTGAGCGCGGCGGCATAACCCTCGGGGTCGTCACGGTAGATCTTCTTGAGCAGCGGCGTGAGCATCATGCAAAACGGAATGCTCATCTGCTTGGGGTAGTTCCAGGAGTACTCCATGCCGAGCGCGCCCGGATTCACGGCCATGCGCGTCAGGTCGCCCTTGGTGATGGTGGCACCCTGCGTGGATTCGGGCTTAGAAGTCATCGTCATCGCCTCCAGCGATACCGGCGGCCGCGGCGGCGGGAGCGTCACCGAAGAGGTCGATCTTCTCGATGGCGATCACCACGGCCAGGATAGCGACGGCCAGGACGGACAGGTTCAGGTAAGCGGCGAGCGCGAAGCCCAGTACGAAGAACGGGACGAGCTTCTTGTTCACGATCATGCGCATGAGCATGGCGAAGCCCATGGCGGGAAGGATACCGGCGGCGATGCCCATGCCGTCGAAGACGAAATCGGGAACCATATCGAGGACAGCGGTGACGGCATCCGAACCGAAATAGAAGGCCAGGAAGGTCAACGTGAAGGTCCAAATCGTCTTTCCGACCATGCCGATGAGCACGTACGTGAGCTTGATCTTTCCGTCGTCGCCGACCTCGGCGCCCTTATCTGCGATCTGCAGGAACATAGGGGTGATGGCGTAGAAGAAGTTCTTGATGCCCAGCGCGGCGAGCCCGATGGGCATCGCGAGGGCGTAGGCGGTCTCGAGACCGGAGCCCGTGGTGATGGCGAACGCAGTCGCCAGGGTTCCCGCAGTAATGACATCCGGCGGGATGTAGGCACCGACCGAGATGGCGCCCATGAAGAGCAGCTCGAGATTGGCACCGATCACCAGGCCGGTCTGCAAATCGCCCAACACGAGGCCGACGAGTGGACCGAGGACGATCGGGCGCTGGATCATGCTCGTGCCGAGCGCCGTGTCGAGCGTACCGAACGCCGCGACGAGGCCGACGAGCAAAGCTTGCACGACCATTGTCGTCTCCCTTCTCATTTGAAATGCCGCCGCCTTCGCCACCAGCGATAGGACGACGGATCATGGGTGGACGTCGGTCGTGGGGCGAGGTCGGCGCCTCCACGACCGACGTCCCGTTTGACAAGACGGAACGCGCTTAGTACGCGAACTGACGGTAGTAGCGACGATAGGCCAGGTTGTGCTTCGTGATGCGCTCGTAGTGCTTGGAGAGGCGCTCGTGCAGCGTCGCGGCGGCGATCATCGGGGAGACCAGCGGGCGGAACTCGTCGTCCAGGCCGGAGACGGCGTACTCGGCGGTGTCGATGACCGCGAGCTTGTCGGTGTACTGCTTGCAGAACACCTCGGCGCGGTTGTCGAGCTCGCGGCACTCATCCTCACCCTTGGTGATGATCACGGGCACGCCGGGCTCGACGAGCTCGAGGGTGCCGTGGAAGAACTCGGCGGACGTGACGGCACGGGTGCGGATCCACTGCATCTCCTCGAGAACGCACATGGAGAACAGAACGTTCTCGCCCCACAGGGCACCGGACGCGATGAAGATCGTGTAGGGCTCCTCGGCGAACTGCTTCGCGATCTGCTCGGCCTTAGGCTCGAACTTGATGCGGATGTCGACGAGATCCTGGAAGAGATTCTTGGTCTGGGCCATGTAGTCGTCATAGCGGTCGAAATCGCCGCGAAGGTTCAGCAGGCGCAGGGCGAAGGCCTGGAACAGCAGGTAGGTGAAGTCGCAGCGGCCGGTGGCGACGGGAGCGGAGATGACCGTGGTCGCGAGCTTGCCGAGCGGCGTGTCCTCGCGGGTGAAGGCGACGACGCGAATGCCCTGGGCGGTGATGTTCTCGACCGCCTTGACGATCTCCTTGGTATCGCCGGAAGCGGAGGCGGTGACCACGACGGAGTCCTTCTTGAGGCGGTTGTCGCCCATCACGTTGAGCTCGGCGGCGTTGACCAGGTGAACCTCGACCTCGGAGTACTTCTTCATGAAGTAGCGGACCATGTCGAGCTCGTCATAGGTGCCGCCGATGCCCAGCAGGAAGATGTTCTCATACCCCTGCTCGTGAATCTCGTCCGCGACCGCCTTGGCCTGGGCGCAGGCCGCCACGGTGGCGTCGCCGTCCTTCAGGTACTGGTCGATATCGAAGTTAAGAAGCTGGACCTTCTCGAGTTCCGCCATGGTGTTACCCCTCTCGTAAGCAGAACGTTACATGACGTTATGTAATATAACGTCATGTGATGTTATCTGATTGAACGAGGCCCACGACTCCCGCGAACGGTCGGATTTCATCGGTAGACGTTATATAAGGTTATATGTTTCGGAGATCCGCCCAGGTCTATGGCGCATTCGCGCTCCCGACTCCCCCGCCCGCTTTCCGTCCGCCCCCCCGCCCGCCATGTCCAAACAAGCCTCAATCGAGCTTATGAACGATTTCATCGGCACAAAAATGAGCTTATGAACAAACCGTTCATAAGCTCATTTTTTACAAGCTATCTACCTGCGGTTTTGCAACCATCTCGAACTGAGGCAATCCCCAATCGTTCATAAGCTCAATCTCACGCCGGGGTTGGAAAATGCACTCCGCCTCGCATCGCCCACAGCTCGCGCGCCAGATGCTGACATGCCAGGGTAAGGGACCCGGACGGCGCAAAGCCATCGCGGACGTATTCCGAATGGCTTATTCCGAAAGGCCGCGAATCGCCGCGGCGACGTTCCCGTGTTGAGCCTCCAAGTGCGCCAGGGCTTCAGAGGCAGTACGGCCCGAAACCGCCATGCATATGGCGACCTTGACGTTTCGGCCCGCTTTCTCGAGCACCTCGCGCGCCTCGGTCTCCGAGACACCCGAAACCGCTCGAATGATCCGCTGGGCGCGATCAACCAGCTTTTCGTTGCTCGGCTGAACGTCCACCATCAGGTTCTCGTACACCTTGCCCGCCTTGACCATCAACTCGGTTGAGATCATATTCAAAATCAGTTTCTGAGCGGTGCCGGAGCGCATGCGAGTCGAACCGGTGATCGGCTCTGGGCCAATCGGGCAATCAACGGGATGCTCTGCGACCTCAGACAAGCGAGACGGCGCGACGCAGGCAATCGAACCCGTGAGCGCGCCGATTTCGCGAGCATACTCGAGGCCGCCGATCACATAGGGCGTGCGCCCCGACGCCGCCAGCCCGATGACAACATCGCGGGGGCGCAGGCCGATATCCCTCAGATCCGATGCGCCCTCTTCCTTACTGTCCTCTACACCTTCACGAGCACTCACCAGGGCGTCACGGCCACCTGCGATAAGACCGACAAAGACATCTGGGGCAACACCGTACGTCGGCGGGCACTCACTCGCATCGAGCACACCGAGCCGACCAGATGTTCCGGCACCCATGTAAATGATGCGGCCACCACGGGCCATTCGGTCCCCCGCGGCATCGACCAACGACGCAATCTCCGGTATGACACGAGATACCGCCGGTGCGACCTCTTGGTCGAGGCGATTGATAACCTCAAGCGCCTCGATGGTTCCCATTCGGTCTATATGCATGGTCGCGGGATTGCGTCCCTCGGTTGCCAGCGCCTCGATGCCCTTTTCAACGGCCATGGCGCACCTCCTTCTCTTCCCGTAACGAGCCCGTCAACAGGCGCGCGAAGCGCCTCCCGAGATTTTCTCGCCCTGAACCCGCAGGGCAGCGAGCGCCTTTCGCGAGAACAAGATCCTCAGATGCGGATTGTCCAAAAGACGCAGATACAACTCGGTATCACGCCTCTCCACCAATACTCGCTCAAGCTCGACCAAGGTCCGGCGGCGCAGACGCGTCAAACCCCAAATGCCCGCTATTACCAGGGCGTCGATTCCCAGCATCCAAAGAAGCGCTTCCACAACAAGCTCCACATCCGATGGGGCGCGAGGCAGGCCCGCGCCCCGAACCGCCATTACGCCGCAGCCGCTGCCGCAGCAACCGCCTGAACGTCCGCATATCCGGTCATGTACTGGACAGCGGTCAGGACGATCGCCAAAACGATGATCAGACCCATGATCTTCAGCGGTGACCAATTCTTATGGGCGTACAGATGGTAGATGAACAGGGTGAGCAGCAGCGGGAGCAGCTTGGGGAAGAATCCGTCGAGCATGACATTGGCGTCGAAAAGGACCGCGGGGATCGTCACCCCACTTGCGGCGTCGAACACCTCGCCGACGATGCCGAATGGAATGGTCGCGACGACGTTCGAAGCAGTCAGCGCGCCGACGACGATCAGACCCATGATGACCATGGCGTTGGTCAGTCGATCGAGCTTGCCCGTCGCCATCATCGTCTGCATGCCCTCGAGACCGCCCTTGTAACCGAGCTGGAACAGCTTCCAGCTCAGCAAGGCCGTGCCGAGAGGATAGGCGATCATGTAAACCACCGGACCGAGCCAGCTCACACTCGCCTGGGACAACGTCATGCAAATCGTCAACAAAATCGGAATGATCGTACCGACCCACAGGGAGTCGCCGATTGCAGAGGTCGGTCCGATCAGGGCGACCTTAACCGACTCGATGACCTCGGGGGTGCACTTGCCATTCGCGTTGGTCTCCTCAAGACCGCAGACGATACCGTTGCAGATTGAGCCAACCTGGGCCTCGGTATTGAACAGGGAGGTATGGCGCTTCAGCGCGGCGGCCTTCTCCTCTTTCGTATCGTACAGTTCATCGATGACCGGCGCCATGGACTGCCCGAAAGCGAGACCGAGCATGGACTCCGCTTGCTGCGAGCAGCCGTTCCAGAAAAACCAATTCCAGAAGCACTTCTTGAGCGCGGAGGCGGAAAGCTTCTTGCCCGTCTCCTCAACCATCGTTTCCATTTCCCTCTCAGTCAGGGTTAAAACGCCCCCTTGGAAGAATCGCGAGAGTCGATCATGTAATAAGTCACGGCGATGATCGTCGCGACGACGGCAACGCCCATCATGGACAGCTTGAAGTAGGTCACCAGCACGAAACCTGCAAGGAAGATCACCACATACCAGTTCTTCTTGAGCAGGAAGGACAGGAGGATGCCCATGCCCAGGGCGGCCATCATGCCGCCGAAGGTGGTCAGGCAGGTGACGACATAATCCGGGATGAGACTCGCGAAGTCCGCCTGGGTGCTGGCCATGGTCATACCACCGAGCACGAGCATCGCGGGGATGAAACGGCAGGCGAAACCGATGACCTGGCCCAAGACGGCATTGGGAATGAACATGCGATGCGTATCGCCCGCCTCGACATACTTCGCCGCGACGCGGTTGAGCGGGATATTCAGGGCGTAGGAAACGTTCCACATGAGCTGACCGACGAGGCCGCCGATACCGGCGAACACCGTCGCGATGCCGATCAGCGCGTTCGGATCGAGTCCCTCTCCGAACACGATCGCACCCGCCGTGCCGATATACGTGGCGTACGAAAGGTCCCATGCGACCGCGCCGCCGGGAGTCACGTTACCGAGGTACATGACCTGCAACGGAATGCCCACGATCATGGCCGACTGCACGTCGCCCATAATCAGTCCGACGACGAAAGACGCGACGAGCGGACGGCCGAGCGTGTACCAGCCGAGCGTATTGCCCACGATAGATCCAATTGACCCCAGGTAGATGAACAGCGCGATAAGCGTCATTTGCACGATACTCATTTACGACTCCTCCTTTGAAGCCCGTTGCTTTTCCTACAGAGACGCCCTGAACTCTGACCAAGACTTTTCCTGAGCGGTCGGTAGCTGCTGGAACGTGACATCCAATCCGGAGGCGACCAGGTCGTCAATCTCTGCGATATCGACATCGCTGAGATAGAAGATGCCGGTCGCCCCAGTCATTTGATGACAGGTATCGTCGCGCTTGGCCATGTTGCCGAGATAGACATGCTCGCAAGACGCGATATCATCCTTGAGCTCCGCGAGCCTGTGAGGCACCTTCACGATGAGCAGGCGATTGAGATCGCTCTCCTCCTTGAGGAGCTCGGCGGCCTCTGCGGTGGTGACGATATGGGTTTTGTACTGCTTCGGCACGCCCATAGTCATGATGCTCTTGAGCATAGGGTTCGATGCGCTCACATCATCGACGGCAATGATCTCGTCGATTTTGAGCGTCGGCACCCAGGCGACGATCGTCTGCCCGTGAATCAACCGGTCGTCGACGCGTACGAACGTTTTTCCCATTTGTAGTTCCTTTCTAGGACGGACCGCGCTACGGCAACTCGTTCATGACGAGACTGGGGAACATGTAGCAAACCGTGGGCTCACCGGACCCGGACTCGATGTCGCGGACCTTGAGATTGGTCGGATAATAGTCGCGATAGGGGAAGTCGTTGACCTCGCCCCTGAAGATGGCGTACTCGTTCAAGGCGTCCATCCAGCGATCGACTTCTTCCTTCGTCAAGGTGAAGTACGCCTGGGGGATGAACCCATTCAAATCCTCGAACGTCAAACCGTACAGGAGCTGGATGTCCGACCCCTTGAGGCGCATCTTCTTTACCGCCTGCGTGACAGCGTCGTGAGTCGCCACATGGCGAGGGTGCATGGAGCCCCTCCAGTGCGTGATGACGAGATCGACATGCTCGTCCTCGAACCACATCTCAAGCTCCTCGGCGAACTCATCCGTGGAGGGCATCGTCGCCGAGCTGTAACCGAGCCAACGGCAATCACCGCCGAGCTTTGCGGCAGCCGCCTCGCTCTCGCGATTCACTTGTTGGATATAGGCCTCTTTCTCCTGTGTCGTGCGCTCGCTTCCCTCCAAACGGCCCATGACGACATTCGAGCAGGTGACCTCGGCACCCGCTTGGGCATACTTGATCAGCAGAGGACCACCGAGAAGCTCGGCATCGAGGCTGTGTGCGCCGATGGATACGACGCGTTTGCACTGGGTCATGACAATTCCTTTCGATAGTCCACAAACATGCGGATCACTTCCAAGCCGTGCCGGGCGTAATAGCGTTTGCCCGGCTCGTCCGTCGTGATGAAATACATGCGGTACACGCCGCGACAAGCCATCTCAAAGCAGAACAGGTCGAGCAGCACCGAGCCGATCCCGTTGTTGCGCTCCTTGGCGGCGATGCCGATGGGACCGAATCGCATCGGGTTGCCGTCGATGGCGCGCATGCACCATCCGCAAATATGTCCGTTGGGGTCGATGACCAAAAGCATCCGATCCTCTGCCGTCTCCTCGCGCATGCTGATTAGGGCGTTGCGCTTCCAGCCCGCGCCGAGCTCGCGATAGAGGAAATCGAGAAGCTCGAGACTGTAGGAATAATCAAAAGGCTTGAAGGAATAGCCGCGCGCCTCAAGCGCGCGCCGGCGCTCCTGCGTTTCCTCCGGAATCATGAACCCGTGAAGGTTCTTCCCCATCGAATAATGCTCATCGGTGCCGATGTATCCATGATGCTCGAAAAACGCGATGGATTCCGGATAATGCTCAGGGTCGAGACCGGCGAAAAAGTAGCTCGGGGAGTAGGCTCCGAGCGTTATGTTGCGCGCGCCCCGCTCCTTGAGGCCATTCTCGATCAAGCCGAGCATCTTCGAACCGACGCCGCGGCGGCGATAGTCTCGATCGACGAATATCACGTTGACCCATCCACGCTCCGGCTCCAGCCCACGTTCGAGATATGGGAACTTGCGATGCGTTCCATAGGCGAAACCGACGACTTTCCCGCCTTCCAAAGCGATCCACGCCAAATCGCTGTCGAAGTTGTCGTCGAACAACGCCTGACGCCGGAACTTTCCAACGTCAATCGGATCGAAGGTGCAGCAGCGATTCCAAAGATCGACCACTTCGCGCTCAAACGATTGCAGGTAGTTTTTAATTTCCATCAGCAACCCTCTCTCTAAGTTGACATGTTAGCATGTCAACTTATTGCATCATACATTGCTTTTGGAGACGTGCAGGTAGGGCGCGATGTCATTCTGCGAGCGGTAGCTAAAAGGACGCGAGCGCATCAAAGCGATCGTCTATGCCTTGATATTCACCGTCACAGAATACAGGTCCTTGTTGAAACAGGACTCGGAATACTCAATGATTCGATTATCCTCATCAAAGGTGGTGCGCTTGACGAAAAAACAGGGGTATCCCACCTCAACCCCCAATTGATCGCAGATATGGCGATCGTCGATGACTCGAACGGAATACGTCTCATTAACCAACCGCGGATAGATATCGCACGATGCGAGAACGGCGTAAAACGAACCGAATTCGTCAAGGCGGCGGGCATCGCCAAGCGCCAATAGGGATGCCGGGATATAAGAGACTTGATATACGACAGGGTCGCCGTTTGCCATGCGGACGCGAGCTACGCGCGTGAGCTGTGTCTCCTCATGAACATCCAATCGCCTTGCAGCCGCCGCATTCGAGACCGAATCGATGGAATCCACCCGAAGCCCGAGTTCATATCCCTGTTCTTTCAGTTCCTCCGAAAAAGATATGGACGTGAGCCCGCGAATCATCTGACGCTTCGCCACATAAGTCCCGCTGCCTCGAACACCAACGAGATAACCGTCGTTGATGAGGTCGGCGAACGCCTTGCGGACCGTGATCGCCGATACGCCGTAAATGCGCATCATCTCGGATTGACCAGGGAGTTTATCACCGGGCTTGAGGCGACCGTCGCGAATCGCCGAGAGAATATCGGATTCTATCCGAAGATATTTTGAGATGTGACCCCGAGGTTCTGATAGGGATTCGACTTGCATGGGCACCTCCGCAAAACATCCTGCCAGGACCGTCGCACTTCCAGGCGTTCACGACCGAGTTCATATATCAGGAAGCCTATTATGCATGATACGACGCTAACATGCGACACGGCGTCTTTCCCGCCCCTTGCGCCCTATTTCGCCAGCTTCTTTCGCAACTTTTTTAGATGGTTTTTCTTGAAACTGCCATACGCGCCAAAGAACGCAAGGTCAGTCTTAGTCTCCAGCTGACGCTCGAATTTCAGTCGGGTCAACTCAAGCCCGCAAACATAATCAGCTACCTGGGAAAGGAGATAACGCTCCACAACCGCATCCTTGTACACAATCGCCTCGCGTGAGATGCAAGAGACAATCGCCTTGTGGACAGCTCTGGTCACGACGCTCTGCCCGCCGTCATAATAAATCTTGACGGAGTCGAACTGTTGCATATAGGACAGATGATCGAATAGAAAGACCTTAAGATCTCGCTCTATTGCGATTGCAAGGCCCTCTTTCCCGCTCGACATCTTCTTCTCATAGACAAACACTTTATAGCTGATGGGAAGACGTTCGAAAAAGACCGAGAAAGCGTGAAGGTACCTCTTTCTGTGCTGAATGCTCTTCCCCTTATAATCATCATTTCCATTAATCAGGGGGTTGAAATGGAAGGGAATCTTGTCAAGATCGCGCTCATCAAGAGCGACATCATAGCGACGCATGTTATCGGCAATGTCTGAAACCTGTTCGTGAAAGACAAGTCCAACGAGATAGAAGTCCGAGACACAACCCACGTCTCCGGACTCATCGATAAAGACCGACAATTCTTTCACAAGCCCCTCCCCTCCGACTCGGGTCGAGGCACAAAAATGCCGGGGGACAACCCCCGGCTCTTGGAGGACCTTCTATTTGAAGAATCCATAGTCTTTATACCACGAACCCGGATGCCAATTCAATTATACTCAAAGATAGAACACATGTTCTTCATGTGATATACGAACATTTGTTCTCCATGGAAACGGATCTGAGAGCAATGCAGTACCGAGCGGGGCGCCCGAAAATCGGACGTCCCGCTCGAAAGGTTCGACGACATCTCGTAAATCGAGCTAAGGCAAGCGGTCGGAAGGCTCCGCAGCCTCGAGGCAATCATATGGACTCAAGGGAGCAGCCGAAACGCCATTCAGCATGAAAGCCCTACTTGCGCGTCGAGCGGTAGAACTCGATCAGCGCCTTGGTGGAGGCGTCCTGCGCCGCCAGCGCCTCATCGTCATGGAACGCCGGGGTGATCTGCTTTGCGAGCTGCTTGCCGAGTTCGACGCCCCACTGGTCGTAAGAGTCGATGCCCCACACGGTGCCCTCGACGAAGGTGATGTGCTCGTACAGGGCGATGAGCTCGCCGAGCGCGAACGGCGTCAGGGTGTCGCCGAAGATGGAGGTCGTCGGACGGTTGCCCTCGAACACGCGGGCGGAAACGATCTGCTCGGGCGTGCCCTCGGCGCGGACCTCATCGGCCGTCTTGCCGAATGCGAGCGCCTTGGTCTGCGCGAGGAAGTTGCCCAAGAACAGCTCGTGGACGTCCTGACCGTTGTCCTGAGCCGGGTTATGGGTGTTGGCGAACGCGATGAAATCGGCGGGGACCATCACATTGCCCTGGTGGATCAGCTGGTAGAACGCATGCTGGCCGTTGGTGCCGGGCTCACCCCAGAAGACCTCCCCGGTGTGGCAGGTCACGGGGCTGCCGTCCCAGCGGACCTGCTTGCCGTTGGACTCCATGGTGAGCTGCTGCAGGTAGGCGGGGAAGCGGTGCAGATACTGGGTGTAGGGAAGCACGGCATGGGTGTCGGCGCCGAAGAAGTTCACGTACCACACGTTCATGAGGCCCATGAGGGCGACGACGTTCTCCTCGAGCGGCGCGGTCTCGAAGTACTCGTCGATCGCGCGGAAACCGGCGAGGAACTGCTGGAAGCGCTCAGGGCCGAGGACGATGATGAGGGACAGGCCCACGGCGGAGTCGACGGAGTAGCGCCCGCCGACCCAATTCCAGAAACCGAACGCGTTCTCGGGGTCGATGCCGAAGTCGGCGACGAGGTCCAGAGCGGTGGACACCGCCACGAAGTGCTTCGCGATGGCCTCAGCGTCCTGCTCGGGGGTGCCGTCGATGGCACCGGCAGCGCGGAGCTGCTCGAGCATCCAAGCCTTGACCTCGCGGGCGTTGGTGAGGGTCTCCAGCGTGGTGAACGTCTTGGAGACGATGATGACGAGCGTGGTCTCGGGATCGAGACCCTTCACCTTCTCGGCCATGTCGTTCGGGTCGATGTTGGAGATGTAGCGGCAGTCGATGCCGGCGTCGGCGTACGGCTGCAGGGCCTCGTAGGCCATGACCGGGCCGAGGTCGGAGCCACCGATGCCGATGGAGACCAGGTGCTCGATCTTCTTGCCGGTCACACCGGTCCACTCGCCGGAGCGGACGCGCTCGGCGAAGGCGTACATGCGGTCGAGGACCTCATGGACATCGGACACGACATCCTGGCCGTCGACGATGAGCTCGCCCTTCTGGTCAGAGGGTCGACGCAGGGCGGTGTGCAGGACGGCGCGGTCCTCGGTGGTGTTGATGTGCTCGCCTGAGAACATGGCGTCACGGCGCTCCTCGACGCCGCAGGCGCGACCGAGATCGGCGAGAAGCTTGAGGGTCTCGTCGGTAACCAGGTTCTTGGACAGGTCGAAGTGCAGGTCACCCGCCTTGAAGGTGAGCTTCTCGACGCGGTCTGGATCGGCGGCGAACCAATCCTTCAGGCTGATGCCCTTCTCCACGAGGTCATCGTGGTGCTTCTGAAGAGCCGCCCACGCAGGGGTCTTGGTTGCGTCGATGGGAGCGGAAACCGCCATGTGCGTCCTCCTTAATGGTTGCATGCACGAACACATCCATTCTACCGCTTACGAGGGCGGGTGAACCGACTCCCATCCATAGCGCTCCCGAGAAACCGGTCCCGCCTTCCGAAGGGCATATCGCCCGGAAGGCGGGACCCTGAGAGAATCATCTCCGGAAGGCCGTTACGCCTGCCTGAAGAACGCGACGGCGATGGCGCCGGGGCCGACATGGGTGCCGATGGTCGCCCCGACCATGATGGTCGGGATGTCCTCGGCGGCGATGCCGTGCTCCCATAGGACGCGGCTGTCTTCCAGGTACTTGCGCAAAAGCTTGTCGGAAAGGCCGCTGTAGCCGACCATCGCGGGCATGTCGAAATCGATGCCGCCCGCCCCCTCGACCTGCTGGCGCAGCAGGTTGCGGCCGTTCTTGGAGCCGCGCGCCTTGCCGAGGATCGCCACCTCGCCGTCATCGATGGTGAT
>CAUCLI010000008.1 GCA_958443615.1 uncultured Collinsella sp.
GCCTCGTCTTCACTCGGCCACCCGCGCGGCAAGGAGATATATTGCCAGAGTCCCGCCGCCGTGCGCGCGACTATTTGGGTCTCCATATCTTGCACACAACTATATCAAGACCTACCGTTCGGCATATATATAGTTGCATCTACGTTCTCTCTCCAACCGTCCGCCGACACGACGGTTTACGCGAAATCCCCCCGTGCTATATCCGATCCCGCTTCGAGCAGATCGTCTCTCAGCTCGATTGAAGACGCCTCGGCGTATACGCGCACCACGGGCTCCGTGCTCGAAGGACGCAACAACAGCCAGGATTCGTCGGAGAACTCGAAACGAAGGCCATCCATATGGCTGACCGCCGTGGGAACTCGACCCGCGATCACGGGCGGGTTCAAACCAGGCAGAATCGTGCGAAGCATCTCGATGACCTCTGGATCGAGTCGCACATCGCGGCGCGCATAGTAATAGCGGCCGCACACTTCCTCAAGCCTTTCGACGAGTTCCCCCAAGGTCATGCCCATCACGGCCATCGCCTCGCACAACAGCAGGTTTGTCAGGATTCCATCCCGCTCCGGCATGTGGGCAGCGAAACCGATGCCTCCCGCCGCTCCCCCGCCCAACAGCACGTCGCCCTTGAGCATCTCCGCATATATATATATTTGAAGCCGACGGGCTTTATATTCAGCTTGCATCCCAGCAGCTTCGCAACCTTGCGCGTGACGACAGAGGACGATTGATTCAAGACCACCCGTCCCGTCATCCCGCGATTCACGCATAGGTGCGCAAGCACCAAGGCCATCACTTTTTGGGCGCTCACGAACCGGCCACGCTCGTCCACCGCCCCCACGCGGTCGCCATCGCCATCGTTCACCAAGCCGGCGTGGGCGCCCCTTGCCAGGACCTCGCATTCACAATCATCCACCCAGGGCTCGACGGGCTTGGGGTGCGTTTCGTCCGTCTCTGAATCCGCAATTCCGTGGATTTCCGTGACCTCGACACCCATCGCCCGCAAAAGATCGGCGAAATAGCCGCTCGCCGAGCCATACAGCGGGTCGTAGACGATCCTGAGATGAGCGGCCGCGATCGCCTCGGCATCCACCAGTCCATAGAGATGGTCGAAATACGCCGTCAGATAATCGCATTCCTCGATCGGGCCGCGTGATTGCACGGGCTCGGCGGGAATGGCACGTCTCAGCTCCTCGTAGAAGTCGTCGGAGCCGACCCCTCCGTCCGCCTGACGCAACTTGATTCCCTGATAGTCGTTCGGGCTGTGCGAACCCGTGATCATGAGACCGCCTATCGCCCGAACATCATGGGAGACGGTCCACGACAGAGCGGGTGTGGGCACATATCGATCGGATACCTTGACATGCAAGCCATGGGCGGCCAACACCTTGCCCGCGAGCCGTGCGAACCGCTCGGCTCCGGGGCGCATGTCGTAGCCGACATACACCACGGCGCCGGCAGCGCGATGCGCCCAAATCTCCCCCGCGGCATCCGCGATGCGAATTACGTTGTCGTCGTTGAAATCGCCGTCGAGCCGTGCCCGCCAGCCATCAGTTCCAAAATGAATAATCGCGCCCATGCGCGCATGCACCCCTTGCGGCGGTCCGTGATTGACACCTCTGCATGGTTCGGTATACCCGTGCCCGCTCTGCGCCAACCAGCGTCGACCCATTCTAAGCAAACTGTAAGATTGTCCCAACGGTCGCGGCCCATCCGCCTTTCCGTTGCGAGCCGCGATCGGCAACGCTGCCGCGCAAGCAAGGACCCTCCGCGCCCGAGCCGCAATCGACTCAAGCGCGGAGGGTCCCCGGCCTGCCTATCCGGTGCGCGTCAGTCTTCTATCCTGATGCCGTCACGTTCGAGGTGGGTGAGCCAGCGATTCATGGTGTCCTCGGATAGGGCGTGCTCCATCTTGCACGCCTCCTCATCCGCGCGCTCGAACTCAACGCCGAGCTCATCGGTGAGAAACGCCCGCAGCATGCGGTGACGGCGCCAAACGGCGGTCCCGACGATACGGCCGCGCTCGGTCAGGCGCACCTTGCCATAGTGGGACTGCTCAACCATGCCCTGGTTCTTGAGGGAGGCGATCGCCTTGTTCACCGACGTCTTGGAGACATCCAGGCGCTGGGCGATCTCGACCGACCGGATGCCATCGTCCCCATGGCCGGCGTCCTCCGCCTCGATGCGCACGATGCACTCAAGGTAGTCCTCGTTGGCCATGGTGAGATGCGGCATGGCGGTATCGTCGGCAGCTTCCACGTTCATTCCCTTCACGTTGCTTCTTATGGCCTGCATTCTACCGCAAAGGCACCGCCCGCCCCGCAACCCGACGGGGTTCGTCCGGGCGTCTCGGCGAGCCTCTACTTAATTGCCATGATTGAGATGATGATTATTCGGCGAACTTCGCGACCAGGTGCGTCAGGACGTCGACCATGCCCTCGAGGGACTTCACCGGTATAAACTCATTCACGCCGTGGCAGCAATACGCCCCCGTCGACAGATTCGGGCACGGCAACCCGCGGAAGGAGAGCTGCGCGCCGTCGGTGCCGCCGCGGATGGGAATGACGTTCGGCTCGAAGCCCGCCTCGGCGAACGCGGCCTTGGCGGTGTCGATGAGCTCGGGGTATTGAGCCACCTTCTCGGCCATGTTGCGGTACTGCTGCTTGATCTCGACCGTGACGCGCTCGCGACCCTGCTCCTCGTTCAGATATGCAGCCGCGGACAACAGGTGGTCGATCTTCGCCTGGAACTTATCGCCGTCGTGATCGCGGATGATATAGCGGCTCGTCGCGTGCTCGACCGTCGCGCTGATCCCCTCGAGGTAATAGAAGCCCTCGTAGCCACTCGTGTACTCCGGGCGCTGGACGGCGGGCAGCAGGCTGTGGAAGCGGTGGGCAAGCTCAGCGGCGTTCACCATGCGCCCCTTCGCGTCGCCGGGGTGGATGGAGAAACCCTGGAAGGACACGACGGCCTCGGCGGCGTTGAAGCATTCCCACTCGAGCTCGCCGATCGGCCCGCCGTCCACGGTGTAGGCGTACGTGCAACCGTACACGTCGAGATCGAGCAGCTCCGCACCGTGACCGATCTCCTCGTCCGGACAGAAGCAGATGCCGAGCTCGGGATGGGGCATCGTGGGGTTCTCGGCGATCAGCGCGACGAGGGCCATGATCTCGGCGATGCCGGCCTTGTCATCGGCGCCGAGCAGCGTGGTGCCATCGGTGCAGACGAGCTCTTCGCCAACCAGCTCATGCAGGGCGGGCAACAGCTCGGGGCTGATCGAGACGGGCTTGCCATCGACGACGCCGCAGACAAGGTCCCCTCCCCCATACGTCAAGACATGGGGCTTCACGCCGAAACCGGGCGCCTGCTCGGTGGTGTCGAGATGGGAGATGAGGCCCAGACGCGGACAGCCCTCGGCCCCCTCGCTCGCGGGGATCCAGGCGGTCACATACGCGTTTCCCGTCACGGTGACATCGCGGGCGCCGAGTTCGCGCAGCTCATCGGCGAGCAGGTTCGCCAGGTCGAACTGGATCGCGGTCGAGGGCACCTGATCGCAGTGCTCGTCGGCGGACTGGGTGTCGACCTGGACATATCTCAAGAAGCGGCTGAGGACATCGGACATGGATGTTCCTTTCTAGTTGGGCGGCACCCCACGTGAGGAGGCCGATACGAGAAACACCCCCAGCGTATGCCAGGGGTGCTTGCAAGTCAAAGACACGTATATGTGTTTGCGAGCCCGCAACGAAAGCGAATCGCGCTCTCCTACTCGGCTGCCGACTCATCCTCGGTGTCGCCGGATGCGAAGGCGGAACCCGAGATGCCGCTCAACGTGGAGCCTCCGCTCGTGTCGCTGCCCATGGTCTGGGGTCCGTCGGGGTTCTCACCCGCATCGACCTTGGCCATCATCTCAGCGAGCTTATCCTCGTACACGAACACGTAGCTCACGCCGTTCACGTACGTCGTGCCGTCGGCGTAGGACGGGATGTTGGCGACGTACATGTCGTTACCCACATCCATGCCGCGCATCGCGTTGGCCACCGCCATGATGTCCTGCACGCTCAACGTGGTCAAGACGACGTTGGAGAGTGACTCGACCGTGCCCATGATGCTGGCCGGGTCGAGGTCGTTCAAGATCTTGGAGGCCAACGCGCCGAGCACCTGGCGCTGATGGCGCATGCGGGTATAGTCACCGTCGGTATAGGTGTAACGGCAGCGGGCGTAGGCGAGGGCGGTCTTGCCGTCCATGTGCTGCCAGCCCTTCTCCACCTTGACGTCGAGATGCGCCGGGTCGTCGACCTCCTCCGTTGCCTCGAGGTCGATGCCCCCGACGGCATCGATGAGCTGCTCCATGCCCTCGAAGTTGACCTCGGCGTAATGGGAGACCTTCTGCTCGCCGCCGAAGCACAGGTCGTTGACCGCCTTGATGACGCCCTCGGGGCCGTCGAGCGAGTGCGTGGCGTTGATCTTCATGGTCTCGCCCTTGTAGACCACGCGGGTGTCACGAGGGATCGAGATGAGCGTCGCCTTCTTCTCCGTCGGGTCGACGCGCGCCAAGATAATCGAGTCGGAGCGGTAGACGTCCTCCCCCGGACGGCCGTCCGTGCCGAGCAGCAGCATGTAGAAGGGCTCGCGTGCGACGTCGGAATCGTTGAGGATCTGCAGCACGTTGGCACCGATGAAGCCGTTGCCGCTCAAGTTTCCCGTGATGCGGAAGAACCATGCGCCGACACCGACGACGCCGACGAGGAGCACGGCGAGGAGCCCGCCGATGACCCCGCGTTTGACCATGCGGCTCTTGCGACGCTGCCGGGCCCGTTCGGAATAACGGCTCACGTTCTCTCGGCTGTAGATTCTGCTGCTTGCTCCCGTGGAGGGCTGTCGGCCCTGCTGAACGCGGATCTTTCTCTGACTCATTCGGTACTCTCGCTAATCGTCGATGGGATCGGGCACACTCAGGCGCTCCACGTGGGCGCCGAGCGAGCAGAGCTTCTCGACGAAGCGCTCATACCCGCGGTCGATGTGATGAATGGCGGAGACTTCGGTATACCCGTCCGCGATGAGGCCGGCGACCGCAAGGGCGGCGCCGCCGCGAAGGTCGGGCGAGGTGACCTGCGCACCCGAGAAGCCATCCACACCGCGCACCATCGCATGGTGGCTCTCCACGCGGATATCGGCACCCATGCGGACGAGCTCGGAGGCGAACATGAAGCGGTTCTCGAAGATGTTCTCCGTGATGATCGAATTGCCGGATGCCAGGGCGGACAGGACCATGATCTGGGCCTGCATGTCCGTGGGAAAACCGGGGAACGGCAGGGTCTGGATGTCGACCGGCTCGATGCGCTCCGCGCGGTAGACGCGCACGCCGTTCTCGATGCGGTCGATGCGCACGCCCATGAGCTCGAGCTTCTTGATGACCATGCCGAGGTTGATCGGGTTGAAGCCCGTGACCTCGACGCCTTCCTCATCGGCCATGAGGGCCGCGGCGACGATGAACGTGCCCGCCTCGATGCGGTCGCCCACCACGCGGTGCGTGACGGGGCGCAGCTCCTCGACGCCCTCGATCTGCACGACGGGCGTGCCGGCGCCGGTGATCTTGGCGCCCATCTCGTTGAGCATGTTGGCGAGGTCGACGATCTCGGGCTCGCGCGCCGCGTTGTCGATGACAGTCGTGCCCTTGGCCTTGACGGCGGCCATGATCAGGTTCTCCGTGGCGCCGACGCTCGCGAACTCGAGCGTCACCGCAGTGCCCGTGAGCCCATCGGCGGCTCTGGCATGGATGTAGCCATGGTCGGTGTCAAACGAGACGCCGAGCGCCTCCAAGCCGAGAATGTGCATGTCGATCTTGCGGGCGCCCAAGTTGCAGCCGCCCGGCATGGCGATCTTCGCGCAACCGAACCGGCCCAGCAGCGGACCCATGACCGCGGTCGACGCGCGCATCTTGGCCACCAGGTCGTACGGCGCCTCCCACGAGGAGACGGCGGACGTGTCGATGCGCAGCGTGTGCTCATCGAGGACGTCGATGGTCGCGCCCATGCGCTTCAGGACCTTGCCCATGACGTGGACGTCCGAGATGTTGGGCACGTTCTCGAGTGTCGTCGCGCCCGGGGCGAGCAGAGTTGCCGCCATGAGCTTGAGCGCGGAGTTCTTGGCGCCCGAGACGGCGACCGTGCCACTGATCAGATGGCCGCCTTCAACGCGGATGATATCCAAGCGCTTCCCTTTCAAAAAACATGCCCGGGGGCACGCCCCGGGCATGATGTCAATCGCTGTGCGCGCGAACGGAGCGTTCGCAAGCGCCTACTGAGCAAGCAGCAGCTTGCACCATGCGATTTCATTATAGATGTAGGCACGGCGGGCGTCGGCCTCCGCCATATTCCCCAGCTGGTCTTCAAAACCTGCCAACCTGGCGTTCACCTCTTCGACATCCACGCTCTCGATATCGAGAGCGCGTTCGACGAGCACGATGACCTCGTCATTGGCCACTTGGACATACCCGTCTGTGACAGCAAAGACGTGGTCGACGACGCCCATCTTGGTCTCCGAGACGCGAATGTGGCCGCCGTCGATCGTGCAGATCTCGCTCGCGTGACGCGGGAGGATTCCGAATTCGCCGACGGTGGAGGGCACCGCCACATAGGCGACGGGACCCTCGTACACGCACTCCTCCGGGCAGACGATGCGCAGCTGCATGGGCTTCGCCATGGTTCCTACGCCCCCATCTTAGCGGCGCGCTCGCGCACGTCGTCGATGGTGCTGGCGTAACGGAACGCCTGCTCGGGCAGGTTGTCGCACTCGCCATCGACGATGGCGGCAAAGGAGCGCACCGTGTCGGCGACGCGGATGTACACACCGGGGTTGCCGGTGAACTGCTCGGCGACATGGAACGACTGGGAGAGGAACTGCTGCAGCTTGCGGGCGCGGTTGACCGTGAGGCGCTGCTCCTCGGAAAGCTCGTCCATGCCGAGAATGGCGATGATGTCCTGCAGGTCGGAGTACTCCTGGAGCAGCTCCTGGACCTTGACGGCCACACGGTAGTGCTCCTCGCCGACGATCGCGGGGTCGAGCGCGTCGGAAGAGCTCGCCAGCGGGTCGATGGCAGGGTACAGGCCGAGCTCGGCGATGGAGCGGGAGAGGACGGTCGTGGCGTCCAGGTGCGTGAACGTCGTGGCGGGCGCCGGGTCGGTCAGGTCGTCGGCGGGGACGTAGACGGCCTGAACGGACGTGATGGAGCCGGTCTTGGTGGAGGTGATGCGCTCCTGCAGGTCGCCCATCTCGGTGGCCAGCGTGGGCTGGTAGCCAACGGCGGAGGGCATACGGCCGAGAAGGGCCGAGACCTCGGAACCCGCCTGGGAGAAGCGGAAGATGTTGTCGATGAACAGCAGGACGTCCTGGCCGCGATCGCGGAAGTACTCCGCCTCGGTCAGGCCGGCCAGGCCGATGCGCAGACGCGCTCCCGGGGGCTCGTTCATCTGACCGTAGACCAAGCAGGTCTTGTCGATGACGCCGGACTCGCTCATCTCCAGATAGAGGTCGGTGCCCTCGCGGGTGCGCTCGCCGACGCCGGTGAACACGGAGGTGCCGCCGTGCTCCTGGGCGAGGTTGTTGATGAGCTCCTGGATCAAGACGGTCTTGCCGACGCCGGCGCCGCCGAACAGGCCCGTCTTGCCGCCGCGGATGTAGGGCTCGAGCAGGTCGACGGCCTTGATGCCGGTCTCGAAGATCTCGGTCTTGGTGGTGAGCTGGTCGAAGCTCGGGGCGGCGTGATGGATCGGGTACCAGTCGTCCACCTCGGGCATCTCCTTGCCATCGACCGGCTGGCCCATGACGTTCCAGATGCGGCCGAGCGTGCCCTTGCCGACGGGCATCTTCATTGGCGCGCCGGTGTCCACGACCTCCAGGCCGCGCTGGAGGCCGTCGGTGGAGGTCATGGCGACGCAGCGGACCACGTCACCGGGCAGCTGGCTCTCGACCTCGAGAATCGTGTCGATGTGACCCACGGGGGTGTCCACGTCGACCGTGAGGGCGTTGTAGATGTTCGGCACACCGCCCTTGAACTTGACATCCACGACGGCGCCGATGATGCGGACGATATGCCCGACACCGGCCGACGACGAGGAGTTCATGTCAATGAAATCTGCCATTAATGTTCCTCCAATGCAGCGGCCCCGCCCACGATCTCATTGATCTCGGTGGTGATGGAGGCCTGGCGTACACGGTTATAAGTGCGCGTGAGGTCGGCGATGATCGCGCTCGCGTTCTCCGTCGCCGAATGCATCGACTTGCGTCGGGCACCCTGCTCGGCTGCGGCGGAGTCGATCATGGCCTGGTGGATGACGGTCAGCACGTAGCTCGGGATGAGCTTGTTGAGCACATGCTCGGCCGAGGGCACGAACTCGAACGGCGAGGAGAGGCGCGTGGGCGCGTCGTCCTCGTTGGCGCGCGGACCGCGGGCGGTGCGCAGGACCTCGTCGTCCAAGGGCAGGATGCGCTCCTGACGCAGGACCTGCTCCACACGGTTCTTCGCATGGAAGTAGACGATGTCGACGCGGCCGAACCGACCCTGAGAGAAGCCGTCGATGACGTAGTTCGCCAGCACGCGGGCGTTCTCGAGCGTGGGGTTGTCGGACTCGCCGACGATGCCCATCACCTTGGTCGGGTACTTGCGGAAGTGCTCGGTGACCTTGCGGCCGCAGGTGATGAGCTCGACCTCCTTCGCACCGTGACGGTGGAAGTGCTTGATGCGCTGCTCGGCCGCGCGCTCGACCTGCATGTTGAAACCGCCGGCCAGACCACGGTCGGAGCTGATCACGATGAGCAGGGCGCGCTCGTAGCTCTCGGGGTCCACGAGGAGCGGCGAGCTGACGTTCAGCGCCGGATCGGTCGCCACGGTGAGCATGACGTCCGTGATCGCGGCGGAGTACGGCTCGCTGCTCTTCGCGCGCTGCAAGGCACGCGCGATCTTCGCCGTGGCGACCATTTCCATGGTGCGCGTGATCTGCTGGGTCGTGGAGACCGAACCGATGCGCTTTTTTATTTCGCGGAGGTTGGCCATGGGGCTTACTACTCTCCAGCTTCGTCGGCGGCCGCCTTGGCGCCCGCCTTCCCGGAGTCGCGAGACGCCAGGAACTGATTCTTGTAATCGCTGATGGCCTGCTCGAGCTCACGTCCGATGCGATCGTCGATCTTAGCGGAGCGGAACTCCTCGAGGAGCTTGCGGTAAGCGCCATTGAGGAACTCGACCAAGCCGTCGCGGAAGGGCACGACGTCCTCGATCGGCATGTCGTCGAGATAGCCCTTGTTGCCCGCGTAGAGGACGGCGACCTGATCGACGACGTCCAACGCCTTGAAGCGGCCCTGCTTGAGGAGCTCGGTCATACGGGCGCCATGGGTGAGCTGCTTCTGCGTGGCGGCATCCAGATCGCTGCCGAACTGCGTGAAGCCGGCGAGCTCGCGGTAGGACGCGAGGTCCAGTCGCAGGTTGCCCGCCTGCTGCTTCATGGCCTTGGTCTGCGCGGAGCCACCGACGCGGGACACGGAGATGCCGACGTCGACAGCGGGGCGCTGACCCTGGTGGAACAGCTCGGACTGCAGGTAGATCTGACCGTCCGTGATCGAGATCACGTTGGTCGGGATGTAGGCGGAGACGTCGCCGTCCTGCGTCTCGATGATCGGCAGGGCGGTCAAGGATCCGCCGCCGTTCTTCTCGGAGAGCTTGCAGGCGCGCTCGAGAAGGCGGGAGTGCAGGTAGAAGATGTCACCGGGATAGGCCTCGCGTCCCGGGGGACGACGCAGCGTCAGCGACATCTGACGATAGGCGACGGCCTGCTTGGACAGGTCGTCGTAAATCACGAGCACGTGGCCGCCGGGGTTGGTGGCGCTGGCGGGACGGCCGTCCTCGCCGTTGTACATGAAGTACTCGCCGATCGCGGCGCCAGCCATGGGGGCGATGTACTGCAGCGGAGCGGAGTCCGCGGCGGTGGCGCTCACGATGACGGTGTAATCGAGCGCGTTGTGCTGGGCGAGGGTCTCGCGGATGTTCGCAACCGTGGAGGCCTTCTGGCCGATCGCCACGTACACGCAGATCATGCCCTTGCCGCGCTGGTTGATGATGGCATCGATGGCGATGGCGGTCTTACCGGTCTTGCGGTCGCCGATGATGAGCTCGCGCTGGCCGCGGCCGATCGGGATCATCGCGTCCACGGCGAGCAGGCCCGTCTGCACGGGCTCGCACACCGGGGTGCGCTCGATGACGCCGGGAGCCTTGAACTCGATCGGGCGGCGATGGGTCTCGCCCACGCTGCCCTTGCCGTCGATGGGCTGGCCCAGCGGGTTCACGACGCGGCCGAGCATGCCGCGGCCCACGGGGATGTCCATGACGCGGCCGGTGGTGCGGCAGGCGTCGCCCTCCTTGATGGAGTCGACCTCGCCGAACAGGACGGCGCCGACCGCCTCGCGATCGAGGTTCTGGGCCAGGCCGTAGACGGTCCTGCCCGTGATGGAGCTGGTGAACTCGAGGAGCTCGCCGGCCATCGCGCTCTTGAGACCGAAGACATGGGCGATACCGTCGCCCACCTCGGCTACGTGGGATACTTCTTGGGTATCGACGGTAGCCGACAGATCAAACAGGCGCTGCTGCAGGATCTGCTCGATGTTCTCGGCATTGATTGCCTCGGACATGTGGCTATACCTCCGAATTCATTCCGGGTTGAGTCATGACCTTGTGGGCCTGCTCAAGTTGGTGACGCACGGATGCGTCACGGCGGCGTCCGTTCACGGACAGGATGATGCCGCCGATGATGGACGGGTCGACGTGCTCGATCAGGAACACGTTGCGGCCCAAGTCGAGCTCGCACTTCTGGGTGATCAGCATGCGCAGCTCGTTGTCGAGCGGCACCGCCGTGGTGACGGTGACGCCGATCGTGGCCTCGTCGCCCTCGGCCATCTCGCTGTAGAGGTCGAGAACGGCACCGAGCTTGTCGAGGTCGCCGTTGGCGGCCATCTGGGAGAGGACCGACAGGACCTCCGGGCTGGCGTTGGCATCGGCCTTGAGGGGCTCGATGTTCTCGAGCACGCGATTCTCGGTCTTTGCGGCCTCAAGCAGCGTGCGCGCGTAGGTTTCCAGCTTGCGCTTCTCGAAGCGGTCGCTGATGGACGGATTAGGCATTGAGCTTACCCACTTCCGCAAGGTACTTCTTGATGAGGTCGCGCTGCTTCGCCTCGTCGTTGGCGAGCGTGTCGCCCACGATGGAGCTGGCCACGGCGACGGACATCTTTGCGATGGTGTCGGTGGCGCTCATGTACGCGCGCTTCTTCTCGTCCTCGGCGCGGTCGTGCGCCTTGGCGATGATCTCCTCGGCCTCCGCGTGTGCGGCGGCGACGATGCGCGAGCGCTCCTTGTCGGCCTCGCCACGGGCCTCGAGGACGATCTCGGACGCCTTGCGGCGGGCCTCGGCGACGATCGCATCGGCCTGCTCGCGGATCTCGGCGGCCTCGGCCTTGGTGGCATCGGCCTCCTCGATGCTGTCCTCGATCTTATGCTCGCGGGCATCCAGGACGGCGATGACCTTGGGCCACACGAACTTGGACAGCAGGAACCAGATGATCAGGAAGATGACGAGCGCGGGGACGAACTCCGCCATCTTGGGGATCAGGATATCAGCGCCGCCCGACTCGGTTCCCTCGGCAAAAGCCAGGGCGGGGGTAAACAGCACCGAGGCAGCGGCCCCAAGTGCGATACCTGCGCGTTCAACGTTTTTCATGACTCCCCCTCGGGACTTCTGCGCCCGGTACTCTCGCGAGAACCGAACTTATTTGACAACCAGTGCGACGACGAAGCCGATCAGGGCCAGAGCCTCGGCGAAGGCGGCAGCCATGATGAAGACGGTGAAGACGCGGTCCTGAACCTCGGGCTGACGGGCCATGGCGCTCGCGACGCCGTATGCTGCCAGACCGATAGCGATGCTCGCGCCGATAACACCAAGACCGTAACCGATAACTCCCACAATTCCTCCTTGAGTTCATGCGCCGCCTACCGGCGCATCTTGAACACGATACCTATATCAAATGCCCCGTATGGGATATGGGCATTTGGTACCCAATATTAGTGGCCCTCAGCCTCCGCGCCCTGAATGTACACGGCGGTGAGGACGGTGAAGACGTACGCCTGGATGACGCCGACGAAGATCTCGATCGCGTAGATCACGAACAGGATCGCGCCGAACACCAGGGACGGGATGGCCCCCAAGACGTTCGCGGCGGTGAGCTCGGCGATGAGCGGCTCGGCGAACAGGGAGACCATAAGGGCGAACGACCCGAGCACGATGTGGCCGGCGAACATGTTGCAGAACAGACGCACGGCGAGCGTGATGGGACGAAGCAGCGTGGAGATGAGCTCGATCACCCAGATGAGGATGTTGAGCGGGAACATGACCCCCTTGGGCGCGAGGCTCTTGATGTAGCCCCAGACGCCGTGGTTCTTCATGCCCACGCGGACGAAGTAGATGAACACCACGAGCGCCAGGGCGGCGGTGGTGGAGATGGTGCCCGTGCCGGGCTTCATGCCGGGGATGATGCCGATGATGTTGTTCACGACGATGAACATGAACAACGTGCCGAGGAACGGCAGGTGGCGACGCCAGGACTCCTTACCCAGGATGCCCACGCCCACGTCGTTCTCGAGGTACTCGATCACGAACTCGACGGCGTTGGCGAAACGGCCGCGGGGAACCACGGCGACGCGCTTCGCGAACGCGAACATGATGATGAGCAGCACGATCGAAGAAACGATCAACCAGAACGTGTACTGGGTGATGCCGTGCATCAAGTCGCCGACCACCGGTATCGAGCTGAAGCTCGACACAAGGTGGTTGATCTCGGCCGGCAGCTTATCGAATGCTTCCAACGCTAACCCTCCTAGAGTCTACGACTCATCGTCATGGCGGCGAGAACCGCCCACATGATCAGGAACCCTCCGAGGAACCCGATCGCAAACACCACCACATCCGCTGGCGCCACCGCCCACATGAGGGCGAACGACGCCATGAGGAAGACGAATGAGATCGCGATGGCCACCATGCCCTTGCCGACCGTCGGCCTCATGCGCCCCTTGCGGGCGAGCAAGACGACCGCCGACATCGGCAGGAAGCCCGCGATGCCGATTCCCACCCCCGCCACGAGGACGCTGATGTCGCTGGAACCGATCATCGATCGCCTTCCCACTGCAGAATCTTCGCTGTCACGATTATCCTCGCTCCGCGCCCAAAACACGGGACGGAATATGCTCGTAACCGCACGATTACCAGTGAGTGGCAGTATATCGCTCGGCGGTGCGCGTGCAAGGAGAATTTGACAACTGGACTAAGTTTATGAACATATGTTCATAAAGTGACATTCGTACGGGTTTTTTACCACATAGCCGCACGAATGTCTCTTTTCTTTTGCGAATTAACGGCAATATAGATGTCACCAAAACGGCGGTGAGCGCCGCTTCGCGCCATCGAAAGACACGACGTAGGCCTCAGGGCACGCCGATCAAAGGTGAAACGCTATAGGGTGCCAAAAATACGGTCGCCGGCATCGCCCAGTCCGGGGACGATATATGCAGCGCTGTTCAATTTCTCATCGATCGAGCACGTGTACAGGCGAACGTCGGGATCGTGTCCGAGAACGGTGGCTATTCCCTCGGGAGCGGCAACCAAGACGAGCAGGCGAATGTCTTTCACGCCCTGGGCGCGCAGGTAATCGATGGCGGCGGTAGCCGAGCCGCCGGTTGCGAGCATGGGGTCGACCACGAGGCAGATGCGCTGGTCGGCATCGGAGGGAAGCTTGGCATAGTACTCGTGCGGCTCGTGGGTGACCTCATCGCGATACATGCCCACATGGCCGACGCGGGCCGCGGGGATGAGCTCCAGCAGGCCGTCGACCATTCCCAGGCCCGCGCGCAGGATGGGGACGATGGCGACCTTGCGGCCCGCGATACGCTTGCCGGTCGTCTCGCAGATGGGGGTGGTCACGGGCGCGTCCTCGAGCGGGAAGTCGCGCGTCGCCTCATAGCCCTCGAACAGGGCGAGCTCCTTGACAAGCTCGCGGAACTGCTTGGACCCGGTCCTCTCATCGCGCATGATGGTGAGCTTGTGCTGCACCAGGGGATGGTCGACGAGCGTGACGCGGCTGCGGTCGAATTCTACGGACATCGGTGTTCTCCTTCGTGAGGCGATGGAACTTGCGCCCAGCGCCGTCGGCACACGGGCGAAAGCGGGGCGCATCGGGCGCCATGACGATCGTTCATCCAAAATGGGACGCGTCGCGACCTAATCCAGGCTCATGACCTTGGCGACGCGGGCCTCGTGACGGCCTCCCTCGAACTCGGTGGCGAGGAAGGTCTTGACGATCTCCTTGTTCACCTCGGGGTCGACGAAGCGACCGGAGAGACAGACCACGTTGCCGTTGTTGTGCTGGCGGAACAGCTCCGCGAACGGCACGGAGGTGATGGACGAGGCGCGGACGCCGGCGACCTTGTCGGCGGCGAGGGCCATGCCGATACCCGTTCCGCACACGAGGATGCCGCGGTCGGCGGAACCGTCGGAAACGGCACGGGCGACTTTGACGGCGAAGTCGGGATAATCGACCGAGGCGTCCGAATCGGGACCCATGTCCTCGACCTCATAGCCGAGCTCATCGGCCACATAGGCCGCGAGGGCCTGCTTCTGCTCGAATCCGCCATGATCGGAGGCGATTGCGATACGCATCGAACACGTCCTTTCCTATAGACGAGGGATGTTTGTCAGACAGCTCCACTCTAACAGGTTCAAAAGCTCGTCAGGGCGTGAGCGCGCAAGCGCATCGAGCCAGCACAGCGAGCCCCGCGCTATCTCGACCGCGCACGGTCGACGGCATCGTGCCAGCCGGCGAGGCAGCGCGCGACATATTCCTGGCTTGCGCTGGGCTCGAATCGCTTGCCGCTGACGCGGTTCTGCATGAGTTCGTCGAGGTCCTCCCAATACCCGACCGCGAGGCCGGCGAGATAGGCGGCGCCCAGGGCGGTGGTCTCGGTGTTCTCGGTCTGCACCACCGGAATGCCGAGCAAATCGGACTGGAACTGCATGATGAAGTCGTTGCGCGACGCCCCTCCATCGACCGAGAGGCTCTCGAGCTTCACCCCGGCATCGAGTTCCATGGCATGCAGGACATCGAAGCTCTGATACGCCATCGACTCGCATGCGGCGCGCACGATGGTCGCACGGTCGCTCGCCCCGGTGAGACCGCAGATGAGACCGCGCGCCTCGGGGTCCCACCACGGGGCGCCCAAACCGCTGAAGGCCGGCACGAGATAGCAACCGCCGTTGTCGGACAGGCTGTTGCAAAGGTCGGCGGCGTCCTTCGCGGATGAGAGCAGGCCGAGCTTGTCGCGCAGCCACTGTATGGTCGCCCCGGCATGGAAGATCGAGCCCTCGAGCGCATAGGATATCTTTCCGCCGTGGGCGATGCCGATGGTGGACACGAGGCCGCGCTCCGACGTGACGCAGGCGTCCCCCGTGTTCATGAGCATGAAGCAACCCGTGCCGTAGGTGTTCTTGGTACACCCGGGGGTGAAGCAGCAGTGCCCGAACAGCGATGCCTGCTGATCGCCCGCGACGCCGGTGATGCAGGGCCCGTACGTCATGATCTCGTTCGAGACGCTGCCGTAGTCATCTGAGCTCCATTTGACCTCGGGCAGCATCGAACGCGGGACGTCGAGCAAGCCGAGCAGCTCATCGTCCCATTCGAGCGTATGGATGTTGAACAGCATGGTGCGGCTCGCGTTCGTGTAATCGGTCGCGTGCACGAGCCCGCCCGTGAGGTTGTAGATGAGCCACGTGTCGATGGTTCCGAACATGAGCTCGCCGGCATCGGCGGCGGCGCGCGCACCGTCCACGTTGTCGAGGATCCACTTGATCTTGGTGCCCGAGAAATACGGATCGGGCATGAGACCGGTCTTCGAGCGGATGGCGTCGCCCTTGCCCTCCGCGATGAGCGCATCGGTGATCCCGGACGTGCGGCGGCACTGCCATACGATCGCGTTGTGGACGGGCATGCCGGAGTCGCGATCCCACACCACGGTGGTCTCGCGTTGGTTGGTGATGCCGATGGCAGCGATGCGGTCGGAATGGATTCCGCTCTTGAACTGAACCTCCATCATGACCGCGATCTGGGAGGCGAGAATCTCCATCGGGTCCTGCTCGACCCATCCGGGGCGAGGATAGAAGGTCTTGATGCGGCGCGATGCCTGGGCGACGATGCAGTCGTACTCATCGACGATGACGGCGCGAACGGATGTGGTGCCCGAATCGAGCGCCATGATGTACCTACCGCCCATTGGGACGTACGAGGAATCGACCTTGCTGAGATCTTTGAGGGTAACCGTCATCGAAGGGGCCTTCCTGAACAAATCCCCCCGCATGAACGGCGGGAGGCGCAAACGGCTGCCCTCAAATTGTGTCACGCGCCATCCGCTCTGAGGTGGGATGAAGATACCTGCCCGATAGACGGGGTAACTGGTCGGTTAATGAACGATTTTCTCAGGTAAAAGGCACCTGCGATCCCGACCGCCACAAATTGGACACCTGTAACCGAACTTGAGATCACGCCCATCGGAAGGTCGGGGCATCCTACCCTTCCCGAACCGAGGTCAAGGCGGCGCGGATATCTTCTTCCGCCAACGCGCCCTGACGCAAGACGACCGGCATCCCCTCGCGAAACGCCACGATGGTCGACGCATCTCGGCACGGCGTCTCCCCGGCGTCGATGGCGACATCGACGCCCTCGAGGATGCGCCCCTCCACGGCATCGAACGACGCCGGCGCCGGTTGCCCGTGGGTATTCGCCGAAGTCACCGCCAACGGGGACGAGCACCGCGCGACGAGGTCCCCGATCACGGGCGAGGCGGACGCCCTCAGCGCCACCGTGCCGTCTGCGGCGCGCATGAACTCCGGGACATTGTCCGCCGCCGGAACGACCAGCGTGAGGGCGCCGGGCCACAACTTCTCCGCCAGCGTGCGCATCTGACGGGGCACGTTCTTGCCATAGCGTTCGAGTGCGGCCGGGCCATCGACCAACCACGGCACCGTCTGAGTGAGTTCGCGCCGTTTGAGGGTGAAAATGCGCCCATAGCCCGTCTCGGGACCCGGGATGCCCCGGCTTGCCGCGAATGCGGATACCGCGACCCCAACGCCGTAAACCGTCTCAGTCGGCACGAGCGCGAGGCCTCCCGCAGCGAGACACTCCGCGGCAGGACCGAGGTCCTCCCGAGCGCTGATGATATCCGTCACGATGCGCCCCTTCCCCTACTCTGCGAACACGTACGCGCTCAGGCGCTCGAGCGCCTCGCGCAGGCGAGCCGTCGGCAGCGCCAGATTGATTCGGATCGTCGACTCGCCGCCGAACGGCCGCCCATCTTGCCACAGCACGCCGACCTCGACGCCAGAGCGCAACAGCTCGTCGATGCCCATGCCGCGAGCGGCGCACCAGCCCCCGCAATCCAAGAACAGCATGTACGTCCCCTGCGGTCGCGCGAAATCGATACCCGATATCCCCTCGAAGAACTCCGAGGCGACCTGCGCATTGCGTCCGAGCACCTCGCGCAGCTCATCGACCCAAGCAGAACCCTCCTCGCTGTAGGCCCCCAAAAGCGCATGCATGGAGAGCACGTTTTGCATGTCGTAGTGCGACAGGCTCGCCTGTTTGGCCAAGCGATCCCGAAGCCACGGATTGTAGACGATGCGGTAACTCCCGATAAGGCCAGCGAGGTTGAACGTCTTGCTCGGGGCGTACAGCGCGACGGTCCGCATCCGCGCGTCGTCGCTCACGCTCTGCGTGGGGATGTGGACGTTGTCCCCCAAGACGATATCCGACCAGATCTCATCCGAGATAACGTAGACGTCGTACTTCCGGAACAGCTCCATCGCCCGCTCGAGCTCCCAGCGCTCCCACACGCGCCCCGTCGGGTTGTGAGGCGAGCACAAGATGGCCGCGTGGATCTCCCTCGTTGCGAGCCTGCGCTCCATGTCCTCGTAGTCCATGCGCCACACGCCCTCGGCGTCGCGCTGCAGCCAACTTGCCACCAGGTCATACCCCGCATTTTTAAGCGTGTTGGTGAATCCGGTGTAGGTCGGGGCATGGACGAGCACCTTGTCCCCACGTGAGCACAACACGGCGAGGGCGTTGGCGACACCGCCGAGAACCCCGTTCTCATAGCCGATATGCTCGGACCCCAGCCCTACGACCCCGTTTCGACGCTCATGCCACCAGGCGATGCGATCGTAATACTCCCGCGGATACTCGTAATACCCGAAGCATGGGTGCTCAAGCCGCTCTCGCATGGCGCGCAACACCGAAGGTGCGGTGGCAAAACCCATGTCGGCAATCCACATGGGAATGGCATCGAACCCATCTCGCACAGCGGTGTCGACGGGCCCCAATGAACCGCCCGCGATCGCCGCTGCCGCGTCCGCCGCAATCGAATCGCATCCCGCACGGTCGATGACATCGGTGAAATTGAACATTGTCGGCTCCATCGACTATCCCACCAACGCGAGGACGATACGGGGGCGACCGGTGAAATCCTCGACGACGCGGACATCGCGCATGCCGGCAGAGCGACACAGCTCGGCGGCGGCATCCAAATGGCCCTCGTAAAGCTCGCACGCGAGCAACCCGCCCGGACGCAGCATGTGCGGAGCGGCCTTGACGAGCCTGCGGAAGATGTCGAGGCCATCCACGCCGCCATCGAGCGCCAGTGGCGGCTCGAAGTCGGCGACCTCGTGCGGCAACGACCCCATGACGGCGGAGGGAATATAGGGAGGATTGGAAACCAGCACGTCAAACGTTCCCCACTCGGTCTCGCGGTTGAGCGGCGACACGAGATTTCCCAGGCGCACATCGACGTCGGCGGGCGAAATGCCCAGCGCATCGCGATTGCGGATGCTCAGGTCGACTGCGCGGGGCTCGATGTCGATTGCGACGCACTGGGCACGCCCCAAGCGCTCAGACGCAATGGAAAGCGAGATGCAACCCGTACCGCACCCAACCTCGAGAACGCGTGCACAGCGAGCCTGATCCGGCTCCCCATCCTGAGCAGGGGCGCCCTCGGAGAACTCGTTCTCTTCGACAGACGCGGCACCCGATACTCCCGCGCCCCCTTCGGCGTCATCGGCAGCCTCAATGGTTCCCTCGCCGTCCTCAAGCGTGTCGAAGTCATCGTCACGCAGTTCGCGCTCGACGACGGGCACCCCATCCTTTTCCTTTGCCGCAGCGATCTCGGCCTGCAGGGCGGCCTCGACCTCGGCGTTCCAAGGCAGCTCCACACGCCCGCGCTCGACTGCGGGCGCAGCTCCGATGACCTCTCGATCGAGATAGGCCAAGACCTCTTCGACCAACAGTTCGGTCTCGGGCCGCGGGATGAGCACGCCGGGCTCGCACATCACATCGATCGTGCGGAAACTCGTCTCGCCGATGATGTACTGCAGCGGCTCGCCCTTCGCGCGGCGCACGACGGCCGTGTGCATCGCGGCAAGTTCCTCGCTCGACATCGGCTTGTCGAAGTTCACGTATATCTCGGTGCGCGAGAGCCCGGTCACACCCGACAGCAGCCATTCGGCGGACAGGCGCGGCCGCTCATCGCCCCGGTCCTTCAAGTAATCGCGCGTCCAGTCCAGGCAGCGCCTGATGGTCCACGTCTCGTTCGCCATGGTGGCCTCCGTCCCTCGTATTGCATAGCCGCGATTCTACGGCACGGCACGTGCACCGCCCGCCAGAACGCTGAATTACAGTATTTCCCGTCCAAATTCGGCACGTCTGTCCAAAACCTGTCCACCTGAAAAACGGGCCGCCGTCCCGAAGGACGACGGCCCGGACAGGCGCGCTTGTAGTCGAAACTCCTCGATCTGCGCCATCCGCGCAATCCGAGACCCGACGGCTGAGAACCCGCTTACACAGCCTCGGCGAGCTTGGCGGCGCGGTCGGCCGCGGCCAGGGCGTCGATGACGCCGGCCAGCTGATCGCCCAGCAACACGCCGTTGTAGGTGGAGTTGAAGCCGATGCGGTGATCGGTCACGCGGTCCTGCGGCAGGTTGTAGGTGCGGATCTTCTCGGAACGGTTGCCGTGGCCGATCTGGGCGGAGCGCTCGGCACCGAGCTCGGCCTGCTGCTTCTCGAGCTCCATCTCGTACAGGCGGGCGCGTAGCATCTGCATGCAGACCTCGCGGTTCTGGATCTGGGAGCGCTGCTCCTGAGACTGGACCACGGTGTTCGTGGGCAGGTGGGTGATGCGCACGGCGGAGTACGTGGTGTTGACGCACTGACCGCCGGGGCCGGAGGCGCAGTAGGTGTCGACGCGCAGGTCGGCCTGGTTGATCTGGATGTCGATCTCGTCGGCCTCGGGCAGCACGGCCACCGTCGCCGTGGACGTCTGGATGCGGCCCTGAGACTCGGTCTTGGGGACGCGCTGCACGCGGTGCACGCCCGACTCGTACTTCATGACGGAGTAGACCTTGTCGCCCTCGACCTTGAACTCGATGGACTTGAAGCCACCGGCCTCGGAGGGGCTGGAGTCGAGGACCGTCATCTTCCACTTCTTGGACTCGATGAAGCGCTGGTACATCTTGAACAGGTCGCCCGCGAAGATGGCCGCCTCGTCGCCGCCGGCGGCGGAACGGATCTCGACGATGGTGTCCTTCTCGTCCATCGGGTCGCCCGGGATGAGCATGATCTTGATGTCTTCCTCGAGCTGGGGCAGCTTGGCCTCGTTCTCGGAGATCTCCATCTGGAGCATCTCCTTCTCGTCGGCATCGGTGGCGTCATGCAGCATCTCCTTGGCGACATCGATGTCGTCGAGGGCGCCCAGGTACTCGCGAGCCGCCTTCACCAGGTCGGTCTGGTGGGCGTACTCCTTGTTGAGACGGGTGAATTCCTTGATGTCGCTGGCGACGGCTGGGTCGGAGAGCTTCTTCTCGAGCTCCTCGAAGGCGATGATGATCTTTTCAAGCTTGTCGCGCATGATTGCTCCTTATGCGTTGGATTTGGCGAAATGCGTAAAGGGACCCGTCGCGATGCGGCGGGCGATGCGTCAAACGTAGCTAGAGCTTGTCGAGCGCGATGTGCATGCTTCCTCCTTGTTGTTGGAGGTTAATGATACCCAACCTGCGAAAGCGCGTGCAACGCCGCGGTAAAACGGACATGAAAAGCGCCCGTCTCACCTGGAGGCGGGCGCTTTTCGACGCAATGTGGCAGGACGGGCGCGAGATACGGACGACTTGTCCAACGGGCCATCCCGCCGCGCGCAGGCGGCGGGATGGCCTCGCGGGAAGGCCGTCTCACGGTGCGTGGCAGGGCGAGCCCCTTCATGCGGCGGCGGGCGCGCGGGGCGCCCGATGCGTCGCCGCGATACCCCAAGCAGCCCTTAAAGCGCCGTCATGCTGAAGGAGAACTCGCGCGTCTCGCCCGGGGCGATGACCGTGATGTTGCGCTTGTGCTCGAACACGTCGTCCTCGCTGGTGAGGGTGGCATGGCCGGTCCAGGGCTCGAGCGCGATGAACGGGGAGTTGCCCTGGCACGCGGACCAGATGCCGATGTACTTGAAGTCCGCGAAATCGACGCGCACACCGCGGCCGCTCTTGGTGCCGCGCAGGGTCAGGGTGCCGCCGGGGACGTCCGTGAGCATGACGGCATCATGCGCGAACAGCTCGCGGGTGACGGGAAGGACGTCGGTGTCCTCAACCGGGGTGGACGTCTCGTCGAACGTGAGCAGGCCGCCGTCGGCGATGCGCGGGGCGACGCAGGTCCAGGGCTCGGCGAACTCGATGACGTAATCCTCGAAGGCCTCGTCTTCGGTGCCGGGGGCGGGCACGTTGAACGCGGGGTGACCGCCCACGGAGAAGGGCAGGTCGACCTCGCCCGTGTTGGTAACGGCGAAGGTCTGGGTGAGCGTGGCCTCACCCGTGATGGCATAGGTCATGTTGAGTTTGAAGTGATACGGGTAGGCCTCGAGGGTCTCGGGCGTATCGGAGAATTCGAAGGTCACCGCGGAGCCGTCCTCGGCCACCTCGGCGATGCGGTGCTCATTGATGCGGGCGAGGCCGTGGCGGGGCATGCGGCACGGACCCTGCTCGCTTGCAGCCTCATCGCCGCGCAGGGAACCGATGATGGGGAACAGCACCGGGGCGTGCTTGCCCCAAAACGTGGGATCCGCCTGCCACAGATACTCGCGACCGTCGAGTTCGAAGCTCGTGAGCTCGGCACCCATGGAGTTGATTCGAGCGGTGAGGCCGCCCTTGGAGATGGTCGTGACAGCAGACATGGCAAAACCTTTCAGTCGAAGACAGGGCGGCGCATTCGCGCCGCCTGCGGGCAAACAGCCGAGGGTCGCCGACCCGCCGGCGACCGGATGCGGCATTATCGGTTCCATTATCCCCCGTTTGAGACCCCGATGGGAGACTTTGATGCGCTTTGGCTCCCTTTCGTCGTGCCTGCGCGCATTGGGTCGAAGTTTTGCAGCAGTTTTTACGGCCTTGCAAAGTAGATCGGGCTTTTGCCCCAACAAAACACAAGGTCAGCGGTTCGCCCATTTTTGGCCTACTCGCAAAACCGCTCAAAACTGCTGCAAAACTTCGACCCAAGCCCTATTGGCACCGGAAGCGATGCGCGGGATGTCCACCCCCCCCCCCGCCGCAGCTTCGACCCACGCCCCACTGGCGCTCGGGGCGGAGCACCGAAGAGACTTCTACCCCTTTCGTTCGCAATGTCCCCGTGATCCCGTGCCGCATCGACCAGGTGATATGAGCCGTTCGATATGTGCTATCGAAATCCATCGCAAGTGCATGCCCCCCTCGAACGTTTGCATACAGAGTCGCAACTCGTCTCTCAGGGATAAACCGTCGCTACTCCCTGTGAAACCTGACTTCAGTCTGACCAGATTATGACTGGTTTTGCAAATTTTCTTCCCAGGTAGAGCGCATAATTTGAATATCCTATGACTCCTTGAACAACGTGATAGCGTCTCACTATGGCTGCGATTCTCTTTGGCATATCGGCTCTTGAACTTCATTGCACTCCTCCGGACGCGTGCGACTTCGCGACGGAGGAGTCGCTGATTCACGGCGAGAATCCCTGCGCTTCCGCAGAGGACCCCCACCCCTCCACGCGTCTTCCCGAGGCCGCCCGTGCAAACGCGCCGGATTTTGCCCGCATCATCGATCGTCAGTTCAATGGCGTACTCATCGGCGTATCGAAACCGTTCCATATCATCGACCCCCATGCGACCCGCGGACGATACACCGACTTCGTCATTCACTCGTCAAATGTAAAGACGGGAGAACTCATCCCCATCGCAGACGGCCTTTACGTGACCACACCCGAGCGCACCATCCTCGATTTGTGCCGAGATCACAGCACGGGCGCCATCGCCGCCCTCATGTGCGAGATGTGCGGACTGTACACGACCGTCCCGAACACCGAGCGGCTCACGGATACCCTTGATGCCCTCTCAGGCAAAAGAGAGGTAAATCGCTCTAAAGCGAGGCGATCCGACCTTTCTCATTCCAGCACAGCCAATGTCGGGTCAAAACCCGATCGCGTGCCCTACGTTGCGGCATTTCTCGATACCAACGGGATGCGCTGCGACTTTTCCAACATGAAAGACGCCTGGACCCCCTGCATCGGAAGAAACGGCAAACGCACATCGCTGTGGAAACGCCCGCCACTTTGCACGATCGATTCCCTCATAGCATGCGCCGAGAACAATCGACGAACACCCGGCATCCAACGCTTTCGTAAGGCCCTTCGATACGTTGTCGAGGGATCGGGCTCGCCCGCCGAGACGATCTGCGCGATTCTCATGGGACCCAACAGGCGCCTCGGACAAGAAGGGTTGCCCCCGGCCCAACTTAATCGCCGTGTCCGACTCGATGATGTATCGGCGTCGTCCCTGGGCCAGGAAACGTGCGTCGTCGACATCCTTTGGACGAAGGGCGCGCAAATTCGACCCGGATGCGCCGTGGAAGTCGAGGGCGCCGCTTTCCACGACGACTCGAAAATCGATCCAAGTAAATTGCGCGGGACAAACGCCGACTCCGCCCGAAGGGCGACGCTCGCGCATATGGGTCTCGACGTGGTAACGATAGCCTGGTCCCAACTCGAAAATCTCGAGCAGTGGGATACGGTCGTAGACCTTATATATAAGAAGCTCGGAATTAAGCGCATCCCGCTCGACGTCAACTGCCTCATGCAGAGGGAGCAGCTCCATCACGAGCTCATGCATACCGGCATCCATTAGGCCGCCATCAGGCTGCCGTCAAGACGGGAAAGCGCTTCGAGTTCTGGGGCCAGTCGCCGGGGCCCCTCGACCCTCGAAGTTTTGCAGCAGTTTTTACGGCCTTGCAAAGTAGATCGGGCTTTTGCCCCAACAAAACACAAGGTCAGCGGTTCGCCCATTTTTGGCCTACTCGCAAAACCGCTCAAAACTGCTGCAAAACTTCGACCCAAGCCCTATTGGCACCGAGGGCGGAACATCGGGAGCGCATTTTCCGCCCGATTGCCAAAGATTGACCACCTCGATTACTGAAGGCAGCCATAATTTTTTGAAATCGGTTGCTAAAGTTGGGTTCCTTATTATTCGGTACCTTGACTATAAATTGAACGCGTCGTACGCTTTTCGAACATCACTGTAGAAAACGAGATCGTAAGGAGGAACACATGGAGAATGCCTCGCTTGAAGAGCTGCGGGGACAGGCCGCCGGGTCGATCGCCGAACCGTCCCTCGCCGATGCCAAAACGTCTTGCGCCGGCGCGAATCTCTCTCGCGCTCATGGGGAATCGAACTGCGCAGACGCAGGCCCCGCATGCACGGGCGGCCAAGCGCCCTGCGCAAACGCCCAAACGGCTTGCGCGGGTGGCCCAACGTCCCGCGCAAATACCGAAAAACCCCATGCGGGCGTGAGCCCGAACGACGCGCCGATCTGTCCATCCACATCGAGCCGAGACGCAGATGACCCGGACATCACCCGTGCGAAACGCATCCTCAAAGGCCTCGGCTTTTGCGGCCACTACATGCATTTCCACGGCGGCGGTCGCTCCGGTCAGGTGCCCATGCTGTGCATGCTCGATCGCTGCGGGGGGACGCTCTCCCAGCAGGAACTCGGCATGCGCTTCGAGCTCAAACCCGGCTCGCTCTCCGAGATCCTCTCCAAGATGGAGGCCGCGGGCCTGATCGAGCGCACGCGCGACACCAAGGACCGCCGTCAGCTGTTCGTCCACCTCACCGGCGCGGGCTCCGACCAGGCCCGCCTCGAGCACGAGAAGCGAGAGCGATTCCGTCGCAGCGCCTTCACCGCGCTTACGGTCGACGAACAGGAGCAGCTCGCCGAGATGCTCGAGAAAATCCGCGTCACCTGGGAGGAACTCGATGATTAAAACCCTCGCATCATCCGTCCGCGATTACAAGCTGCCCTCCATCGCCACGCCGGTCCTGGTGCTGTGCGAGGTCGCCTGCGAGATGGCGATTCCCTTCGTCACGGCCAACCTCATCGACACCATCAAAGACGGCGCGCAGATCGCGCAGATCCTGCCCACGGCCGGCGTGCTCGTGGGCCTCGCGCTCGTCTCGCTGTTCTTCGGCGCGGCTGCAGGTGTCACCTGCAGCTATGCGAGCTGCGGTTTTGCCAAGAACCTGCGCCATGACCTGTTCTACAAGATCCAGACGTTCTCGTTCGCCAACATCGACCGCTTCTCGAGCTCCTCGCTCGTGACGCGCCTCACCACCGACGTCACCAACGTGCAGCAGGCGTTCATGCTCATCATCCGCATCGCCGTGCGCGCGCCGCTCGTTCTGGTGTTCGCCTTTGCCATGGCCTATGCCATGGGCGGCTACATCTCCTTCGTCTACCTGGCCATGATCCCGCTGCTCGGATGCGGCCTGGGGCTCATCATCCACAAGGTCGGCCCGATCTTCACGCGCGTCTTCCATAAGTACGACGCGCTCAACGAATCCGTCGAGGAGAACGTCACCGGCATGCGCGTGGTCAAGAGCTACGTGCGCGAGGGCTACGAGAAGGAGAAGTTCGCCCGCGCCGCCGAGGACGTGCGCGCCGACTTCACCCGCGCCGAGAAGCTGCTCGCCCTCAACAACCCGATGATGAACCTGTGCGTCAACGGCGCCTTCGTCGTCATCATCTACCTGGGCTCCAAGCTCATCATCACCAGCCAGGGCGCCCTGTTCGACGTGGGCCAGCTCTCCTCCACCTTCACTTACGGCTTCCAGATCCTCATGAGCCTCATGCAGCTCTCCATGATCTTCGTGATGGTCACCATGTCCGAGGAGAGCGCGAACCGCATCGTCGAGGTGCTGAACGCCGAGCCCACCATCACGAACCCCGCCGAGGCGGTGCGCGAGGTCGCGGACGGCTCGATCGACTTCGATCACGTGAGCTTCAAGTACTCCGAGCACGCCGAGCGCCAGGCGCTCGACGGTATCGACCTGCACATCGCCAGCGGCGAGACGGTCGGCATCATCGGCGGCACCGGCTCGGCCAAGTCCACACTCGTGAACCTCATCGCGCGCCTGTACGACGCCACCGAGGGCACGGTGCGCGTGGGTGGGCGCGACGTGCGCTCCTACGACCTCGATGCCCTGCGCCACGAGGTGGCCATGGTGCTGCAGAAAAACGTGCTGTTCAGCGGCACCATCGCGGAGAACCTGCGCTGGGGCGACGAGAACGCCACCGACGATGAGGTCCGCGAGGCGGCGCGCCTGGCATGCGCCGACGAATTCGTCGACGGCTTCCCCAAGGGCTACGACACCTGGATCGAGCAGGGCGGCTCCAACGTGTCCGGCGGCCAGAAGCAGCGCCTGTGCATCGCGCGCGCCCTGCTGCGCCGTCCCAAGATCTTGATCTTGGACGACTCCACGAGCGCCGTGGACACCAAGACCGACGCCAAGATCCGCGCCGGGCTCGCGGCGTACCTGCCCGAGACCACCAAGCTCATCATCGCCCAGCGCATCGCCTCCGTGCAGGACGCCGACCGCATCATCGTGATGGAGGGCGGCCGCATCTCCGCGATGGGCACGCACGAGGAGCTGCTCGAGACCTCCGAGATCTACCGCGAGACGTTCACCTCGCAGAACAAGATGAACGAGGAGGCTGAGCTCGCGGCCGGCGACGGCGACCACGCATCCGCGGACGGCGACCACGCATCCGCGGCAGGCGCGGCAAGGAGCGATATGGTCTCGGGCGCGCCGGGTGACCCCGACCTGGACCCTGCCGCCGTCGCCGAACGCTTCCAATCCAGCGCGGACGCCGAACTCCAAGCCGCTGAGAAGCTTGCCCGTGCCTTCGAGACCACGATGCAGGAAGGAGGTGAGGCACATGAGTAAGCCCACCGCCGGCGCCCGCGCCAAGGGCTCCAAGCCCGGCACGCTCAAGCGCCTCGTCAAGATGCTTTTCTCGTTCTACCCGGTCCTGCTGCCGCTAGTGATGCTCGGCGTCGTCTTGTGCGCCCTCATCAACTCCATCGGCTCGGTCTTCCTGCAGAAGGCCCTCGAGGTCATCTCGACCTCCTGGCAGACCGGCGATTGGGCCGCCGCGCGCCCGCAGATCCTGGGCCTGGTGACCACCCTCGCCATCATCTACATCATCGGGAACCTGTCCTCGCTGTTCTGGAACCGCTACATGGGCGTCGTCACGCAGGGCTCGCTCATGAAGCTCCGCGAGAAGATGTTCAACCACATGCAGGACCTGCCGATCCGCTACTTCGACACCAACCAGCGCGGCGACATCATGTCGCACTACACCAACGACATCGACACCCTGCGCCAGATGATCTCGCAGTCGCTGCCGAACCTGGTCATGACCATCATCGTTTTGACCACGGTGTTCGGCATCATGCTGTACTTCTCGGTGTGGATGTGCCTGGTGATCGTCATCGGCGTGCTGTGTATGGTCGCGCTCACCAAGCTGCTCGGCTCCAACTCGGCGCGCTTCTTCATCGCGCAGCAGCGCGAGCTCGGCGTGGTCGAGGGCCATATCGAGGAGGTCATGAACGGCCAGAAGGTCGTGAAGGCGTTCTGCCACGAGGCCGCCGCCGAGGCCGATTTCGACGAGCGCAACGAGCGCCTGTTCGAGGTATCCCAAAAGGCGAACATGTTCGCCAACATCCTCATGCCCATCCTCATGAACCTCGGCAACCTCATCTACGTGATGGTCGCCCTGGCGGGCGGTGTGTTCCTCGCGCTCGGCGTGCCGAACCTGTCCATATCCGGCCTGCCGCTGTCCATCGCCGTAGTGGTGCCGTTCCTGAACATGACCAAGCAGTTCTGCGGCCAGATCGGCCAGATCTCGCAGCAGATCAATGCAGTGGTCATGGGCCTGGCGGGCGCCGAGCGCATCTTCGCCCTGCTCGACGAGGAGCCCGAGACAGACGACGGCTACGTCACGCTTGTGAACGCCCAGGTCAACCCGGATACCTGGGAGATCGAGGAGGCCGACCACCACACCGGCCTGTGGGCTTGGAAGCACCCGCATCGCGCGGACGGGACCGTGACCTACGTGCCCCTGCGCGGCGACGTGCAGATGGACGAGGTCGACTTCGGTTACACGCCCGACCACGAGGTGCTGCACGGCGTGTCCGTGTACGCCAAGCCCGGCCAGAAGGTCGCTTTCGTGGGTGCCACCGGTGCCGGCAAGACGACGATCACCAACCTCATCAACCGCTTCTACGATATCGCCGACGGCAAGATCCGCTACGACGGCATCAACGTGAACAAGATCCGCAAGGCCGACCTGCGCCGCTCGCTCGGCGTGGTGCTCCAGGACGTCAACCTGTTCACCGGCACCGTGATGGACAACATCCGCTACGGCAACCTCGAGGCGACCGACGAGGAGTGCATCCACGCCGCCGAGCTCGCGGGCGCCGACGACTTCATCCGTCGCCTGCCGGAGGGGTACGCCACCATGCTCACCGGCAACGGCTCGCAGCTCTCCCAGGGGCAGCGCCAGCTCATCTCCATCGCGCGCGCGGCGGTAGCCGACCCGCCGGCGATGATTCTGGACGAGGCGACGAGTTCCATCGACACGCGCACCGAGGCCATCGTGCAGCGCGGCATGGATGCGCTCATGCAGGGCCGCACGACCTTCGTGATCGCGCATCGCCTAAGCACCGTGCGCAATTCCGACGTGATCATCTGCCTGGACCACGGCCGTGTGATCGAGCGCGGCACGCACGACGAGCTCATCGCCAAGCACGGGTACTACTACCAGCTCTACACCGGCGCGTTCGAGCTGGAGTAGGCTCGTTTTCCGGCGCGGGACGAGACGGGCGCCGCCGACGAGCGGCCTGAACGCCCCGCCCCGGGGCTCCGCTCCGAGCAGGTCGAAATAGGAGCCGCACTTCGAAGCTGTTGGAGGTTGTTGGAGGTTATGAACGATTGACCCCCTGCCATCTGTTTTGAGTGCATTATTTCCGCAGGTAGATACGTGTACAAAACAGGAGCTTATGAACGGTTCGTTCATAAGCTCCTTTTCTTTCCGGAAAAATCGTTCACAAGCTCACGTGCGGCCGCGCCGTTCGCGCCCGCACGCGTTTGCCGGGCACGGCTACCTACTTACCCGCGCGGCGCTCGCGGTCCTCGAGGGCGCGCTTGAGGGCGTCGATATCGGCCTCGGTGCGCTTGGATTTGCGCCAGAGGGAGAAGACGAAGGCGAACAGGGTGAGCAAGATACCCACATACGCGGCGAGCACGTAGGGGGCGGCGGGCAACACGGTCGAATAGACCTCGGAGAGAATCGGATCCATTTAATCCTCCTTGGACGGGGTGAGCGGCACATCGCCCATGCGGGCGGCGGGGGCGGCGGGCTCAGTGGCAGAGTCGGTGGCGCAGTCGGCAACGGGGTCGACAGCGGAGTCGGCAGCAGGGTCGACAGCAGGGTCGACAGCGGGGTCGGCAACGCAATCGGCAGCGCAATCGGCAGCGGAGTCGGCAGCGGGGTCGGCAACGGAATCGGTCGCAACCAACGCGGCGGCCTGGGCTTGCAGGCGCTCGAGGGCCTCATCGGCGGCCGCACGCTGCGCCACGGCATCGAGCTCCTCGAGGCGTTCCTTCAGCTCCTCCACCTCATCCGCGGCGGTATTGACCCGCAAGGCATAGCGGTACAGGGCGAACGCGATCATGCACATGCCGAACAGGCCGAGCAAAAACGGAATGAGCATCGCCGGCGGCAGGCCGGAGTCAGTGCGAAACACCACGGGGTGCACGGAGCTCGGCACCAAGCGCGTGATGAAGAACGAGATCGGCGCATCAATGAAGGCGATGACGCAGAACACCGCGCCGAAGCGCGCCGAACGCTCGGGGTCGTCGAGCGCGTTGCGCAGGATGAAATAGCCGATCACCAGCAACATGAGGATGAAATACGTGGTGAGGCGCGGCTCCCACACCCACCAGACACCCCACTCGAAACGCGTCCACAAATCGCCCGAGATCATCGTGGCGATGATGAACACGAGCGTGACCTGCATCGCCGTGCGGGATGCGCGATCGTGCGCGCGGTCCTTCGTGGCGAGGAAGCGGGCCGCGAAGAAGGCGGCGACCGCCATCGCCGCGAACGACGCCACGGCCACGGGAACGTGCAGATAAAAGATCTTCTGACTGAGCAGCAACTTGGTGGTGACCACCTGGCCGGCGATAATCGCGGGCTCCGAGAGCCTCGCTCCCTGTACCAGCGGGGCCACCGTGAACGTCCACACCACGTCGACCGCGGTGAGCACGGCGCCTATCGCGAGCAATGCGGGCACCAGCCTATCGGCGAGCTTCTCGCGCATCATGCTCCCTTCCATACAGATGGCAGGTATCGGGCACCCATGCCGCGAACCTGCGATTTTCGTCATTACATACTAGCGTATGCGGAATTGGCGCGGGCCCGATGGGGCAGGCATGCGCAATGCGCCCAATCGCGCCCACCCAAGCCGGGGACCCAGATGATCCGGCCGAACGGTCGCCCAGCAGGGCGAGCGTTCGGCCAGCAGGGCGATTGTCCGCCCGGTGCGGGCTACGCGTCGAGGGCGAATTCGTACAGACCCCACGCGGCGGCGATCATCACCACGTCATACGCGGCGGCGAGCGCCAAGCTCCGCCAGAACGTGGCAAAGGTTCCCTCGACGCCCATCAACGCCACACCGGTCGCAGAGACGCACGCGTACAGCAACGGGAATGCCACCGGGATGAACAGGATCGCCAGCAGCACGTCGCGACCGCGCGTATCGATCGCCATGGTGGACAGCAGCGTGCCAACCCCCGCGACGCCGATCGTGCCGACCAGCAGCGGCAACAAGATCATGGGGGTCGTGGGCGGCAGCTCGGCCCCCGAAAGGAAGAACACGAAGAACAGCGGCACCGTGACCAACTCGACCATCAGAAGGAACAGCAAGTTGGACGTCGCCTTGGCGAGGAACACCACAGCGCGGTCGACCGGCGCGAGCAGGATGCCCTCGAGGCAACCCGACTCGGTCTCATGGCTGAAGCTGCGATTCAAACCCAAGAGGCTCGTGAACACGATAAGCGCCCACAGCAAGCCGCCCGCAAAGGACACGACCTGCAGCTTATCCCCAACCTGGGCGAGCGCGGCGCCGTAGATGGTGAGCACGAGCAGCGAATAGACGATCATCGAGGTGAGCATCTCGCGCGTGCGCAGCTCCTGCCGGACGTCTTTTGCAAGCAGGGCCTTGTACTGCGCGAACGCAGACGGGCGAGGGCGGGAAGCCCCGACGGTGAGCCGGCCCCCCGTGCGGGAAACGCCGTCGGCTTTGCGCTTCACCATTTACGCCACCCCCATTCCGACGGTCGCCAAGTACAGGTCGCGGAAGGCCGCGCGGTCGATCTTGGCCGTCTCGGCGCACACCACCGCGCGCCCGCGCGCCATGATGAGCGCATGGGTGCACAGGTCGAAGCCCTTTTCGAGGTCGTGGCTGACCATCACGAACGTGCGCCCATCGCGCACGCGGGCGATCAGGCGATCGAAGAGCTCCGCGGCATGCGGATCGAGACCCGAATACGGCTCGTCGAGCAACACGAGCTCGGGGTCGTTGATGAGGGCGCGGGCGATGGAGAGGCGCTGCTGCATGCCGCGCGAGAAGGTGCGGGCGCAATCGTTCGAGCGATGGTCGAGTTCGACCAGGCGCAGCAGCCCATCGATGCGAGCGTCCGCCGCCGACCCCTCCAGCCCGTACAGGCTCGCGAAGAACGCCAGGTTCTCACGTGCGGTCAGGTCGCCGTAAAGCATGGACTTGTGCGAGATGAGACCGATGCGGGAGCGCAAGACGTCGGGTTCTTCAAGGGCATCGACGCCGAGGATCCGCAGCTCACCGCCAGTCGGTCGCGCCAGAAGGGCAAGCTCGCGCAGGAGCGTGGTCTTTCCGGCGCCATTGGGCCCGAAAATGGAGAGGAACGCGCCCCGCGGCAGATCCACATCGAGGCCGTCGAGCGCGCGGCGGCCTCCGAACTGCTTGACGAGCCCGCGGACCTCGATCGCGGGGGACCCGTCCGTCGGGCCTCCCGCCGGAAAACAATCGAGGGTGGTCGGCTCGGCCATCACTTCGCCCCCTGCCCGGCTGCCCCGAGCTTCGAGGCGCGCCCGCGTTCATCGGCCGCCAGCAGCGGCGTGGCGCGGCGGGGCGCGAACGCGAGTACGATGCCCAACGTGGAGATCGCGCCACCCGCCCACGTGAACAGGATGAGCGGGTTCACCTTCACGTTGAGCGAGAGGCTTCCGTCCGGATTCAGGCCCTGGAAGGCGATGAACAGGTCCTCGAGCGGGAACGTGATCACGGCGGCGTCGAGCGTCGTCTGGCTCGTGGCGGCCGCGACCTTCATGGACGGCGCCACATGCCCGAGCGAGCGGCCGGTCTCGGCGTCGGTCACGTCGAGTTCCACGCGCATGATCTCGTTGCTCTGGCCATCGGAGTAGCGCTCGCTATCCGTGAACGTCAACTCGTAACCGCCCACACGCACCGACTCGCCCGTCTCGCCATCCAGGTTCACCGTGACCTCGCGCACGTACATCATGGACCCCACCAGGCCCACCACCACGATGGCGACGCCCAGATGGCACAGGTAGCCGCCGGCCTGCGCGGGCGAGCGACGGAACAGGTTGACCAATGCGAGCGGCATGCCCTCGTCCTTGGCGCGCATACGGCCGCGCACGCCGCGGCCCAGCAGATACAGCGAGCTCGTGAACAGCAGCGCCGCAGAGGCGAAGGCAAGCACCGTCAGGCCGAAGTAGTACACCGCGGGGCCCTGCTCGGCGAGCGCCTCGCCCGCCGCACCGCCGGCGGCGACGATCTCGTGATACTCGGGGACCAGCACCAGTGCGAAGTACGCCATGAGGGCGGCGAACACCGCGGCGCCCGCGAGGGCGGGGACGCGCATGTTGCGGGCGAACTTGGCGCGGTCGGTCTTGCGCCACCCCAGCATGGGGCACACCGCCATGAGTAGGACCACGAACACGGCCACGGGACGGGCCACGGCGTTGTATGCGCCAGCGGCGACCACGGCGCCTCCCAGCGGCATCCAACTCGGCAGGGCGCTCGACACGGTAAGGTAGGCCACGAGCACGCCGGCCATGAGCATCACGATGTTGGTGAGGTAATACGAGCCGTTCTTGGAGATCATCGATTCGATCTCGTCGTCATCCTCGCCGAACTCGGCGTGGCGGTACACGACGCCCAGCAGGAACGCCAAGCCGCTCACCACCATGATGGCGAGGAAGAAGTACGTGGACACCGGGTCCTCGGCGAAGGCGTGCACGCTCTGCACCAGGCCGGAGCGCGTGATGAACGTGCCGAGTACCACGAAGATGAAGGTGACGGTGGCCGAGAGCATGCTCCAGCGCTTGAAGATGCCGCGCTTGCGGTACATCGTGAAGCTGTGGATCATGGCGACGCACGTGAGCCAGCTCATGAGACTGGCGTTCTCCACGGCGTCCCACGCCCAGAAGCCGCCCCAGCCCAGCACGACGTAGGCCCACACGGCGCCCAACCCCATGCCGATGGAGAGGAAGATGAAGCCGAAGACGGCGAGGCGGTCGCACAGCTCGACCCAGCGGGCGGACAGGTCGCCGGTGATGAGTGCGGCCATGGCGTAGGCGAACGGGATGGTCATCGCGGCATAGCCGATGAAGGTCGCCGGCGGGTGCAAGATCATGGCCCAGTGCATGAGCAGCGGGTTCATACCGCCGATCTTGGATACCAAGGTGCCGTCGGCGTTGAGGTACTCGGCTGCCGTGGCCATGAACGGATTGTTGGAAGTGGAGAACACGAGCGTCGCGGTGAACAGGGCGACCACGATCTCGGTCACACCGAGGGCGGCGAGGGTGAGGTCCTCGCGCGCATGGCAGCGGCGATACGCTTGGGCGGCGGCGAAGGCCGAGATGAGCCAGGTCCACAGCAGCAGCGAACCCTGGCGGCCCGCCCATACGGCGCTCACACGGTAGAGCGGCTGCAGGGGGCTGTCGGTCGCCGGGTAGTTGGAAACCACGTAGGCAAGCGTGTAATCCTCGGTCAGCATGCCCACGAGCACGATGCCCACGCAGGCGGTGAGCAGCGCGAAGGAAGCGTAGACGAGGGCGTATCCGACATGGGCCATGCGGCGCGCGGCATCACGGCGCGAGGGGGCGAATTTCGGCGCGGCGATGAGCAGCACCGCCGAGACCAGGGAGAGCGCAAGGGCAAGGCCCTGGAGCGTGTTGCCGATGATCGAGGTCATGGGAAACCTTTCTAATGCGGGGGGCGCCCGCGCACATCGCCGACGATGTGAGGCGGGCGGGCGGCCGACGCACCGAGGCCCCGGACGCGCATTCGCACCCGGGGCCCCGGTGACGCCGTGAACTACTTTGAGATGGAGGAGTCGATGGCGGGCTGTTCCGTCGCCACGAAGACGCCGTCCGAGTCGAGGTGGCCGGAGATCACGACGGCCACGCCATCCGCGATCTGCTCGTCGAGGCCGCCGTCGTACACCACCTTGAGCGCGGCGCCCTGGGATTCGATGACGAAGCGGTAATCCGCATTGGCGTCGTTGACCTCGCCCTGAATGTAGCCGCAGACCTTGGTGTCCTCGAACATCATGGCGTCGGCCTGATCGATGAGGCCCTTGACGGTGAGGGAGCCCTCGGCGCTCTCGTACTTGGACGGGCACTTGGTGACCATCTCGGTGCACTTGAGCACGAGCGGGTTCTCGACCGTGCCGGTGCAGATGGCGACGACGCCCGAGCCGAAGGTCGCGGGAAGAGCACCCTCGTACACGACGTCGACCGTCTCGCTCCCGTCGCCCTCCTCGGGGGTGATCGCGAAGCGGACCGCGGTGCCGTCCGTCTCAATCGAGTCGTCGACGACCGAACCGGTGACCTGGACCTTCTTGCCAGCGTAATCACCGGAGAGCAGGTCGGCGACGGTCAGCGACGACGCGGCGCCGCCCGAACCGGCGATGGCGACGATCACGAGCATGGCGATGGCGACGATACCGCCGGTCACCACGAGACGACGCTTGGCCTTTTTGTTCATGAGACTCCTCGGAACCCGAAAACGTTTGCGCGCCGCGGGGCGCACGTGCAAGCGATAAGTATACAATGGGCGCTGTCGCTCAGGACACCCTGTCGACCCTATTTCCGCAGCGTCCGCATGATATTCAACGGGAGACGACCATGCTTTTGGCCATCGATATGGGCAACACCCAAACCGCGCTCGGCCTCTTCGACAACGACGAGCTCGTGCACGCATGGCGCATGCCGACGGACCGCACGCTCACCAAAGACGAGCTGCATGTGCGCCTGCTCGGCTACTTCCGCAAGGACGGACTCGACTTGGGCTGCGTCGACGCCATCGCGTTCGCCGGCGTGGTTCCGCAACTCATGCGCGAGTGGGAGGGCGTTGCGCGGGAGATGGGCGCGCGTCTGGTGGTCGTGGGGCGCGAGACCGCAGCCGTCACCAACATCGATGCGCCCAACCCCGCCGAAGTGGGCGCCGACCGCATCGCCAACGCGACCGCCGCCGCGGCCTTGTACGGGGCGCCGAGCATCGTGGTCGATTTCGGCACCGCGACCAACATCGACGTGATCGACGAGCGCGGTGCCTATATCGGAGGCTGCATCGCGCCGGGCATCCGCATATCGCTCGACGCCCTGACCGCCCGTGCCGCCCGCTTGGCGAGCGTCCCGCTCGAGGCGCCCGCGGCCACGATCGGCCGCAGCACCGTGGAAGCCGTGCAGAGTGGCACCGTAGTGGGCGCCGCCGCGATGGCGGAGGGACTGGTCGCGCGCATCAAGCGCGAACTCGATTGCGAAGATGCGACCGTCATCGCCACCGGCGGCCTTGCGCGCGTGGTGGCAGAGGCAACCGGGGTATTCGACCACGTCGACCCCCAGCTCACCATCAAGGGCATCTGCGAGATCTACCGCCGCCTGGCGTAAGGGCGCCTCCGGCGCACAGCGACGTGCGCAACGGGGCTTTCTGAACGAAGCGCGGCGGGGGCCTCCGTGGCGCTCGGCAACTCGAAGCGCGGCGGTGATCTTCGTCGCCCGCAGATCCGACCGTGCCGGACGCGGCACCGCATAGGGCCCGGGCCGATTTGCCTATGACCCGAGCGGCTTTGCCTATGGCAACAACAGCTTTGCCTATGGCCAAAACGGCTTTGCCTATGGACATCTTCCCTTTGAGCAGGCCGAACGGAAGATATCCATAGGCAATTTAATGACGAAAAGGAGTTAGGGGCGAAAAGGAATTAAAAGGAATTAGGATTGCACCACAAATGCCCCTACAGCGTGCCGAGCTCGGCGACGACGTGACCCACGCGGTCCTCGGGCTCCTTGACGTCGATGCCCTCGTAGCGGAAGAAGCGCGCCGGGTTGTGCATGAGATCCTCAAGCGGCACCAGCACGAAGTCGCGCTCACCCAGACCCGGATGCGGCAACCGCAGCTTATCACCGCCATGAACCTCGTTGTCCATCCAGATCAGGTCGCAATCGATCACGCGCGGGCCGTTGGCGCGCACGTTCTTGCCACGGGCGCGACCAAGCTTCTGCTCAATCTTGAGCAGCTCCTCCAGCAGGATGAGCGGCGCGAGCTCGGTCTTGATCTCGATCACGGCGTTGGCGAACGCGGCCTGGCGCGTCTCGTAGGCGGGTTCGGACTCGTAGATGCGCGAGCACGCCGACACGCAGGTCATGGGGATCTGGGCGATCAGGTCGCGCGCCGCGCGGATGTTCTCCTCGCGCTCGCCCTTGTTGGAGCCGAGGGCCACGTAGGCGCGGCGGGGCTGAGGACGGGCGATGGCCCAAAAACCGTTCAGGAACTGGTAGAAGCCGGCGACGTCGTGCACGCGCACGATGTTGGCGCCCTGCTCGATGGCGCCCAGGCACACGCCGAACGTGGCGATGTCGCGGTCGCGTGCGTCCTCGACGCCGGCGATGGCGCCCACCAGGCGCTTGCGCGACACGGCGCACAGCGTCGGGTAGCCGAGCGAGGCGATCTTGCCCATCTCGCGCTGGATGACGATGTCCTCGTTGGCGTCCTTCCCGAAGCCCGGACCGGGATCGAGGCAGATGCGCTCACGGTCAACGCCCGCATGGATGAGCGCACGGGCCTGGTCGGACAGGAAGCCCATGACGCGGCGCATGATAGGTGCGGAATCGGGCAGGGTGAAGCGGCGGAGCTGGGAGGTGCGGTTCGCGGCGCCGGTGCGCGCCGCGGAGCGCGCCATCACGGCGGCGAGATCGTCACCGGAGGGGGACGCCTCGCCGGTGGGCTCGACGGGAGCGCCCATGGAGTCGGCAGCAGCCGCCTCGAGCGCGATGGCACCGGATCCGACGGCAGGAGCGGCATCCGCATCCGCAGCCGGTGCGGCGGGAGAACCGACCGTGGACGCCGGCGCATCGAGCGGCAGCTGCGGCTGCAAGGGCTGCACCATGCCGGAGATGAGCTTCGCCTTGGCGGCGCGTTTGGACTTACCGGTGGCGCCGAGGGCGCGGGCGGCCTCCTCGGCCTCGCGCGCCTTCTGGGCCATGAACGCCGCGGCGGAGGTATCGAGCTGCACTTCGGTGTGGGTGCGCGGGCGCTCGACGTCGGCCACCTCGCCGGCGTGCATGACCACCAGGCCGCAGTCGCTCTCCTTCACGAAGTCCACCATGCGCGGATCGGTGAACCCGGTGACGTCGTTCACGATCGAGGCGCCAACGCGCACGGCGGCCTTGGCGACCTCCACGTGGCGCGTGTCGATGGACACCACGGCGCCCGCCTTCGCGAGGGCCTGCACGACCGGCAGGACGCGGCGCGCCTCGGTGTCGGGGTCGACCGGGGTGAAACCGGGGCGCGTGGACTCGCCGCCCACGTCGATGATGTCCGCGCCGTCGTCGAGCATCTTCAGGCCGTGCGCGATCGCGGCGTCCGTATCGAGATGCTCGCCGCCGTCGCTGAACGAATCCGGGGTGACGTTGAGGACGCCCATGATGCGGGGGCGGTCGAACTTGAGCTCGTACTTACCGCAGCGCCAGACTTTGGAATCGCGTGCCATGAGGATCCTTTCGAGAACGGACAACTCGTTCTATTGTATCCAGCCCGACCATGTTCGATGCGCGAAAGTCGCGAGGAGAGCGGATGCAGGCGGCGCGAGTCGCTTAAAACGAGAACGCCTCGGCGATATCGCAGGAGATGAGCAGGTCGGCGCGCTCGTCCTGAGGCGTGGGGTCGCGGTTCACGATGGCGATCTCGTTGCCTTGGAAATACCGGATGAGCCCCGCCGCCGGATAGACCACCAGCGAGGTGCCGCCGATGATGAGGGCATCCGCCTCCGCAATCGCACGGACCGCGCCCTCGACAATCCCCTCGTCCAGGGGCTCCTCGTACAAGACCACATCGGGCTTGATGGAACCCCCGCACACGGGACAGACCGGCACGCCGCGTTCGTCCTCATGCTCGCGCGCCATGATCCACGCGGCACCGTACACGACGCCGCACTCGCGGCACACGTTGCGGTGGACCGAACCGTGCAGCTCGAACACCGCACGGGAGCCCGCGGCTTGATGCAGTCCGTCGATATTCTGCGTCACGACGGCGGAGAGCACGCCCGCTCGCTCGAGCTCCGCGAGCTTGAGATGGCATGCGTTGGGCCTCGCGTCGAGGGCGATCATCTTCTCCCGATAGAAGTCGTAGAACTCGGGACGATGCGTTTCGTAGAAACCGTGCGAGAGCATGATTTCGGGCGGATAGGCGAATCGCTGGCTGTACAGGCCGTCCTGACTGCGAAAGTCCGGTATGCCGCTCGCGGTGGACACGCCAGCGCCGCCGAAGAACACCACCCTGGAATGTGCTTCGAACACATCGGACAAGGCTCGCCGTGCGGCGGCGGGGTCGGTTATAGCTTGAGACATGAGGCTCCCTTCGCGGAGATATCGAGCCGGCAAAGATGAACGGACGAGGGGGGGCCGGCGCACCCGCGTATCGAACGGCGCGGCGAGAACAAGAAGTCGTCACCCGCCCAGTCGCCACCCATCCAGCCGTCACCCATCTAGTATAGTTAGCCATGCGATACCCTAGTGGGCCCATTTCCGGCCGTCCGAACGGTGCGGCATGGCCCCTCGACATATAGGCGCCCTTGCGAGCGCCCCATAAGGAGACCCTCATGACCGACACCGCCCCCCGCACGCTCAAACTCGCCTCGTGGAACGTCAACGGCCTGCGCGCCGTGCTCAAGAAGGACCCGAGCTTCACCGACATCGTGGCCGAACTCGACGCCGACATCCTCGGCCTGCAGGAGACCAAGCTGCAGGAGGGCCAGGTCGAACTCGACCTGCCGGGCTATCACCAGGTGTGGAGCTACGCCGAGCGCAAGGGCTACTCCGGCACGGCCGTGTTCTGCCGCGAGGAGCCCCTGTCCGTGCGCCATGCGGACGCCGTGCTCGCAGCTGGACGCGGCGCGGGCCTCACCGATGACGAGCTCGAGCTAGTCGCCGTCGCCGCCACCGAGGGGCGCGTGTGCGCGCTGGAGTTCGAGCGCTTCTGGTTCGTGGACGTGTACACCCCCAACGCGCAGGGCGAACTCGCCCGCCTGAGCACGCGTATGGCCTGGGACGACGCCTATCGCGCGTTTTTGCGCTCGCTCGAGGACGAGACGGGCAAGCCCGTGATCACCTGTGGCGACTTCAACGTGGCCCACAACGAGATCGACCTCAAGAACCCCAAGTCCAACCGCGGCAACGCCGGTTTTTCCGATGAGGAGCGCGCGAAGTTCGGCGAGCTGCTGGATGCGGGGTACACCGACACGTTCCGCGCCGCGAACCCCGACCTGGAGGGCGCCTACAGCTGGTGGAGCTACCGTTTCAACGCGCGCAAGAACAACGCCGGCTGGCGCATCGATTACTTCCTGGTAAGCGACTCGATCGCCGACCGCGTGCGCGACTGCGGCATCCGCAGCGACATCTTCGGCTCCGACCACTGCCCCGTCACGCTGGAGATCGAACTGTAGGGGAGCGCAACCTGGGCACGGAGGCCGCCCGCGGTCGCGTCCAAGCTGCCGCGGCCGTGGGCGCCTCATCCGCGCGCCGCCTCCAGCAACTCCAATGCCGCCGCGACCTGCTCGGCGGACCCCGCCAAACCGAGAACGTCGCCCGCACACAGGGGCATATCCGCCTCGATGGTGAATTCAATCTCGTCATCGCGTCTCAGGGCGACCGCCTGCGCGCCTGTCTTGGCACGAAGCTGCAGCTCGGCCAAGGTCCTTCCAGCGGCAACGCCATTCGTCGGCACGGTCATCCAGCGCAAGTTCGTATCGGGAACAGCCGAGAACAGGTCGTTCAAGGCGGCTGCCGCCGCGCAGCTGAGGCACTCCCCCGCTTCCACGACGTCCGAACCAGGGGTCTCGGCGGCGACATCCGAGGACACCGTCACGGCAGCTGCGGACTCCTCGGCGCGAATGTCCCCTCCGTACAGCCCCGCGATCGCGGGAACACCGCCCAGCACGCGCTCAAGCGGCGCACGGACCTTGAACACGAAAGTATTCAGCGCGATGGACAGCACCGCCGCGCCGAGGATCAAGCTGTACTGGTCCTGACTGAGGACCCCGAGCGCCATGCCCGTCTGCCCGATGAGAAACGAGAATTCGCCGATCTGCGACAGCCCGGCGGCAACGGTCAGCGTGCTGCCCAGATCGACCCGGAACACCACTCCGAGCAGCATGTTGATCCCCCATTTCCCAAGCATGATCAAGGCCAAGAGCAGCACCAGCTCGCCCAGGTGCCCCACAAGGAATCCCGGGTTGACCATCATGCCGACGCTGGCGAAAAAGATGATGGAGAACAAGTCCTGGAACGGAATCGCCTCGGCGGCGACGCGGTGCGAGATCTTCGAACCGCCCACCACCACGCCGGCGAGGAACGCGCCGAGCGCAAAGGACAAATCGAACAGCCAGGCCGCCAACACCGCCGTCCCCAGCGCCACCACGATCACGGCGAGCTGGAACAGCTCGCGCGGGCAGAAGCGCGCGATGCGGATGAGCATGCGCGGAAGCGCGCGAGAGCCCACCACGGCCATGAGGGCCACGAACAGCGCGGTCTTGACGAGCGCCATGCCGAGGCCCGCCGCAACGGCGGAGGCGTCCACCTCGCCCGGGCCGAACAGCACGGGGAGCACCACCAGGACCACGACTGTCACCAGGTCCTCCACGATGAGCCACCCCGTGGCGATGCGCCCGCCCTCCGTCTTGTCGAGCCCCGCGTCGGCGAGGTTCTTGATGAGCACCACCGTCGACGCGATGGACACGGACAGGCCGAGCATGACGCCTGCCTCGGTCGACCACCCCAGGACGCGGCCCAATCCGCAGCCGGCGAGCGTGCCCAGCGCCGTCTGCAACAGCGCGCCGGGAATCGCCACCCTGCGGACCTCCATGAGATCGGCGAACGAGAAGTGAAGGCCCGTGCCGAACATCATGAACATCACGCCCACCTCGGCGAGCTGGCTCATGGCATGCGAGTCCCCGATGAAGCCGGGTGTGAACGGGCCCACCGCAAGTCCTCCCAACAGGTAGCCCACGATGGGTGGCAAGCGCACCGCGCGAGCGGCGATGCCGCCGAGGAACGCAGCGATAAGCGCGATGACGAACGTGGAAAGCAGGGCGGTGTCTCCGTGCATGCGACCTCCGGACGGCGGCAAATCCACGGGACGCACCTGCTGCGGGCGGACGAATGACCCGATTCGCGGCGCGCCCCATGAACTCATGTGCGGCTAGCTCAGTTCAGTCTACCCAGTGGCGGCCATCACATCCCGCGCAGCCCGTACTTGCGGACAACGCGGCCGATGCGGCGGGTCCAAGGGCCGTACAGCACCACGAGGAACAGCGCCGTCGCGACGCCGTGCATGACGTCGAACGGCAGCGAGGCGGCCACGTATGCCAACGTGCCCGCCCACGTGAGCGGGCGCACGAACCCCAGCACTCCATATGCGTTGACAATTAGGCCGTAGAGCGCGGCAGACGCCAGGCCCGCAAGCACGAGCGCCCACGTGCGAGGACGGCCGGTCACGCGATCCTCAAGCACACCAGCCTTCGCAAGCAGGCCACCCGCATACCCGACCATGCCCCAGGCATACATCTGCCACGGGCTCCACAGCCCCTGGCCGAAAAAGAAATTGCTGGTAAATGCCGCAAGCGAACCGACCATGAACCCGTTGCGAGGCCCCAGCGTCGCCCCCGCGATGATGGCGATGGCGGACAGCGGCTTGAAATCCGGGATGGGCGCGAACAGGATGCGCCCCGCCGCCGCGCACGCGGCGAGCACCAGCGTGGGCATGATCTGGCGCAGCGCAGGCTGGCTCCGCTCGTATCCCAGGAAGAACAGGACGAGCACCACCGTCACCACCGCAAGCATGAGCAGGGCCGAGCTCGCGATGCCCGTCCACAGCGCGACGCCCATCACCGCGGGGACCGCCATCAACAACGCAGCCTCGAAGGCCGTCGCGCCTTTCCCATCTGGGCGCATCTCATCCCCCACCATCATGGCCGGTAGAACAGGTTGTTGCGGAAGAACTCGCCCACGGGCTCCGTGCAGGCGAGCTCCCCGTCGAACATGAGCGACACGCGGTCGGCGACGCGGCGCACGAACGTCAGGTCGTGCGTGGATACGACGACCGTGACGCCCTCGCGGCGGGCGGACTCGATCATGCCGGCCACCTGCTCGCGCGCGGCGCGGTCGAGCCCCTTGGTGGGCTCGTCGAGCAGCAGCAGCCGCGGACGGACGAGAAGCAATTTGCCCAAGGCGAGCATCTGGCGTTGACCGCCGGACAGGTCGTACGGGTGCAGGGCGGCGAAGTCGGCGAGGCCGATCTCGCGCATCATGGTGTGCGCCTCGTCCGCACCGTATCCGCCGATACCCGCCCATTCCATAAGTTCCTCGTCCACGCGCTCCTCGGCAAAAAGGGCCTTGGGGTCTTGGGGCAGCATCGCCTTGGCCGTGATCTGCGAGCGCACCTCGCCGCGCTGCGCCCGACGCATCCCCGCAATGAGCGCGAGCAGCGTCGACTTGCCACAGCCGTTGCCGCCCACCAGGGCATGAACCTCGCCGCGAGAGACCTCGAAGTCCAAGCCGCGCAGCACCCAGTCGTCGTCGCGACCGTAGCGAAACCACGCACCGTGCGCGGAGACGGCGACATCCCCGGGGACGGAGACTCGGCCGCCGGCGTGAACGGGCGAACCGCCGGGATTTCCCCCCGTATCGATGGCGGCACCGGCAGGACCAACGCCAGATGCAGGGGGTATAGCCGCGGCGGGGCGAAACCCGATCCCCGCGGCACCGCCCGCGACGCCGCCCTCCGCAGAGGCGCCCGCAGCGGCCTCACGCTTGAAGCGCCCCAGGTCCCCAACGGGCCTCACGGCGCCATCCACCAGCTCGAAGGCGCAGGTGGCGTAGTCGGCCATGAGCTCCGGCTCGTGCGTCGCCACGACGACGGTGCACCCCAACTCGTGGTTCACGCGGAACAGCGCATGCAGGAAATTGCGCGCCGCAATGGGGTCGAGCTGCGCCGTGGGCTCGTCGAGCAACAGGATGCGCGGCTGCATCACGAGCGTCGACGCGAGCGCCAGCAGCTGCTTGCGTCCACCCGACAGCGAATCCGTGTCGCTGTGAAACCACGGACCCATGCCGAAGAAATAGCTCGCCTCAGCCACGCGGCGGCGCATCTCGTCCTGCGGTGTGCCAAGGTTTTCCAAGCCGAACGCCATCTCGTGCCACACGCTGTCGCACACGATCTGGTTGTCGGGGTCCTGAAACACATAGCCGACCTCGCAGGCGGACGCCTCATCAAGACCCTCCACGGGGCTGCCGAACACGCGCACCGAGCCCGATCGCTCGCCCGCAGGGGCGATCTGCGGCTTGGCAAGCGAGAGCAGCGTCGACTTACCCGAGCCGATGCCCCCTACCAGCAGCGCGAACGCACCAACGGGCACGCTCATCGACGCGCCGCGCAGCACGTCCTCACGGGCGCCGGGGTACCTGAACGAAACGCCGTCATAGGCGAGCGCGGCGGCGCCGGGGGCGGCAGTACGGGCACCAGCGACATCGAACCCAACGACGCGGGCGCCGGGGGCATCGGGCCCAACGACGCGGGCGCCAGCGCCAACCCCGGCGCCCTCGAAAGCTCCACCGCTCATGCGAACGCCCTCCTCTCGTACACATGCAGCGCCGCCGGGACGAGCATCCAGGCGGCATAGGGAATGTAGGCGGGCGAGGGACCAAGGGGCGAGAGCCGGGGGTAGAACGTGAACGTCGTGGCGCAACGCCAGGCAACGACGGCACACGGCACGCCCGCCACGGCAATGAGCACCATGCCGAGCGCATCGCGCGAAGTGAAGCGATAGCGCGCGTACGTGGTCCGACGCTCGGCGGCCCCCCAGCCGCGCGCCCGCATGGCGTCGGCGGTCTCCAGGGAGTCCTCCATGGCCCAGCCCATGAGCACCGAACTCTGCCGCATGCGGCGGCGCATCAAGCCGCCGCGGGCCCCCGCCGCACCGCGCTCGTCTGCATCGGCGCAACTCAGGGCCACGTCCTGCACGTCGGCGATCAGGCGCCCCTGCCGCACGAAGCGCGGGATGAGGCGCATCGTCATCGAGATCATGAGCGATACGACCGGCGCCGCATTGCCGAATAGGGAGAGAACCTCGTCCTGCGGCAAGATGTCGCGGGCGGCCTGGAACCACAAGACGCTCGCCATGAACATCACGGCCATGACAAAACCAAACAGGAGGCTCTCGGCAAACACCGGCATGCCGAGCACAGAGAACAGCAGCGTACTCCCCTGTCGCGCGAACAGGGGGTTCGCGCAAGCAAGCAGCACGACGAGTGGGAGCTGCCAGCGCAGGGCGAGCAGCGCAGGGCGAATGCCGCGGGCCGCCGCGCCGTAAGCGAGCGCCCCCATGAGCGACAGCGACACCAGCACCGGATGCGGCGCGAACATGGTCAGACCGAGCGTGCATGCGAGAAACGTCGCCGGCACCGCCGGGTGCATGGTTCCAAATGCCGTGTGCCTGGGCGCTTGCGCCATCCGCCCCCTCCTCTCGCCATGCGACCATGCCTCGAACCGCCCCGTCCGGCGCGTGCAAGTCGCGCTCATTGCGCCCCAAAGCCCCGCCGAATCCACCAGCGCCTCGACGCTGAGGTATCATCGACTCGTCCCGCGCCGCACGCGCGGGTTCATCTGCAACCAGATCATTGGAGTCCCCATGGATGCTACCGCGATTGTAATGGCCGCCGGCGAGGGCACGCGCATGAAATCCAATCATGCCAAGGTATCCCATAAGATTCTCGGCAAGCCCATGGCCTGCTGGGTCATCGACGCCGCGCTCGAGGCGGGCTGCGCCCGCGTCGTCGTGGTGGTGGGCAGCCATTCCGACGAGGTTCGCGCGCTCATCGCCGACGCCTACGAGGGCACGCCCGCCGCGGGCGCCATCGAGTGCGTCGAGCAGGCAGAGCGCCTGGGCACCGCGCACGCCGTCCGTACCGCGCTGGATGCGACCGGCATCGACGCCGGTCCCGTGGTGGTCCTGAACGGCGACCTCCCGCTCATCCAGGCCGAGACCATCTCCGCCTTCGCCAACACCGTCGCCGACGGCGCGAACGCCGGCGCCGTGCTCACCTTCACCCCGCCCGTGCCCTTCGGTTACGGCCGCATCGAGCTGGCAGAGGACGGGACCGTCAATCGCATCATCGAGCAGAAGGACTGCACGCCCGAGCAGGACGCCGAGCTCCTCGAGTGCAACGCCGGCTGCTACGCCTTCGACGGCGCGCTTCTCGCCGCCCACATCGGCGAGGTCGGCAACGACAACGCCCAGAGCGAGTACTACCTGCCCGACATGGTTGAGATCCTTAAACGCCACGGCCACGCCGTGACCATCTCGCACTGCGAGGACTACCGCGACGGCCTGGGCGTGAACAGCCGCGTGCAGCTCGCCGAGCTCACCGCCATCGCGCGCGACCGCATCAACGAGCGCTTCATGACCGAGGGCGTCACGTTCATCGACCCCGCCCAGGCCTGGATCGGCCCCGATGCGCAGATCGGTCGCGACACCATCGTGTGGCCGCAGACCCACCTCATCGGCGCCTGCCGCATCGGCGAGGGTTGCCAGCTCGGCCCGAACACCCGTCTCACGAACGTGGTGGCGGGCGACGGCTGCTCGCTCGACGAGACGGTCGCCATCGACGTCGTCATCGAGAACGGCGTGACCTGCGGCCCGCGCGCCTATCTGCGCCCGGGCACGCACCTTTTGGACGGCGCGCATGTGGGCACGCATGTCGAGATCAAGAAGTCCACGATCGGCGAGGGCTCCAAGGTTCCGCATCTCTCCTACATCGGCGACACCACGATGGGCGCGGGCGTGAACGTGGGCGCCGGCTCCATCACCTGCAACTACGATGGCAAGAACAAGCACGCCACCACCATCGGCGACCGCACGTTCATCGGCTCCGACACCATGATGGTCGCGCCCGTGAACATCGGCGCGGATGTGGTGACCGGCGCGAGCAGCTGCATCACCCGCGACGTGCCGGACGGGGCCCTGGCGGTCGAGCGCAGCGAGCAGCGCGTCATCGAGGGCTACACCGAGCTGCGCCGCGCCCGCCTGTAACCCTTTCGGATGTGTAATTGGGGACGGGTGCAAATTACACATCTTGCTGATGGGCCTGCCGGCCGTCCGATTGCGGACGGCCGGCTTTTCCATGTTGAGACCCAATGATGTGTAATTTGCACCCGTCCCCAATTACACATTATCGGTGGTCAAATAGCAGACAAAGTGGCTAATATAGAACGCGTATGGATGTTGTGGCGTATAAAGGAGAAGTCATGCCGACAACCGATCCCAAAAAGACCGTGGATATGAGCAAGATCCTGCGAGTGTACTCCGGTTCCTCCAACCGTCCGCTCGCCCAGAAGATCGCCAACCAGCTCGGTGTCGAGCTCTCCGGCCTTACGCTCAAGCAGTTCGCCAACGGCGAGATCTACGCTCGTTACGATGAGACCGTCCGCGGCGCCGACGTCTTCCTCATCCAGTCCGTCGCCGGCGAGAACGTCAACGACATGCTCATGGAGCTCCTCATCGCCACGGATGCCGCCAAGCGCGCCTCCGCCCGCTCCATCACCGCCGTCATCACCCACTACGGCTACGCCCGCCAGGACCGCAAGGCCGGCCCGCGCGAGCCCATCACCGCCCGCCTCGTCGCCAACCTGCTCGAGTGCGCCGGCGTCGATCGCATCATCACGCTCGACCTGCACCAGGGCCAGATTCAGGGCTTCTTCGACATCCCGGTGAACCACCTCTCCGCCCTGCCGCTTTTCGCCGAGTACTACGACGCCATGGGCTTCGACACCGACAACCTCGTCGTCGTGTCCCCCGACGTGGGTCGCGCCAAGGCTGCCAAGAAGCTCTCCGACATGCTCGGCTGCTCGCTGGCCATCGCCCACAAGGGCCGTCCGCGCCACAACGCCGCCGAGGTCATGGGCATCATCGGTGACATCAAGGGCAAGACCTGCATCATTAACGACGACATGATCGACACCGCGGGCACCCTGTGCGCCAACGTGCGCGAGCTCAAGGCGCTCGGTGCCGGCGACATCTACGTGTGCGCCACCCACGGCATCTTCTCCGGCGAGGCCATCCAGCGCCTGAACGACGCCCCGATCGTCGAGTGCGTGGTCACCGACGCCATCCCCGTCGAGGAGACCGGCAAGATCAAGACCATCTCCGTGGCCGGCGAGTTCGCCGAGACCATTTCCGCCGTGTACTACGAGCAGTCCGTGAGCAACCTCGTGGGCGGCGACTTCGCGATGTAAGCCGCGCCGGCTGAGCTGAGGTCCGCCGCCCGCGGCCCCGCTCGCGCCACGGCTCGCTTAGCCCACGCTCGCAACGCCCATCCGCCTCGTCGCGGGTGGGCGTTTTTTCATGCGGAAACGAGCCGCCATCTGCGAGAAGCCATCTTGACGTGATGAACATCCGTATCGATAATTGCCCTATGCACGTCAATTGAATCACGAGGAGGTTGTTATGGGAGGAAGGTCCAAGGCCCTGGCGTTCGGCGCGCTCGCGGCCCTCACCCTGTTTCTCCAGCCGGCACATGCGCTCGCCGCGCCCACAGGGGGGGGGCGAATGGCCATATTCGGTTGGCAGCCCAGCCGAAATCTCGAGGGCCCTCATCGAGATCAAGTCCGATGGCGTCGACGGCGCGACGATTGAGCTCACATCCGACGTCGCGCTCGACACGTCGTTCACCGGTGTTGCCGGAGAGCATGTCACCGTTCGCAGCGCGCAGGGCAGCACCCGCCTGTTGAGCTGGCCTTCGGGCATCGAGACCGTCGAGCTGGCAGGCGATGTCACGTTCGAGAACATTCACATCTCCCCCAAGACACTCTACGCCAACGGTCACCACCTCACGCTGGGCAATGGCTTTGGCGGTGGCGTCGACGGAGAGCGCCGCATGATCGTCTACGGCGGCAGCGACACGGACCTCACGGCCGACACGCACCTCACCATCACCGACGGCGTCTACAAGCTCGTCGCCGGCGGCAACTCAGCCGGCACCCTCACCGGCGACACGCTCGTGGAGTTCGGCGGAGACGCCCGCTTCCCCAACGCCTCGGATGGCAAAGAGGAGGGGGACTACATTGGCACCAAGTCCGCCAACTACAACCTCTACCTCGACGCCAAGGGCGAGGGTAAATGGAACGGCCCGGTTTTTGCCGGCATGGATTACGAATACGGAATCCTCCCTTACGGCATCTACGGCGGTGGTACCTGCGGCAACACCGTGGGCAGCACGCACGTTGAGATGACCGGCGGCACGGTCTACCAGATTTTCGGCGGCGGCGCAGCTCGCAGGAATCCCAGGCACGCCGGCAATCTCGGTGAGCTCGACGACCTCGGTCGCGTATCGGGCAACACGAGCGTTGTCGTGTCCGGTGGATCCATCAAGAGCGTCTACGGCGGCGGTTACAACGACATTTTCGTGTTCGGCAGCTATGAATACGATGAGCACGGTATTCCGGAGAATGCGCGCGAGCAGCGTGCCGTCGTCGGTGGCGACACCCGCGTCGAGATTTGTGGCAGTGCCCACGTAGAGGCCGCCGAGCAAAGCGAGGACACCTCGACCTCCGGCGCGGACTACCCCGCGGTCTACGGCGGGTCGTTCCATTCGACTGTCAAAAACACCCAGGTCGTCATCGGCGGAAAGGCCCTGGTCGAATCCGGCGAGGGCAGCGCGTATGGATACGGCGCCGTTTATGGTGGCGGCTGCAACGATATCATTCGCGGAACGTCGTCCGCCCTGCTCAAGGACGAGGCCCGCATCGGTAACGACCAGAACAAGCCCGGCACTTCCGTAGCTTCTCAGGGGCAGGTCGGCATCATCACGCCCATGAGCCGCGCCGCGAAGAGCGGTTGTTATCTCGGTGGAGCCAAATACCAGGATCCACCCGTCATCAAAAACGAGGGCAAGAGCGACTACGCGGCGCAAGCGGAGGTCGCCGGCGGTACCGTCGACGTGCTCATGGCCAGCGTGAAGTCCCGCGTGGCAAGCGGCCAGCCCACCAAGACCTGCCAGGGAAACGTCAAGCTCACGCAATCCGGCGGCGCGGTCCACGCGATCGAGGGCGGCTCCGTCTACTCCAAGAACCTCATCATCAACGGAAACGTCGACATCCTCGTCACGGGCGGAACCACCGAGGAATATATCTACGGGCGATACAGCACCAGCAGCCTGGGAAACAGCAAGATCACTGGCGATTGCACACTCACGTTCTCCGGCTGCGGCACAACGAATGCACTGAGGATGAGCCCCCTCATCTGGGCGATGGACTCCGTCCACGTGACTGACGACGCCCAGGTCGCAGTCTTTGGAGACCACACGCTCTACGGCTCCGACAAAAAACCGTTCACCGTCCCGCTCTATCAGGTTGAGGATCTGAGCATCGACAAGGGTGCCACGCTCGCCTTCAAGCAGAATGCCGAGATCACGGGCGATTTGATCGTGAACGGTCAGCTCAATATGGCGCGCGTCAAAAAGACCATCAACATTGGCGGCACTCAGATTCCCATCGGCGATCCCAAGGCCGTGACCTTGACCGCGGCAGGCACCGCTTGCAACAACGGCGACCTGCTGCCCATCGCGGATCCCCAAGATGCGAAGGACGGCTCGCTCTACGGCGCATATTCCGAGCCCGACCTCAACGAAGAGTACGTCTACGCGCAGGCCGCCGACTCCGACATGGAACTGACGCTGGCTCAGGGCGGCGACAAGTTCTTCGTCGACCGCAAGAACAAGAGCGGCGCCCAGGACGTCTGGTTCATCAACGAGCGCGCCCCGAAGATGGTCACCGTCACCTTTGATAAGAACGGCGGCGACACCGAGGCCGTCCCCGGCAGCATGACCGTGGCCAGCGGCTCGGCCGTGGGCAAGCTCCCGGCCGAGCCCGCGCGTGCCAACCACACCTTCCTCGGCTGGAACACCGCGGCCGACGGCAGCGGCGATCCGTTCACCGCGAACACGACCGTGACCGCCGACATCACCGTGTACGCGCAGTGGGAAGAGACACCGAAGCAGCTTTGGTACTACGATCTCTACTATCAGAGCTTCGCGCCCAACGGCACTGAGACTGACGAGAACGGCCTTAAGTTCAACTGGACGAAACACGCCCACGTTGAAGGAGGCCAAGCATATCCCAATGATGCGGTAAGCATCAGTGGCAATGAACTTAACGGCACGCCACTCGATAGGGATGCCGTCGACGGTTCGGGCAAGGAGACCCTCGGCGTCCATTACGTGTTCGACCAGAACTTCGGTCCGCATCGCCTGAGCGCTACCTGCGCCGAGGCTACCGAGGACAACCCGCTCAAGATCTACTACCGCGCCACACCCCACAAGCTGACCTACGAGTACGACGGTGAGGTTCCCGACAGCGCGCCGCAGCTGCCTGCCGCAGTGGATGCCCCATACTCGGCGCCTGTGACCGTTGTCGGTGACCCCTCCATGGAGGGCTGGGTGTTCAGCGGTTGGTCGGTCAAGACGCCCGGAAGCGCGTCGATTACAGACGGCGGCATCTTGACCATGCCCAATGCCGACGTGGTGCTGTCCGGCTCCTGGACCAAGACCACGACGCCCATCGAACCCACCACCGCCGCATACCAGGTCGAGCATTATCGGCAGCAGCCTGACGGCAGCTATCAGCTCGTCGAGACCGAGTTCCCGCTGTACGGAAAGATCGGGTCGCAGGTGACTGCGACGCCCAAGGGCTATATCGGCTATCACCTCAATGCGGATCTCTCCGAGCTCACCGGCACGGTCATCAAGCCCGTGGAGCAGGACGACAAGCCCGTCATCCTCGTGCTCAAGGCGTATTACGACCTTGAGCAGGTAACCCTGAGCTACGACCTGAATGGCGGAACGGGCGCCGATGGGGTCGACTACTCCGCCCAAACCTTGCCGTTTGACACGCAGATCACAGTGAATGCCGCCCCGGCGCTCGAGGGCCATACGTTCCTTGGCTGGAGCGACGGCACGACAACGCACCAGCCTGGGAGCACCCTCGTGTTGACTGCGGACACCACCCTCACGGCACAGTGGGAAAAGGACGAGCCCGTAACGCCACCGGTCGATCCGGAACCGGAGCCCGAGCCCGAGCCCGACCAGGACCCCGGGAACAAGCCGGGATCGAATCCCGGTCAGAAGCCCGACCCCGATGCTGCCCCGGCTCCTAATCAGGACACCAACGCTAATGGTGAAACGCTTCCCAGCACCGGCGACCTCGCATCTCTTGCGACAATTGCTTCTGGAGCTTTAGCGACCACTTGCCTGAGTGCCGGCATCGCCTCGCGTCGCCGCGAGCGCATGAAGTAACGCATCGATTTGCGGCAACGGCGCCTTTCAAACGCCACGACCCACATCGCCCTGCCGAGCGAAGCTCGGCAGGGCGATGCTCTTTCCTGGCGCAACCTTTCCCCAACACACATGCTCCAGAAGAGGCCACGCGCCTACACGCGACCCAGTCGTGTCAAAGTAACCGGTCCTTAACACTCCCAGCGGCCCAGACGTATCAAATCAACTCATCTCGAACACCTAATCGCGGCCCTCGTCGGTGCGCGGACCTGGATCGCATCGAATAGATTCACCACAGGCGCCAACAGCGGGTTCAAATCCCCGAATCGCCTCACTCGGGTGTCAACGACGGTCTCGGAGCTGCAAATATGGCGACTTCAGGTATCGGCAGCGGTCTCTAGCCCGCAGATTGGCCAACCTCAGGCGCTCACTGCGATCCCAGAGTCGCAAATTTACCGACTCCGGCGCTGACGGTGATCTCGGGATTGCAAATATGCCAACCGAACACGCCGCATTTGACTTGAACGCGACAAAGTGGCTAAAAAATACCGTTCTGAACAGTTAGCTTCATCTTACACACTTCAAATTCCTTCCATTGCGAGACTTGGAACTCTCAAATCCGGTATTTTGGGCTCTTTTCGGACAACCATCGCCCATTTCGAGCCTCTCAGACGGTCGCTACCCCTATCGGGACAGCTAAACGCCCAACCATGTCGGCACCTCACTATTCAGAATGGTAATTTTTAGCCACTTACGCCGCCTTCATGCAATATCTGATCGCCGGAAGCCCATTTTGGGTAGCTACTATCCATGGATACACTCGTTTTCTCACACGTCACGGCCCTTCGCGCGATTCGACTCGCGCGAAGGGCGTATTCTGCCATTCCCTGGCGCCCCCTCACCCTCCCCGAGCAGCGCCGCACGCTGCAAAACTGCAAGCCAAATATATCGGCGCTCGACCCCGACCTGCTTTATCGCCATGGCCTCATGGAACCCGAGGAGGACGATTGTGTCGACCTCCTCACGTCGAATAGCACATGTCGACGCACCACACATCCCGTCACATGTCATTTGATCTCGCGCGATTTGCCGCCCGGATCAATCATGGAAATCGATAAGGGCCTCTACTGCACGTCGCCGGCCTTTACGGCCTACCTTTACGCGCGCAACCGCACCGTGCCGAAAATCGCATCGCTGCTCATGGAACTTCTTGGCACCTATGCGCTGCCTCCCGAGGCAACAATACCCATTGCAAACGGCGAGCTCTGGCCGCCCCGCGTTGCAACGTCCGCAGCCCCCGAGGCAACCCCGCAAAATGTGGCATACACAGCCAATCCGGCTTTCGCGGACCCCGAGATCAACGACATCTCGGATGTAGCCAGCCGGGAAAACATCCAAAACCCGTCCCGCCCCGCGCAACACACATATGAAGCTGTGAGCCAAACGCATTACTCCTGTGAACCGGCGGTGACAATGAAGCAGCTTCGCGCCATCGCACAGTGGACCAAAAGCAGCCGAGACACCCGTTTTCGGCAGGCGGTGGATCTTGTCGCCCCCAACTCGGCGTCGCCGGCCGAGACCATCCAGTACTGCATGCTTGGCCTTCCCATGCGGTATGGCGGATTTGCCTGCGCGAGCCTGCCAAAGGGCATGCTCCTCAATCACCGGATCGACTTCACGCACGATGCGGTGCTCATGTCCTCCGGTATGCCCTACGCCATCGCCGACGTGTTCATCCCCGACGCAAACACCGACATAGAGTACAACGGCATCGGTCACGAGGAACTGCCGGCACGCATCCACGATGGAAACCGCAACAACGGCCTGCGCGGAATGGGCATCAACGTCATCGTGATCCAGCGCGACCAAATGCGAGACATCACCGCTTTGGAGGCCATCGCGCGAACCATTTACCGCTTTTCCCATACGCGCTTCAGATACCAAGGTGAAGGATACCGAATCAAACAGGCGGCGCTGTTGAACGCGTTGCGCGGCGCAGTCGGCCTGGCACCGGTTTGACGCTCGGGATCGCATGCGACCACGCGTACCGGCAGCCCCGGCGGCAAGCGCTTGGCGTGCCGAATGCACCCACGCGCGCCCGAGGCCGACACACCAAAACGAAAGCATGTCCCGCCTCACGCATACGCCCTCGCGCGCATGTCCAGATGCGGGCGGGGGCATCCATACAGCACGGATCCGAGATAACCTACCTGCAGGAGCCTTCACTCTGCCTGCGCGTGGCGAGCGCGATCGCCCCAACACCCAGCGCGGCAAACAACCATGGACCGTAAGCAAGGACCATGTTGTCACCAGTTTGCGGGAGCAATTCCGTGCCGCCGGCACTCGGGCCATCCCCGGGCTTCGAGCCGTCCTGCTCCTGCGCGATGAAGCGCCAACCCACAGGATATATCTCGTGCTGGTGCTCATTGCCCAAGCTCGTGGGGAGCGTCATCTCGACATGCATGTCGATCGTCGCTGCGGCAGAGTACGTGCCAACCGACATCGGGGTGACCGCAAGCTCCCCCAACGTGGCGGCACCGACAACGCGACCATCCATCGACACCGAGCAAGTGACGTCCGACAGCGCGCGAGCTGTCGCGTCGTCACAATCCAGCTTCACGTACAAGGTGACGGGCTCGAGCGGACGATCCAAGCGAATCTCGGCGTCGTGCGAGAGGGTGTCGCCGGGCACGGCCCCGTCAAAGCTCATGAAGACGTCGGACTCCTGTAGGTCCTCGCCGTGCCATTCCTTATCGGTGCCGTCGTAAACCGCGCAGGCAGCCATTGCCTCACCCGGAAGAGCGCATGTCAAGGCAAAGCACATCACAAGGGCCCCGGCGACGGCCGTGAGCATCTTATGCAAGCGCGAGTCGAGCATCAGGCCCCCTCTCCCTTCGAGAGCATGCCGGTGTTCGGCTGCGCAACCAGCCCACTGGCGTCGCCCCAGGCATAGGCGAACGCCTCGGACGAACCCTCGGCCTGAATCGCCTGCGAAGATACGTCCACAACGAGTTTGCATCCCTCGGGCGCCTGACCCGGGCCCTGCGTCACGCTTTTGATGAGCGGATCAGTCGAGGCGTCGCGGTCGAGCGGGGCGGACCAATAATAAAAGCGGTCATTGCCCGTGATCCAGTGCGGATCCGCGACAGCGTCGTCGATCTCGCCCCAGACGATCGTGTAGTCCCGCCCCTCAGCGGGCGCGTCCCACAGCTGCTTGCCTTCGGCATCTTCCCAATAGATCGACACCGTCGCGCGCATGTAAGATCGCATGCTGCCGTTGTTCTTGACGGTAACGTTCTCCTTCACCGTGTGATTGCCCTCGAACTGCTCCTCGATGGCAGGCTTGACCTTGCCGCGATCGAAGAAATTCGTGAGCGCATCCGTCTCGGAGAACCAGGCCAACGTCGCGCCCGTGACGGCGGTCGTGAGGACCACGGCGAGCAGCGTCAGGGAGAGCTTGAGACGGCGATCGCGAGAGGGCGTCCTGTGGGGGCGACGGGGGCTGCCGCCTTGGGCACCGCCTGTGGGGGCCGAGCCGCCTGCGGAAGCTGAGCCGCGGTTCAAGGCGGAGCCCGACCAGCGACCCGAGGCCTGGCCCTGCGGCTGGTCGGCACTGCCGTTAGCGCGCGCAGGCCCACCTGCCGGCTTCATGTGTTTGCCACGATACTCGCTCATCAGCGCTCACCTCCCTTAGCGTCGACCCGACCCTCGCCGAAGACGTTCTTGGCACGGTCCTCACCATCGAGGTACTTGTCCTTTTGAAGCGCATTGGTCACTCGAGCCGTGCTGCCTCCGCGCACCAACACCACGTTCTCGGGACGCCCCTCGACCGTGAGGCCGTTCTCCAAGAACCGATAAGTGGGCGCATAGCGCCAACCCCACGTGGTCTCGACAACCTTGTAGTAGCCCCATGGCAGGCTCAGCGTCCCACGCGCCGTGGCCGTGGAGTCGCCCGGCGCCGCCTGGGCGGTCAGCGTGACTGTGGTGGACTTGGCATCCTGCTTGTCGGTACCGTCGGCATTGCACTCGGTCACGAGGAACGTGAACGTCGAGCCAGCAGCGGAGGTGGGCGCGGTCTTGTCGATCACCAACGAGCCGGTGGTCTTGAACGTGAAGACCGCATTGCCCTCGCCCTGGTTATCCGCGCCCGTCACCTTGGAATCAAGCGGCATGGCATTGGCGAAGTCGAAGGTGTCGTACAGCGCGACGGTTTTGTCGTTAACGGGTGTCCGCGCAGCGGCGCCGGTCGCGGCCCCGCGCGCATAGTGAACCTGATCCATATGGATGGTGAGCTCGTCGCCCACATAAAGCGTGTTGGGGGCGAAGGCGATCTTCACCGCGGGCTTATCGGCGGCATCGGGGCCTGTGGCGGCCAGGCGCGCGGGGTCGATCTGCCACACCAGGTTCTTGGCGGGATACGCCTTGCGATCCGCGTCGAGCGCATTGAAGCGATGCGTCACCGGATACAGATGCATCGCGGTCGAGTTCTCGGCCTTGAGGTGCGCGACGATGCCCTTGCCCGGCTGCCCGCCGTGATCGAGGCCGCAGAATTCCTCCCAAGCGACGGTCGTGCCGCTGTCCTTCCTCCATTCCCACTCGTAGAACAGCTCGCGATAGTCGCCCTGGGCGTTGGCCTTGTCGAGTGCACCCTCGATGGCGGCGGTCTGCTCGCCGCCGACCACCACGGCCTGCTCCTCAACGACGTCCACCACGGGGTTGCCGTCCTTGTCGAATGTGGGGTTGCCGCTCTCGTCCAGAACGGGCTTTTGCACCTTCACGGTCTCGATGAACTTGGTATCATCGCCCTCGTCGATCTCGACGGTCGACTCATGGCCATCCGGGAAGTGATAGACAACGGTGTAGACCTGCACCTTTTGGTACACGGCGGTGTAGAGATTGCCGGCAAAGACCTCGTCACCCGTCACGCGGTTGCCGGCAACCGGCGTGCCGACGACCTCGCCGTCGGCGTCAACGCTCTTGTAGTCCTTGTACCAACCGAGGAACTTGTAGCCATCGACCGGCTTGGCCTCGAGCGATACGTAGGACTGCGTGCCCTGCGGGGTCTCGGCAGTCTTGACCACGGCAGCGCGGTGATCCGTACCGTGAATCTCTTTATCGATGTTGGAGTTGACGCAAACATCAACGCCCGTGTCGCCCTCGCCGCCCGTGGTAACCACACGATACACCGGCCACAGCTCCATGGAGCGCTCGACCACCGTGAGTTCATCGACCAAGGTGACAGGGTTGTCCTTGTCGAACATGAGATAGTCGCCACCATTGGCAGGCTGCTGCTCGGACCAACCGACCAGCACCGCACCTTGCACCTCAAACTCGGGCGCGGGGGCATGACCCAGCAGGTCGCCAACCTTCTTCTCAACCGTGATGGTCGGGGCGGCGTCGCCCGCGGGGCGCACATGATAGGTGACGTTCAGCTTGGCATCGGCCTTGGCGTGGTAGTTCGCCACGATGACATGCTTGGTGCCAGCGATGATGTTGTAGGAGAGCTTGGCGTTAGCGTTGCTCACCGGAGTGCCGTCCTGACCGTCCGCAACGGGATGCCCATCAGCGCCGGTCGCGGTGATGGTGTCGATCACCGTTCCCTCGGGGCGCTCGATGGTCCAGGAGACGAGCTCGTACGCAGCTGCCGTCTGATCATCGACATCGGCGGAGACGGTAAGCGCCATGAGACCCTGATCGTCGCCGCTCTCAATGCGACCTGCAGGCTCCACCGTGGGATCGGCAGGGTCGGTCAGCGCCGTGCCGCGCGTGATGTTGGTCGTGGTCTCATAGCGGTAATCCACGTACACCGGGTACAGCGTCATGGGCCGCTCGCACAGGGCCTTCTCGCCCACCAGGTACGGCGCGATAGCCGCCAGGCTCACCCTTGAGGTCTGCGTGTCCTGGTTGTACACGGCGTTATATTCTTCCTGGGTCATCTCACCAGCCGCGATGGCACTCTGATCGATCCAGCCCACGAACAGCGAGTTGGGGCGCTTTGCCTGCATGGCGGCATCGCTCGGGGACTTACCGATGTCGACCGTCAGGCCGTTGTGCACCTCGCTGTACTGACCGACGCCGGTGTCGTTCGTATAGTGCTGGTAACGGAACTGATACGTCCAATCCTCATCCACAAATACAGGCAGGAACCCATTGGCGAATTCAGTGTCCTGGGCACAGTCGGAGTACGCGCGCTTCACCACCAGGTCGCCGTCGCCGTCAGCGCCGCCAACAAAGGTTACCTTGGCAACCGTGTGCGCTTCGTACACATAGTTAGTCTGAGTGACATGAGCGCCAGTTTTCCAGGGATTTCGCCTATCGATGCCAGCCTCGCTCTTCTTTTCCCAGGACCAGCCGATGAACTCGAAACCATCGCTGGTCATTTTCGCCGTGAGGGTGAAGGGGTCGATCAATCCGCCCGCATTTCCCGACATCTCGATCTTCGCGGAGTTGGGGAAATCGAAGGTCGCAACGATGTCGTAAAACTCGCCCGCCCCCTTGCTCTTGTTATGGCTGTACACGACGTGGGGCGACACGATTCCATTTTCCAGATACGTCGTGGCCTCATCATCGACAACGCACCCACCGTCGCTCAGCGACCAATGCTCGATGACCTCGGCATCAAATTGAGGGCCTTTCAAGCGTTCGAAATTCGAGAGGTAGGTTTTCCAACGAACCGTGTATAGGCGATAATTCTCCCACTCCTTGTTGCCGCCCTTGATCGCCTTCGCGTAGTAGTCCACGCGGTACTCGAAGCGCGCATAGTAGGCATGGGGCTGCGTCAGGTCAACATCCCCGGGGATGGTCCACGTGGGGTCGGCGCTCACCTTGCGTCCACATTGGTACTTGCGGGCTGTCTTGGCATTGGCGGTGGCGTCGGTGTGCACACCCTCGACCTCGGTATACTGCGGCTTCCCAGCCTCATCGAGATCGAGCTCATACCAACCCATGAAGCGATAGCCGTCCGGAAGCGCTCCGTTCTCGCCAGCGCCCTTGATCGTCAGCGTGTAAGTGCCCTTGTCGGCGACAAGCTCCGCCTCGGCAACGCCCTCGCGCAGATTCTCGCTGTCGGGGACGTCATCGAGCTCGTTGCCCTCCATCACCACGGTGATGTTCGAGGCAACCGAGGCATACACGGGGTACAGGTCCATGGGGCGCTCGATGGGCTCGCCGCCCTCGTAGAACTCGCCCTCCCTCTTCATGCGGTTGAGGTCGGAAGTCGCAACATCAGGCCAACCGGCAGTGTCACCTTTGTCGTTTCGCATGGTCGTCCAGCCGAGGAACCTCGCGCCGTCATTGACCGGGCCGCCAGCTGCGGCACGGTCCTTTGTGGGCTCGGCAGGAGCCGGCAGCGCATCCTGATGGTTGTACCAGTCGTCGTCCACCGCGGGCGTGTCCTCCGGCATGGAGGTCTTCTTGTCGATCACCTTACCGTTCACGTCATGGAACAGCACCTGCGCCTGATGATGGGCGACGAACAGGTCGTTGTCCACGAACTCGCCGGCAGTCGCCCCGCCGGTGCCGGAGTTCTTGGCGGTATAGCTGGGCTCCTCCGAGACGAGCTTCGCTGCAGGATCGGGCGCCACGATCGGGTCGAAGTACGCGTGGTCGCCGGCCTTGACGTGGTTGACGGTAACACCCTGTTGACGGTACCAACCCATGAAACGGTACGCGCCGTTGTTGGCGGTATCGCTCACCTCGGGCGTGAGGGGCGCCCCGTCCTCACCCTGCTGACCAGCCTTGATCGTGGTCGCCTCGACCGTGAAGGTCTTCTCGTTGACGCTCACCGGCTGCACGGCGAAGTTGTACGGGTCGCTCGTGACCTGCTGTTTGCCCATCTGCGTGGGCTCCACGGTCACCGAGCCCGCACCGGGGAAGTCGAGCGTGGTCTTGACGGAGGCGCCGTGCACGGGGATCCCCAGGTACTCGTCCATGATCCATTTGTTGACGTGCGGACGGGCCTTGTCGGCGTCGAGGCTGGAATAGCGCACCTCGTCGCCCTCGAAGTCGTAATCCTCGCCCTCCCAAAAGAGGCGGTCGGCATACTTCGCGTCGTCGACGATCGGGCCGTACCCAAAGCCCTCGGGAGAGACGCCGTTGTCGTTGTCCAAACCGAGCCAGTCGCCCCACGCGCGCACATAGCCCTTGGGGTGCGGCTTGATGGCGCTCTCCCTGCCCTTAACGTCGTTGCGCTTGAAGTACGAGCTCACCAGCTGCGTATCCTCCTCCCAGTCGCGCTCGACCAGGCCGGAAAGGTACACGTTGCTCTGGATGATGGGGATCACCGCGATGGAGTTCCACTGGAAGGACTCCATATTGCCCGCGTAGTGACAGCGAATGACACGGCTGGCGTCCGTCTTGGCGGTGGAGCTGTTGGCGTAGGCGATGATGCCGCCCACGTAGCCGATGTTACCCGAGCCCACGCCCACGTAGTTGGCGACCCACGTATGGACCCACGCCGTGGAGAAGCAGTCCACCACGTCCACGTTGTCGGTGTAGCCCACAATGCCGCCGGCGTAGATGCCCTGACCGGCGACGGCACCCACCGCGACCTCGTAGCGGTTGTAGACCTCGGTTTGATACAGGTAGTTGCCATCGGCATCGCGCTCGTACACGGAGAGGTTCGGGTTCTTGGCGCGATCCTCGTAGTACCGCTCGTTGGGGAGCACGCGACAGTACTCGATCTCGGAATCCTCGGCAGAGCCCGCGAGCGCACCCAGGTACAGGCACTCGCCGCCCAAGCCCGAAACTCCGATGACGGAGTTGTTCACCACGCGGCCGCCCTGAACGGTGCAGTCGTACAGACGCGAGCCCTCGACCATCTCACCGACGACCATGCCGCCCATGAGGCCGGCGTTGGTGATGAGCGACACCGCGTTGTTGGCGGGCGTGACCGAGATGGTGCAGTTGACGATGCGGATCGACTCGATGCGCGTCCTCTCGGCGTGGCCGACCACCACGCCACCGCGGTAGTCCGCGCCGATATAACAGTCGCGGAAATGGATGTCGTGGATGTAGGCGCCCTCGGTGAAGGAGAACAGGCCGGTGTTGGCCGCCGGCTTCCAGAAGTCGCGCTTGTAGTTGAGGCCGATGATGCAGTGGCCGTCGCCGTCAAAGGTGCCGCGGAAGGGATGGTCCTTGTCGCCGAACGTCAGGGACCCGTGTTCCTTGACGATCTGCTCGAGATGCGTGCCGTCCGGGTCGTCTTTCCTGAAATCGATGTCCGCCTTCAAGACGATCTCGTCGGTGTAGGCCTCCTGGCGCGAGCGCGCGATCTCGACGAGCAGGCCCTTGACGTCATGGACCTCCACGGTCTTCGCCTGCGCCACGGCCGGGGTCGCGATAACGACGAGCACCGCCATGGCGATGGCGGCGAGCAGGCGACGGGCGCGGGTGCGCCAGCCACGGTTGATTGCTGGTTGATTCATCATTCCGGCCACCCTTCGGCGTCGAGCACCGAATCGGCATTGTGTTTGCGTTGCACGGCGCCGGCATGCGCATCGAGCTGATACGAGCCGGAACCGTAGCGGTCGTGAGCGGCCTGGGTGTCGACCGTCAGACCGGTTATGAGCGCGGGGGAAACCGCGCCGGGCTCAAGAGGCTCCACGAGGTAGAACCATCCGTCGCGCTCGACCCAATCATCGCCGTTCACATCGAACGCGGTGAGGTCCGCCAGACCGTGCCGCTCGCCGCCCGAGCTGAGCGAGAACTCGGCGCGGGCGCGGACCCACAGCGTCTGGGCGCCCGTGTTCTTGAAGCGAACGGTGCGGTCGAGACCCACCGTGCCCAAGGGGATCTCGTCCTCGCTTTTGGCGGGGACCTCCTCACCCTTGGCGTCGTGCGTGGTGATAAGTGCGTCGAGCGCGACGCCGTCGAAGGCCAAGCGACCAGCGGCGGGATAATCGCGCACGAGGAAAGAAAGGGTTTGCGAACCGAGGGCGACCGCGAAGAGCGCAAGGCACAGCACGGCGACCATGAGACGACGGCGACGTGCGGCGCGAGCGGCGGAGCTGGCAGCGGGCGCGGCGTCATCGGCAGCTGCCTTGGCGGCTGCCGCCTCGGACTCCGCATCAGTCGCGGCAGCGCCGATAGCGTCCTCGACGGCGGCCTCCTCGGCTTCCGCCTCGACGACGCACGCGTCAACCTCGGCCTCGTCCGCCTGCTCGGCACCCGGCGCGTCGGCGGTGTCGCACACGTTTTCCGCAGAGCCCTCGTCCAGCGTGAGTTCGTCGGCCTGCTCAGCCTCGCGAACCTCGTCGTCCTCGCTCATGGTTCAAACCCTCCCCTCGTGCGCTTGACTCCCCGGAGGGCGGCACGGCACCCACAGCCGCACCGCCCAACCAGGTCAACAGTTGGTTTTACTTGGTGTTGTGCTCAGCCCAATCCTTGGCCTTGGTGATGACCTCGTCGGTGTCGATCTTCTCGCCATTGGCGGAAGCCGCAACGAGGTATGCCTTGACCTCGATGGTCTTGCTCTCCGTGAGGACGAAGTCGTTGTTTGCGTACACCTTATCGAACAGCTCGTCGGTGTACTTGTCCTTCAGCCCGTCAGCATCGTGCTGCAGCATGGCCATATCTGCCTCGGTGGCGGTGCCGCTCTGATTGCCGTCAGGTCCAACGTACACGAACAGACCGCCCGTGTAGAGACGTCCTTTCTTGCCAGTAAGCGTTGCGTCAGCCTGACCAACGTACTCATCAGCCTTGCCCGTCACAGGGGCCCAGTTATCACCAATGGCGAAGTACGCATTCTCACCAAGGTTATTCTCAACCTCGACGAACACATACGCATCCTGGGACCGCTTGCCAATGCCGACGTTGGGGTTCTTGGGAACGATGGAGCCCGCGGTGATGGCGGAATCGTCCTTCCAGTTGGTCTCGATAAGCCAGGCGTCCGCCTGCTCGTTATCGTCACCGCCGCCCTGCTCAGGGTTGTCGGGATCCGGCTTCTTATCCGGCTCGGTGATGCCCTTGCCCTCGACGAAGTTGTTGGTCTTGCTCGTGGTCACGCTAAACCAGGCCATCACGCCCGCGCCCACGGCGAGGACGCAGCACAGCAGCAGCGCCGCCACCAACCCGGTCTTCCTACGATTCGACTGCTTCTGCTCCATAGTGGCCTTCCTCCTTCTTCGTGATCCTTCGCCACATATGCCAGGGCGCTCGCGCGCCCATAGTCACCTCATGTGTTTCGGCGCCGGACGCCCGGCGGCCTGTCCTTCGTTTCGCGTCTCGAACAGTTCGATCGCGATGCTCACGGCAACGACCATCGCCACAAATGCGATGACCATATATATGCCGGGGGCCTGCGTGATAAAGTTGTTGATGTATCCAAGGCAGGGAATGCAAAACGCGACCACGCCGACCAGCTGGGAAAACGCAACGGGCGACGCATCCGGGGAGATGTTGCCGGCACTGTCGACGTTTGCCACGCCGCGCGTGCGGAACTCGCGGGCGGACTCGTCGATCTCGTACACCTCGTGCGTGACGAGCGTACCGGATTCAAGCTTGAAGGTGATGGCGTCGCCGACCTCGACCTCGGACGGGTCGACATGGCGGACGTAGGCGAGCGAGCCCACGGGAAGCTCCGGCTCCATCGAGCCGGTCAGGACGGCGTACGGGGTGAGCCCGAGCAGGCGAACCCCCATGAAAGCTATGGCAAGCACGGCGGCAACGGCGACCAGCGCCGCCAAAACCGCATTCCAGATCTTGCCCACCAATACCATCAGTCCCATCGAGCAGTCGAGGAGACAGTGCGCCGATGCCACGGCCCAAAGGCCGCGCACGATCCTGACGGCGCGCCTAGCTCCAAATGTACTGCATGTGCCGTACCGTCAATCTGCCCGCCATACCCGCAGGTGACAGGCACCAGTTGACCTTAGCACTGAACCCCCCCCCCCGTGCAATATTCCAGTTGTCGCAAACGGATGCGGGCGGCCGGTTTGACACCCATGCGCGCGCCCGCCACCATAGGGTGCGAACCAACGACAAGAGGAGACCCCATGGCCGCAGCACAGCCCAAGCCCATCCGCATGGTCGCCGGACTCGGCAACCCCGGCGAGGAATACGCCGCAACCCGCCATAACGCCGGTTTTTGCGCGATCGACATCCTGGCCGAGAAGGCCGGCGTCAACTACTGGAAGAACCAGGCAGGCGCCGAGGTCGCCGTCATCAACGTGAACGACGCCGAGGCCGAGGGCGGCAAGCGCGAGGTCGTGCTGGTGAAACCGCAGTCCTACATGAACACGAGCGGCGGCCCCATCTCCAAGCTCTGCGCGCAGTACAAGGTCAAGCCCGAGGAGCTTCTCGTCATCCACGACGAGCTCGACATCCCCGCGGGTGACGTCCGCGTGAAGGTCGGCGGTGGCCACGCCGGCCACAACGGCCTGCGTTCCATCATCGACAAGCTCGGCAGCCGCGATTTCTCGCGCATCCGCGCGGGCATCGGCGACCCTCCGGGCCGCATGCCCGTGGCCGACTTCGTCTTGAAGCAACTGCGCTCTCGCGAGGCCGAGGACTTCGAGGTCATGACGCACCAGGCCGCCGAGGCGGCGGCGCTCGCCGTGACCCGCGGCGTGGTGTTCGCACGCGATCATGTCAACGGCGGCGCCGGCGGCAACGGCAAGCACTGACGGCGGCGCCTCCCACACCTCAATTTAGGGACTGTCCCTAAATTGAGGTCCTAGGGCGCCTGTCTTTTCATATCCCCCTCCCCCCTCATCCACCGAAAAACGTTTTACCGCTTGCCCGAAAGACGCGCAGGCAGGGCTTGCATGCAAGGCCGCGGGGTATACTTGATATTGTATGCGCACATTCGCCTTATGCGCATGCAAGGGAGGTTGCATTCGGAGCTCATCGCCTGCGCTACCTGCACAAACGATGCTCCGGCCAATCAGAGAGGGGTTCTATGTTTGAAATCCTGAAGAAGACGCAGTTCTCGGAGAAGGTCTTCGAGTTCCGCGTCCACGCCCCGAGGATGGCCAAGAAGGCACACGCCGGCCAGTTCCTCATGGTGCGCATCGACGAGACGGGCGAGCGCGTGCCGTTCACCTTCGCCAACTGGAACGCGGAGGAGGGCTGGATCGAGTTCATCTTCATGGTGGTGGGCAAGACCACCCAGTGTCTCTCCGAGCTCAACGAGGGCGACTTCATCCGCGACATCACCGGCCCGCTGGGCCAGCCCACTGAGGTCGAGGGCGACTCCGTGGCCGTCATCGGCGGCGGCGTGGGCCTCGCCATCGCCTACCCCGTGGCGCGCATGCTCTGCGAGCAGGGCAAGAACGTCTACGTGATCATGGGCGCCCGCACCAAGGACCTCCTCATCCTGCACGAGCAGTTCGACGCGCTGCCGCTCGCCGGCCTGTTCGTCACCACCGACGACGGCTCCATGGGCGAGAAGGGCGTCGTGACCCTGCCGCTCGCGCGCCTGTGCGAGACCGACTCCATCGACCACGCCTTCTGCGTTGGCCCCGTGCCGATGATGAAGTTCTCCTCCCTCACCTGCCACGAGCACAACATCCCGATCATCGCCAGCCTCAACCCCATCATGGTCGACGGCACCGGCATGTGCGGCTGCTGCCGCGTCGAGGTGGGCGGCGAGACCAAGTTCGCCTGCGTCGACGGTCCCGATTTCGACGCCAGCGCCGTCGACTGGGATGACCTGGCCGCCCGCCAGGCCAGCTACCGCGGCGAAGAGGCCCTGTCCACCAAGCGCCATGAGGAGGCCTGCGCATGCCAGAAGTAAAGAAGTATCGCCCGAACATCGGCGCTCCCCGCACCGCCCCCAACGAGGAGCCGGCCGCTGAGCGCGCGTGCGATTTCCGCCCGGTCGACACGGGCTTCACCAAGGAAGACGCCATCGCCGAGGCCAACCGCTGCCTCGACTGCAAGAAGCCCCTGTGCATGCAGGGCTGCCCCGTCGGCGTGAACATCCCCGGCTTCATCTCCAAGATCCGCGACGAGGACTGGGCCGGCGCGCTCGAGACCATCAAGGGCGACAACCTGCTGCCCTCCGTCTGCGGCCGCGTGTGCCCGCAGGAGAACCAGTGCGAGGGCAAGTGCATCCTCGGCCGCAAGGGCGAGGCCGTGGCCATCGGCCAGCTCGAGCGCATGGTGGGCGACATGGCCGACGAGGTCGGCCGCGCTCCGGTGTGCAAGCCCAAGAACGGCAAGAAGGTCGCCATCGTGGGTTCCGGCCCCTCCGGCATCGCCTGCGCCGGCGAGCTCGCGCGCGAGGGCTTCGACGTCACCGTGTTCGAGGCCTTCTTCACCGGCGGCGGCGTGCTGACCTACGGCATCCCCGAGTTCCGCCTGCCCAAGAAGATCGTCAAGCGCGAGATCGACGGCCTGGAGCAGCTCGGCGTGCACTTCGAGTACAACTCCGTCGCCGGCCGCCTGTTCGACGCCGAGGAGCTCTTCAACGAGGAGGGCTTCGACGCCCTGTACCTCGCCGTGGGCGCCGGCCTGCCCCGCTTCCTCAAGGTCCCGGGCGAGAACCTGCCCGGCGTGTACTGCGCCAACGAGTACCTCACGCGCACCAACCTCATGCACGCCTACGACTTCCCCGTCTACGACACCCCGATCCGCCAGGGCAAGAACGTCGTGGTGTTCGGCGGCGGCAACGTTGCCATGGACGCCGCCCGCACCGCCCTGCGCCTGGGCGCCGACAGCGTGACGCTGGCCTATCGCCGCACCGAGGCCGAGATGCCCGCGCGCCTGGCCGAGGTCCATCACGCCAAGGAGGAGGGCGTGCACGTCCTCGAGCTCGTCAACCCGCTCGAGTTCATCAAGGGCGAGGACGGCTTTGTGTCCGCGGTCAAGCTGGAGCGCATGGAGCTCGGCGAGCCCGACGCCTCCGGCCGTCGCCGCCCCGTGCCCGTGGCCGACTCCGCCTTCGAGATCCCCTGCGATGTGGCCATCACCGCCATCGGCACCATGGCGAACCCCTTCGCCAAGCTCTGCGCCGACGTCGAGCTCAACCGCTGGGGCCTCATCGAGGCCGACGAGGACGGCCGCACCTCCAATCCCAAGGTGTGGGCCGGCGGTGACATCGTGACCGGTGCCGCCACCGTCATCCTCGCCATGGGCGCCGGCAAGAAGGCCGCCGCTTCCATGAAGAAGGCGCTGCTGGGCGAGTAGCCCGTCAGGTGTCTTCCCACGGGACCAGCAGGGCCCGTCGACCGTCGCGTCGGCGGGCCCTTTGCATGGATGGACTTTGCGTGCAGAAGGGCGCGTGCAGAGGGGGACGGGTGCGTTTTACACATCCGCATGTGTAAAACGCACCCGTCCCCCTCTGCACGCACGCGCCCTTCTGCACGCGCCTTCGTCCCTGGCACGGCAAAATGGGTACCATGACTGAATAGGCTATTTCCCCGAATGCACGCAAGGAGACCACGTGACCAGCAGCACGAGCGCCGCGGCCAGCACAGCACCCAATCCCGACTACGACCTACCCGGGAACGACCTCGATCCCAACAACCTCACCGCCGAGCAGCGCAAGACCATCCCGCTCGTCGTCCGCGTGTACGGAGCGCTCTGCGCGCTCGACGGCATCATCGCACTGCCGCTCATGGGAGCGTACTTCGGCATCATCCTGTACCGCCTCGCCATAGGGCAGGAGAGCGTGCTCATCGGCACCGACCTCACGCTCACCTTCACCATGACGGCCATTGGCTCGGTTCTCGCATTCGTCTCGTCCGTCGCACTCATCATCTTTGGCTGGACGCTCGTCAAGAGCTACCGTCGCGACGCCGGACGCTGGGCGTACGCGCTCATCGTCATGACCGTGGGGCAGATACTCATCGACGTCATGCTCCAGGGCATCGGCGTGCACCTCATCCGCCCGGCCATCCAGCTCGCCATCCTCACCGGCCTCTCGACGAGCATCGACCCGACCCTGCGCCAGGAACGCGAGCTCCAGCGCCACCTGCGCGACCTGGAGGACCGCGTGGCGGCGGCGGGCGGCATGCTCGGCCGCGATCTCACGGGCGAGGGCTACATAAAGCTGAACTTCTTCAATCTGTTCTGGGTCTTCATGGTGTGTTGCGTGCTCGGGCTCATCATCGAGGTCATCTTCCACATGGTGTACGTCGAACCGGGCGTCTACCAGGACCGCGCCGGCCTGCTGTTCGGGCCGTTCAGCCCCATCTACGGCTTTGGCGCCGTGCTGCTCACCATCGCGCTCAACCGGTTTTACAAGAAGAGCTTCATCATCATCTTCCTGGTGAGCGCCGTCATCGGCGGCGTTTTCGAGGCGGCGGTGAGCTGGTGGATGCAGACGTCGTTCGGCGCCATCGCATGGAGCTACTCCTATAAGCTGCTGCCCGGCGTGCCCGATCCCATGGCGATCCTGTTCGCCGGGCGCACGTCCACGCCGTTCATGCTCATGTGGGGCACGCTCGGCCTGTTCTGGATCAAGCTGTGCCTGCCCAGGCTTCTCAAGCTCATCAACCTGATCCCCTGGAAGATGCGCTATTCGCTCACCACGGCGGTCGCCGCACTCATGCTCGTCAACGGCGTCATGACGCTGCAGGCGCTCGACTGCTGGTTCTGCCGCGAGAGCGGCATCGCGCCGAGCTCGCCCGTCGAGGAGTTCTACGCCGAGCATTTCGACAACGCCTACATGGAGCACCGGTTCCAAAGCATGACGATCCATCCCAAGAGCTCGAGCCGCGTGGATTCCCCTAAGGCGGAAGCGTAGACGAGCGACGCGGGCGGCCCTATTCGCCGCCGAGCTCCCGCTCGACCACGCACGTGTTCTTGATGGTCGCGACCAGATGCTGCAGACCGTCGATCACGCGCGGGCGGATGTCGCCGCCGATGAGCACGAGCATGATGTCGTCTCCCACCGCGAGCTCACCCGAGTTGAGCCACACGCGCACGTAGCCAATGCCGGGCAGGGAGCGGGCCTCTTCCACGGCGGCAGCCACCTTCGCCTCGTCGTAACTGAACACCATGCCGGTGACCTTGCCGCCGGGCCGGACGCCATCGGTCTCGATGCCGCGAGCCTCCGCTTTGGGCGTTTCACGGACGGTGCCGTTGTGAATCAAATACATGCCGCATGCCCGGAAACTCGGGTCGGCCTTGGCCTCGCGCAGCCATTCGTCGATGGAGGGCATATCTGCCATGAGGGGTCCTTTCTCTCACCGCCTTATTCGGCGGGAATGGTCTCTGCGACCTTGCAGGCCATGCCGGCGCGAGTGGTGCGCGGGATGATCTCGCCCGCGCATGTCACCAAGGTCAGGACCTGATCGGCATCTTCGATTTCGGCAGCGGCATCCTTGCAGCTCGCCTTCGCCTGGGCGAGCGACGCCTGCAAGTATTGCGTGAAGGCCTTCTCGCTGTCGAAATTCGCCTGGCGAGCCTCGACGTAATCGTCCTCGACGAGCATCGTGAACAGCGGCTTCAAAACATAGGTTGTCTCAGGCGTGATGTAGTAGACCTTTTTGAAGGTGTCGAAGACCTCCTGATCGAGGCTTTGGTCGATGGCCTCGAACATGGAGCCATCATTCATGTGGTGGCCGTACATCGTAGTCTGCTGATCCACCATGCCGGGCGCCGTATCGTCCATGTCCATGAAGATGGTGCCACCGACGCTGTACTCGCCATTGGGAAGGTGGCGCAGGTAGGTGTCGTTCGTCTCGCCCTGGACAACCATGTAGTTGATTTTGGTGCCCGGAACGTAGATCCAACCCACGACATCCTCGGACACCTGCTTGAGGGCGTCGAAATCGACCCTGGGCACCTCATCCTCGCCTTCGGCGTCCTTGATGACCTTGTCTGAGATGCCGCCGTAGTACTCCGCCGCCTGCTTGTAGCCGATCTGCGCCTTGATGAACAGGCCGCCCGCCACGAGCAGCAGCGCCACGCCCACCACGATCAGGACGTTCGACAGCACGTTTCCGCGACGCTTGCCGGGGCGCTCGGACTTGCCGGGGCGCCCGTGCCTGCCGCCACTTGCGGGCTTGCCGGAGCGCGCAGACCCGCTACCGTACGCGGGCTTGCTGCCGTAGGCGGGCCTGCTACCGTACGCAGGATTACCGGAGCGCGCAGGTCCATCGCCGCGCTGAGCGCGGCGGACGGGCGGAACGACACCGGCTGCAGGCGGAACGGCACCGGTTGCAGGCGCGTCCTTGGGCTTGAAGTGCTTTCCCCCCGCGTTCGCCATGGGTCCCTACGCCTCCGCCATCTCGCGCTTGAGCTGGCAAATCGCCTCACGGTACTCGGGCATGGTGGCGCCCAGGATCTGCGTGGCATAGATGGCGGCGTTTTTGGCGCCGTTGATGGCGACGCAAGCCACCGGAACGCCGGAGGGCATCTGAACCATGGAGAGCAGGGAGTCGAGGCCGCCCAGGTCGCTCGTCTTCATGGGAACGCCGATGACCGGCAGCGGGGTGAATGCGGCGACCACGCCGCCGAGGTGCGCGGCCTTGCCGGCAGCGGCGACGATGACCTTGATGCCGCGGTCGGCAGCGGACTCGGCCCACTCGTGGACCTGAGCCGGATTGCGGTGCGCGCTCGCGATGACGAGCTCATAGGGAACGCCCAGGCGCTCGAGCTCGGCGGTGCAGCCCTCCATGACGGGGAGGTCGGACTTAGAGCCCATGATGATGCCGACGAGCGGGGTCTTTTCAGTTGCGGTGGTTTCCATGACGCCTCCGGGGAATCGCGTTTGCAGTGGTTTCAGTATACCTACTAAAGAGAAGGGGAGACCTCTTCCCTCTCATTTCCACGGGCGATTTCGAGGGCTATCTTGCGAGCGCGCCGAGCTCCTCCGCCATGCGAATGACCTCGAGGCCGAGGGCGGTCAATTCATAGCTGTTGCACGTGCGCGCCCCGTTGGGTTGAATGTTGTCGCGCACGATGACCAACTCGTAGTCGCGCAGGGAGGCGATCGTGCGGATCACGGTCGGGATGCTGATGGAGACCGCGTCGGCGATGTCGCGATGGGAGAGCTGGACCTCGGCGCAACGGCGCCCGTGCTCGGCGCTCGATCGCTCGGCGATGGCGCGCAGCACATGGCAACCCGTCTCATTCACGCGAACGCCGGGGATGTTGACCCGGACCCTCTTACTCATGTCTGCGCACCTCCTTAAAAACAGACGCCCGCCTCAGGTGGACGTCGACGCCGCGCCTCCCGCCCAAGACGGGCAGAGCCGCCACACACGCCCTCAATGCTCACGCAGCAGAAGGCGGTGTATTCAAATCTCGCCATGTCACCCAAAATGGCATGCCTTTTGAAACCTTAGCATCTTATCTATACCGTCGTGCTATCAATTTGCGCATGGGGTGTCACTTTTGCTTTGTACGCTCGTTGCAAGAGGCCGTGCATGCACTCTCGACCATGCAAACGATGCAGGCGCTTTGCTCGCGCTGCGCCATGTTCTCTCGGGTTTATAGTCAGAAATTGAGTATTCTCTGAGCTCTCGGCTAAGGGCTCCGCTGTTGCGATCGGCAGAACCGCCGCGGCGCGAATGCGTTGGCGCCTGGATACCCTTTCACTTTTTTACGTAAAGAATGCGCATGCGCACGGCATCTTCACTTCAAGCCTCTCAACCATCGAAACAAGCCGCCCCGCGGCACCGTTGCGGCCATCTTGCATCGATACACGAAGAGCGCCCGAACAAGTCGGGCGCTCTTCGTGGGTTTGTTCGATTACCTATCGGCGCCGCTCTTTCGACCGCTCAGCTTGATGCTCACTCCAAGCGCGGCGATGCCCATAGCGCACACCGCGAGGATCGGAAGCATCGAGATATCGCCGGTGGCGACGAGCTTATCGCCGTCCTTTCCAGGAGCCTTGGAATCGGACCCAGGCTTTCCCGCATCCCCGGGCTGGCCCTTGTCCCCCTCGCCCTCGGCAGGGTCCTTCGGGTCGGTCGGATCGGTCGGCTGCTGGGGGTCGGTCGGATCGGTCGGCTGCTGGGGGTCGGTCGGATCTGTCGATCCTCCGGTGCCGTCCGACTTGAAGGTCACCTTGATGTGATGGTCGACCGTCACCTTCTCGATGTGCAGCACGCCATCGGTGATGTACTGCTCGAAATCCTCGATATCGTGTCCGTCGACAGTCAGACCCTCGATCTCATAGCCCTTGTCGGGCGTGATGGTGAGTTCGGCGGGCTGGCCGGCGATCACTTTGAGCTCGGTCGGCGAGATGGAGCCGTGAGGACCCGCCTCGGCGGTGATGGTGTGAATCTCGGCGTTCTTGCTCCACACTTCGACCGTGCCGGTGAGGCCCGTGAAGTTCGCCGAGCTCAGCTCGACGGTGATGGTCGCGATCTTGCCCTCGTAGTCCGAATCCACGCCCTTGGTCTTAAGCGTCAAGACGGAGTTCACCTGACTGACCGTGATGTCGTCCTTGGTGAAATATCCGCTCTTCTCAAATTTGACCTCTTTGATCTTGAAGCCGTTGACATAGGGGAGCATGCCGTTGACCGGGTCGGGGATGATCGTCTGACCGAGGTTCACGGTGTACGTGCCCGCAACCCTGTTGTAAATTTCCCGCTGCGTGCTCTTGGCGGTGAATACATTCGAACCATTGGCCTTGGAGATGTCCACCGTAGTTTCGGGGGCGTTGGTCAGGACGTAGTCGTCGGCCTTCTCGCCCGTAAGCTCATAGGAGACTTCGACAGGGACATCGTTCGCAGCGTTCACGTCGTCGATCGAGCCCTTCGCGTCAACGGAGACCATGCCTTCGTCGCCGCTAACGATGCCACCCGCGTCGAGCTTCGCCTCAACGGCGATATCATGAGTGCCGTCGAACGCACGGTCCGTGGCCTTCACGGAACTGGATTTGACGGCGATGCCCTTGGGAGCGACCTCGACCTCGATGGTGACGAATGCGGGACCGTAGCTGTCGCCCTTGTCGTCACCGGTAGCATTGGGATCGGTGTAGCTATCGATCTCTGCCAGGATCGTCGCGGTGCCCGCACCGAGGAACGAGATGTTTCCGCCGGCATCAACTGAAACGACATTGCCCTTATCAGCGGGTGTCTGGTTGGAGACGCTATACGTGATATCGCTCTTCGGAGCCTGCCAATCGTCACCAGACGGGAGCTTGATCTTGATCTCGAGCTTCTTGTCAGCATCGCCGTACGTCGCGCTCAGATGCATGTCGTCCGTCTCGCCGTTCACGGAAACCTCAGGCGGCGTTCCGTCGGTAATTATGAGCTGCGTCGAGCCGGTCGCCTCTTGCTCGTAGTTTGCGTAAGCATGGGTGTACTTCCAGTAAACCGTGACGGTATCGCCCGCGTCCTTATTCGCCACGAAACCATCGGTCAACGGAGCGGCGCAATCCTTGTCCGAATACCAAGCCAGGTTCCCGCTCTTTACCGGTTGGGGCATAGACGAGCCGAACGAGGGCATCGAAGGAAGCTTGGAAAGCAACTGATTCTCGCCCTTGACGACATAGCGCTTCTGAACCGTCGAAACCACGAGCTTCGCCGGAGTGATTTGATACGTCTTGACGACGTTTATGGATTGCTGCGTCTTCTGATCGTGCAGGCGTGCGCTCTTGGATCGAACGGTCGCAATTGCGGTGCCGGCGTCGATGTGGTTCGTATAAACCACCTCGAAATCCTTGTCCTTGGCGAACGCCTGCTTGTAGCCCCACTTGTTGAACACCACGGACACCGCAGGTTCCTTCGCTTTGCCATCATAGACATACGTCTCGGGGTTCAGTGTCACCAACTCATCGGTGAGCGGCAGATACACCTCGCCCGCGCCGTACTTGGAGCTCTTCAGGGCGACCATCTTGCCGTCGCCCTTGAGCTGGTTGACACCGTCCTCGAGAATCAGCTTGGTACCGGCCTCGAGGGCGACACCCGCGCCGCCGGTGGTGTCCGTGCCGTTATTGTTGGTGAGGGTGGAACCCGACTTCATGGTGAGCGTCGAGCAGGGGTTCGGCTTGGTCGCGGCATCGCCGTCGACATCGCTCTCGGTGGTGACGCGCAGCGATGCCGGCGCATTGACCACCAGGTTGTAGTCCATTTTGACGTTGCCATACACCTGAGGCGTGCCGCCGCCGAACGTCACGGTCACCTTGCCGTTCGGATCCTCGCTGTAGCTGAGGTGGTCCTCGCCGCTATGGTCGCCCTCGTTCTGGTCGAGCAAGATGCAGTCCCAGTCGTGGAGCTGGCTGCGATCGCCGATGCCGTACGGGGCGCAGATGATCGCGTTGCCGTCGGTACCGGTGGTGAAGGTGCCGTTGTCGCTTGCCCCGATGCCGCGTCCACCGCCGCCGATGGAGGACTGGTCCTCGTCGCCGCCCATGGCGTGCACGACACCGCCATTGATGGTAATGGTGCCCGCGTAATCACCGTTCTCGCCCGCGCCGATGCCCGCGGCCGAGCTGGCGCCACGGCTGCCGCCGTACGCGCGCACGAATCCGCCGTTGATCGTCACGTTGCCGTGAGCCGTACCAGAGACGACGAAATAACCGGAGCCGATGCCGGCGCCGCCGTCGACACCATAGGCATCTACCTTACCGCCGTTGATGATGACCGTGCCGAAGTCGGAGTTCCATCCCCCGCCTATACCCGCGGCGCCAGTCTGGCCGGTTGAGCCAGCACTACCAGCACGCGCCTCGAGGCTGCCCGTGCCGTCGATCGTGAGCGTCGCGCCCGAAGGCACGAGGATACCCGGGGTTTCGCTATTCAGGTCACCCCAGCGCGTGTGGGCCTTAACCACATTGCCGCCAGAAAGATTCAGGTTCAGCGTCGCGCCATTCGCAACGGCAACGGGAGCATGGGCATTCCAGGCGGAGCTGCCGCTAAAATCAATCGTGACGCCGTTCAGCGTGACATTATGCTCGCCGCTCTCGATGAGAAGCTTGTTATCGGTGTCGGTCGTGGAGCCCGTGATGACGTGGCCCTCGCACGTGCCGCCGCGCATGCAGCCCGAATCGCTATACAGCTGCACCTTTCCCTGCGAGATATCGTGGGTTTGGATGGCAAACGCGGCGCCCGGGCTAACGCACAGGCTGATCGTCAGCGCCAATCCGGCAGCGAACGCCCCCCCCCGCAAGCTTTTTCTCATCTGAATCCTCCCTGACCTCATTTCCAATCCGGCGCCCCGTTTTCTTGTAAAGGGCAACGTCCGACCACCATGGATGAGACTTCATCCAAAATAGCCATTTTGGAGTAGCATAGCACCGCTGCAACCGATTGGGGGATATTATTTGACCTCCATCAGTTCTGTAATCCCAAATTTTCATGCCCCGTTGATTGCCAAACTTAGCGCGGCGACAGCTGCCTAAGTTTGGCAATCAAGGGATGATAGCTAGAAGGCAACTAAGGGGCAGTTAGAATCCGAATACGGTTCTCGCAAGACGGTCCGCGTGCAATAAATGAACCGCCCCTCACTCTCGCCATCGAAACGTGAGGGGCGGTTCGAGAAGTCGAAGACGGCCCCGTAGCGAGCCGGGCTTTCTACAACTCCGTCAGGCACTGCAGCCCGGCCAAGCCATACGGGGTGAGCGGGCCTGCGACTCAGCCGGGCTTTCTATAAGGCGCCCAGCTTTCTACAGCTCCGCCAGGTCCTGCAGCGCCACGACCTCCATGCCGTCACCGGACTGGCGCGCCTCCAACGCCGCGATGAACGCGTTGGCAGCGGAAAGCGCCGTGAGACACGTCACGCCGCGACGCACGGCCTCGGTGCGCAGCAGATAGCCGTCGCCGCGCGAACCCGGGCCGTAGGGGATGTTGATGATGAACGCGATTTCCCCATCGGCGATGAGATCGAGAATGGAGCGGGTGTCGCAATCATCGGGCGACCCGGCTGCTGCCGACGCGCCGATCTTGCCCACGACCTCGCACGGGACGTTGCCGCCGCGCAGGACGCGCGCGGTGCCCTCGGTGGACACGATCTCGTACCCGAGGTAGCGCAGGATGCGCGCGAGGCTCAGGATATGGCGCTTGTCGCGGTCGCACACGGAGATGAACACGCGGCCGTCGGCGGGCGTCGGCAACTGATAGTCGATCGCGAGCTGCGTCTTCGCGTACGCCTCGGGGTAGCTCCGCGCGATGCCCATGACCTCGCCCGTCGACTTCATCTCGGGCCCCAGGATCACCTCGGCGCCGGGGAAGCGGCCCCACGGCATCACGGCCTCCTTCATGCAGAAGTAGTCCAGCTTGCGGCGATCGCTCGGCAGGTCCAGCTCATCCAAGCTCGCGCCGGCCATGATGCGGGCCGCGCAGCGCGCCAGCGGCACGCCCGTCGCCTTGGAAATGAAGGGCACGGTACGGCTCGCGCGCGGGTTCGCCTCGATCACGTAGACCGCGTCGCCCTTCACCGCGTACTGCACGTTCACCAGGCCGCGCACACCCAGCGCCAGCGCGATGCGGCGCGTGGTCTCGCGCAGCTTCTCCTGCAGGGACTCGGAGAAGGAGAACGGCGGGATGCACGTGGCCGAGTCGCCGGAGTGGATGCCCGCCTCCTCGATGTGCTCCAAGATTCCGCCGATGTAGACGTCGCGCCCGTCGCACAGGGCGTCGACGTCGCTCTCATACGCGCCCTCGAGGAAACGATCCAGGTAGATGGGGTGGTCGGGGCTCACGCGCGTGGCCTCGGCCATGTACTCGCGCAGGCGCTCGGCGTCGTAGGCGATCATCATGCCGCGGCCGCCAAGCACGTAGCTCGGGCGCACGAGCAGCGGATAGCCGATCTGCGCCGCCACGGCCTCGGCCTCCTCGAACGAGGTCGCCATGCCCGCCGGCGGATACATGATGCCCAGGCGGTCGAGCAGCGCCGAGAAACGCTCGCGGTCCTCGGCGAAGTCGATGGCGTCGGGCTGCGTGCCCATGATCGTCACGCCGCTCTCGGCCAGCGCGCGCGTGAGGTTGACCGGCGTCTGGCCGCCGAGCGTGGTGATCACGCCCGCGGGGCGCTCGGCATCCACGATGTCCATCACGTCCTCGTAGGTGACCGGCTCGAAGTACAGGCGGTCCGAGGTGTCGTAGTCGGTGGACACGGTCTCGGGGTTGCAGTTGACCATGATGGTCTCGTAGCCGCGCTCGGCCAGCTCGTAACAGGCGTGCACGCAGCAGTAGTCGAACTCGATGCCCTGGCCGATGCGGTTGGGGCCGGCGCCCAAGATCATGACCTTCGGCTTGTCGCACGGGCGGACCTCGTCGGAGGCCACGCCGCGACGGGCGTCGGGCGCGGTGCGCATGAGGTTCTCATACGTCTTGTAGTGATACTCCGTGGCGCTCTCGAATTCGGCGGCGCAGGTATCGACCGTCTTCATGCTCGGCACCACGCCCAGGCCCTTGCGGTAGGCGCGCACGAAACGCTCGTCACTGCCCGTGAGCAGCGCGATCTGCGCATCGCTCGTGCCGTATTGCTTGAGCAGGCGCATGGCGTCGGCGTCGATGTCCTCCACGCGCAGGCCCCGGACCGCCTCCTGAACGGCGATCATGTCGGCCAGGCGGGTGAGGAACCACGGGTCGATGCGCGTGAGCCCATGCAGGCGCTCCACATCCCAACCGCGACGCAGCGCCTCTGCCATATATATGATGCGGCGCTCGCTCGCGCGCGCGACGTCCTCCTCAAGCTCGGGCTCGTCGATCGCCGCGAGCTCAGCGACGGCCTTGCCGTTGGCGCCGAACCCGCAGCCCCCGTCCTCGAGCGAGCGCATGGCCTTGCCGAACGACTCCTCGAACGTGCGGCCGATCGCCATGACCTCGCCCACCGCCTTCATGCGCGTGGTGAGCGTCGTGTCGGTGCCCTTGAACTTCTCGAAGGCGAAGCGAGGCACCTTGACCACGCAGTAGTCGATCGACGGCTCGAAACACGCCGGCGTGGCGCGGGTGATGTCGTTGGTGATCTCGTCGAGGGTGTAGCCCACGGCCAGGCGCGCGGCGGCCTTGGCGATGGGGAAGCCCGTGGCCTTGGAGGCGAGGGCCGAGGAGCGGCTCACGCGCGGGTTCATCTCGATGACGATGAGACGGCCGTTTTGGGGGTTGACCGCGAACTGCACGTTCGAGCCGCCTGTCTCGACGCCGATCTTCTCCAGGATGGCCAGCGATGCCGCGCGCATGCGCTGGTACTCGAGGTCGGACAGGGTCTGCGCCGGGGCGACGGTGATGGAATCGCCCGTGTGCACGCCCATGGGATCGAGGTTCTCGATGGAGCACACGATGATGCCGTTGCCGGCGCGGTCGCGCATGACCTCCATCTCGTATTCCTTCCAACCCTCGATCGATTCCTCCACGAGCACCTCGCCCGCCGGGGAAAGCTCGAGGCCCTGGGTCACGATCTGGATGAGCTCGGCCTCGTCGTGGGCGATGCCGCCGCCCGCGCCGCCCATGGTGAAGCTCGGGCGCAGCACGCAGGGATAGCCCGTGCGCTCGACGATCGCCAGGGCGTCCTCGACGGAATAGGCGTAGCCGGAACGCGCCACCTCGAGGCCGAGTTCGGCCATGGCCTCGTTGAAGAGCTTACGGTCCTCGCCGCGCTCGATCGCGGCGAGGGCGCAGCCGACG
>CAUCLI010000009.1 GCA_958443615.1 uncultured Collinsella sp.
GGACTGGGGCGCGACCCCAGCAGGGTCCCACCGGCAAGCGAGATATCGGTCTTATGCTGCATGGTCCTCCTTTTGTCTGCGCTCCAGTATACCAACCAGCCACGCCTATCCCCATGCCCCGGAGAGCGCACTTGGGGACAGGCTCAAATTCAACTGACAAGCGTCCAATTGCATCCAATTGGGCGTCCAATTGGGGACAGGTACAAATTGAGACATTCCATTCGCGCGGGCCCTACAGGCGAATGTCTCAATTTGTACCTGTCCCCAATTGAAACGCCCGCCGCTTCAGCCCGCCGAGAATCGAGTGAGTGCTTTTCCTTCATTTGAATCAGGCCAAATGAAGGAAAAGCACTCACTCGATATTATGAAAGCGGCAAGACACCCCCCGGGCCCGGCCCTGCCATGTTCTCGACATGAGTAAGCCGCCGACCCTTGCGAGACGGCGGCTGTGGAACACACTGTGCGATAGGCGCGAGCTCGATTACTTGCGCTCGAGCTTGCGGACGGTGACGCGCTTGGAGTACTCGTCGACGCGGCCGAAGTCACCCAGGCCGACGCTCTCGGCGACGTTGGCGCCGGTGGCCATGGCGAGCTTCATGGCCTCCTCGACGTTGTCGCGGTCCTTGTACCACTTGAGCAGGAACGCTGCGAGCGTGCAGTCGCCGGCGCAGACGGAGGACACGAGCTTGATGTTGAACTCGCGCTTGGCGTACCAGATGTCCTCGCCGTTGGAGAAGTAGGCGTCGCCGCGGCTGCCGCGGGTGAGCAGGACGTTCTGGACGCCCTCGTCGTGAGCCATCTTCATGGCGACGCGGACCTCGTCGTCGGTGTTCACCGGGACGCCGAAGATCTCGCGCATCTCGTGATGGTTCGGCTTGATGAGAAGGGGCTTCTTGGAAGCGAGGCTCTTGAGCTTATCGGAGGAGAGGTCCAGGACGACGTCGGCACCGCGGGCCTGGGCATGGTCCATGACCTGGTCCAGGAAGTCCTTGGACGCGCGCGGGGGCACGGAGCCGGAGACGATCAGGCAGTCCATGCCGGTGCTGGAATCGAGGATGCCGTAGAGCTCCTCCTCATACTGAGGGGTCAGCGGGGCGCCGGGGTTCAGGACGCCGTACTCGTGCTCGCCGTCGTTGATGTAGGCGCAGATGCGGGTGACGCCGTCGATCCAGACGGGACGGCACAGGCAGCCGAGGTTCATGGTCTCCTCGACGATGAACTTGCCGGTGAAGCCGCCGAAGAAGCCGAGGGCGACGGAGTCGACGCCGAACTTCTTGAGGGCGAAGGACACGTCGAGGCCCTTGCCATTGGCGGTGTAGCTGGCGGAATTGGCGCGGACGTTCTCATCGGGGATGAGGGTGGGGCCGGCGACCGTCATGTCGACGGCGGGATTGGCGGTCAGGGTGTAAAACATACAGCCTCCTAGTTAGACGCACACTTCGTACAGCGTAGCGCATATCGAACAACAATTACGAGGCATTTCTGATAAATCGATTTATCGTCACACATAAAGACGCCGGCCGCGCCCCGCTCGAAGGAGTGGGCCACAGCCGGCAAACAAGTCTTAACGGGCGGCAGCCTCGAGAAGCTCCTTGACCTCGGCGGCGGTGGAGCAGGCGAGCGCCTTCTCGGCGAGCTCGTCGCACTCGGCCTTGGTCCACTGGGAGATCGTCTTGCGGGCGCGCAGGATGCTCGGGGCGGACATGGAGAACTCCTCCAGGCCGAAGGAGATCAGCAGCGGCTCGAGCAGCGGGTCGGCAGCGGCCTCACCGCACATGCCCACCATGATGCCGGCCTTCACGCCGCTCTCGATGATGTTCTTGATCGAGCGCAGGACGGACGGGTAGTACACCTGGTACAGGTTGGAGATGTGGTCGTTACCGCGGTCGGCGCACATGGTGTAGCCGATCAGGTCGTTGGTGCCGATGGAGAAGAAGTCGGCCTCCTCGGCGAGCTTGTCGGCGATGAGGGAGGCGGCGGGGGTCTCCATCATGACGCCGACCTCGATGTTGGCATCGTACTGGAAGCCCTCGGCCTCGAGCTCGGCCTTGCACTCCTCGACGAGGGCCTTGACGGCGCGGACCTCCTCGACGCAGGTGACGAGCGGGATCATGATCTTGACGTCACCGAAGGCACCGGCGCGCAGCAGGGCGCGGAGCTGGACCTTGTACTGGTCGACGTACTCGAGGCAGTAACGGACGGCGCGGAAGCCCATGAACGGGTTCTCCTCCGGCTCCATGGCGAGGTAGGGAATCGCCTTGTCGCCGCCCACGTCGAGCGTGCGGATGATGACCGGAGCGCCCTTCATGGCAGAGGCGACCTTGCGGTAAGCCTGGAACTGCTCCTCCTCGGAGGGAAGCTCGGTGGCGTCCATGAACAGGAACTCGGAGCGGAACAGGCCGATGGCCTCGCAATCGTGCTCGAGGGCGTTGGCGACGTCGTTCGGGCTGCCGATGTTGCAGCCGAGGATCTTCTTGATGCCGTCGGCGGTGAGGGTCTCCTGGCCGCGGAAGGCCTCCAGCGCCGCCTTCTCCTCGGCGAAAGCGCGGGCCTGGGCCTGGTAGTCGGCCATGACCTGATCCTCGGGCTCGGCGATGACGACGCCCTTGGAGCCGTCGACGATGACGGTCATGCCGTTGCGCAGGGCGGAGCAGCTGTTGGCCACGGAAAGGACGGCCGGGATCTCCAGGGCGCGGGCGATGATCGCGGAGTGGGAGGTGCGGCCACCGGTCTCGGTGACGATGCCGGCGACGTGCTCCTTGTCGATGGTCGCGGTCATGGACGGGGTGAGGTCATGCACGACGACAACGGTGTTCTCGGGCAGGACGGAGAGGTCGACGACCTCGACGCCCAGAAGCTCGGCGAGGATGCCGGTGCGGATGTCGGCGATGTCGGCGGCGCGGAGGCGGAACATCTCATCGTCCATGGAGAGGAACATGTTCTCGAACATGGTGGAGGCGTCCACCAGGGCCTGCTCGGCGCAGGCGCCGCCGTCGATGGCGCCGTTGATGGCGTCGGTCATGCCCGGGTCCTGGGCAAGGATGATGTGGCCGGCCATGATCTCGGCCTCGTTCTCGCCCACGGCGACCTTCATGTGATCGGCCTGGGCCTGGGTCTTCTCGCAGAAGACGGCCAGAGCAGCCTGGTAGCGCTCCTTCTCGGCGACGGTGTCGGACACCTCGCGGGGCTCGAAGGTCAAGTCGGGATCGACGGCCACCATGACGGTGCCGATGCCGATGCCCTCAGAAGCGTTAACTCCCTGGTACATTGCGTTTCCTCTCTCCTATTCCCCGCCCGTGCGATGCGGGAAACAAAAATGCAGGCGCCCACGGGTTCGCGGACGCCTGCACATGTACACCTATGAAATTAGATGCCTGTCACCTAAGACAATGCTCGCGCGCGAACTACTCGCCGAGACCGCTCTTGATGAGCTCGATGGCGGCCGCGAGGGCCTCCTTCTCGTCAGCGCCGTCGCACTTGACCTCGACCTCGGTGCCGCAGGGGATGCCGGCGGCCATGAGGGCCATCGGGGACTTGCCGTTGACCTCCTTGTCGGGGGCGACGACGGTGACCTCGGAGGCGAACTTGCCCATGGTGGAGGCGAAGAGGCCGGCGGGACGCATGTGGAGACCCTGCGGGTTGACGAGAGTGGCCTTATCAGAAACCATAACTGACTCCTTTAGTGTGGCGCGCGCGGCGTGAACCGAGCGTGCTCATAAACACGACGGGTTCATTGTAATACGTTTGAGCAAAATTGGGGAGTGAGTTTAGGAGCTGCTGGGAAAGTGCCCCTTGCACCTCCCCGCGAAACAGGGCCATAAGCGTGACAACCATGCACTGCGCTGATACATCGCAAGGATTCCACTTTTAATGCCGAGTCGGTTATAATGGCAATCATATGCGCCATTAGCTCAGCTGGATAGAGCACCGGACTTCTAATCCGATGGTCGAGGGTTCGAATCCCCCATGGCGCACCACGCCAATGACCGCCCGAGCCTCTCATCGATGCTCGGGTGCTTGCTATTTCTCGCTTGAACTGGAGCTCCGCAATATGGACATCGCAACGCGTCCCTCGACAATCTCAATCGTCGTACCATGCTTCAACGAGCGCGAGAGCCTCCCCATCTTCCTGTCCGAGCTCTCGCGCGTCTCTTCCTCATTCAAAGACTCGACCCCCCCCCGCCTGAATTTGAGGTAATTCTCGTCGATGACGGATCGACAGACGGAACCCTCGACATCGTAAAAGAGCAGGCCAAGGTCCATAGCGAAGACTTCACCGTCAAGTGGATCTCGTTCTCGCGCAACTTCGGCAAGGAGGCGGCGTTGTTCGCCGGACTCTCCCGGGCATCTGGGGACTTCGTCGCCACTATGGATGCCGACATGCAAGATCCCCCTTCCCTGCTGCCCCAAATGTACGAGATTCTCGCGACCGAGAATTACGACAGCGTCGCCACGCGCCGTACGAACCGCGAGGGCGAACCTCCCATTCGGTCCTTTTTCGCCAGAATGTTCTACCGCATCATCAATCGAATATCAAAAGCCGACATCGTTGATGGCGCCCGGGATTTCAGGCTCATGAACCGACCGATGGTAAATGCCATCCTCTCGATGCCCGAGTACAACCGGTTTTCCAAGGGCATCTACGGATGGGTGGGGTTCAGGACCAAGTGGCTTCCCTATGTGAATGTGCAACGCGTCGCCGGTGAGACGAAGTGGAATTTCTTCTCCCTGCTGCTCTACTCCATCGACGGGATCGTCGCCTTCTCGACCGTGCCTCTTTCCATCGCGTCCATCATGGGCACCGTCTTTTGCATCATCGCATTCATAGCACTCATATTCATCATCGTGAGGGCCCTTGTATTCGGAGATCCGGTGCAGGGCTGGCCATCGCTCGCCTCGATCATCATTTTCATTGGCGGAATACAGCTGCTGTGCCTGGGGATCATGGGGCAATATCTCGCGAAAACCTATCTCGAAACCAAACGCCGACCGCTCTACGTGATCAAGGAGACCAGCGATGGAGACTAAGACGGTCAAGCCGACCTCTCTTTCGGACAACAGACTCATTTCGAGGTCAAGACGCGTGTTCTTTTGGTCGGCATGCGCATTCGCACCCATCGTCATGATTTGCGCGCTGTGCGCTTGGGGCGGCATATACCCCTTTGGACCTGAGTCGTTTTTAACTGAGGACCTTAAATACCAGTACATCGATTTCTTCACCTGGTATCGCGAGGTCCTTACGGGCGAGGCAAACATCTTTTACAGCTTCGCCCAGGGCTTGGGGTCCAATACCTGGGGTCTTTACAGCTACTACCTCGCAAGCCCGTTCAATCTGATTATTCTCCTGTTCGATGAGGACAGCCTCACACTCGCGATCTTCATCATAGTCGCCCTCAAGCTTGCATCCATGAACGTAACGGCGACATGGTTTCTCAAGCGGCGCTTCGGGCTCACAGACACATGGTCGACCATCCTCGCGCTCTGTTACACCTGGTCGACCTGGAGCGTAACCAATCTGCGCAACCCGCTTTGGCTGGATGCCCTCATCATCCTGCCCCTCGCGGCCTGGGCGTGCTGGCGCCTCATTCGCAGGGGATCGTTCATCCCGCTCGCTGTGCTCATTGCCATCGACGTCATGTGTTGCTGGTACATGGCCTACATAACCCTGGTGTTTCTGTGCCTGTTCGCGCTGTTCGAGCTCGCGGTCTACCTCTTCGATGGCAACGAGGTGGACCGGCGCTGGGTGCTTGGGCGAGCCTGGAGATTTACCGGAGCGGTATTTCTCGGGCTCGGCCTCGCCGCATGGACCTTTGTACCGACAATCCTGGCAATGCTCGGAGGAACGGGATCCAAGGGAATCTCGCCGTTCATCACGTATCCCACCTCCCTTATACGCGGATTCTTGCCCTGCGCATGGAATCTGAACCGTGTTCCCCAGTTCTACACCGGCATCATCCCGCTCGCCTTGGCCCTCGCGGCCCTGGGCAGCCGTCGCATCCCGCGCAAGACGCGCGCGTTGCTGTTCTGCTTTGCGGGCTTCCTCGCGGCGGCGTCGGTCTTCGGACATCTTGAATTCATCTGGTGCGGCATGCGCGTCCCCAACGGGTTCTACTCGCGAACTGCATTCCTTCTCGGGTTCCTCGAGATCTGGGCGGCTGGTCTCTTTCTCTCCAGTCGCGCATCGCACGTCCCATCTCGGCAATCGGGTGCGCACTACGCCACCCCGCGGGAGATCGAAAAGCGAAGCGCACTCCATGGAAAGCCGTGGGCTCTTCTTGCCGTGGGGGCCATCGCGCTCATCGACCTGATGTTCAATGCCCATGTCTGCATGAATCAGCTCTACGTCGGATATCCGCAGGATGCGCATGAATCGTATATCACCGAGTCCGGCGATCAGATAACCCGCATCAAAGCATCCGACCCGAGCCCGTTCTGGCGCCTCGATAAGACCTACAACCGCATGGGAGCGGCGTTCAACGAGGGCATCTCCCTTGGCTTTTGCCAGCTCTCGACCTACTCCTCCGCGAACAGCCCGCATGCCGTCGCCCTGCTCAACAGCGTGGGCTACAGCAGTGAAGGCGAGTTCTCGAGCGTGTACGCCGCTCCCAACCTGTTCATGGACAGCATCCTTGGCGTCCGCTATGCGGCGACTTGGGGCACTCCGGCCGGATACATCCCCATGGATGTGGAGCCCTCGCAAAACGGAGCAACCTTCTCCCGCAACCCCTATGCGCTCTCGTTCGGGCTTCCCTCCGCCGCGAGCGCGGGGGAACTCGCCGCGCCGCTCGCGGGCGGCAACCCCTTCGAACGCATGAATGACCTTGCCCGACGACTGACAGGTGAAGACGTTCCGCTGTTCACCGAGCTCGAGGCCAACGTCACCCGAAGCGATTCCGACCATTTAGCCTGGGAGGTCCCCGTCCCCGCGGGCGCCACCGGATACGCCTATGTTCTCAAAGGCCCGGATGCAGGCAGCTACCAACCCGTTCAACTGACAATCGACCAGCAGGTCATCGCACAGGAGGGGTGGCGTTTTGGAAACAACGTCCGGGAGCTGAACACGCCCGTTGAAAACGAGTCTTCAATACACCGCGTTGCGATCGATCCCGCAGAGGGCGCCGAGGGCGTTCCCGCGGGCACGGATTGCATCTTCTACGCACTCGACATGGACGTGTTCGATACGCTCGTGACGGCTCTGCGCGAGGCGCAGTTCGAACCCTCGTCATTCGAGGACGGATGGGTGGCGGGGACGTACCGCACCGACCAGCCAGCCACCCTCCTGCTCTCCATGCCCTATGACCGGGGATGGACTATCGTGATCGACGGGCAGCCGACCGAACTGCTCCCCGCCCTCGATGAGGGGATGAGCGCCATCCAGGTCGACGAGGGCGAGCATCGGATCGAGATGAGCTACCGCTCACCCGGCCTCACCGTCGGCTGCGCGATAAGCGCGCTGTCGCTCTTCGCGCTGATTGCCTGCGCAATGCGGGCCATAAGCGCGAAGAGGTCCTAGGCTCGAAGATTCGGGGCGCGAACCTCCGCGGAATCCCACATGCGCAGCCACCCCGGAACGGCGAGCAGGACGAAGTACGGGGCGTAAAGGAAGACGTAGCGCGCACGCGCCTCGAAGATGAGCAGGAAGACCATAAGCATAAGCAGGGAAAGCTGCATGACCGCCCGGCGATTTCCGCCGCCTGCGGGGGCCGCGGCGCATCCAATCAGGGTTGCGATCCAGCACACCTGGCATACCACCTCGTACTCCAAGCCGCTACCGGGCCGCGCGCCCACCTCGCCCGTGCCGTACCAGTCTTGCACGGCACCGATGCGCCCCCGCTGCTGGAGATAGAAGTCGCCCTCGCATTCCCAGGCGAAGGTGCCGTCAGCAAAGTTCGTCAGGGCCTTGCGTAGCCCCAACGACGCGACGCCCGAGGGGCCCAGGTCCTGGATTCGCCGGAGCCAACGCTCGATATTCGCACGGGAGCGGTCGCCGGGATTGTCGAAGGAATGCGAATACTCGACATCGTCGAGGGAGAAACCGCCTCCGGCGGCATCATTCGCACCCATCATGAGGAAATGCGTCATCGAGAACGCCCGATCGGGATCGGCGTCAAAGCTCCAAGCCTTGACGGCGGAGCAGCCGCACCAAAGCGCCACGGCAACCAACACGGACGCGGCGGCCGTCTTTGCGACACCCAGCACCTTGGCCTTGTCCGAGCCGACAGTGCGCCACTCCCTCAGGGCGCGAACCGCTCGGGGAACCATGAGCAGCACGACGGCGAGGGCGGGGAACACGATGGTCGGCTTGACCATGTACCCCACCACGGTGAACGCGGTCATTCCCACCGCACGGCGCATCGGCGTCCTCGCGCACACATAGCAGTACAAAACCGCCGATGTGAAGAACATCCCGATCGAATCCGAATACGGGACCATGACCCAGCCATTCAGGCCGAGATAGACGAAGGCGACGGGCGCGAACATGAGCACGCCGCTCGGTCCCCAGAGCTCGCGAGCCACGCACAGGCACGCTGCAAGGGCGATCGTCACACACAGGCAGCCGACCGCCGCCAAGACGGGATATGAGGATACGCCGAGAGCCCCGCACGCCATATCGACGGCGGAAAAGAGCGCATAGAGAAACAATTGATTAGGGTAGCCGCCAAAATACACGCTTGACTCGGAGAGGTAGTCCCCGTGCGTATAGGCCCTCGGCAAGGTGAGCCACCACACATCCCAGCCGGTACTGAAGCGCGCGCCAATGAGCACGAACGCCTGACATACGAACAGCACAGCGACGAACCCCAGCACAAAACGCCTGAAGACCCGGTCATCTCTCAAATCAACGTCGAATCGACGCAACGCCGCGGCGGCGAAAAGACCAAGCGCCAGCGGCACCAAGAGCGAGGCGGCGGCCATAAGCCACGAGCCCTCCGCCAGCCACTCCTTGCGGCAAAGATACGCAACCGATGGGGCGACCGCCACAATCAGAAAGACGATGCCGATTGTGGCGACCTTGAACGTCATGTGCACAGCTCGGTCGAGCAGCGTGTCGCGCCCGAATTCGCTTTCGCTACCGTTTTCGATTACAGACAAGAGCGCCCCCTGGCGATCGATGGGGATCCCCTACAGCCCGTAATAGATGCTGTCGGGATCGAGGTTGGGATTGGAATACGGGTCCCCTTCGAGGAAGGGCTCGGGCCAGCGGGTCGTGAACAGCGCCTGCTCGCGCTTCCAGCGCTCGAGCTTGACGGCGTCCGCCGCCTCCCTGCCCCGCGAGACGAACTCGTAATGGAACAACTCGGCATAGGGCGTGAACGTGACGAGACGGCCGGTCTCGCGCACGCGGAAGCAGAAATCCACATCGTTGAAACCGACGGCAAATGCCTCATCGTAGCCGCCGACCACGTCGAACACGCTCTTTCGCACCATCTGGCACGCACCGGTGACCGCCGAGAAGTTCCCCGGACGGACGGCTCGCGAAAGATAGCCCTCGCGCGCCGGCTCGAAATCCTGGTTGGGGTGGCAGACGGTCCCATGGGGACCCACCAGAATACCCGCATGCTGCGTGAGGCCGTCGCGGAAGTACAGCTTGGCACCTACGACGCCGACTTCGGGCCGCTGAAGGTAGCCGAGCATCTCCGCCATGAAGTCGGGCGACCTGACCTCGGTGTCGTTATTGAGCAGCAGGAGGTACTCCCCCGCCGCGGCAGCGGCGCCCAAGTTGATCAGGCGCGAGTAGTTGAAACCCTCCACCGCATCGGAGACGTCGAGCACGCGGAAGGCGGGGCCATACGCTTCAGACAGCTCACCATAAAGGTCGCGGGTCTCGGGCTCGACGCTATGGTTCTCAACCACGATGACCTCGAATGCGCGATATGTGGAGCGCTCAAACAACGAGCCGACGCACGCGCGAAGCACATCGGCATGATCGCGCGAGGGGATGATCACACTCACGAGCGGCGCGGGTTCGGGCAGCTCGTAGCGCACCCGGTACACGAACGGCTGCAAAGCATCCTCGGCCCGCGCACAGACACCACGCGACGCCATATGACGCTCAAGCGCCAGGCGACCCGCCTCGATCGCGTAGGGCTTGCTCCCCACATTGTCCCCGCTCGTGGAGCCGGCATGCTCGCGCCAGTGATAGAGCACGCGCGGGATGTGCGTGAAGCGAGCCCCTGCCGCCAGCGCGCGCAACGTGAGGTCGTAATCCTGAGCGCCCGCCACATCCTCGGGGGACATTCCGATGCGGTCGATCAACTCTCGCGACACGCACAGGAAATGCGTCACGCAGTTGTGGCTGTAGAGCAGGTCCACATTGAGGCGCGTCTTGAAGATGGGCTGACGCCATGCGCCCGCGACCTCGAACAGGTCTTCGTCGCAATACAGGACCTCCGGCGAACATGCGGGATCCCGCACGACCTCGCGCGCGTACCAAAACAGGGCATCTGGCTCGAGAAGATCGTCATGATCGAGGAAAGCGATGTAGTCCCCCCGGGCGACGTCGATGCCCAAGTTCGTGTTGCCCACGATACCCGCATTCCCGGCGATCGGGACCACGCGGATTCGCTCATCCCCCGCCGCCATCGCACTCGCCGCGACCACGCCGTCGGCGGGAGTCGAGTCCACGAGGACGAGCTCCCACGCGCGATAGCTCTGCGATACGACGGATTCGATGAGCTCCGATAAGAACCGCCCGTTTGATCGAAAGCACGGGACGACGATGCTGAACAGCGGTTCGCGATCGAATCGGTGCGCGCGTTGGACCTCCAAGTCCCCGCGGTGCGCGCGGTGCTCCTCGAACCACGCGGCGTAGCGCCGGTCATCGGCACGGGCATCGCGCATGTGCTCCCAGGACTCATGCTCGCGAAAGCGCCAGAAGCTCTCGTCGCAACTGCAGAAGCCGGGTGCCGCGAGGCCGGCCTCATCTTTTACGGAAAGGGCGAACTCACGGCAGGTGCAAGGCAGCCGCAATGAGTAGAAAAATCTGTTCAGATGCCCGCCACATGCCGATTCCACGCCAATCTGCCGTTCGAACTCATATTGCTCGAACGCGATCGGGGCGCCCTGCGCATCGATCATCGAAAGACGCGGGCGCACATCCTCGGCGCCGTCCCATGTGACGCACACACGCCACACGTCGCCTTGCTCCCCCACCATGAGACGGTCGAGCGAGGGACGCAGCCGACCTTTGACCCAGGAGGCCTGGATGCGCTCGACGCCCAGGCTGCGCCCCTTGTGGCGGGCGCGCTGGACCAGGTGGCGGGCGGGGGACTCAAAGCGGGCACGGGCGCAGGAGACGCGCATGTCCGCATAGGCACCGCCCACTGACACACGCACATCGAAAACCGCCTTCTCAAAATACGGCAGCACGAGAACCCAGGCGCGCGCGTCGTGAACGTGCTCCGCGGGATAGACTTCAGCGGGAATCTCGGCCTCGCCGCGGCGAGCGGAAACCACAGGCCACACGTCATCTTCGAGGACGGGCGCGTCCTCAATATCGATATGGCAATACAGGCGCCCGTCGGATCGGGCCATCATGCGATTGCGCACGCGCATGGGCTACCTCCCCCTCTTGAGCAGCTTGCCCAGAACGGCCCTGCGGCCATGCTGCTGCGCGAAATAATCCAACGCGAGCTTAAGACGGACAGGGCGGGAGAGATCTTGGCGATAGCAGGCGCGCTGCGCCATCTTTTGAGTCACCGGAGCCAGCGGCAGTCCCGCGACATCCGTGGCTGTCCAATAGCGGCGCAGAAGGGCCTCAACGCCCCGCGCCACTTCCCGATACTCACCGTCTGAAAGCTTGAGGGCGTCATACAGCGCGAAGTCGAGCGCGAACGCCACCATCTCCGCGGGCCAGCGATCCAAAAAGCCGCCGCGTTCCCAGTCGAGGAAGATGGCATCGAGAATCTTCACATGCTCACTCATCTTGATGAAGAAGTCATCCCGCACCGTGCTCATGAGTGAACCTGGACGAGCCAAGCGATACTCATAGAGTTTTTCCGAGCTCAGGACCGTCTTTTTCGACCGCGGGTAGATGGCGAAGTGCCACACCTGATCCTCACCGAACTTGACCGTCTCGTCGAAGAAGAGGTCGTTGCCCAACAGAAATCCGGTCCTGCACGCAGTGCGCCATGCGAAGGGACGGGAGGCCTCTTCGAACAGGAGATCGGGATCGAACGCGTCGAACTCGGCGTCGCGCGGGCTGAGCGCCCACTCCAACCAGGGATAGCCCTCATCCTCGGGTGTCCAGGTCGAACCGAAGGTGAGGACATCCGCCCCCGTGTTCTCAAGTATGCGGACCATCTCCTCGCACGCCCGCGCGTGAAAGCGGTCGTCCGAATCGAGGAAGCACACGTACGGGGAACGCGCAGCGCGAATGCCGGCGTTGCGAGCCGAGGAAAGGCCCCCATTCTGCTTGTCAACAACGCAGATACGCGCATCGCGAGCGGCCCAAACATCGAGGACGGAACGCGAGTCGTCGGTGGACCCGTCGTTCACGCAGATGATCTCGATGTCCTCAAGCGTCTGAGCCTGCAGGGACTCCATGCAGGCGTCGAGGCAGTCGGCGACGTTGTACACCGGCACGATGACCGAAATGCGGCTCACAGGGCACCACCGCGCTCGTTCGTGCGGCGAATGGAGCCCTTCGAGAGCTTGCAGGCGATCACCCGCGCCACAAGTCCGAACCCGCCGATCCGGTAGTAATGCTTGAACGTGTTGAGCTTGCCCGGCGCGATGAACGTGGCGCGATGCTCGTTGAAATCGATGGGATCGCGCATGAGGGCCTTGAGGTCCGATGCCGCCCAAGGCTCGAACAAGTCGAAATCGAGTCGGTCCGCCGCGAGATCCCCATTGAACTCGTCGGCGATCTGGACTGCGAAGTCCTCGCGCAGCTCAGGGGCGAGGCGGTCATAATTCCACATGTAACTGTCGAATTTCATGCGCTCAAGGATACCGAACAGCAGCGCCCGGTCGCCCGCAAGCCCCTCGACGAACGTTTGCATGGAAGCGTACTCGTCGCAGACGCAGAACACCTTGGCCGCGGAGTTCACCGAGGACTTCTCGTTGTCCTGTCGGTAGTGCAGAATGGCCTGCGGGATGAACGTTGCGCGCTCGGCGCTCGCCCACACTTTGAAATTGAAGCCCGCATCCTGGTAGGACGCACCCGGCGTCTCGAGGAAGCGAATGCCGCGCGCCCTGAGGAAGTCGACCTTGTAGAGCGCCGACCAGATCGAGGGCTTGCGGAAGAAGATGGCGACGTCGTCCAAGGGGCGCATGGTACGACCGACTTGGCGCTCATCGAGGATGCCGAATAACTCGTCACGCGGCTCGGGCTGGGACCAGTAAAGGTAGAAGTCGGCCTTGACCACGTCAGACGCGTTGGCGCGGGCGGCGCTCACCAAAAGCTCCAAGGCGTTCGGGTCATAAAAGTCATCGGACTCGAGGATGGCGATGTAAGTACCCACCGCGTGGTCGAGGCCGAGGTTCATCGAGGCGCCGTAGCCAGAGTTCGGCTTATCGATGACGCGAAAACGGGGGTCGGCGTCCAGATAGCGTTGGATGATGGCGCGCGAGCCATCGGTCGATCCGTCGTTGATGCAGAGGGCCTCGAAATCCGAGAAGGTCTGAGCGAGCAGCGAATCGAGGCATTCCTCGAGATAACGCTCAACGTTGCATATGGGGACGAGCACGGAGACCGCCGGCGCGGGAATGCGCGGCTCACTCACGAACAGCTCGGTGGGTGCGTTAGACACAGGCAATCCAACCTCACGTACCTACAGATATGACAAATCATAGCGCATATGAAAAGATGCCCATCCGCAGTCAGCGGATGGGCATCGAAGACATAGCGACGGGCGAGTCGACCGGACGAAGCAGGGCGGTGGGACGGACCCGCGAACGCCTACAGCGTGGCCATGTACTCCGCGAGCTCCTCGGTCCAGTCGCGCGGCTCGAAGCCCGCGGCGCGGATCTTGGAGAGGTCGAGGTCGGAATGCCCGGGGCGCGGGGCGATGGGGCCCTCGGCGGAGGAGTAGTACTCGGCAGTTGAGACGGGCTCCACGGCCGCGCCGTTGCCGTTGGCGATGTCGAACACGCGCCCGGCGATCCCCGCCCAGGACTCCACCGGGCCGGAGCCCGTGAGGTTGTAGGTGCCGTGCGGGGCGGGGGCGCTGGGCTCCACGTCGCCGTCGCGGTAGCCGAGCAGGTGCAGGATGCCCTCCGCCATCTGGTCGGTGAAGGTGAGGCGGCCGAGCTGGTCGTCGACGACGGTGACCTTCTCGAGGGCGTCGGAAGCGTCGGCGACGCGGTCGGAGAGCGCCCTCATCGTCTTGACGAAGTTGCGGCCGTCGCCGATGACCCAGGAGCTGCGCACGATGTAGTGCCTGGGGCAGCCGGCCACGGCCAGGTCGCCGGCGGCCTTGGACTGGCCGTAGACGGACAGCGGGCTGAGGGGCTCGCCCTCGGGGTGGTTGCCGACGGTGCCGTCGAAGACGTAGTCGGAGGACACGTGCACGAGCGCGATGCCGTGCTCGGCGCAGGTGCGGGCCATGAGGGCGGGGCCGGTAGCGTTGGCGGCCCAGCAGGTCCTGCGGCCCTCGGGCGTCTCGGCGGCGTCGACGGCGGTGTAGGCGCCGCAGTTGATCACGGCGCCGTAGAGGGACCAGTCGTACTTGGCGTAGTCCCCCGGCTCGGAGAGGTCGAACTCGTCGATGTCGCAGTAGTCGAAGCCGGGGAGCCCCCTCGCCTCGGCGGCGGCGCGCACGGCGCGGCCGAGCTGGCCGTCGCAGCCCGTGACGAGCGTGCGCCTCGGCGCCATGGGAAGGGCGTCCGCGAGCACGGGGTGGCGGTTGTCGGCCTCGGACAGCTCGCACTCGGAGAGCGGGATGGGCCACTCGATGCCGAGCTCGGGGTCGGCGAGGTTCACGAAGGTGTAGGTGGACTTCAGCTCGGCGGACCAGTGGGCGTTCACCAGGTAGGTGTAGGCGGTGCCGTCCTCGAGCGCCTGGTAGGAGTTGCCCACGCCGCGCGGCACGTAGATCGCGCGAGACGGGTCGAGCTCGCAGGTGTAGACCTCGCCGAAGGAGGCGCCGGGGCGCAGGTCGACCCACGCGCCGAACACGCGGCCGCAGGCCACGGAGATGAACTTGTCCCAGGGCTCCGCGTGGATGCCGCGGGTCACGCCCTTCTGGTCGTTGAAGGAGATGTTGTTCTGGACCGGGCCCATGTCGGGCAGGCCGAGCGCGCGCATCTTCTCGCGCTGCCAGTTCTCCTTGAACCAGCCGCGGGAGTCGCCGTGCACGGGCAGGTCGAAAACGAGCATCCCGGGGATGTTCGTCTCGGCCGCGGTCAGTTCCTTCTCGAATTCGAGCGCCATGGAGGCCGCCTTTCTCATGGGGATGGCCGCGCCCCCGGCTCTCCCCCGCCGCTCGCGGTCGGGGGCGGGGTCGCGGGGCGCGGCCGCGCTTGCGATGCTCTTACTGCCCTTGGGCGGCGTACCTGGCCTCGGTGGCCTCCTTGGCAGGGCGCCACCAGGACTCGTTGTCGCGGTACCAGCGGATCGTCTCCGCGAGGCCCGCGGCGAAGTCCGTGTGCGAGGGCTCCCAGCCGAGCTCGGTCCTGAGCTTGGTCGCGTCGATGGCGTAGCGGCGGTCGTGGCCGGGGCGGTCGCGCACCCAGTCGAAGTCGTCCCCGTCTCGGCCGAAGGCCCTGAGGATTTCGCGCAGCACCGTGATGTTGTCCAGCTCGCCGTCGGCGCCGATCAGGTAGGTCTCGCCGATGCGGCCCTTCGTGAGGATGCACCAGACGGCGCTGGAGTGGTCCTCGGTGTGGATCCAGTCGCGGACGTTGCGGCCGTCGCCGTAGAGCTTGGGGCGGACGCCGTCGATCAGGTTGGTTATCTGGCGCGGGATGAACTTCTCCACGTGCTGGTAGGGGCCGTAGTTGTTGGAGCAGTTGGAGATGGTTGCCCTGAGGCCGAAGGTGCGGGCCCAGGCGCGCACCAGCAGGTCCGAGGACGCCTTGGTGGAGCTGTAGGGCGAGCTCGGGCGGTAGGGCGTCTCCTCGGTGAAGCGGGCCGGGTCGTCGAGCGCCAGGTCGCCGTAGACCTCGTCGGTGGAGACGTGGTGGTAGCGCACGCCATACTTCCGGCACGCCTCGATGAGGGTGTAGGTGCCCTCGACGTTGGTCCTCAGGAACGGACTCGGGTCGGCGATGGAGTTGTCGTTGTGGGACTCGGCGGCGTAGTGGACCACGGCGTCCGTCTCGGAGACCAGGCGGTCGACGAGCGCGGCGTCGCAGATGTCGCCCACGACGAGCTCGACGCGGTCGGAGGGCAGCCCGGCGATGTTGTCGGGGTTGCCGGCGTAGGTCAGCTTGTCGAGCACCGTGACGTGGACGCCGGGGTGCTCGCGCACGACGTGGTGGACGAAGTTGGACCCGATGAAGCCGCAGCCGCCGGTGACGACGATGCGGGAAGGCTCGAAAATCTGATTGTTCATTGCACTCCAATCAAAACTACTCAACCTCATCAGGCAGAGCATTAATCAAATCAAACAGGTCAAGTGAATCGGAAACTACTTGCGCATTTAGCTCCCGGTCGTACGCTTCGCGCACTTCGCTGTTCTCCAGCAGCTCAGTGCGGAGCTCATCTGTACCTTCAATAACGGTATTCCATGCTACGTTAAGATCGATATGGCCGTAACCATGAACTACGACGTTTCGGAAACCCTTTATATCTTTCCAAGGAACCTTGGGGAACGCGGAGAGAGGCTCCTCGGTTTTAAAATGAGCAGTCAACTCCCCAATCTGCAACAAGGGCATTAGCAGCAAGTCGCGCAGGGCGCGAGAAGAGAACCAGGCATCTTCAGTGATCTCGTATTCTTTGATGCGCTTCTCGATTTCATCCGTTTCCAAGAGCATCTTAACGAGAATATCAACGTCTCGGCTATCCAAGTATCTTCACCCCGTCCCTAGTTGCAGAATCGCGGAACTGACGCGACTGGCCATCGAGTGTAGAAACCACATCGACTCCCCTGCCTGTGGCGTATTCCAAAGCAACACGGACGTCCTCAACGTCTCCCGCACGAGCCGATGGCGAGAACGAAATGAGGAAGTCCAAGTCGCTTTTGTCGGTTTGCTCGCCTCGGGCGAACGAGCCAAACAGAGCCGCCGCCGTCACGGGAAACAGAGCCAGAACTCGACGAGCGACGGCAATTGCCTCGCGGCGCGTGAGCACTGAACGGTAACCCGGCACATCGCGGGCGACATCATCAATCGATTTCTTGAGAATGGCATCGACCTTATCGCTCATGTCGAAATCACCCTCTCAATATCCCATACCAGTCAACTCAATTGTACCGAACGACCTACTGGATGCTTCTGCAAGCAATCAACGCCATAACCTTATCAGCATTTTGAACCAGCCTATATGCATCGGTGAGATTGCCCTTCGCATAAGCGAGGGCGGTGCCCCTGGCAATTGAAGTCGATTTCATGATGCACATATCTTAGCGCTAAGAGCAAACAGATGCTCACATGCCATCGCCGGTCGATTGGACTCCTGTGCACTGTCACGCGCATAGGGCGTTACGACCTCAACTCACGCACAACAGCAGAAAGCACCCGTCGCATTTTGGAACCACGCGGCAACAGAGCGTTAAGCACCCTGCGCGGAAAGACCGACTCGCGCGCCATTTTGATTTCGAGTCGCTCACGAACCTCTCGATCCCGTGCGGTGCGATGGTCATCGATCTGGCGCAGAAGCTCGATAAGAATCGAAGTCTTTTCGTCATGGCGGAAGGCTACATCCGAAGCCTCCATCAGCGGCTCGAACACCGAGCGCCATCGGATGAGGGTCATGTCGTCAAGACGCGAGCAATCCTCGAGTACCCATCGCGCTCGACCCATAAGCGGGGCGACCAGAGCATGCAGCACGGATCCGACACCCCATGTGTCAACCAGAGCCGGAATCACATCAAGTTGATCGCCAAGAGACAGCCTAGTCACCCATTCATTCGAAATCGTGAGGAGACATCTCTCTTCCAGCCAGCAGGCATATCGAGCCAGTGAATCCATGCAGGAGTCGCTCACATATGCCTGAACGCACTCAACGAGCACCTTGATCTCGCGCTGACGTTGCTCAAATGAGTCACGCGACATGGACCCATAGCCAGATCGTCCTGCCCCAAAATAATACTTGAGCATATGAATATCGGTGCAGTTGATCAATCGCCTTGCCCTCGATGCGAGAACGAAGAATTCATAGGCGTCTTCCATGTATCCAAGACGCTCAGACACCATCGTTTTCCAAGCCGCCCTACAGAAATCCCCGTTGTAGGCACATACCGTGACGCTCCACGTATCCTGTTGTTCGCAGTCGTCGCTAAACGATCGAGCGAGTATATCAGCGCCCTCCGACACTCCGCGAGAAGCATTAAAGACAGAAGCCGTTGACGCCGCAGATGCTTTATTTTTATCACCGCACGCGACAACATCGATTCCGAAACGGTATATATCCGCTTCATGCGATTGCATAAACGGCAGCGCGACATCACAAAATACAGCGCTGACCTCATCGTCGCCATCCACGAAATACACGTAGCGACCACTTGAAAGTTCAACGCCTGTTCGCCGCGCCAGATGAGGACCCTCGTTACGGCACTTGCTTATCACGCGAAAACGAGGGTCGTCTTCAACAGCGGAATTAATGGCTGTCAGAGTCCCATCGCTGCTCGCATCATCGACAACAATCACTTCAGACACTGTTGACAGTTGTGCCCGCAGACCGCATAGACACCGCGCAATCGAATCCTCGACATTGTAGGCAATGACAACAAAGGAGAGCAGCGGAACGGCATTCACTCGAGGCGGCGTCTTCATATGGCGCGGAACCCCTCTCTCGCTTCTAATAATCCAAACCCAAATAATCCGCCTTGAGAGCGACCTCGCTTAACAGGGCATAATTGTTCTGTCTGTCGGTACGAATGGCAAAGAAACAGCTGTTCTGCTCGTTGGTGAAGGCAAGCATCTCAGTCTCCTCATCTTCCGTTGTCGATGAGTCAACGCGGACCGTGGCGAACAACTTGTATTGTCCGCTGTTAAACATGGAAACGGGAAGGGAAATCCGAAGCCTATGGCGACCGGGCGTTTTTATTGGAATACTGCCAGAATCGAACGGAATACCTCCGCGCTGCGTGTCATTAAGGCAGAATGCAAGGTAAAAAGGTCTAGAGCCGCGATAATCGTATTCAATATCAAAAACAAACGGCTCCTGTCCCGTTATGAGGAGTTCAGACACGGGATTGATGCGCAAGAATGGGACCTCTTCGTTAAGGCCTAAAGCAAGCTCATTGCCGTGACCGCCGCCCTTCTCCTCCCGCTTAAGATTTTCAAGCGTGTAACGATCGGCCACATCGTCTTTGTCTCCGGAGACGACAATCTCACCGTCTTTGATGAGGATTGCCTTGTTGCAGTATTTCTTCACGGCATCCATGCTGTGGGTAACGAGGATGACCGTTTTGCTGGGATCCTGCTTGATCCGAGCAAAAAAGCTATCGCACTTGCGCTGGAACGCCTCGTCACCCACGGCCAGCACCTCATCAAGCACGAGGATGTCGCCGCGCGCCTGAATGGCGACGGAGAATGCCAAACGGACCTGCATGCCGGAAGAATAATTCTTCAGCTTCTGGTCCATGAAATCCTCGAGTTCGGCGAACTCGACAATGTCGTCGTACATCTCGTCGATCTCAGCGCGGGAAAACCCAAGCAGAGCTCCGTTCAGATAGACGTTCTCGCGACCCGTGAGCTCGGGATTAAAGCCAACGCCGAGCTCGATAAAGGGCACGAGCTTGCCATCGACCGTGATGGAGCCCCGCTCGGGAACGTAAATCTGGGAGATGAGCTTGAGAAGCGTCGACTTGCCGCTGCCGTTACGACCAACGATACCGAAGAAATCGCCCTGGTGAACCTCAAAAGAAACACCCTTGAGCACCTGCTGCTCTCGATAACCCTTGATACCCTTGGTCCAGTTGATGAGGAGCTGCTTGAGGCCGGAAGCCTGCTCGGTGGGAAGGCGAAAGGATTTCTCGACATTCTCGACCTTGAGCACAACTTTGCTGTTCTCCGTCGAAGCCATTACATCACCTCCGCGAACTTAGGGCTGTATTTCCTAAAAACATGGATACCCCAAAGAAGTAAGATGAAGGTCAAAGCAACGGGGATCATCTGGAAAAAGATATTGTCTGAGAGCGTCCAGATCGTCGGGGTCGTGGCCGGCGCAATAAGGTTGTGACGAATGTCCTGGATGATCTGAGCAGCGGGATTGAGCAACATCAACTTCTCGACCAAAAGACCGACACCGGGGGCGACTTCCCCCAGCTTCTGCTCGACCATAGAGAGCGGGTAGATGATCGGCGTCGCGTAGAACAGGCCTTGGAGCACGACCTCCCAGATGTGCTGGGCATCACGGAAATAGACGTTGAGGGTAGACAGCAGCAGCGCCACCCCGAGGGAAAGCAAGTAGAGCTGCACCAAGTTGATCGGAAGCCAAAACACGTTAACGGTAAACTGCACGCCCGACAAAATACAGGCGACAATCACGACACCAAGGTTGATCGACATGCAGATGAGCGCATTGATCGTCGCAGAGACGGCGATGATGTACTTGGGAAAGTTGATTTTCCTCAGCAGGTCACCGCGTGTAGTAATGGAGCAGAGGCCCATCGTAGTGGACTCGGTGAAGAAGTTCCACATGCTGATACCGAGTAGCAGTACCAGTGGAAAGGTGTCGGTGCCGTCGGAAAAACGAAGGAACTTTACAAACACGACGTACATGACGCAAAAGAGCATCAAAGGCTTGAGAACAGACCACGCGATACCCAGGAAAGACCCCTGGTAGCGCAACAGGAAGTCGGTTTTCACAAGCTCCCTCAAGATGATAAAGGACTCGCGGTAGCGTTCTTTCAATTTGGTAAACAAAAGATATCCGATCTGACGAACCAAACGCCTGATTAGTGTTGGGCGCTCTGGTTGACGAACTCGCCGGCGGCGACGCGCTTGAGGTGCTTCCCATACTCGGACTTGCCGTAGCGCTCGGCGCAGGCCGAGAGCGTCTCGCGGTCGATCCAGCCGTTCTCGTAGGCGATCTCCTCCAGCACGGACACGGGCATGTCCTGGGAGCGCTCCACGGCGCGGACGAACTCGCCCGCCTCGTAGAGGGACTCCATGGTGCCGGTGTCGAGCCACGCGTAGCCGCGCCCGAGCGTCACGACGGAGAGCAGCCCGTCCTCCAGGTACATGCGGTTGAGGTCGGTGATCTCGAGCTCGCCGCGAGCGGAGGGGACGACCTCCTTGGCGCGCCCGCACACATCGCCCGGGTAGAAGTACAGGCCGGTGACGGCGTAGGCGCTCTTGGGCTGCTCGGGCTTCTCCTCGATGGAGACGGCGTTGAAGTCGTCGTCGAACTCCACGACGCCGAAGCGCTCGGGGTCGTCGACGTGGTAGCCGAACACGGTGGCGAGCCCCCTCGTCTCGGCGTTCTCCACCGCGCGGCGCAGGTGGCGGCCCAGGCCGTTGCCGTAGAAGATGTTGTCGCCGAGGACGAGCGCGCAGGGCTCCCCTCCCGCGAACTCCTCGCCGATGACGAAGGCCTGGGCGAGGCCGTCGGGGCTGGGCTGGACGGCGTAGGAGAGGTTCACGCCGTAGTCCGACCCGTCGCGGAGCAAGCGCTCGAAGTTGGGCAGGTCGGACGGGGTGGAGATGATCAGGATGTCGCGGATGCCCGCCATCATGAGGACGGACAGCGGGTAGTAGATCATCGGCTTGTCGTAGACCGGCAGCAGTTGCTTGCTGGTGACGGTGGTCAGCGGGTACAGGCGGGTGCCGGACCCGCCGGCGAGGATGATGCCCTTCATGGATAAAGCTCCTTAAGTATGGTCACGTCTGAACTATCTTAACGCCGAACGCCCGAAGGACGAACCTCGGGCGCTTGACTTTAGATAAGCTGCATAGCCATGAAGTTAGAAAGCTACTTCAGCAGCGGGACCTCGGGATAGTAGCCCACTGTTGCGGCAGGACGATGATAAGGATCACCGCAGACATAATACTTGCTCCAAGCAGAGCGCAACTTCCCCTGCTCGCCGATGAATCGCATCATGTTTTTACCTACGGCATCAGAACCACGGCTAAAGGATTCGTGATGATACAGAAGGGCATCCGGAGTATAGACAACCAATTTGTCCAGTTCACGTACCCGCAAGCAGTAGTCCACGTCGTTGAACGCAACTACAAATTCCTCATTCAGCCCGCCAAGTTCATCGAAGACAGACCTCTTGGTCATCAGGCACGCACCGGTAACGGCGCTTAAATCCTGCACCAACGAAGCCCTGCGCATGTATCCGGGGTCGTCGCGATCAAGATTCCAGAAAGCATGTCCGGGGCTCGCCTCCTCTGCAATGCTCTGGCACTTGACCATAATCACGCCGGCGTGCTGCACCGTGTCGTCTGGATAAAGGAGCTTGGCGCCCACCACTCCAACTTCGGGCCGCTGGCAAATGGCAAGCATCGATTCAAGCCATTTGGGCTCAATCACCTCGACATCGTTATTGAGCAGCAAGATAAAATCGCCCTTGGCGTCGCGCGCACCGAAGTTATTGATGGCCGAATAATTGAACTCGCCCCGCCATGTAACAACACGAATATTGTTGTATTGAGCGACAGCCTGCTCATAATATGCGAAGGTCTCCTCCTCCACGCTGTTATTCTCGATGATGATGATCTCGAAGTTGCGGTAGCTCGTGAGGTCTTCGACTGAGTCGATGCAACGCTTCAGGACTTTCACACTGTCCTTATTCGGAATCAGAATGCTGACCAGCGGATCGCCCACGACCTCATAGGTAACATGATAGAAGCAAGCATTATCGGTCAGCTCAGCCGTCGCAGCTATCCCGCAACGATCAAGATGCTCTTGCAGGGCTCGCCTACCGGCATCATCTGCATATCCTTTGTTGCCGGCACTTTTGGCAGTCGAGGTATCGCTGATTCTCCAGTGATACAGGACATCAGGAATATGGACGATGTTCGTGGTGCGCTCAACAAGACGGAGAAGGAAATCGTAGTCCTGCGCCCCATCAAACGCAGAGCGCAGCATGAGCTCCTTGGCAAAGGCCGCCCTAACCGCCAAGAGATGCGTAATGTAGTTATGGCAGCGAAGAAGATCTAGATTGAAGTCCGACTTGAAATGAGGCGCAACAAACTCCCCTTCCTCGTTCAAGAAGTCCTCGTCGCAATACAGGGCGTCAATTGAGCCATCCTCGTCAATCGCCTCTGCGTAGTAATAGAGCGCAAGGGGATCCAACAGGTCATCGTGATCAAAAAACACAACATATTCGCCCGAAGCGGCCTCGATACCGACATTCGTGTTGTCGGAAATGCCATTGTTTCCCTCGAGCTCGATGACGCGCACGCGGCTATCAGCAATCTTTGTAAGGGCATCCTGCAACGTAGCATCCTCAGGACTGGCGTTGAGGAGAATAAGTTCCCAATTCTGATAGACCTGATCGATAACAGATCCGACCATACCGGTCAAATAGTCAACAGGGGTTCGATACAGTGGGACAATAACGCTGAACTTAGGACCGACAAGGTCCACGAACTCCTCGCGACTGATTCCGGACAGGAATCGACCGCGCGCAATGGTTCGACTCTTGTATTCAGGACCTCCGGCGCAACGGTACATAGACGGCGAGAGAGTGGCCAAGTAATGAGCACGGGCAGCCGGGTCAAGACATAGGAAGCCAGAGCGATTCCCTATCTGGCTGTCCGCCACGACACAGTACGTTTTGCCGTCATCCGGAACTCGCACCGTGAAGGGCACCTCACGACGCAATCCGCCCATCACCGTCACATCCGCTGGATTGCCAACGCGCAGGGAAGGACAGCCGACGGCCATGCCATTGCCATCGATCACGCGAAGCAAAGCAAAGTCCTCAGATGGCAAGCAGATTTGGCCCTTAAGAATAAGCTCGCCCTTTTGAGGGGCTGGGATAAGAGCTTTGGGAGCTAGATGGATCTGATCCGTATAAGTCGACCTATCGATATCTCGCATAGAATGAGCACGATCATTTGCGAATCTGTAGTTAAAGCGAGAGGCCCACTTGATTGCGAAGCGAGAAAACATCTTCCGGGCACGGCGCAGCTCCGAGCCGCGCTCATCGTACTGGCGCATCTCGACCGACACACGCTTGGTATCGAGCAGCGGAACGACGGCGACATAGCGACATGCGCCACGAGCATCCGTCTCCATATAATACGCCTCAATAGGAAGCTCAACACCCTCTTCGGAATGAGAGAAAAAACGAACGTCGCTCGTCCGATCGTGCATCTCGAACTCAACAGCAAGATACGCGACCCCTTGGCCCCTACATATTCCCGTGCAACGCATAACAACCCTTTGCTAGAACAAGAAGGGAGGCCGCCTAGCGGCCACCCTGCAACATCGTATCGATCATCTTGGCGATGGACTCACCATACCCGTCCCCCGGGACCGCCCACTTGCCGTTTAAATCCTCAAGCAGCGGAGCACACCCACGTTTGACGAGGTCAAAGCGTGGGTCAACGCACGCCTGCGCAAGCGGGTCCGTCGAGGCGTACGCCTTGAGGTGCTGCACCTGGGCGCGAATGCCGGTTCGGACGTCCTTGAAGGAGGCGGCGTTGCCCGGGGCCGAGTTCACGGCGCCCAAACCGCAGAAGTTGCACTGCTCGGCCTTGACGGCCCCGCCGAAGCGCAGCCAGCCCGTCTCCTTCATCGCCTGTGCGAACACGACCTCGGCGCGAACACCCTCGGCCTTTGCCTCCTCCAGCACGATCGTACAGAAATCCTGCAGGGTCGGCGCGCCATAGTTCGTGTACACGCTGGCCGGGTACGTGGACTCGCCAACATTCTTGCGATAGTAGGCGGCCATCTGCTCCACGGAGGCTTGCGACACGCCCATGATGGGCGTACGGCCCACGGGAACGGTGTCCTCCGCCACGCCATACCAGGCCACGCCCTCCTGCTTCCAGCCACGGCCGGCGAGCACCTGGTATTCGTTGTAATCCTTGGTGTAGTGGTGGTTCAGCGTGCCCTCATGGTAGAGCCGGTATACCGGCACGCCCTCCGCCTCATCGGAGTACCAGGCCACGCCCTCCTGCTTCCAGCCACGGCCGGCGAGCACCTGGTACTCGTTGTAGTCCTTGGTGTAGTGATGGTCACGCGTACCCTCGTGGTACAAACGGTACACTGGAACAGCGGAGGAATCGCGCGAATCCCACGCCACACCCTCCTGTTTCCAGCCACGACCGGCGAGCACCTGGTACTCGTTCGCATCCATGGTGTAGTGATGATCGAGAGTGCCTGGATGATACAGGCGGTACACCGTCTTGATGGGTGCGGCAAACGCCGCCTGGCAAGGCGCCACAAGCAGTGCGACCGCTGCGGCTAGCGCCGCCATGCATGCGATAACGCGGTTCTTCCTCATGTAGGCTGTTTCCCCCATTCGCTCACTCAGCAGCTACGCAACGCCGTCTACTCCTTGGAGTACCAGGCGATGCCCTCCTGAGTCCATCCACGGCCGGCAAGCACCTGGTACTCCCAGGCGTCTTTAGTGTAGTGGTGATCGAGGGTGCCACGATGGTACAGGCGATAGACCGGCTTGCCCTCGCCCTTGGGCGCAGAATACCAGGCAATACCCTCCTGCTTCCAGCCACGGCCACCAAGCACCTTGTACTCCCAGGCATCCATCGTATAGTGATGATTAAGCGTACCAGGATGATACAGACGGTAAACCGGAACTCCGTGATCCTTGTCATCGGAATGCCAGGCAATGCCCTCCTGAATCCAACCACGAGCACCAAGCACCTGGTATTCATTCGCATCCATGGTGTAGTGATGGTCGAGCGTCGGGGCATAGTAGAGGCGGTACACCGTGCCCTCGGCATACGACAGACCGTAGTAATTGGCAATACCGTGCGCATCCGCGATGCCAAGCGACTGCAGCTTCGCATCGCTGTTCAGGAAGTTGTTGTAATCACTCCAATTGTCCAGAAACGCATGCTCCACGATGATCGCCGGCAGGTTGGACTTGCGCGCCTCGCGAATAATGCCGTAGTAATCGCCGTTGCTGCCATCGGGATAATCGAACTTCGGATCCGGATCGATCCAACGGAACCTGACACCGCGATTGGTCAAACCGAGCTTTTGCAGCTGTGCGAGAATCTGATTTCCCAGATCCGTACCAACGGCATGCGTCTCGTTGTTATAGCTCGCGTTGTGCGGCGCCCAAACCTCAGCGCCATAGGCATTACCAACACCGGTGGAGTTCAGGTGCAGGCTCACCAGCACATCGGCACCCTGGTTGAGCGCACGCTGTACGCGCTCACGCAGCTCACTCGAGGAGCCCAGGCGATCATCGGGCGTCACGGTGAACACAGCGGTGACATTCTGGTACGTATCGAGCTCCGCCTTGCAGAACTGCGCGATCTTCCACGTGGCATTCGCCTCAGAAGTGCCATTTGCGACGGCACCAGAACTCACGCCCACATGGCCCGGATCAAGCGCGATCACCAGCGGGCCGCTCTTCTCGGGGTTAGCCGCACGCGAACGACTCGCCGCCGCAACGGCAGCCGATGCCGCCTCCTCGATTGAGCCCGACTCCGTCAGCTCGTCGCCGCCATCGCCGGTATATACATGCAGGTCGGGGCCGCTTGCCACCTCGCCATCCGAATAGGCAAGCGCCACAGGCGCAACCGTATAGCTTCGATACGATTCATCGACCTCGGAAAGGTCGATCTCATAGGCGGTACCGTCCGCCTTGAACTGGAGGCGTGCCACCTCGCAGGAGCCCAATTCCGAGGGAACATAGGTAAACAGCAGGGCGTTGTCTTGCACGCCGGAAACCGTGCACGTCTGCTCGGCGCCTGCTTCATCCTGAACGGTCAGAACGGCCGCAGACACACCTGCGTGCTGCGAGAGCGACACGACGACGTTTTGTTCAGCACCCGCCTCAAGCTGAGCATTGTCGATATACAAAAACGAGATGGCGTCGATCGGTGAAAGCGGGGTCGCCTCAGCGAACTCCTCACCATACACCCTGCCGGCCGCCAACATCGCCGTCGAAGCAGCAACGAGCGAGGCCGACGCGAGGGCCCCGCGACGAGAAATGCACGTGTCTTGGGACATAGATCCCCTCCCGGTATAAAACGGATTGTCTCGACGTCTACATAAGCAAATGCACATATCTCAACAAAGTTAGACGAATCGACTTTACGAGAGGTGAAGCAACGATGGATAACACCAATCTTACAGAATGAGGACATCCATCGTCGTCCGGCGGCATCGCTACGGGAGCATGAGGGCGGCCGCACCAAAGCGCACCATGTAAAACACGTTAAGCACAACGTATGAGCTCATGAGTAGCATCGTCGGGTTCTTCCAGCGCACAACAAGGCCATTCGCGCACAACGCCATCAACAGCAGCGGCAAAACGGGAAGGAAGTACCTGCCTTGCACACCGCGAATGACCAGTTCAGTATCGAACGTATGCCCAATGCACATCGAGAGCATAATTCCGCCAACGCATAAGCAGAACAATACCGCGCATGCGCCACGGAACAAGCCACGGCCACGCATGGTATCCGGCTTATCAGATTGCATGCACAGCACGCCGATCACGGCATATGCGAGCATGAGAAGTGCAGGCGCTTCCAGATTCTCTTGAAGCCAACCTAGGCTACCGCCAAGCATCGTAAATACGTAATAGGCACTATAGGTATCGAGAGTGCGCAAGAACAACTTTAATGTCATGGCCGGTTGAGAAAGCAGCAAGCCGATGCTGTAAAAATGCCCAACTTCATCACCGCGCATCTGCACCGTCGAAGCCGAGGAGGCTAGCTCCGAAACAGAGAGGAGGCGAAACGCCATAAGCGAACACGCCGCGACAGCGAAAATCCCTCCCTTGAAGATAAACGCCGACTTTCGCGAAGAGAAGCGATGCGCAGGGATAAAAAGGACAAGCAAAATACCAACGGAATAGACGATCTTGCACGGCGCCACCGCGGCGGCCAATACAGCAATCGGCACCAAGTCGCGGCCCCGCAAGCGACCCTTACCGTACACCGCCCGCAAGATGCAGGCAATTAGCAGCATGGAAAGCCCAATGATGCCCGAATCATATGAATACGAAGCCGCCAAATGCAGCGTCATGGGCAACAGGGAAGTTGCGACGATGGCATTTTTAAACACGGGGGCGATTTTATAGGCACCGAGTGCGCACACCACGAAAACGATGATCGATCCGAAGCGGCCAAAGTAAAAGAGGGCAACCGGCCCGAGATCGAGCATGCGCGCCAGCACAACGCCGGCCACCGAGCCGACCTTTGCGACAACGTTTTCCGAACCCAAACTGAAGTCGTATTCTTTCAGCTCTTTGGTACCTTCCGGGAAATCAACGGCACCGCTTGCCAAATCGCGAGTTGCACCATAGACCCCACGGCCAATTTCATACAGGCTTCCATCCTCAACCGCGCGCCACATCATGTAGTCGCATAGCTCTTTATCTGCAGCCCGCATGGGCATCGGATCTGAATCCAGGCCGTCGCCCTCGCCAAGCACTATATTTGACAACCAATATGTGGCGTAAAAATGATGTTGCTCATCTGGAGCGGAAAGGGGTGGAAACGCAATAGCGAACACGATGCAAAACGATGCGAGAACCGACCCAAAGACGATTATCTGACGCTTCTCACCATCCATACAGCCCGCAACAGCGCAGAACACAAAGGCTGAGGCAACAAATGAAGCCAGTACCGCCGCAAACAGAAAGACAGTGGAGGCACATTCCTTGAACCAAAACCAAGACGCTAGCAGCAAGCAGGCACACACCGCCAGCGAAACGATGCATGCAGCGCGCTTTTCCTTTAGATAGCGCCCAATGGACGCATTTTCGACATCAACCACGTCAATCCCCATGCAATTACGTCTCACAACACATGAACAGATCCATAGAAGTCTACAGGGCGCGCTCGTCGAGACTTCTGGCGGTCGCTGGTTTCCCACCGTGAAATCCCCGGGCAAGCGACCGCATTGGCGATCCTAAAACTAGCGCACTCTTTGCAAGACCTTTCCCGCAGCATTTTCATACATCGTTTCAAACTCATCCAGGTGCGCCTCAAATAATCGATAGGGACTTGACCCGGACAGCGTCGTCAACGATCCGCCATCCGCCGACGGATCAGGCTCATTAAGCATCAAAATGAACTCGGATGAGCTATAAACTTCATTCAAATCGCCATCATCAAGATTCCAATAATAGGAATCGGTTGCACCTCGGCCCGCAATCGGCTCAAACCAATAAATATCAACATACGTGCCCAAAACAGCAAAAGAATGCATGTCGTTGTCTGAAAGCGCTTTGTCAAATCGCTCAAACAAGTCGATCTTATCCATTGAATATGGCTGCGTTGCAGCTACCTGCGTTCGATTGAATGTAGCAAGAGGCATCAATACATCAGAACCCGGAATTGGGTTGAAAATGGGAGCGACCCTTGAAGCCGAAGCGTCAAATCCCGTCATGCACATCGTAGCGACGGCAATCCATGGCGCCATCATGCATATTGCAACTTGAGTGTCCAACTTCAGAATGCGATACAACCCTCCCGCTGCAAATACAAAGAAGATGAGCCAAAGAGCAAAGTGCATCTTATAAAAATAGTAGCTGGAAATCCACCCCATAAGACCCAAGAGCAATGCTACAGCAGCATATACCAAAAAGACAACAGCATGAATAACTGAAAAAGACCAACGCGAGCGCTTAACGGCAACGCAGAAGCCCAAAATCGCAAACGGCGCACAGAAGACGAAATCTATAAATAAGTTCTTATAGATTCCGCCCTCAGTTGCCAAGGCATCGGAAACCGAAAGATTAGAGAAGATGCCCAGGAAAACTATGAAGAAGCCAATGAGGACCGGAATGGCGAAAAAGGAAACCTCAACGAACATGAGGCGCTTGACTGAACGCGCCTCTTTCCACTCCGAGTAGGCAATATACACAAACAGGGCGAGGAAGACCGGAGGGGCGAACAGAGAGTAGGAGGTAACCACACCCAATGCGCCCAATGAGGCAGCAAGGTACCGTTTTGCCTTGCAATCGGTGCCCACGATGGCAAATAGGATAAGAGCGAGAAAGTTAACACCCGCCCCCAAATAGCAGAAGCCATAGACCATAACACTCAGCGGATAGCAAATAACATAAAGCGCGGAAATCAGAACGCCGAGCACTCGTGTAGACCGAGACGCGGTGTTTTTAATTACCGCATACAAAAGCAACCCCGAAAAATAGAGCGAAATGATGTCGGTCAGTATAAACACTTTGTAGAGCGGCACCTCAATTGACAGGCCCGACAACGCCTGGCTCAACATCGCCGTAAAGCTCCACCACGCGAATTGCCCCGAAACCATACCGCCGTCCACGATTTTCCACGTCTCAAAAATATGCCTTGATGGATCAGAGGCCGTGTAATGAATCTGAAAAGAAGGGCCAAACTGTTTAAATGCGCACAGGAACACAATAGCGCCCAGAACAAGCAGGGCAACTAAATCGATGGCATCAATCATCTGCTTCGCAGGCCTTGGGTGCACATCATTGCACACGCGCACAAGAACAAAAAGCAGAAGCATCTGAACGAAAGTAATTAGCTCAAGATGGACACTCAGTCCAACCATGCTCGACACGCCATACAGCACGCAATCAAAAGCTACAACGAGCATGACCCCTGGAACAAATGCGCTGGCAACAGTGCGCTTTTCAAATAAAAATGCGATGAGCACAGCGTCTACAAGAAAAGAGAGAAGCCATATAATCGAAACGAGCATCTACGCCACCTCGTAAAACACGACACAGCAGGCGACCCAGCTCAATAGCTGGGTCGTCGACATAAGAAATATCTACCCCAAAATCCGTTGGATTTTGCTCGCATCGCCCCACACGCCCGGAGAATCATAGGGGCGATCGGGGAAGGCGCCATACTCAAGCTGAATATCGAGATGATTATCTCGGATAAAGCCCTCGATCTGCTCGGCAAGGGATACCGGCTTACCGGAACAGCAGTTGATGATACCCAGCACTTCATCTTGCATGGTGGCTGCGGCGATCATATGGGCGAGCTCGGCGACCGGCGTAAAATCGTACTTGTTCTTACCCGTGGTAAACGGGAAAGTCTTTTGACCCGCCCGCGCTGCTCGCAACAGCTTGCCGAAAATCGACTGCGACTGGGCGTCGTCGCCATAGATGTAAAACCCGCGCAGCCACTGGAGCGCAAAGCCCTTGCGCCCCGACTCAATCTCGAGAGCACGGCGCAGGGCGTCCTTAGCCACGCCATACGCCGAAAGCGGTTTGCACGGCGTGTCCTCCGTGATGGCGCCCTCCCAGTAACCGACCTCATGCATGGAGCCCATGACGGCAACACGGCCAACGCCAGCGTCGATCATCTTGTGCAAAAAGAGGTAATGGCCCGACAAATCCCCCATGTGGGTCGGGGCATTGTGATCAAAGCCGTTGCGCCATGCAAGATGCAGGCAAACCTCGGGCATCTCGTCAAACAGCTCCACAGGGGCAAACGACGGGTCGAACACATCGACCTGCATCCACCGGGCTCGCGGGTCGCCACCCTCAACGCAAAGGTCAAGGGCATATACGCATGCGCCCATATCGCACAGCGCAGTGACAACGTGGCGGCCGATATATCCGTTCGCGCCCGTAACGGCAATTGAAAGCATGGGGGCACCTTTTCCCTAGTGTCAGATTCATCCTACTATTTTAGCGTGCCCAGGCACGCCAGCATGAAACCAACCTACAAAGCATTGCTCTTCTCACTCAACGCATAGACCTTATTCACGAGCTTTGCAATGGGGCGCGGCCACAACGAAGAAAGGATCTCGAGATCTTCGCCCTTGCGAATATCCTCACCCAAGTTGAGCGACGTTGCAGACTCCGCATAGATGCGATGTCCCACAAGCGCCTCGGGCACATAGACGAATCGTCCGTCCATACGCGCGAAATCCACCCAAGTCTTGTAGTCACAGCTATTCTTGTATGTCGTGTCGAACGGCGATGCACCCAGGTTCTGCTTCACCAGCGTCACCGCAGGGCAGCAGATAGGGTCGCCCAAACTCAGAATGCGCTTTTTCACAAACGTGCTGCCGTTGCAGCAACGATGCGCCAGCGGCGCATTCATAACGCGCTTGATGCGCAGCAGCGTGTTGTTGTCAACGCGTTCTCCGTCGCGCATCTCAAAGTAGTCGGTGAAGCCGATGAGCAGCTCGCTGGCATCATAGGCGTTCAGGGCCGCCAGCATGCGCGCGACGAACGTCGGATCGTAATAGTCATCTTGATGCGCCATGGTAACGAGCGGCGTCTCGGCGGCATCGTAGCCGTAATTCCAGTCGTCGCCGGCAAGGTGCGGATGAGGATTGACGACCATGGGAACTTGATAGGTGTCGCATACCTCGCGCAGGTAATCGTTGGGCGTCGAGGTGGACAGGATGACACGAGTGGCAACGGTTTGCGCCTGCAGCGATGCGATCGTACCCCCGATGTAGGGATTCTCCTTATAGGCACAAACAACAAACGTATGGTCTTGCGGGGTAAACATCTATCTATTCCCTCATCTTTTCGTTACACACGGACCCAAGAGGACGATTCTTCGACAAATTGTTTTACGACGCGCGCCGGAATGCCAACGGCGACGCTGTTGGCGGGCAGTGACTTGCACACAACGGCTCCCGAGCCAACGATGCAGCCATCTCCAATCGTGACACCTGGAAGCACCACGACGTTCTCCCCCAGCCACACGCGATCGCCAATCGTAACCGGCTCTGCGTCGAGCGGGCGGTCAGCCGGACGCGTGCAGGGTGCGCTGCCGCCCGCACCGTACGAGCCATGGCTCGTATCGCTCACGAACACCTTCGACGCAAACAGACAGTCATCGCCAATACTCAAGCGAGACGATGAGACGAGGTGAACGTTATCGCCAATTTGGCAGCGCTCCCCCATCTCGATGCAGCCGCTCCCAAACACCTCGATACGGCAATTGCGACCCGTGGAGAGCCCACAGCCGAAGTGAAAGTCCTTCTTTTGCCGAATGCAAATGGGCCTTCTCACCAGCATGGCACCTGGGTAGAACAGCTTCGTCATCACAAACGACCAGCCCATGCGAGCGATGTCCGCAACCGAATACGTCTTTAGCTCATGCAAGATGCCATTCATGCCGCATCGCCCCCAACAGTCGCCGGCCGGGCATTGCGCACCTGCCAGGTAAACGCACCAAAACATATGACAAGGCCAACGCCGAACGCCGCTATGACCGTGCAGGTGATGCCGTTCGCATCAAGCGCCTCAATCATCGGGCGCGATGCGACGATGGAGATGAGCAGCGCCGACGCATTGGCAACGAGAGCCGCACGCAAGCTCCGCATGACGATGAGGACATCGAACATGAAGGCGAACATCGTCGTGACCGCCGTGGCAATCAGTGCAGGGGTCAGGAGATACACGCTGCCCCTGATCGATTCGCCATACACGAAGGTCAAAACGGGCTCACCGAACAGCTCGCTTGCCAACACGCCAGCCGCCGCCACCACGAGAATCGCAACGAACACCGAGCCGATGCCCCGTAGAAACGCAGCAAGATCTCGGTCGGACCATCGCTGGGCAATACCCCCGAGCAACGGGTTGTACAAATACGATGCGGCGACCTGGACGAGGACCGTTGGAGTGGCAACGGCCGCATACATGCCCAGCGCCTCGGCGCCGCGAAGGACCTCGAACTGCTGACGCGCAACGGACACGACCGCACCGTAACATACCAGCGTGATGACGGCGGGCAGATAGCGCTTCAACAACTCGAGAACCCGCGCGCACGCAATGCGCGGACGCGCAGACGCCAGGGCGTTGGCCTTGCGATAATCATAGAGAAGCGTCACCGACGCGCACACGAAGGCGACGGCGATGATCGCGATGTTGATGTTGTCGCACAAAGCCAGGGCGGCGGAAAACGCGATGACCGAGCATATGCCGCGCACGGCCTGCGAAATCCCGATATAGTCCATGCGCATCGCCTTTTGATCGATGGCATAGAACACGCAGCAAAACGATTCATCGGCCTTGAACAGCAGCCAGAAAACCGTTGAGATGACCAGGGCCGTAGACGATGCGGTCGCAATCAGATAGACGAGCATGGGAATAAATCCCAAGATGACCGTCACGATCCGGAAACCCACATACTCCTCGGATGAGTACTCGTCATGCACGTCGGACACCTGGATCGTCCGCATGTTGTAGGTGGCCAGCGGATAATAGATGTTGCCGACTGCCATGGCAAACGCCAGGACGCCTGAGTTGTCGTAACCAGAGGAGAACACCACCACGGCAACGGTCATCGCCCATTGGCACGCCTGGTAAATCAAACAGCCAATCGAGTTCCAAAGCATATTCTGCTTAACGGAGAGCTGCTTTGAACCGCTAGCACTCATGGTCGTCGTGCCCCCGTGCATCACGGTTGATCTCACACTCAATGATGGCGATCCGCTGCGTCAGATTCTTGATCGCAGTTGCCTGCTTGCTCACAATCGCACTCAAGGAAAGCGCAATGAGCAGCAAGAACATAAACCCGGTGAAGAAAATGAAATTGGATGTCGTCTCAAAACCCATCATCCGCCCAAGCGTGAACAGCGGATCGGGCATCAGCGCCAGTACCAGAACCGTGGCGCCAAGAGCGAGCCATAACAGCGAATATTTCAGTTGCAAGCGTTCGTGCTTCACTAAATGAATAACGTATACAAATAATAGCAGGCAGGCGACCGCTGCCACAAAACGCAAAGCATCCGACACGATAGCTCCCTACTTCGTCCGTCGAGACACGCTGGCGATCAGGATTGCCAGCGAGACCTTGATCATGTAATACACGCTCGACAGTCCACCGATGGACGAGGTGCCGCCTTGGCGCTCGCGCATCTCAACGGAAACCTCTTTGACAGACAGTCCGCTCTTAATGGCAACCGCGATTGACTCGGGCTCGGGATAGTCCACGGGATAGGTAGCGCAAAACAGATCGATCGCACGGCGACCACAGGCGCGAAAACCCGACGTCGGATCGCTCACATGGCGACCCGTACACAGCTTGAGAATAGCGGAAAGCCACGTAATCCCGACACGACGCATGAAAGTCGATTGGAAGCCGTCGGTCTTTTCCAAGAAGCGCGAGCCAATCACCAGATCGGCCCCCGAAACAACCTCGTGCACAAGCGCGTCAAGATAAGCGGGGTCGTGCTGCCCATCGCCATCAAGCTGAATGTCGATGTCGTAGCCAAATCGCTGTGCGTACTTGTGACCAGCCTGCACAGCACCACCGATGCCCAGATTCATGGGCAAATCGAGAACATTCAACCCATTTGAACGGCAGACATCGAGCGTGGTGTCACGCGAGCCATCGTTGACGACGATGTAGTCATAGCCGTGCTCCACAACGCCACTGACAGTGTTCAAAATGTTATCGGCCTCGTTATATGCCGGTATCACGATGAGCACCTTTGGCTCCATGCGCGCCCCTTTCCAAACAAATTACGCCATCAACTAAGGGCGTAAGTTATGTAGTATAACGGTGAAAGCCACATCCCATAGCCCCGCATGGCATGTGACAGCGAAAAGGCACATGGCGCGCCTGCCCATATATCCGTATCTTATAATTAGAAAAAATCGATATAAGGAGCATCCCGTGCAATCCGCTGTTGATATCTCCGTAGTGGTGACGACCTACAATCAAGACGAGCGCGCCTTGACGCTTACACTCAACTCGATCTTGCAGCAAATCTGCACGTCATTTGAAATCATCGTTGCAGACGATTGCTCAAAGATTGATCCCTCTCCGTTTATTCATCGATTCTTTGATGAAAAAGGGTTTGAAAACTACTCGATTGTCCGCGCGAGCGAAAACATCGGAACGGTCGCGAATGTGGCGCGAGGCATTTCCGCTGCGTCAGGCCACATTATCAAGCCGCTCAGCCCGGGTGATGCGCTGTTTGGCCCATCAACGCTTGCCAATATCGTTCAATGCTGCAATGAGCACGACATACAGCTCGGCTTTGGCGGCATCATTTCATATTTGCCAGACGGCTCGTTCTCACCGTACAATGCACCGCGCGCCCTCGATTTGTACACATCCCCCAAGCAGGATAGCGGTGATGTACTGCGTTCGCACATCCTCAAGACTGATTGGATACCGGGTTGCTCGCTCTTCTACGGGCGTGACCTGATGCTCCCCTATCTTCATGAGCTCGCCGACCGTGCACATGTCCGATACTGCGAGGACCTCGCGTGCCCTCTCTGCGCCGCCGACGGCGTTCACATCGGCTACCTTGGCGAACCCGTCATTTGGTATGAAATGGGCACTGGCATCTCAACATCGGGCGGCAGCGCATCGGTGCGGCGAATGTACAACGACCATCATAATTTCTATCACTACTTGCCTGAGCGCATCGTCGATCAGCAGGTGGCGTGTCGGGCCCTTCGCGCTTTTTCCCTACGCGAGTTTGTGGCGCTCCACACACCGTTTTACCGTATGGCGCAAAAACTCAAGCTTAACCAATATGCCGGGTCCAACACGTTCGACATGGCTCCGCTTGAGAAAGAGCTGCATTTTTTCAACGCTTGCCGAATGGATGTAATAACACAATGAGGGAAAGTCTATGGACCCTGCTCGGCGCATGAATATGATATCTACACTTTGTAATAACGATCACTCGATAAGATGGTCGAAGCCACAGTGAACACTTGTCGAGAACGTCTTCAAGCAGCTTATTCACGCTCGGCAACGCGAAAGGGTTCCCATGCCATATCTTAAAGTTGAGCTTCGCGACGAATATCGAGTCATTTTCTCCTAACTTAACCTTCTGATTGACCTCTACTACAGCCAGATGGCCAATGCGGAAAAGAAGGCAAGGGCCAATCGCCTTATACTCTGCTGCATGAAACAAGACGTTCAAAATGTACTAAATAACGACTACTTACCACTCATTAATAACTTGATGTTTGGCTCGCTGGACAGCGACAACCCCATCTTGTTGGGAGTAAACCGATTAAATAACTAAACAAATGGAATCGGAAGCATCTAAAATGCTTCGGGTTATTCAAACTCTACTGCAGAAGCCTCTCCAGGAATCGCATCGGCAATAGATTCACTGCGCCGTTTCCAGTTCAGGCTATCCAGTCAGTGTCTCCCCTTCTCAATCATGCTGGAAAGCAATGCCAAGATTCAACAATTTGAAATTGATATGGATGCATATCGTCATTCCCTGCAAGAAAAAGAAAATCAAATGAGTTCCACCGCAGAGACTCTGATTAATAAGATTGAGGCAATGAAAGACAAGGCCTCCCTTGATCAGGTCGGTATACTAGGCATTTTTAACGCAGTAGCCTTTGTCTTCACTGGCGGTATCAACTTCGCTGGGTAATAATGTATTATACTGCCGAGACAACAAGCCCTGCAACAGCTTGTATTCTGAGCGTGTTGTTCGGATTAATTCTATGCAATATGGTTTCTGTTCTTCTTTGATTTGTCTCCATTCTTGTGGGAAAACAAGAGCAGTTACGGCAATTCGGGCTAAGTCTCTGGTTTTTTGTCAATGCAATCCTATGTGCTTTCGCTTTTGGAATTGCAGTCTTTGCTTGCCTCTGTTAATTCAAATAACCGCTGTTAGCTGTTCGGACACGCTCCTTAGAAGAACATCACGCGAGCCGCTTCCGCTGAAACTGCTATCGCCACCATCACCGAGCCCGACATCCTCATCGTCGACGAGACGCTCTCCGTCGGAGACGTGTTCTTCCAGGAAAAGTGCGAGAAGCGCATCCAGCACTTCATCGACGATGGCCACGTCACCGTCCTGTTCGTGAGCCACGCCATGGACCAGGTCGAGCGCATCTGCCAGCGCGCGGTCTGGATCGAGAAGGGTGACCTGCGTATGGACGGCCCCGTCGACGAGGTCTGCAAGGCATATCGCGCGCAGTTCGCGTAAATCGCCGCTTTGCCCAATCACGCCTAAGCGTGTTTAGGCAAATCTCATACCAGCAAGGCAGGAATGGGGCTCACCGCCCTTCCTCATAGTGCGGGCGCCGCTCATACTGCATTCAATCAGACCAAGGACGTAACATCAGGTCAAGATTCCGAGCAAGGACGCTAAAGGGTCGCCTCTGGCGAACGTTTCCAAGCCCCATCGATGGCCCTGGGCTAGAGCCAAGCATAAAACCGCAGGAAACGAATTTCTGGAATCCAGATGGCAAGCCAAACTGCTTCAAAACATTCGCCAGAGACGACCTTTCGTCGCGTGCGATTCATCTGGAGATTGCAGCATTGAATATTTCGATAGTTATATAAGAGATGTTGCATATTAATTAATCTGAGGTCAAAGACAGCCCAAGATGGGGATTCGCATCGAGCTACAAGTGCACGTCGATGCTGACCTCCGGCACACGCGCGAGCTCGGCGAGGGTCACGCCGTCGACATAGGCGTCGATCGTCTCCTCGAGACCCGTCCAAAACTTCACGGTCGAGCACAGGTCGCTGCGCCCGCAGGCCCCATCGAGGCCCTCGCATGCCACGGTCGAACGCTCGCCCTCCGCGGCACGCAGGATATCTCCGGCACGCACGTCGGCCGCAGGCTTTGCCAGCACGTAACCGCCGCCCTTGCCTCGCACGCTCCGCAGCAGGCCCGCATTCATGAGCGGGCGCACGAGCTGCTCCAAATACTTGAGAGAAATCCCCTCGCGCTCGGCGACCTCGCGCAGAGAGACCTTGGTCTGCGGACGCATGGAAGGCGCAGGTTGCGCGGAGGGCGCGGCCTTCTCCGAGGCAGCCCCCGTCGAAACCTCGGTGTCCCCCGCTGCCACGAGGACGCCAGAAGCATCATCCGAACCAGGGCCCACGCTCGCGACGGACCCGCTCTCCCCGACCGGGTCCCCGCCGATGGCCGCGATGTAGATCATCAGCTTGAGCGCATAGCGGCCCTTAGAGGAAATGAGCATGGACGAACCCCCTTGCGGTAAACCGTGTGGAGCAACACGAGCACCGACGAAACATCGGCATATTCTCCCAGAAATCGGCTATCATCGTATCGTTAATCCGAGTGAACTTCTAGAGTTTAACGCGGATCGCGCCAAGGCAAAGAACCTTCCCGCCGGGATCCCGCACCCTGAACGGACGGCGTGCCGCGCAGGTCCGCGCACCTCGAAAGGATTTGATATGAGCGCAACACCCCTGCTCAACATCGCCGGCCTCACCGCCTCCGTGGACGAAAAGACCATCCTCCGGGGCATCGACCTCGCCGTCGGCGCAGGCGAGACCCACGTCCTCATGGGACCCAACGGTGCCGGTAAATCCACCATGGGCCACGGCAGCATGGGCGACCCGGTCTACACTGTGAACGAGGGCACCATCACCTTCGACGGCGCCGACATCACCGACCTCTCCTGCGACAAGCGCTCCCGCGCCGGCCTCTTCCTCTCCTTCCAGGCCCCCGTCGAGATCCCCGGCGTGCCGTTGTCCAGCTTCCTGCGCGCGACAGTAGCCGGCCGCCCCGGCCTGGAGATGAAGGGCAAGGAGTTCCGCCGCCGCGTGAAGGAACTCGCCGCCGAGCTCGACATGGACACCGCCTACCTCAATCGCGAGCTGGGCGTGGGCTTCTCCGGCGGTGAGAAGAAGAAGGTCGAGATGCTGCAGCTGTTGCTGCTAAGCCCTAAGCTCGCCATCCTGGACGAGACCGACTCCGGTCTGGACGTCGACGCCCTCGGCGTGGTCTCCCGCGGCATGGACGCCTACCGCAAGAGCACCGACGGCTCGCTCGTCATCATCACCCACAACACGCGCATCCTCGAGCATCTCGAGGTCGACCGCGTCCATGTGATGGTCAACGGCCGCATCGTCCGCGAGGACGACGCCTCGCTCATCCCTTGGATCGACGCAAACGGCTTTGACTCCTTCGAGCGCGAGGCCGCAGCCCAGCTCGCCGCCGAGCAGGCCGCTCAGCCCGCGCCCGCCGTCGACCCCGTGCGCGCCGCCTCGATGAACCTCGGCGCCGGCATGGTGCAGTCCCTGCGCGCCACGCTCGATGGCAACGGCGCCGCCTGCGGCTCCGCCGACAAGCAGTAAGGGGCCCGCGATGGCAAAGAACCGCACCGAGGTCGCGGACATCGACCGCAGCCTCTACGACTTCTCGTACGGCGAGGAGGGCTTCGAGCGCCTGGACGCCGGCCTCGCGCCCGACATCGTGCGCGAGATCTCCGAGCGCAAGAACGAGCCCGCCTGGATGCTCGAGCGCCGCCTCAAATCGCTCGAGATCTACCACAACACGCCCAACCCCACCTGGGGTCCGGGCATCGAGGGCCTGGACATGGATCACATCGTGACCTACGTCAAGCCCAACACCGACCAGAAGAACGACTGGGAGTCCGTCCCCGACGACATCAAGAACACCTTCGAGCGCCTCGGCATCCCCGAGGCGGAGCGCAGCTACCTCGCGGGCGTGGGCGCGCAGTACGACTCCGAGCTCGTCTACCACAACATGCAGGACACCGCCGCCAAGATGGGCATCGTCTACTCCGGCATCGAGGAGGCCCTGCAGGTCCCCGAGTGGGAGGCCATCATCCGCGAGAAGTTCATGACGCTCATCCCGCCCACCGACCACAAGTTCGCCGCGCTCCACGGCGCGGTGTGGTCCGGCGGCTCCTTCGTCTACGTGCCGAAGGGCGTCAAACTCGACTTCCCGCTGCAGAGCTACTTCCGCTTGAACGCCAAGGGCGCCGGCCAGTTCGAGCACACGCTCATCGTGGTCGAGGACGACGCGGACCTGCACTTCATCGAGGGTTGCTCCGCACCCAAGTACAACGTGGCCAACCTGCACGCGGGCGCTGTCGAGCTCTTCGTGGGCAAGCGCGCGCACCTGCGGTACTCGACCATCGAGAACTGGTCGAAGAACATGTACAACCTGAACACCAAGCGCGCCCGCTGCGAGGAGGAGGGCGAGATCGAGTGGATCTCGGGCTCCTTCGGCAGCCACGTGGGCTACCTCTACCCCATGAGCGTGCTGTCCGGCCGCAAGAGCCGCTCTAGCTTCACCGGCATCACGTTCGCCGGCACCGGCCAGAACCTCGACACCGGCTGCAAGGTCGTGCTGGGTGCGCCCGACACCACCGCCACCGTTGAGACCAAGTCCATCTCCAAGGGCGGCGGCATCTCCACCTTCCGCAGCTCCATCGTGGCAACACCTGCCGCCGAGGGTGCCGCGGCGAGCGTCTCGTGCCAGTCGCTCATGCTCGACGGCATCAGCCGTTCGGACACCATCCCCGCGATGGACATCCGCGCCAAGAACGTCGACATCGGACATGAGGCGACCATCGGCCGCATCGGCGACGACAAGATCTTCTACCTCATGAGCCGCGGCATCTCCGAGGAGGAGGCTCGCACCATGATCGTGAACGGCTTTGCGAACCCCGTTTCCAAGGAGCTCCCGCTCGAATACGCCGTCGAGATGAACAACCTGATCAAGCTCGAGATGGAAGGGGCGATCGGATAATGAAGATGCCAGGTATGACCATCCGCCATGCGTCCGCCATGCCCGCCCCCACCTGGAGCTGGCTCAAGATGAACGACGTCACGATTCAGATCCCCGACGACCTCGAACGCAACTGCCAGGTCGAGATCGAGGCGGGCGACACGCTCGACAACACCACGAGCTTCGAAGGCTCCGTCGCCGGGCTCCAGGCGCGCATCGACGCCGAGCGCGCGGGCGAGCCCGCCGATGAGCGCGCCATGATCGCCGCCGCCACCGGCGCCGACCGCGGGGCCGAAAAGCTCGACATCCCCGCGCTCTCCACCTATGAGCATCGCGCCGTGCGCTCCGAGGTCTCCGGCGACATCGCGAACGACTTCGAGACCGGTGTGGGCGCCGACATGCGCGCCTACCTCAACTTCCTCGCGGGCGGCACCGCCGTGCTCGCCACCGAGGGGGGCGAGGAAGCCGAGGCAACGATCCGCGTCACCACGCGCGAGGGCGAGGCGTCGGGTGCCAGCATCGACGTCGTCGCGGCGCCCGACTCCACCTTCTCCATCGCGTTCTCCCTCGACAGTGCCGCCGACGCCCCCGCGTTCATGGGCTCCACCATGCGCGTGTTCGCCGGCGCCGGCGCACGCGTCGACATCACGGTGTACCTCACCGCGAGCGATGCCGTCACCTGCGTGGAGGACTCCGGCTTCGTGCTCGATAAGGACGCTCGCGTGAGCGTGCGCCACGTGGTCCTGGGCGGTGCCTTCACCGCCACCGGCCTCGCGGCCGACCTGCGTGGGGACCGTTCCCGCATCGACGTCGACACGAGCTACCTCGCCGCCGGCTCCCAGCAGCGCGACTTCAACTACATCATCCGCCACCGCGGGCGCAAGACCATCTCCAACATGGATGCCAACGGCGTGCTCACGGGCACGTCCAAGAAGTGCCTGCGCGGCACCATCGACCTCATCCACGGGGCCAAGGGCGCCGAGGGCAACGAGCGCGAGACCGTGCTTTTGGCGAGCAAGGGCGTGGACAACAAGACCGTCCCGAACATCCTGTGCGACGAGGACGACGTCGCGGGCAACCACGGCGCGACCATCGGCCACGTGCGTCCCGAGCAGCTCTTCTACGCGGCCTGCCGCGGCCTGTCCCAAGAGCAGACCGAGGCCCTGTTCCTCTCCGCGAAGCTCGAGGACGCCGCGCTGCGCTCGCCCAACGACGCCGTGCGCGCCAACGTCGTGCGCCTCGGCAACCAGATCATCCCGCATTTCGAGGAGGAGATCGCGTGATCGACACCGAGAACGTGACGTGCGACACCTGCACGGCTCCGTCTGAATTCGTCTTCGACGCGTCCGACGAGATCAGCCGCGGCTGGCCGCGTGTCGATATCGAGCTCAACCCCTTCAAGGGCGACTTCCCGCTGCTCGCCCAGCACCCCGAGCTCGCCTTCCTGGACAGCGGCGCCACCGCGCAGCGCCCCGCCTGCGTGCTCGAGGCGCAGAAGAGCTTCTACGAGACGATGAACGCCAACCCGCTGCGCGGCCTGTACTCGCTCTCCGTCGAGGCGACCGAGGCCATCGCGAAGGTCCGCGCCCAGATCGCCGAGCTCATCGGCGCCGTGGACGGGCGCGGTCGCGCCCGCGCCAACGAGGTCGTCTTCTGCCGCAACACGAGCGAGGCGCTGAACATCGTGGCCAAGGGCTTCGCCCCGCATGTGCTCGGGCCCGGCGACGAGGTGGTCATCTCCATCATGGAGCACCATTCCAACCTCATCCCCTGGCAGCAGGTCTGCCGTGAGACCGGCGCGAAGCTCGTCTACCTCTACCCAACCCCCACCGGCCAGATCACCGACGACGAGATCGCCGCCAAGATCGGCCCCGCGACCAAGATCGTCTCCTGCGGGCACGTGTCCAACGTGCTCGGCGTGGAGAACCCCATCGCCAAGCTCGCCGCGGCCGCGCACGCCAACGGCGCCTACATGGTGGTCGACGCCGCGCAGTCCATCCCGCACATGGCCCTCGACGTGCAGGAGCTCGGTGCCGATTTCCTGGCCTTCTCCGCTCACAAGGCGCTCGGCCCCATGGGCGTCGGCGTGCTGTGGGGTCGCATGGACCTGCTCGACCGCACCGACCCGGTCTACACCGGCGGCGAGATGATCGACTCCGTCACCGAGCAGGGAGCCACCTGGGCCCCCGTGCCCGAGAAGTTCGAGGCCGGCACGCAGGACGCCGCGGGCATCTACGCCACGGGCGTCGCGCTGGACTACCTCGTGAACAAAATCGGCTACGAGACGGTCGCCGAGCGCGAGCGCGCACTCGTCCACTACGCCATGAGCCGTATGGTCGAGCTTCCCTTCGTCGACATCGTCGGGTCCATCTACTGGGACCAGCACCACGGCGCCATCAGCTTCAACGTGCGCGGCATCCACCCGCACGACGTCGCCAGCATCATGGACATGGACGGCGTGTGCATCCGCGCAGGCCACCATTGCGCCCAGCCGCTGCTCACCTGGCTTCAGGTCGAGAACCTCGCCTGCTGCCGCGCCAGCATCGCCTTCTACAACGACAAGTACGATATCGACCGCTTCATCGACTCCCTGAACCATGTCTGGAACGTCTTCCACAGCTAGTCGCACGCGCACCTCAATTTAGGGACAGTCCCTAAATTGAGGTTTTCAGTACACGAAAGGACCCGAACATGGGCAACCTCTACGGCTCCGCCTCCTTCATGGAGCACAACTCGCATCCCGACTACAAGTATGAGATGGATGCGCCCACCCACACGCACGACGGCATCAACCCCAGCTGCGGCGACGAGCTCACGCTCTCGCTGCGCGTGCGTGACGGCGTGATCGAGGAGGCCGCGTTCACCGGTCACGGCTGCGCCATCTCCCAGGCATCGGCCGACATCATGGCCGAACTCATCACCGACGAGACGGTCGAGGAGGCCAAGCGCCTCTCAGGGCTCTTCCTCGCCATGATCCGCGGCGAGGAACTCTCCGAGGAGGACTACGAAGACCTCGACGAGGCGGCCCAGCTCAAGGACATCTCGCACATGCCGGCGCGCGTTAAGTGCGCCGAGCTCGCCTGGCGCACCCTCGACGGCATGCTCGACGCCTAGAGCCCCTCGCCACCTCAATTTGGGGACTGTCCCTAAATTGAGGTGGCACAAGGCGGCCGGTCTCGATGCGCACGTCCCCACTCGAGACCTCGTTGAACCAAGGTGGAGATGATCCAGCAGATTACGACATATTTCTCCGAACACGGTGCCGAATGGGCCCAGATGGTCATCGACCATCTCGCCATCAGCGGCATGGCACTCGCCGCGGCACTCGCCATCGCGGTCCCATTCGGCATCCTGTGTTCCCGGCACGCATGGAGCGAACGACTCGCCACTGGAGCAGCTGGCGTCCTTCGCGTGATCCCCAGCCTGGCGATTCTCATCATCTACGTACCGTACCTGGGCGTGGGCACCGTGCCCGCAGTCGTGGCGCTCACCATCCTCGCCATCCCGCCCATCCTCATCAACACGGCAGTCGCGTTGAGAAGCGTCCCCGCCGACGTTATCGAGGCGGGCACCGCGATGGGCATGAGCCCGGCTCGGCTCTGGCTCACCGTCAAGGCGCCGCTCGCCTTCCCGCTTGCCTTCTCCGGCGTCCGCACCGCCGCCTCCGAAATCATCGCATCCGCAACACTCGCGGCGTATATCGGAGCGGGCGGCCTGGGTATCCTCATCTATACCGGGCTCGGAGCGCTCCGCAACGATCTGCTCTGGATCGGCGGCATCTCCGTCGCCGTGCTCTCGTTGATCGTCAATCGCGTGCTCGCCATGGTCGATCGACGCATCCGCGCATATGAGCGCGCCGGCTCGACTGCCCGCTGATGGCACCTTCCCTTCCGAAAGGACACTTATGAACACCACGATCACCCGTCGCAGCGCCCTGGCCATATGTGGCACCGCAGCGCTCTCATTCCTGAGCGCCTCATCCCTCTCCGGTTGTGGAAACTCCAAAGGTAGTGAGAACACCATCACCGTCGGCTCGAAGGCCTTCACCGAGGGCGTCATCCTCTCCGAGCTCTACGCCCTCGCCCTGGAGGACGCGGGGTTTAACGTCAAGCGCTCGTTTGAGATCTCAGGCTCGCTCATCCACACCGCACTCGAGAACGGCGACATCGACCTGTACCCCGAATACACGGGCACCGGCCTCATCTCCGTCCTCAAGATGGAACCCCTGACAGACCCCGAAGAGGTCTACGAGACCGTCAAGGATGCCTACGACGAGCAGTTCGACCTGATCTGGCTGAACAAATCCGAGGCAGCGGATGGCCAGGGCCTTGTCATCCGCACCGAGGCAGCCGAGAAATACGGCGTCCAGACCATCTCCGACCTGCAAAAGCATGCCGCGGAGCTGCGCTTCGCCAGCCAGGGCCAATTCGATGAGCGCGCCGACGGCCTCCCCGCCCTCGAGGCCACCTACGGCCCCTTTGACTGGAAGAGCTCCGCGATCTACGACGAGGGTCTGAAATATGAGGTCCTCCGCAACGACGAGGCGGACGTGACGCCCGCCTACACCACCGAGGCGCAGCTCACCGACGATGCCTTCACCCTGCTCGAGGACGACAAGCGCGTGTGGCCGCCCTACAACGTTGCCCCCGTCGTGCGCGCCGAGGTCCTCGAGGCCAACCCCGGCATCGCCGAGGCACTCGACCGCGTGAACGCCGCACTCACAACCGAGGAGCTCACGCGCCTGAACGCCCGCGTCGATATCGACAAAGAAGAGTACGAGGACGTCGCAAAGGACTACTACGACTCCATTTCATAGCAATCGCGGCACTTCGATGAGGTTTTTCGTACTGATTCCAGCAGGTTCGAAGCACATTCCCATGTCGGCGCTTCCCCAACTGGGGTTTTGTCAGGGCTCGGCGCGCCTCTACTTCGCAAAACCCAACACGAGTACGAAAAACCTCATCCAACATCAGCTCCCGACATGACAAGGCAACGTTACGAGCGGAGAAGGACGGCTCATGACCCCGGCAGTTGAATTCAGAGATGTCACCAAGCGCTTCCCGGGCGCGGCGGCGCCGGCGCTCGACCGTGTCTCGCTGACGATCGAACCCGGCGAGCTCGTGTGCGTGCTCGGCACCTCGGGCGGGGGCAAGACCACGTTCATCAAGCTCATCAACCGCCTGCACGATCCCGACACGGGAACCGTGCTGGTGAACGGCCAGGATGTGTCGCAGGTCGACCCTGTCGAGCTGCGCCGGGGCATCGGCTACGTCATCCAGCAGACGGGCCTGTTCCCGCACATGACCGTCGCCGACAACATCGCCTGCGTGCCCAAGATCCTCAAATGGGACCGTGAGCGCATCGACGCGCGTGTGGATGAGCTGCTCGAGCTCGTCCATCTCGACCCCTCCGATTTCCGCGACCGCTACCCCGCCCAGCTCTCCGGTGGCCAGCAGCAGCGCGTCGGTCTCGTGCGGGCGCTCGCAGCCTCCCCCGACATCATGTTGCTCGACGAGCCCTTCGGCGCCATCGACGCCATCACCCGCGCCAAACTGCAAGACGAGCTGCTGCGCATCCACCGCGGCAGCGGCAAGACCTTCGTCTTCGTGACGCATGACGTCACCGAGGCGCTTAAACTCGGAACGAAGGTCCTGGTGGTCGATGCCGGCCAAGTCCAGCAATATGCGACGCCGGAAGAACTGCTCGCCGATCCCGCGACGCCGTTCGTCCGCGAACTGCTCGCAACGCAGGGATACACCGCCGACGGCAGGGGGATGTGATGGGCCTGTTGTCATACATGGCCACGCACGCCGACGACCTGTTCGAGGCAACAGCCGAGCACCTCATGCTGCTGGGCGCGACCATGCTCATCTCCTGTGCCATCGCCGCGCCCATCACCATTGCCTGCCTCCGGCGTCGAACGCTCGGCGATGCCGTGGTGGAGCTCCTCGGCGCAGCTTACGCCATTCCCAGTCTCGCACTGTTCGCCCTGCTCATCCCTCTGACCGGCCTGGGCTTCACCAGCGCCGTCATCGTCATGGTCGCATACAACCAATTCATGCTCGTTCGCAACGCCCTCGAGGGACTTCGCGGTGTTGACCCGGCGCTCATCGAAGCCGCGCGCGGCATGGGCCTGAGCGATTCGCAAGTGCTGCTCAAGGTGCAGCTGCCCCTCGCCCTGCCCGCCATCATCGCCGGCATGCGCTTGGCCTGCATCTCCACCGTCGGAATCGCCACCATCGCGGCAACCATCAACGCCGGCGGACTCGGCATGATCCTCCTAAGCGGCTTGCGGAGCATGAACATCGATAAGATCCTCGCCGGCACGATTTGCTGCGCGGCCCTCGCACTCGCTCTCGATGGATCCCTCAGGCTTATCGAGGCGCGGATTCGCACGACTCGATAGCCCCGCTTCGTATGAATCCGCTCGCCGCCACCCTCTCATGGAACACTCTCCCAGATAGAAGGCGGTTGACGCGGTATTGACAACTGACGCTTAGCCTTATGTCTCAATTTGTACCTGTCCCCAATTGACGCGCCGCGCGCGTAGCCTTCTTGTGCATCGCCTCGCGGCGGACGCGGCGCGGCGGCTGGCGGGTACACTGTGTACACGGCCGCGACGACGCGGTCACGATGCACCACGGAGGCAAGGCATGACGTCACAGACCGACCGCGAACAGGAGCGCTCAACGGCATCCGGGGCACCCGGGGCCTCCGAGCAGCAGCGCGATCGCCGCGCCCCCAAGATCGCGGTCGGCGACACCTCGGCCGTTCAGGACCGCAAGGCCGACAGCTCTTCCATGAAACAGGTGCGCACCACCTTCATCTTCCTCGCGTTCCTCGGCATCGCCTACGCCGCCTACCTCGTCGTGAGCGGTCAGCTCGACGATTTCATCCGCGCCCTGATCGGCGTCAACCCCAAATGGATCGTCGCGGGCGTCGCCTGCTTTTTGTGCTATTACGTCTTCGGCGTCCTAGCCTACGCCGCCATCGTCGTCATCGATCACGACTCCCCGGTCGGCTTCCGCGACCTCATGAGCGTCGAGGCCTCGGGCGTGTTCTTCATGCGCCTCACGCCCGGCGGCGCCGGAGTCATCCCCTCCCAGATCTACCGCCTCACCCGAGCCGGCCTGTCGCTTCCCGACGCCTCCGCCCTGCAATTCGTGCGCTTCACCCTGTACGAAGCGGGCGAGGGCATCTTCGCCGCCATCATGCTGCTGTTCTGCGGTGACTATTTCCTGACGACCTTCGCCGACGTCAAGATCCTCGGCCTCGATGTCGTGTGGATCGGCGTCTTCATGTTCGGGTTCAAGTTCGTCCAAGTCGGCGGCGTCCTCTTGCTCTGCCTGTTGCCCGGCCCCATCCAAAAGCTCGGCGGCCTCGGGCTCAAGATGGGGCACGCCCTACACATCCTCAATGATGAGCGCTACGAGCGCTATCTCGACTTCCTCACCACGCAGGTCACTTCCTTCTCCCAGGCGTTCCGCTCCGCCGCGTCCAACTGGCACGTCCTGCCCGTGGTTGAGCTCCTCACGCTGCTGCAGCTCGGATGCATGTACGCGCTCCCCTACTTCGTCCTGCGCTCGTTCGGGCTCGAGGCCGACCTGCTCATCTGCCTGGCATCCGGCTCGATGGTCGAGCTGCTCGTCAACGCCATCCCGCTGCCCGGCGGAGCGGGTGGCGCCGAGGTGGGCTTCACCTACCTGTTCGGCGGCATGTTCGGCTGGCACACCTCCGCCGGTCTCGTCATCTGGCGATCCATCGAATACCTGCTCCCCGTCGTCATCGCGGCGCCCTGCATGGGCATGCGCTCCACCACCGGCGAGAGCATCTACCACCGCTGGAACCGCCGTCTCGAGAACACCGTCCACGTCGCCCATGGCGATTGGGGCAGCGTCAAGCGCCGCGAGGGCATCGCGTACCGACCGCAAGCCGCACAGCCAGCAGGCACCGAACGCGCCAAGCTCACCCGGTCGCAGAGCGGGGACCTCACCGTGAAGATGCCCAAGAAACCCGCCGGCGCGCGCAAGGCCACGATGAGCGCGGGCTCGCGCGGCGAACGCGCCGAACGCGCATTGAAGCGCTAAACCGCAGCGCTTCAATGCGCTCCCCTCTCCCTGCTTGGGGCGTGCCACCTCAAAACACACCACCATCCACGAACACTTCGCGTTCCTTTTCAGCTATTGAAGCGCTCCATAGCTGAAATTCCACCGTTCGCGGAATACAGGGTGGACAAATCGCGCTAGAATAAACCTGCATGTCAGGTTTGCCCGTCGCGCAGTCGAGCGACCGCGAGATGGGCACCAACTACGAAAGAGAGGAGAGGCATGCAGTACTCACAGGAAGTGGAGAACATGTGCCCCGTCGCCAAGGGTGCATACCACGGTCCCGCGCCCATCCCGGAGGAGGGCAAGTGGGTCCAGGCCAAGGAGATCAAGGACATCTCCGGCCTCACGCACGGTGTGGGTTGGTGCGCCCCCCAGCAGGGTGCCTGCAAGCTCACGCTTAACGTCAAGGAGGGCATCATCGAGGAGGCCCTCGTCGAGACCATCGGCTGCTCGGGCATGACCCACTCCGCCGCCATGGCTTCCGAGATCCTCCCCGGCAAGACCATCCTCGAGGCCCTCAACACCGACCTCGTCTGCGACGCCATCAACGTGGCCATGCGTGAGATCTTCCTGCAGATCGTCTACGGCCGCAGCCAGACCGCGTTCTCCGAGGGCGGCCTGCCCGTGGGCGCCTCCCTCGACGACCTCGGCAAGGGCCTTCGCTCCCAGGTCGGCACCATGTTCGGCACCAAGGCCAAGGGCGCTCGCTACCTCGAGCTCGCCCAGGGCTACGTGACCCGCATGGCCCTCAACGCCAACAACGAGATCATCGCGTTCGAGTTCATGAACCTCGGCAAGTTCACCGACGCCCTCAAGGCCGGCAAGACCCCCGAGGAGGCCATCGCCGGCGCCATGGGCCACTACGGCCAGTGGGAGAACGCCGCCAAGTACATCGACCCGCGCACCGACGAGGAGACCCACACGGTCGCCAACGTCTTCCCGGTCCACGAGTAAAGAAAGGGAGGGACTATAACCATGGCTGTTACTTTCGAAGGTTACGAGCGCCGCGTTGAGAAGATCAACGCCTGCCTCGCCGAGAACGGCATCGCCTCCCTCGAGGAAGCCGAGCAGATCTGCCTCGACAAGGGCGTGAACGCCCGCGAGATCGTGCACGACACCCAGTCCATCGCGTTCCAGAACGCCGAGTGGGCCTACACCCTGGGCTGCGCGCTGGCCATCCAACGCGGCGCCAAGACCGCCTCTGAGGCTGCCGCCATCATCGGTGAGGGCATCCAGGCCTTCACCGTCCCGGGCTCCGTCGCCGAGGACCGCAAGGTCGGTCTGGGTCACGGCAACCTGGGCGCCATGCTCCTGTCCGACGACACCGAGTGCTTCGCGTTCCTCGCCGGTCACGAGTCCTTCGCCGCCGCTGAGGGCGCCATCAAGCTGGCCCTCAACGCCAACAAGGCCCGCAAGACGCCGCTGCGCGTCATCCTGAACGGCCTGGGCAAGGACGCTGCCCAGATCATCGCCCGCATCAACGGCTTCACCTACGTGAAGACCCAGTTCGACTACTTCACGGGCGAGCTCAAGGTCGTCGAGACCATCCCCTACTCCGATGGTCCCCGCGCCGCCGTCAACTGCTACGGCGCCGACGACGTCCGCGAGGGCGTTGCCATCATGTGGCACGAGAACGTGGACATCTCCATCACCGGTAACTCCACCAACCCCACGCGCTTCCAGCACCCCACCGCGGGCACCTATAAGAAGGAGCGCCTCGAGGCCGGCAAGAAGTACTTCTCCGTGGCCTCCGGTGGCGGCACCGGCCGTACCCTGCACCCGGACAACATGGGCGCCGGCCCTGCCTCCTACGGCATGACCGACACCATGGGCCGCATGCACTCCGACGCCCAGTTCGCCGGTTCCTCCTCCGTGCCTGCGCACGTCGACATGATGGGTCTCATCGGCATGGGCAACAACCCCATGGTCGGTGCCACCGTCGCCTGCGCCGTCGCCGTGAACGCCGCTATCAACGAGTAGCATTCGCGCCGCACGGGTCGCAACGCAAAGGACTCGGCAAGAGATGGGGCCGTCACCTCCGGGTGGCGGCCCTGTTTTCGTTTGAAAGAGGAATCGCGATACGCGGGCGCCCTCACGTCGATACGGCATCGCCGTACACACGACGCGGGGGCGCCCAGATGTCTTTCGTCCGCAGCACCAGCGACATGAAAGCGTCGCAAATCATCGATTCGTGTCACTGACGCCGCGCATGCCCACACCGGCAGACGCCGCTGAAGCGCTAGAGCTCCGTTGGGCACTCGCCCTCCGCCATGGCGACGACGCCGCGGATGCCCTGCTCGACCATGCTGTCGACGTCGATATCCGTATAGAAGGCGATATGCTGCGTCAGGATGACGTTCGGGAACTGGCGCAGGTACGCCATGTTGCGGTTGGCCAGGATGTCATGCGTGCGGCTCACGTGGTAGATCCCGTCCTCCTCGGGGAAGACGTCCATGGCCAAGGCGCCGATCTTCTCGCTCTCGATGCCCTCGATCAGCGCGTCGACGTCCATGAGCTCGCCGCGGCTGACGTTCACCAGCACCACGCCGTCGCGCATCTTGGCGATCGCCTCGTGGTCGATGATGCCGCGCGTGGAGTCCATGAGCGGGACGTGAACCGTCACGAGGTCGCTCTGGGCGTACAGCTCATCGAGCCCCACATAGGCGACGTCGCCGCGACCGGCGAGCCCCTCATTGGGGAACGGGTCGTACGCGAGGATCTTGCAGCCGAACCCGCGCAGATAGTCGATGACGGCGCGGCCGATGCGCCCCGTTCCCATGACGCCCACGGTGAGGGTACGCAGCTCGCGACCGCGCAGTCCCGCGAGGGAGTAGTCGTTGACCTGCTGGCGCCACATGGCGGGCTTATAGTTGCGCAGGGCCATGAGCATGAGCATGACGGCGAATTCCGCCACGCCATACGGCGGATAGGTCGTGTTGCACACATGGATGCCGAGCTCTCTCGCCGCATCGATGTCGATATGGTTGTAACCGATGCTGCGCGTGGCGATATAACGCACGCCGCGGGCATGCAGTTCGCGAAGCATGTCCGCGTCCAACGGGCTCTTGTTGACGATGACGACGCCCTCGGCGCCGCCGAGCTCATCGAGCGTCGCGCGCGTCAGGGTGTCCGCAGTCCAAGACACCTCGCAACCGGCGGGCAGCTCCGCGGACACGCGATCGTACGCGGTATGCTCGTCATCGCGCAATTCGAAAACCTTGATCTTCATATCATCCATCCCATCGTCGGGTCGTCTCGTGATGGCAGCACTATACCCGATGCGCAGAGGGCCGGATCGCCGCGTCACAAAGGCTGCGCAACGCCCTCTGAGGCGATGGTCCTGCCTGCGAACAGACATGCCGGTCACAAGGACCTATCGACCGTTCAGGAACATCCAAGGGGCGCGCAGCGGCTTTCGGTTGTCTTGTCGCGGCAAGACCCCTACGCTTTTGGCTGAATGTGGGAAAGGATGGACATGCGCGCAGAAATCGACGTTCTCGTGATCGGTGGCGGCATCGCCGGAATCGTCTCGGCCATCGAGGCGGCCCGTGCGGGCGCAAGCACTGCGATCGCCTGCGCCGGGCCGCTCTTCGGCGGGTCGAGCTTCTATCCCGGCACCTGGGGGCTGGGGCTCATCGGGCCGCGTGACGATAATGACGAGGCCGACCTCATCGCGACCATAGAGGACGTGGGCTGCGGCGTCGCGGACCCAACGCTCGTCGAGACGTTCGTGCATGCCATCCGTCCCTCGATCCAGTGGTTGGAGGAGGGGCTCGGCGTGCCCCTCAAGCGCCCCGACAGCGCCGAAAGCGCCCGCGAGATCGCGTTCATCCCCTGCTTCGACCATGCCAATCGCCTCTGGCGCGGCATCACGCGCGAGGTGTTCGAGCGCGTCGCCGGAGCCGAGGTCGAGCGACTCGGCATCGACGTGCTTGAGCGCTGCGAGCTCATGGAACTCGTGCGCACGGAGGATGGCGAGGGGGCGATCGCAGGGGCGATCATGTTCGACGGGCGGGCGCGGGCGCTCATCGGCGAGCCCGCGCGGTCCATCGTGCTCGCGACGGGCGGCACCGGCGGCCTGTTCGCACGGAGCCTCACATCACGCGACGTGCTCAGCTCGGCTCATGGAATCGCCCTCCACGCGGGATGCTCGCTTGTGAACATCGAGTTCATGCAGATGATGCCCGGGCTCGTCTCCCCCATCAGCGGCATCGTCTTCAATGAGAAGACCTTCCGCTACGCCACGTTCGACGATGCGAGCGGCATTCTGCCGACAAGCCCCACGGAGCTTGGGGAACTGCTTGAAACGCGCTCGGGGCACGGGCCGTTCACCAGCCGCCTGGGCGATGAGACGGTCGACATGGCGATCGACGCCGCCGGGGAGGACGGCATCTCCGTCCGATACGAGCTCCCGTCCGACGGGGCACCTGAATTCGTGCGGACGTTTTCCCAATGGATGGAGGACGAGCTGAGAATCGCCCCCACCGATGAGCTTCGCGTCGCGATGCACGCGCACGCCGCCAATGGCGGCATAAAGATCGATGCGTCCGCGCAGACCGACGTCCCGGGATTGTTCGCATGCGGAGAGGCGACCGGCGGCATGCACGGCGCCGACCGCATCGGCGGGCTTTCCAGCGCCAATGGCCTCGTGTTCGGCAGGATCGCCGGGAAGGGGGCGGCTGCGCGCGCCGCCGATGCGCCAGATGGACGCACGGATGGCGGCGATGCCCTCAACGCGGCTCTTCATCGCATCAGGATGACCGGGACCCCCTTGGATGACATGGACGCGACGCGCATCGCAAGGGACATGCGATCGACCATGAGCGCGCACGCCATGATCCACCGAACCGACGAGGGCCTCGCGGAAGCATTGCGCGATATCGAGCGCCTTCAGAGCGAATCTCAGTTCCACGGCGACTGCCGCGGCTGCGTCATACCCGCCGATGCGGCACTCGCGCGTGGAATCCGCATCCAATCGCAGCTCAGACTCGCCCATGCCATGCTCGCCGCCATGCGGGACCGCCATGAGAGCCTCGGATCGCATTACCGAGCGGACATATGACGCCGTCTCCAATCGAACCTTCAGCCCTTGCGAGCATCCCGCGAGGGGCGAGGCCGTCCAACCTTGGCGTCCGGGTCGCGCCGACGTCCGAACCTGGCGGCACCGCCGCCTGGGGCTCTCGGCATCGGCCTCCGGCAATGCCGAGACATATGAAAACAGCTCCGAAACCGGAGCTGAGGCAATCAATGGGTGGGCGATCAGGGATTCGAACCCTGGACCTTGGGATTAAGAGTCCCCTGCTCTAGCCAGCTGAGCTAATCGCCCGTATGTCCAAAGGATGCAATGTGGTGGGCGATCAGGGATTCGAACCCTGGACCTTGGGATTAAGAGTCCCCTGCTCTAGCCAGCTGAGCTAATCGCCCCTTTGCATCTGCCATGTGAAAGGTAATGGGGTGGGTAAAGGGACTCGAACCCTCGACCTACGGGACCACAACCCGTCGCTCTAGCCAACTGAGCTACACCCACCATGTCTGTCACACAGCGAAAAGTATTATGCATTCTAATCGCGAACAATGCAAGGGGTAATTTAGGAAAATTTAAACTGCGCCCATCAGCTCGACCTCAACCCAGCCGCTTACCCAGAAGCCTCGACATCGCCGCGCGAGCGATGGCGTGCGCGGACAAGGAGCGTCCTGACGAGAATCCCCACAGCCGCACCGCTGCAATCGATAAGCGCATCTGTGACTTGCCCGCTTCGCCCGGGAACGAACAGCTGGATCGTCTCGTCGATAGACGAGACCAACATGACCAGGACGAACGCCGCGATGATGCTCTCCGCCGACGTATCCCGCCTCGGGTCGAACGCATGGAGGGCGATCAACGAGAGAACGAGGTACTCTGTGAAATGGGCGGTTTTGCGAATCACGAAGTTCGTCACCCATTCATACGGCAAGCCGCATGCGCGCAAGATCCCATGGACGCAATCCACGACGGCGAGGCTCAAAGACCCGCTGCCTTCACCGGCGACGAGCGAGTTGCCCCAAATGAAGCAGATGAAAAGCACGACGAGAGCGAGCCAGGGAAGGCTCACCCTCGTCCGAAGGTCCCGTATGAGAGAAGACACGCCTTACGCCTCCGCAAGTTGACGGGCGTCCATAGACGCCGTACCGCCCTCGATGACCTTGAGATACTCATGCGCGACCGCATGGAAGCCCTTGGAGCCGACCTTGTCGATCTCGTCCTCGACAAGGGCGTTGACCTGCGTATGAAACGTGGTGGAGTTCCCGCCCTCGGCAAGCGCCGCCATGCGGCCCCTATCGACGCACACCGTCTCGCCGCCGACGTTGGCCTTGGGAGCAGGGTCCTCGGCGAGGATCGCGAGCGCACGCGCCCACATGCCCTCATGACCGGAATAATCGGCCACCGGGACCGTGACGCCCTCATCCGCCATGGGCGCCTGGGGAGATGCGACGGGCGCCGATGCGGCGCGATCGAGCGGGACGCTCGAAGCGGCGGGCTGCATCTTGGGCAAGACCGGCACATACGGATTCCGCGCGACGGAGCTGCCATACAGAGAGACCATGGCCTCATCGCGGCCGAGCACATCCTCGCGCGCCTCTGCAGACACGGCGGCGGAAGCGGGCTGCTGCGGCGCCGCGCAAGAGGCCTGAGAGGCGGCCCGATCCGTTCGGCGCAGCTCCTCGAGCGCGATCTGATACATGTCCTTGGAGCGGGCGGGATCGCAGCTGAACGGCGAATCATCGCTGAACATGGCATCGATCTCGGCCCAGGCCTCCGCCTCGTCGAGCGCGTCTATCGCGCGGGAGATCACCGGCACGCCATCGGGGGTGGCCCGCTTTGCGCGGCGGGGATGCGGGCGAGCGGCGGACTGCGAGACGTGCGTGGAGGCCGCGTCGCGGGCATCGAAGAATGCGGACTTGAGACGCTCCGCCTCGGCGCGCTCCTCGGCGAGACGCTCGGCGCGGGCGTCGAGCAGACGCCCGGAAAGGGCGAGCATGCCGACGCCGGCGAGAGAGCCGGCGACCAACGGCAGCGCATCGGACCTGATCGCCTCGTTGACACCCTCGAACGGAAGTGTGGCGACATAGGCGGCCAACGGCAAAGCAAGGCCGAACCCGGCGGAGATTGCGATTGCTTCCTTGCGGTACCCGATGCTCTCGACGGCCATGGCGCGCTCCTTCGTCACCCTAGCGAACATGCTCTAAACGACAATGACCGGCGCGGCTGCACCGGTTCGAAAAGATTCGGATGGAAAAGATGAAGGTGAAGCACGGGAAAACCCCGGCAACGGTATGTGGTGCGTTTCATCTACGTTTTCCGTCGCGATCTTCGTTGAATTATGAAAGAACGGGCAGCTATTTGCAAGTGAAAACCGCTGACGGGGAACAGGCGGGCGTCCCGTTGCAAACGCGTGGTTTCGGGAACAAGAGAGCAGACGCCGTGCATTCTCCGCCCTGCGGACACAAAGCTAAAGGAGTGCGTATGACTCGCATCGCAATCGTCACCGGAGCGAGCTCCGGCCTGGGCCGTGAATTCGTCAAACAGCTCGACGCGGGCGCCATCGGCAAGGTGGATGAGATCTGGGTCATCGCCCGCAGGGCCGATCGCCTCGAGGCGCTGCAGCGCACATGCGCCACCTTGGTCCGGCCCTTTTGCCTGGACCTGACCGACGCGACCTCCTTCGAGGTCATCCAGGGGGCGCTGGCGGAGACCCCGACCGCCGAGGTCGCCCTGCTCATCAACAACGCCGGCTTCGGAACCTTCGGCCCCGTCGCCGCCCAGCATCCGCAGGACGGTGCGAACATGGCGAAGCTCCTCATGCTGGCGCCCGTCGAGCTGATCTACCGCACGCTCCCCTATTTCCGCGCGGGATCGCGCGTCATCAACGTGGCCAGCGTGGCCGCCTTCCTCCCGCAGCCCAAGCTCGCGGTCTATTCTGCCGCAAAGCGCTTCATCCTCGACTTGTCGCGCTCCCTCGATGCGGAGCTCGGAGAGGCGGACATCCACGTCACCGCCCTGTGCCCCAAATTCATGCACACCGAGTTCCTCGATCGACCCGGCGACCGGGCGGCGGCGCGCGCCATGTGCGCGATCGGCTTCGAGCGAGCAGAGGGCGTCGCCAAGGCCGCGCTGCGCGCCAGCAACGCGGGCAAGGACCTGTGCATCCCCTCGCTCGACATGAAGGCGTACTACGCCGCGTCCCGCATCCTGCCGTTCAAGGCGGCCCTTGCAGTCGAGCGTGCCCTGGGAATCCTGTAGGGGTCCTCTCTCTAGATCTCGGACAATTCAACCTGAGACCAAAAAATCCTCCTCGCCGACGCTGAAACGGCGAGGAGGATTTGATGTGCAGAGGGTTCGACCGAAACGCGCCCCTACAGCGCGTCGGGATGGTCGGCGGCCTTCTTCGCGGTGCGGATCAGGAAGTCCTGGTTGGAGTTCGTGCCCTTGAGGCCCTTGATGAAGGATGCGGCGGCGCGCTCCGTGTTGTTCATGCCCGCGAGGATGCGGCGGATGCCCCACATGAACGGGCGCATCTGCTCATCGACGAGCAGGTCCTCGTTGCGCGTGCCGGAGGCGACCGGGTCGATGGCCGGGAAGATGCGGCGGTCGGCGAGGTCGCGGTCGAGCTTGAGCTCCATATTGCCGGTGCCCTTGAACTCCTCGAAGATCACCTCGTCCATCTTGGAGCCGGTGTCCACGAGCGCGGATGCCAAGATGGTGAGCGATCCGCCGTTCTCGATGTTGCGGGCGGCGCCGAGGAAGCGCTTGGGGGGATACAGGGCGGCGGAATCCACGCCGCCGGACAGGATGCGGCCGGAAGCGGGGGCTGCCAGATTGTACGCGCGGGCGAGACGGGTGATGGAGTCGAGGACGACCACGACGTCTCCGCCCATCTCGACGATTCGCTTGGCGCGCTCGATGACGAGCTCCGAAACGCGCGTGTGGTTGTCGGCGGGCATGTCGAAGGTCGAGGCGACCACATCGCCCTTGATGGAGCGCTGCATATCCGTGACTTCCTCGGGACGCTCGTCCACCAGCAGGCAGATCAGGTGCACCTCGGGGTTGTTGATGGAGATCGACTGGCAGATCTTCTTCAGGATCGTGGTCTTGCCCGCCTTGGGCGGCGAGACGATCAGACCGCGCTGGCCCTTGCCGATGGGGCTCACGATGTCGATGGCGCGGCCGGTGATGGAATCCTTGCCGTGCTCCATCTTGAGCGGCTCGTTGGGATAGATGGGCGTCAAATCGGAGAATTTGGGACGATGCTTGACCTGCTCGGGATCCAGGCCGTTCACCGAGCGGAGCTTGCCGAGACCGGGCAGCTTGTCATTGGCGCGCATGGGGCGCAGGGTGCCGGCGACCAGATCGCCGGGACGCAGCCCGGCGGCGCGGATCATCTGCGCGGGGACGAACGCGTCATCGCGACTGGGCATGTATCCGTGGGCGCGGATGTAGCCGAATCCCTGGTTGTCGACGTCGAGGATGCCCTCGATATCACGGAAACCCTCGGCTCGGGCGGCGGCGGCGTAGATCATCTCGACGAGGTCGGCCTTCTTGACGCCCGTGGGGTCGAGGTCGAGCGAGCGGGCCTTCTCGCGGAGCTCGGCGACCTTCATCGCCGTGAGCTCCTCGCGCGTGAGCGACGGCTCGGTGGGGGCGAATCGGTTGTTCCGCTGCTTGCGGTTCTCCTTCTGGCGCTCACGACGCTCGCGGCGGGCATCGGCCTTGGAGGGGGCTCCCTCGCCGCGCTCGGGGCGCTCGGACTCGCGGCGCTCCTTGTGGTTGCGACGGGCTTGCTTGCCGGCGGGCTTGTCATCGGCCTTCGCGGCGTTCTTGGCATCGGGCTTTTCCGCGGCGTTGGAATCGAGGCCCGATGCGGCCTTCGCGGCGGAGTCGCCCTGCTCATCGGACTTCGCCTCGGGGACCTCCGAACCTGCGGGTTCGTTGGGGGCGTCCTCCTTGCGGGCCGATTTCCTGGCGCGTGAAGCGCGACCGGGACGGGCGTCCTTCTTGGCGGCGGGCCGTTTCGCGTCGCCGGCGTCGGCGCGCTCGACGGCATCGGGGTCGAATTCGGTGCCGTTCTTCGCATCCGCAGCCTCAGAGGCGCCGGAGACGGACTCCGCGCGCTGCTGATCGCGCGCGGCCATCAGGGCGGCCTGTTGGGCGGCGAGGGCGGCAGCGGCGGCTTTCTCCGCCTCGACATACGCCTTTGGCTTGCGGCCGCGGCGATGCGGGCGGAGCGCGGGGTCGATCAGGGGCAGCTCGGCTTTGCCGTCGGCATCCGCGGGGGCGGGAGCCGGCTCATGATCGGCAGGCCTCGGCTCCTCGGCCACGGCGAGCACCTCCGCCGCGCGCTCCGCCGCACGGCGCTGGCGCCGCACGACCGAAGCCTGGCTGATCTGGGCCAGGGCGCGGGCCTGGATGACCTCGGCGGAGGCCTCGGGAGCATCGCCCTCTTGGTCGACCGACTTGGATTTGCGGGTACGGCGCTTCACCGGGGCATCGACGGCCTGTTCGGCATCGGTCGAACGGGAGCGGCGTCGCGGCGCCGGGGCCTCGGTGCCCTCCTCCGCGGACGCGGTCTTGCGGGTGCGGCGCTTCGCCTTCGGGGCCGTCCCCTCGACTGCGGGGTCGGCCTTGGAGGCATCCGCGACGGGCGTGCCCGCCTCCGCGGAAACCGGGGCGACGGGCTGCTGATGCGCGGGTGCGGTCGCCACCTGGACGGCGGGCGCGTCGTTCCCCTGCGGGGCCTTCTCGATATTCGCTTCTTCAGACACGCGGTTCTACTTTCTTCTCGCGTTACTACAAGCACGGCGTCGATACGCGCCGATATATCACTTGTTTGAAAGATATAGGTAAGGAAAATGAAAACGCAGGTCGCGTTTGGTTGAATATACCACATCGGGAGCGCGCGGCATAGAAAAATGCCCGGACGCGAGGGCATCCGGGCATTTTCACTCGTTTGAAGTCGACGTGCGGTCGATTTACATCGTGGTGGGCGCGGAAACGCCGATCAGGCTCAGCACCAGCTCGAGCACGGAGCGGACGGCGTCGCAGGCGGCCAGGCGGGCGCGGGACAGCTCGGCGTCGACCGGGCGGCCCTCACTCGGCAGCACCTGGCAAGCCTGGTAGAAGCTGTGGAAGCCGCCGGCGAGCTCCTCCGCGAAGTGGGTGAGGCGGAACGGCGCGCGATCGCGGGCGCAGCCGGCGATGAGGTCCTCGAGCTCGGAGATCTTGCGGGAGAGCGCGAGCTCGGTGGGGTCGGTCAGCAGCGCGTAGTCGACGTTCTCGCCGATGGCCTGGGCGGCCACGGCGTCCATGCCCATCTCGGCGGCCTGCTCCGGCGTGACGCCGGCGGCCTTGCGCAGGATGGAGCAGATGCGGGCGTGGGCATACTGCACGTAGTACACGGGGTTGTTCTGGCTCTTCTCCTTGACGGCCTCGATGTCGAAGTCGATGGCCTGGTTGGAGGAGCGCGAGATCAGGGTGTAACGGGTGGCGTCGGCGCCGACCTCGTCAACGAGCTCCTGGAAGGTGACCATGGTGCCCTTGCGCTTGGACATGCGGATCGGCTTGCCGTTGCGCAGCAGGTTCACGAACTGGCCGAGCAGGACCTCGAACTGGCCGGGATAGCCCAGGGCGTCGCAGACGCAGCGAACGCGGTTGATGTAGCCGTGGTGGTCGCAGCCCCAGATGTCGATGACATGGTCGACGCGCTGGAACTTATCCCAGTGGTAGGCGACGTCGGAGGCGAAGTAGGTGTACTCGCCGTTGGCCTTCACCAGGACGCGGTCCTTGTCGTCGCCCAGGTCGGTGGAACGGAACCACAGGGCGCCGTCCTTGTTGTAAAGGTAGCCCATCTCCTCGAGCTTGGCGAAGGCGCGGTCGACGGCGGAGGTGCCGGCGTTCGGGCCCTCGGTGTCCTTGATGTAGACGGTGCGCTCGGAGAACCACTTGTCGAAGTCGCAGCGGACGTCGTGGCACAGCTGGCGCATGTTCTCGACCATCTTGGCGTAGCCCTCCTCACGGAAGTAGAGCATGCGCTCCTCGTCCGTGACGTGGGCCCACTTGTCGCCGTCCTTCTTGTAGAACGCGGCGGCCTCGTCGATGATGTAGGTGCCGCCGTAGGCGTTGCCGCCCAGGCCCTCGGTGAAGGCGTCCATGTAGGGGTGGGAATCGAGGTGCTCGTCGGCCTCGTCCTGGACGAAGTTGTCGCGGTCCTTGGCAAGGAAGTCGCGGGCGCCGTCGATGTCGAGGCCCTCCTTCTCCATGATCTCGATCAGCTGCATGTAGCGGTAGGAGATGGAGTTGCCGAACACGTCCATCTGGGAGCCGTGGTCGTTGATGTAGAACTCGCGCTGGATGTCATAACCGGCGTGGCTCATGACGCGGCAGAGGGAGTCGCCGAGCGCGGCCCAACGGCCGTGGCCGACGTGCATCGGGCCGACGGGGTTGGCGGAGACGAACTCGACCTGGGTCTTCACGCCCTTGCCGACGTTGGACTTGGCGAAGTCCATGCCCTCCTTGCGGGCGACGTCCAAGATGGCGTTGTTGGCGGCAGCGTTCAGGTAGAAGTTGATGAAGCCGGGGCCCGCGACCTCGACCTTGGCGACCTCGGCGCTCTCGGGCATGTGGGCCACGATGGCGTCGGCGATCTTCTTGGGTGCGCAGTGGGCCAGCTTGGCGGACTTCATCGCGCAAGTGGAGGTCCACTCACCGTGAGAAGTGTCAGCCGGTCGCTCCATGCCACAATCCTCGAGCTCGAACGCGGGCAGGTCGCCAGCCTCCTGAGCAGCGGTGAGGGCAGCGCGCACCAACTCTTCAATCTTCTCCGGCATAGAGGTCCTCCTCATCTTATGGCCCTGAGATGTCCTTCTCGCAGGGCTCACGTACAGACGCACTGTACTCTAGCACAGCACAGCAGCTTACGGGCGTCAAAACCCTTAAAACATGCGATTAGCCGCTTTTTTGGCGTCCGATTCGCCACGAAAACGCATAGAAAGATACGAAATTTTAGTTGATGGGATGCTTTGTTCAGGTGTTTTGCGAAAAACGTATACATCGGCATTTCTCCTCTGGCGCGCGATGCTCATATGTTTTCCCATATAAACATGGTATTATTGTTGACATCGAGCGTATCGCGTATTCATTTGGAGGAAGTATGTTTGAAATCGGACAGCACGTTATTCACCCCGGCCAGGGAGTCTGCACGGTCACCGGATTCACGGATGACGAGACGCACCCCATGATCTTGCTGCGGGCGAGGTCCGGACATGCCGAGACGCACCTCATGTATCCCCTGGCCCAGGAGGGCCGCCTCCACGCGATCATCTCCCGCGAGGACGCCGAGGACCTTCTCGACTCCTATGCCGACCTGCCGGTCGACTCCTTCACCGAACGCAACAGCTCGCTCGAGGAAACCCATTTCAAGCAGCAGCTCAAACTCGGCGCGCCCGAGACGGTGCGCGTGGCAAAGACCATGCGCCGGCGCATCGTCGAGGCGGAGGCGCGCGGCAAGAAGCCGAGCAGCTATTACTCCCGCGTGCTCAAAGAGGCGCGCCGTCGCACGATCGAGGAGTTCGCCGTCGCCCTCGACGTCAACGAGGACGCCGTTGAAGCGCGCTTCATGGCAGCCGCGGTCAAAGCCGGCGAGATCCCGGCCGTCAACTGACCGACCTCAATTTAGGGACAGTCCCTAAATTGAGGTTAAAACTGACGAGGCCCCGACCGTCAACTGACCCGGACGACGCCCTCGTTTTAGGGACGGACGTTGAGTCGAGGCGGCGTTCGCATGCCCCGGCACACGCCAGCGCGTGCTATAGTGTGGTGCAGCAAGCCTCCCCCTTCACCGGATGGGGGAATCAAGGTGTCCGGCTCCCAACCGTAGGTACGGCGCTGTCGAGGCGTCGAAGGTCGGGGGCCTGGGCGCCTTTTTGCACTTCAACGCCACCACCTAGGAGGAACCATGGCACAGCTCAACGCCGGCATGACTCGCGAAGCGGCATTCGACCTGCTCAGCGAGCACAACAAAGACCCGTTCCACATCGAGCACGCCGAGACGGTCGAGCAGACCATGCGCTATTTCGCGCGCGAGTATGATCCCGAAAACGAGGAGTTCTGGGGCATCGTGGGCATGCTGCACGACCTCGACTGGGAAGAGCACGACGACGACCCGATGAACCACACCATCTACGCCGCGAAGGACATCGAGGCGGCAGGCGGTTCGGCCGAGCTCATCCACGCCATCCAGACGCACACGAGCGATTTCAACACGAGCCTGCCCAAACCCGAGCTGATGATGGAGAAGATCCTGTTCGCCACCGAGGAGCTCACGGGCCTCATCGGCGCGGCTGTGGTGATGCGCCCCTCCAAGAGCGTCATGGACTTCAACGTGAAGTCCCTCAAGAAGAAGTTCAAGGACAAGCACTTCGCCGCCGGCGTCTCGCGCGACGTCATCCGCTCCGGCGCCGAGATGCTCGGCTGGGAGCTCGACGAGCTGTTCGCGCGCACCATCGAGGCCATGCAGTCCTTCGCCCCCGACCGCGACACGTTCACCTCAAATTAGGGACAGGCACTAAATTGAGGTTCTGCAGAGCACGGACCGCTTAACCGCGACAGGGCCTCGATCGCGTCGCTACCGGGCTACGGCGTACGCCTTAGTCAGGGTCCTGCTGCAGTCCGGTCCAGAGTGTCCTCCCCATCTTCCCCATCTTCCCTGCGATATCTGAGGAGGCCATATGCCCCGAGCCCCACGGCAACGATCGGATACCGGGTACTACCACATAACCCTTCGCGGTAACGGCAAGCAAAACCTGTTCGAGCATGACGAGGACCGGGCGGCGTTCATGGACGCCGCCCGGTCCTCTTTCACGCGCAGTAAAATCTCACTCGTCGCATGGTGTCTCATGGACAATCACGTTCACCTCATCATTGACGACCCATTCAACCATCTGAGCGAGGCGCTCCACCGCGTTACGTCCACCTACGCGAGATATTTCAACCGGACATTCGGCCATACGGGCCATGTGTTCGAGGGACGCTACGGGAGCGTGCCCATTCTGGATGACAAACAGCTGCTTGCCGCGGTGAAATACGTCCACAACAACCCTCTCAAGGGCATGGGGATCACGCCCGATCGCTACCAGTGGTGCAGTTATTCAGAGTATGCATACGGCGTATCGAGGTTCGCAGATATCGACACGCTTCTCGAGCTGCTCGGTGGGACCCAGGCGTTCGTGGCGTTCTCCATCAATGACGACGCCACCGGATATCGACCAGCCTTCAAAAAGTATGCCGACGAAGGCGAGAGAGCCGCGCTCGCCCACCAAGTATTCGAGTCCTTCGGATGCGCGGCAACGGGCGTCAAAGAGCTACCGAAGAAAACAAGAAACCAAGTGCTCAAGGCCTTGTGCGAATGCGGACTAACGGTGAAGCACGTTCAGAGGCTCACCGGCATCGGAGAGTGGACGATCCGCAACGCCGCGGGGCGCATCAAGAAACGTTAACCCGCCGGTAAACCTCAATTTGGGGACTGTCCCCAAATTGAGGTTGCACGGATGTAACAATTCAATAGTTCTCGCCGTGTATGGGGTGAGGAGGTGGAAGGCATGAAACAAAAACCACCGCATACCGTCGAGGCGCTCCAATCCGAAGCTTTCATGGAGCACGCCATCGAGCATCATCGCGGAGCAGTCCTGAGACTCGCGCTCGCACGGACGCACAGCGCGACGGACGCACAAGATATCGCACAGGATGTGTTCATCAAGCTGCTACGAAGTACCGCGAGCTTTCACGATGACGAGCACCTGCGCGCGTGGCTGCTGCGCGCGACCCACGATTCATGCATCGACCTGCATCGGCAGGCCTGGCGTCGCCGCGTCGAGACGCACGAGGACATGTCTGCCGTTGCGGACCGAGAGACGTGGGACCCGGCCATCGAGGAAGTCGTCAACCATCCAGTATGGACGGCCATGGAGCGCCTGCCCGACAAGCTTCGATGCGCGCTGCACCTTCACTACGTCGAGGGATACGGCATCGCTGAGGTCGCGGACATCTTGGGATGCACGGAGGCGGCAGCCCGCACGCGCCTGCATCGCGGACGCAAGAAGCTTGCCGCCGAGCTCGCGCGGCTTGAAGTAGCAGGGTCTGCACCCGCCTCCGCGCACGGCACAGCCGCGGACTCGAACGACCCGACCGACCCCGCAATGCAGCAGACCGCATATTAGAGAGGAGCCCCGTCATGACACAGAACCTTATGGACGACTACGTCAGCATCATGAAAAGCGTCGGTAGCGACGACGACTCGCGCGAACGAATCAAGCGCGCCGTCGACCGCGAACGCGCCCGCAGCGCATCCGCCCCCGCCGCCGCGTCTGCGCGTACCGCCGTGTCCGCACGAACCGGACCGGCATCCGGACGCGCACCCCGTCGCGCTCTGCGCATCGCCGCAGTCGCCGCATGCACGGCGCTGCTCGCGCTCGGCGGCGCCGTCGCACTCCCCCGGCTGATGGGTCGCGGCGCGCCAGCAACCCCCGTCCCGGGCATGCAGGGGTTCGTCCTTGCAGCCTACGCCGACGGCAGCCCGGTCGATGGCGGTCAGAACACCGTCGTGACCTCAACGGACATCTTCAAGAGTTCAGGCGGCTGGAGCGAGGGCGACAACGACATCTTCGAAACGGCATACACCATCGACCCCGGTATCCTCGGCAACGACGTGGTCTCGGTCGAATACCGCTCGACCAACGAGAACGTGGTGCTCGAAGGCATGCGTGACCGCAGAAAGGTGCTGCCCGGTGAGAGTCCGGGGACCGCGTACCTCTCGTCGATCACCGTGGGCGGGCCGAACGCGACGCTGCCGGACCTTTACCAGCTCGACCTGCGCGTTGCCGTTCCTGCGACGGATGCCATCAAAGAGGCAGACGAGGCATATAACGAGCTCGCAGATGCAGGCATATACGATGAAGAGTTAAGTGACCGACTGAGCCTCGAGGTCCAGCGCGCCTGCGCAGAGGAGCTCGCATCCGGGACACTCGAAATTACCGCAACCTTCGCTGACGGAAGCACGCAGACCCACGTCTACCGCATCGCGCCCGTCGAGAATTTCGAGGAGCTCTGGTGGAAAGACAACGCGGCATTCCAGGCAGCGCTCGACGATGAGAGCGTCGACTACGAGCCCCTGCAGCTCTTCAGCCTGCAGCAGGTCGAATAACGCTTAAGTCAGCCAAAACCTCAATTTAGGGACAGGCACTAAATTGAGGTTTACGGACGCACCTGCCCCGCACCTCGAAGCTCATACTTGTACGTCGTGAGCGCCTCAGCGGCAAATGGGCCACGAGCGTGCAGTTTCTGGGTCGAGATGCCGATTTCGGCGCCCAAGCCGAACTCGCCGCCGTCGGTGAAGCGCGTGCTCGCATTCGCGTAAACGGCGGCGGCGTCCACCTCGCGCAGGAAGCGCTCGCAAGCCGCCTCGTCCTCGGCAACGATCGCCTCGGAGTGCCCCGTGCCGTAGCGGTTCACGTGCGCGATCGCCTCGCTGATGCCGCTCACGACCCTCACGCTGATCTCGAGCGCAAGATACTCGCGTCCCCAATCCTCTTCCGTCGCATCGACGAACTCACCGGCAAAGGCGACGCCGCGCACCCGCTCGTCCCCGTGGATCACCACGCCCGCGGCGCCGAGGTCGGAGAGTGCCTCTGGCAGGAAGGCGTCGGCGATCGACTCGTCCACAAGCAGGGACTCGCAGGCGTTGCACACGCCCACGCGCTGGGTCTTGGCATTCATGATAATCGCGCGAGCCTTGGCAAAATCGGCACTCTCATGAACGTAGATGTGACAGTTGCCCGTGCCCGTCTCGATAACCGGCACCAGGCTCTCGCGCACGCAGCGCTGGATGAGGCCGGCACCACCGCGCGGAATCAGAACATCCACCACTCCGCGCAGCGCCATGAGTGCGCCCGTGGCGGCGCGGTCGGTCGTCTCAATGATGGAAACTGCCGCCCGGTCGAACCCGCTGGCCTCGACGGCGTCGGCCAAGATGTGGGCGATCGCCACACAGCTGTTTTGGGCGATGGAGCCGCCGCGAAGGATGCAGGCGTTACCTGTGCGGATGCAGATGCCCGCGGCGTCCGCGGTCACGTTGGGACGGGCCTCGTACACCATCGCGACGAGTCCCAAAGGCACGCTCACACGGCGCAGATGCACGCCCTGGTCGATATCGCGCTCATCGAGCACGCGGCCCACGGGGTCGGGAAGGTCGGCGAGTGTATCAAGCCCCGCGGCCATGCCCTCGATGCGCTCGGGCGTGAGCAGCAGGCGATCCAACAGACCCTCAGATGTGCCGGCGGCACGGGCGGCCTCCATGTCGAGCGCATTCGCCTCGAGCACCTCGTCTGCGCGATCGCGAAGCGCATCCGCCATGGCGCGCACGGCGGCGCGGCGGCTGTCATCCGAGGCGAACCCCAATGAGCGCGAGGCGGCCTTGGCCTCGCGGGCGAGGTCTTCGACATATACGGCGATATCGTTCATGAGTGGACTCCTCACGTGTGTAAAACGCACCCGTCCCCTTTTACACAGCCCCATTTGCGCGCCGGACGCGCTGCGGGCCTATGCGAAGACGATCAGGTTGTCACGGTGAATGGCGGGCTTGTCGGAAAGGGCGGCGAGCAGGCGGTTGCCTGCGATATCCTCCTGGCGGCGGCCCGCAGCGAGCTCGAGGACATCGCGATCGGCTTCGGCGATGCCGCGGGCGAGCACGAAACCGCCCGCATCGCGCACATCGAGGATATCGCCGGCGGAAAAACCGCCCTCAACGCCCGTGATACCCACGGGCAAGAGCGATCCACCCCGCTCGACCAGCGCGCGGGCGGCGCCGGCATCGACCGTCACCGAGCCATGCGCCGAATCGCCCAGCGCGATCCACAGCTTGCGCGGTGCGATTTCCAAACGGCCCGCAGGCGGCACGAACCTCGTGCCGACCTGCTCGCCCCCCGCGAGGCGCACCAGCGGCCGCTCCTCGGCGCCGGAACAGATCACGCTCTCGATGCCCGCGGTCATGAGGATGCGGCAGCTGCGGATCTTCGTGATCATGCCGCCCGTGCCAACGGCGGTGGTGGAATCGCCGGCGGAGCCGATGATCGCGGCGTCGATCTTGTCCACGCGCGGGATGAACTCGGCAGTCGGGTCGAGCGAGGGGTTGGCGGTGTACAGACCGTCGATATCGGACAGGGTCACGCACAGGTCCGCGGAGACCAGACAGCTCACAAGGGCGGCGAGCGTATCGTTATCGCCGAACTTGATCTCGTCGACGGCAGTGGTATCGTTCTCGTTCACCACCGGCACCACGCCCAGATCGAGCAGGCGCGTGAGAGCGTCGCGGGCATGCAGGTAGGACGACCTGCGCGCGGTGTCGCTGCGCGTGAGCAGCACCAGGGAGGTCAGCAGCCCGGCGCCGCGGAATTCCTCATCATAGACAGCGGAGAGCACGCATTGCCCCACGGAGGCGCACGCCTGCAGGCTCGGCATGTCGGTCGGCCGGCTCTCGAAACCGAGCAACGGGGCGCCGCAAGCGATGGCACCCGAACTCACCACCACGAGGTTCCAACCCGCCTCGCGCAGGTCGCGCGCCTGCGCCGCGAGCCCGGCTATGAAATCACGGCGCAGCGCGGCCCCCTCCACCAACGTGGAGGAGCCGATCTTCACGACCATGGTCTTGCGTTCGTTCATCATTTCGCCTTCCAGGGAAGCACGGAGGACGTGGCGGCCATGCGCTCGCGCACGAGGCCGTCGCGCAGGGCGGCGAGCCCGCGCTCCATGCCGACCACGTACGATTGCGGATATAGGAAGCGCTTGTAGGCGCCGTCGAGGGAATCGATGGCACGGGCGCAGCGCTCGCGCGCGAGCTCGATGTCCTCGCGCGGCGCCACGGCGGAGCCATCGCGCACGCACGGCTCGAGCAGCTCGCGGAACTCGAAGCCCGAGACATCGGTCACCAACGCCGCGTCGTTCACCGCCACGAGCGTATGATCGGGCAGGCCGCCGTCGTGCGGGGAAGCCTCATCCCAAATCATGTCGCACACGGGGCCGCCCGCGGGGTCCACGTAGCGCCTCACCTGCTGGACGCCCGGAATGGTGCGCTTGTAGGGCTGCTCGGAGAACTTCATCACGGGCGTCCAGGCTTCCGATGCGCCGTCGCGGCGCGCCGAGAGCTTGTACACGCAGCCGAGCGCCGGCTGATCGTAGCAGGTCGCGAGCTTGGTACCCACGCCGAACGCGTCGACCGGGGCGCCCTGCCCCAACAGAGAGGTGATGGTGTGCTCGTCGAGGTCGTTCGACACGACGATCTTCACGTAGCCGAGGCCCTCCTCGTCGAAGCGACGGCGCGCGTAGGCGGAAAGCTTCGCCAGGTCGCCCGAGTCGATGCGGATGCCGGACAAGCGCTCGCCGGACGCCTCCATCTCCCGCGCCACCGTGATGGCGTTCTCCACGCCCTCGCGCACGTCGTAGGTGTCGACGAGCAGCGTGCAGTTCTTGGGCGAGCTCTTGGCGAACGCGCGGAAGGCCTCGAGCTCCGTCGGAAAACTCAGGACCCAGCTATGGGCGTGCGTGCCCGAAACCGGGATCCCGTAGCGACGGCCCGCGAGGACGTTCGAGGTGGAAGCGCATCCCGCGACGTAACTCGCCCGCGCGACCGCGACGCCGCCATCGGGGCCCTGGGCCCGGCGCAAGCCGAACTCGGCGACGGGGCGGCCCTGCGCGGCCTGGACCACGCGCGCGGTCTTGGTGGCCACGAGCGTCTGGAAACCGATGATGTTGAGCAGCGCCGTCTCCAAAAGCTGGCAATCGAGCATGGGGCCCGTCACGCGGACCATCGGCTCGCGCGCGAAGACCAGCTCGCCCTCGGGAATGGCGTCGATATCGACGCGCGGGCGGAAATCGGCGAGGAACCGCAGGAATCCCGACTTGAACAGCAGGCCGCCGCCGGGGGCCTCGAGATCGGAGAGATAGTCGATGTCCTCCTCGGTGAACCGGAAGCTCTCGACGAACTCCCCGAGCTCGGCGGTGCCGCACATGACGGCGTAGGAGTTGCCGAACGGCGCCTCGCGGAAAAAGGCCGTGAAGCACCCCTGCTCATCGACCTTGCCGCTCTCCCACAGCCCCTGCGCCATGGTCAACTCGTACAGGTCGGTGTTCATCGACACGTCCGTCGGGCGTGCCCGGTCAGTCAAAGCCATGGAAAGACTCCTTTCCGGCGTGCAGAACGCGAATTAACGCGTGGCGGTGTAGATGATGAAGGCGATGACGGCCACCAGCGCGACCGCGATGATGATCTTCTGCGCGACGGGCATGGTGGGGATGCCGTCGTCATCCACGGAGTCGGAGGTCACCATGCGCTCGCCGAAGGTCTTCTCCTTGGGCTCCGGGGCCGGGGCCGCATGTGCCGCGGGGCGATCTTTGACAGGCCCGGCGGAACGCGCGGGCTCCCGTTCGGCGGCGGCGCGCTCGGCCAAGATCTCCGCATCGACCTTCGCCTGCTCGGCGCGCAGGGCCTCGAGCTCCTCGCGCTCGATGCGGGCGCGCTCCTCCTCGGCGCGGCGGGCCTTCTCGGCGCGCAGGGCCTCGAGCTCGTCGCGCTCCTCATCCGTCAGCGGCGTTGCAGTTGAATCGGCCATGGGGGCACCCTTCTCGCATCGAGGGCGAACGGCTCGACCGACGCCCCCTCGCACTCTCAATATTGATGGACTGCAGTATACCCGTTCGCGCGTTTAACCCGCAGATGCGGAGCGCAGCACGCCCGTCGTGTCGAAGGCAGGCGTGAAGCTCTCGTCCACCGCCCCTCCCTCCTGCCAGAACATGCGCGTGAACCCGAGGTCGTCGGCATGGTCGAGCACATACTCGTACTCCTCCTCGGTGACGGCGCGGGCCATCTCTCCCCCCGCCGCGCACATGCGCTCGTTCGGAGTGTATTGGTTCATGACGGAGATGGGGACATCGCCGGCGACGTCCCAAATGCGATCGAGCACGCGGCGGGAATCGTCGGCGTGCCCCGGCAGCACCAGGTGGCGGACGATCACGCCGCGTCGCATCATGCCATCGCCATCGAGCAGCTCACCGCCGCGCCCGCGCACCGCATCGCACATGCGGGACAGGGCACGCGCCGCCGTCTCGGGATAATCGACGACATGGGACAGCGCGCGGCCCAAGTCGGCGTCGGCGTATTTGTAGTCCACGAGCCAGACATCCACGATGTCGGCGAGCTCCGCGACGGCCCGCTCACGCTCATAGCCGCTCGTGTTGTACACGATGGGAATCGACAGGCCGCGCTCGCGCGCCTCGCCGATCGCATCGGGCAGGAGGTGCGCGTAATGCGTCGCGGTGACGAGGTTGATGTTGTGCGCCCCCTGCTCCTGGAGCTCGAGCATGATCTCGACCAAGCGTCCGGGCGCGACTTCGATGCCAAATCCACCTGTCGAGATCTCATGGTTCTGGCAGTACACGCATTTGAGGGGGCAGGCGGAAAAGAAGATCGTGCCCGACCCGCGCTCGCCGGAAATGGGCGGCTCCTCCCAGAAATGGAGCGCCGCGCGGGCGATCTTGAGAGAGTCGTCCGCCCCGCACACGCCCCGAACCCCTCCGGCGCGATTCGCCCCGCAGCGACGCGGGCACAGCTCGCAATGACCGAGCGAAGCAGTTTCGAGCAGGTTCGTCATGGCGTGCGTCCTTCCCATGTGCAATTTGGGGACGGGTGCGTTTTACACATCGGGGTCGGATGCGGTTTGCACATCGCGCCCCGACGCGGCTGACGGCGGGCGATATGAAAAAGGCCCCGTTACCGGAGCCTAATCAAAATCCTGTGGTGGAGACGAAGGGGATCGAACCCTCGACCTCCTCGATGCGACCGAGGCGCTCTCCCAGCTGAGCTACGTCCCCAGGACAAGTGAACATTTTAGCAACCGTGCGCGCGATGTCAACGACAAAGTTGCGGAGAATTTCACGGCGTTGCGCCCGACGCGTCGGCACGGCATATCGAGATCCCTGAAAGCGAGCCGTTTTGCACCCCGCACGCTGGCGCGACATGAAAAGACCGCCCCCCACTTCACGAAAATGAACCCACCTCTGCAAGGTGGGTGCCCTCATCGCTCGGTTCCAGCTTCCTTAACAACGAAGGATTCCTGTACTGCGCTCGACTTCTCGGGCTCCCTAAATAAACGCGACGGTTCACCCAGTTGCTCCGCGGGGGGCGGAACACCTTCATCATAGGGCAAGCGAATTGCGATACCAGTCTTGACTTCGAAAAAGTGTTGTCGGACGATGGTGACAAGCCGCGCATGAAGCGGCTTTCTTTTTGTGTTTCCACGCCAATTCAACCATTTACCTGCAGCGGGGCCATCTATACCTGCGATACTGAGACATCACGAACCATACGCGACGGGGAGGCGCCATGAGGCTCACCATCGAAACCATGACATACGGACCGGACGGGCTGGCCCGCACGGACGAGGGCAAGGCGGTCTTCGTCTCCGGCGGCCTCATCGGCGACACCGTGGAGGCCCGCATCACCGAGGACGGCCCCTCGTTCTCGCGCGCCGTGGTCGAGGAGGTCCTCGTGCCGTCGCCCGATCGCGTCCAAGCCCCCTGCCCCTTCATCGGC
>CAUCLI010000010.1 GCA_958443615.1 uncultured Collinsella sp.
GCCCACTCCTTCATGGCGTGCGCCACGGCGTTCGCCACGTCGAGGTCGAGCGGCTCCCCGCCCTCGATCGTCGCGGCGAGCTTCTTGTACACGTCCTTCGGCAGCCACTTTTTCATGACGTCTTCGGAGAAGACCATCGTGCCGAAGCGCTCGGTGAGGTCGGACATGTGCTTCCTTTCGTATGAGAGGCGCCGTTCGCGCCCAGATCATGCTCTTGCCTGCCGCGGTGTCCCACCCGGCAGGAGCCGGATGGGACTTGCGGGAACCGCCTAGTTCTTCAGGGAGTTCATGGGCGCCGGGAAACGGCCGCCGCGATGCGCGAAGACCGTGCCCGCATGGGCGTTGACCGGCATGACCGGGGCGCGGCCGAACAGCCCGCCGTAATCGACCGACTCACCCACGCCCTTGCCGATGGCGGGGATGATGCGGACGGCGGTCGTCTTGTTGTTGATGACGCCGATGGCCATCTCGTCGGCGATGATGCCGGCGATGGTCTCCACGTCCGTGTCCCCCGGGACGGCGATCATGTCCAGACCGACGGAGCAGACGCACGTCATGGCCTCGAGCTTCTCGAGCGACAGCGCGCCGGCCTCGGCGGCCTCGATCATGCCGGCGTCCTCGGAAACGGGGATGAAGGCGCCCGACAAACCACCCACCGAGGAGCTCGCCATGACGCCGCCCTTCTTGACGCAGTCGTTGAGCAGGGCAAGCGCGGCGGTGGTACCAGGGCCGCCGCACTGACCGACGCCGATGATCTCCAAGATGCGCGCGACGGAATCGCCGATGGCGGGCGTGGGGGCGAGGCTGAGGTCCACAATGCCCTTCTCGACCCCGAGGCGACGGGCCGCCTCCCGACTCATGAGCTCGCCGGCACGGGTGATCTTGAACGCGGTCTGCTTGATGCGCTCGGCGACCTGCATCATATCGGCATCCGCAGGCAGCTCCTCGAGCGCGGCCGCCATGACGCCGGGACCGGAGACGCCGACGTTGATGACGGCGTCCGCCTCTCCGGAACCATGGACGGCGCCGGCCATGAACGGGGAATCCTCCACCATGTTGGCGAAGCAGACGAACTTGGAGGCGCCGACGCACTCGCGATCGGCGGTGAGCTTGGCGGCATCTATGATAGTTTGGGCCGCCATGAGGACGGCGTCCATGTTGATGCCGGCGCGCAGCGTCGCGACGTTGATGCTCGAGCACACGCGACTCGTCTCGGCGAGCGCTCGGGGAATGCAGTTGATGAGCCGACGGTCGGCATTGCCGATTCCCTTGTGGACGAGGGCGGAATAACCGCCGAGGTAATCGATGCCCAGCGTCTCAGCGGCGCGATCGAGCGCATGAGCGAGCGGGACGAGGTCCTCGTCCGGGCAGGCGGATGCGATCTGGGCGACCGGCGTCACCGCGACGCGCTTGTTGACGATCGGGATGCCGTACTCGCGCTCCAAGCCCTCCGCCGTCTCGACGAGATGCTCGGCGGTCCGCGTCACATGGTCGTACACCTTCGTGCACATGCGATCCAGATTCTCGTCCGCGCAACCCATGAGCGATATGCCCATGGTGATCGTGCGGATGTCCAAGTTGTGCTCTGAGACCATGCCGCGCGTCTCGGCGATCTCCTGGGGCGTGATGGACATGGCGTCTCCTTCGGTGAACGTCTTGTTTTGCGTTTGTTCAACTATTCTAACGTTCCCGCTCCTACCGTGCTTCCCGTACAACACACGAAACATAAGAAGTGACGCAGCGCCGAGGCGGCGGGGAGGCATCCCGCGGCGCCTCATGAGCGCATCATGGAGGAGTCCATGGGAGAACCGCTCCCCGCTTGCCCGCATTCCAGCAGTGCGCTATCGTTTACCTGCTGAAATCATCTTATTCGCAGAAAGCGAGCGAACATATGGCTCTCACCGGCAAGCAGGTCCGCCAACTCCGCGCCCTCGCGCACCACCTCAATCCCGTCGTGAACATCGGCAAGGCCGATGTCACCGACGCGATCGCCAAGCAGGCCGAGGAGGCCCTCGAGGCACGCGAGCTCATCAAATGCTCCGTCCAGGATGGCAGCCTCCTGTCTTGCCGTGAGGCGGCCGAGCAGCTCGCCGAGCGCGTCGGTGCCGAGGTCGTGCAGGTCATCGGCCATCGCTTCACCATCTATCGCGAGAGCGGCCGCAAGGATATCGAGCACATCAAGCTCGACTAGATCGCGCGACGGCGGGCAGTCGGCATCGGTGACGCCCTCTCAACTCGAATCGCACTGCCACTGGGGGCGCAATCCGATGCGCCCCCTCGCTTTATCGATGCCCGCACGTCAGAGCATCTTCGGCGACCCCGCGCGCCCGATGATGGACTCGTACGTCAGCCGCGTCTCTTCCTCTGGTATCGAGCCCAATTCCTGCTCGAGCAGATGCAGGTGATTGTTGTACAACTCGACGATCTCCCTCCTCCTTCCCGTCTTGTCGTAGATGCGCATGGCGCACCTGATGACGTCCTCTCGCAACGGCGCCTGCCGCAACACCGCCTCGACAAGCCAAGACGCCGATGGGAGGTCGTCCATCTCCAAGGCCGCCTCGATTCCCCGGACCATGCAGTCCGCGAACTTCATCTGATACGCCCTACGCATATGCAGGTAATACGCCGTGCATCCGCTGTCGGGCACATACAGCGGCCCCTTGTAGATCTCCTCTATCTTCAAACAGGTCTCAATCAGCTCGCGCGATGATGTCCCCGCCCTCCTCAACAGCACGTCCCTTGCAAGCGCATCAAAGCACATCGTGTCCGACATGACGTACTCCGCATTCAGCGCCACGCCCTCGCCCTGGGTGAGTACGTATTGGGGGCCATCCGTATGTTGGCCGAACGCGGAACGCAGCGAGCTCAGCGACGAGTACATCGATTCACGCGCATGCTTGTAATCCTTATCCGGCCATACTTCATCCATGATGACCTGCCGTCCGACGAAATTGCCCCCTGCCAACGCGAGACGTGCGGCGATCACGCACGCCTTCTTCCGGCGCCACAGCGAATCGGTAAGCGTGTGGCCGTTGCGGATCGCCTGGAATCCACCGAACAGGCTGATGGTCACCCTGCCCAAGCGCTGCCCGCCTTCAATCGCCGCCACATCGAAGAGGGCGGGAGGCGTGAACGGAGTCGCGGCGCCCTTGGATTCGACTTCGCAAAAGCCAGCGGGCAACATGCGGACGAGCGCGGTCGCCCTCTCGCCGACGGCATGGATGAGCTGGCGTGCGAGCGAGCGGATCCCATCATCCAGCAGCAGATCTCGATGCAGGGAGAACCATGCCGAAAGCTCCGACAACCGAGAGGTCGCGGATAGGTGCAGGGCGACGGTCCAGGCATCGACCACCGTGCACTCCCCGTCCACCACGTCAAATTCATCTGCCTCTTCGTTCAACACGACTCGCGAGGAATTCAGCAGATGCGCCGCGCATTCCAAAAACCGAGCCCATGAGATGACGAACGTCTCCGTCGGATCCGCCAGTTTGATCACCTGTTGCGCACGGAACTGCGCGTTCACGATTTGACCGACCGCCAGGTCCTGCCATCCCTCGCCGACCAGGCAATACAGCTGAGAGGCGAAGTCCGAGCAGCGGACGGAGGCCGTTCCCGCGTCCACGAACGCGCGCTCGTCCACCACCGGAAGGCCCGCCATCAGCCGACATGTCGCTGCCGTCATGCGCACAAAGGCCGCGATCGGCTCGAGATGCCGCGCCAGCAGCACCTGCACGAGTTTCTGCAAATGCTCGTCCAAGGCGCGGGCATCCCCCGTGTTCCCCTGAAACGCATCGAGCAGCACCCGGTCGCATGCCAACAGCACATCCGGGATGCAAATCCCCGACGAGGCGGATCGCGAGCCGTGTGCGTCGGCGTCTTCATCCATGCGGACGGAGGCGTCCGAGGCGACAAGGCTCCTGTACAACCTGACGTGCAATTCCAATTGACGGGATACCGCCGTCTCATGATCGCCGCCCCTGCCGTGATTCAAGTCCGGCAAATCGATACCCGCGCACTCACCCCAAACAGAATTCAGGGCAACCGCCTCGCGCCATGCGCGCGGGGCGATCTCCTCGAGCACCTCCGACGGGCGCCTTCTCAGCTCCGCCGCCATGATGCGGGCGGCGCGGTAATCCCCTCGCTCGAGCGCGCAGAGATGGAGGGCGAGGACCACGCCGACCCGCGCAGATGAGACCGCCGCACCGCCCATGCGCTCGATCAGGTCGGTCAAATACAATCCGTTGCCGCTCAACGCGCACGCGGTCGGATATTCCGCCACCAGCGCGACGGCATCCTCCGCCCGATCGAATGAGCGCATCAGGGCGATGGCGCCATCGGCGTTTCGCGCCGTGAACATCATCTTTGCCGCGCGGATGGCGTACAGGGGACGCGCGTGCGCCAGCTCCGCCCTCAATGCCGAGAAAGAGGCGGTTCCACGACCCATGCAGCGGTATGAGTCGCTTTTCGCATCGAAGCCGAACACCGGGTACTCCCGCGCCAAACGCGCCCAGCTCTCCTTCCTCACGCGCATTCCCGCGCGCTCGAAATCGCGTATGCGCCCGCATCCGCTCATCAACAGCATGCAAACCGTGCGGTGCAGGCAGTCCCTCCCCCGCCTCATCTCGCGTACGATGCGCCCGTACAGGTCCGCGACCGCCCGCTCATATGCTTCCGACACCCCGTCCGCGCATTTCGCATCACCGAGCATCGCGACCAGGCCCGGGACGCCCTGGGTCAGCCCATACACATCCAATCCGCTCGCTATCGCCAACTTCCGTGCCCATGCCGAATACTCACGGGGCCTCACCAGCAGCGCTTGCGCGGTAATTTTGAATGAGTCTCCCAAGGCCGCGACAAAATCCCTGTTACCCGGCAGGCATGTCACCACGATTTCGAAGCCCCGATCCCTCAGGGACCGAATGAGGCCAGTCACGACCTCGATGCCATCCGGACCCAAGACGGTCAGGTTGTCGAGTGCGAGCAACGGTTTCATGCGCTCGTCGAGATCGTCGGAGGCTCCCTTGATGGACGTATACGCCTGTGCCCCATCGAGACCGCCCAGATCGAGCATACGGGCCGACCCCCTATCCACGCGCGATCGAACTTCGGCAACGCGCTGGATGAGCAGGGTCGTCTTCCCGAATCCATCCGGCGCCACGATCAGAGTGATGCCCGCCTCCTCGCCATGAGTTCTCAGATCGCGCAGCAACCGCTCGCGGTGCACCAGCCGCTCGATGGGCGTCGTTGCCATGCGCGCGGGCGCCCCTTCGGCCGATGCGTTTTCTCGATCCCGTTCTTTATGCTCAGACATCCCATTTCCCTTCACGAGTCCACGAGCGGTTTCTTCAAGATACGGGGGCTTCTCCCGTATCGAGCGATGAATCACACGTATTTCAGACACCCTGTCAGATATGTGACAGGCAAATCGGGATGGGAGTCAGAGCACGTTGTTCTTCCTTCTCCCCCACTCCTTCATCACCTGTATGATTTATTCAACATTTCTGCAGGTAGATTGCCTGTTTTAAGGATAGTTTCAATCCATGGGCTCATGGGGTCGGTTCCGCCAGTGTTGATATCTACTCCGTGGACGGAGTTTTTCCGTCAGAAATTTCCAAATTATTGACAGACCCCCTTTCTCTTTGGTAACGGGCGGCATAAAAAACGACCCCCGGGAACCGGGGGTCGCATATCGCTCTCAGTCTCGTTCGAGCTTACTCGCACAGGGAGAGGGCGGCCTCGTCGGCGATGACGACGCAGTTGGGATGCAGCTGCAGGATGGAGGCAGGGCAGGAAGGCTGGATCGGGCCGAAGCACATGTCGTGCACGGCCTGGGCCTTCTTCTCGCCATTGGCGATCACGAGCACCATGAAGGCGTTCATGATGGTGTGGATACCCATGGTGTAAGCCTGGCGGGGCACATCATCGATGTTGTCGAACAGGCGGCTGTTCGCCTCGATCGTGCTCTCGGTGAGGTCGACGCAGTGCGTGCCCTTGGAGAAGCAGGTATCGGGCTCGTTGAAACCGATGTGCCCGTTGTTGCCGATGCCCAGGAGCTGCAGGTCGGGGTACCCGGCCTCCTCGACAATGCGGTCGTACTCGGCGCAGGTCGCCTCAGCGTCGGGGTTGGAGCCATCCGGCACATGGGTGTTGGCCTGGTCGATGTTGATGTGATCGAACAGGTTCTCCTTCATGAAATAGTGATAGCTCTGAGGGTCATCGTGCGACAGGCCGCGGTACTCGTCCAGGTTATAGGTGCTGACCTGGGAGAAGTCGAGGTCGCCCGCCTCATAGGCCTTGATGAGGTTCTGGTAGGTGCCGATGGGCGTGGAGCCGGTGGCGAGACCGAGGACGCAGGTGGGGTCCATGACGACCTGAGCGGCGATGAGGTTCGCCGCCTTGCGGCTCATGTCCTCGTAGTCGGTGGCGTGAATGATACGCATGTCGCGCTCCTTTTCTCCGAGATGCTCGATCTCGGTCCATGCGGCCCTCGTCGGCCGCAACCAACGTGAGACGCGCACCATCCAGGGCGAGGGCGCGTAAGTTCGAAACCCCACCGTGTCGAGGCCCCTGCCCGTCCACAGCGATTCGGGGAGCATCTCCGCCGAACACATCTATATTCGCCGCTCGCGAACAGAAAAGCAAGGCCCCCGGACTCGCCGGGGGCCTTGCCGCAATTGCCAAACGGACGTCTATCGGGACCGGGCGACCAAAAGCTGGTCGAGCTCGTCCACGTCCTCGCCGATGTTGCCCTTGATGCTGGCAAACTCGGCCGAGTTGCAAATGAGGATGGGGACGGTCAGATCGTATCCCTCCGCCGAGATCGCCTCACGGTCGAACTCGATGAGCACGTCTCCGCGCTCCACGATATCGCCCACCGCGGCGTTTACCTTGAAATGCCTGCCCTCGAGCTTGACCGTATCAAGCCCGACGTGGATCAACACGTCCAGGCCATCGACCGTGTGCATGGCGACGGCATGGCCCGTCGGAAAAATCGCCTCCACTTTTCCATCGCACGGCGCGACGACGCGGCCGCCCGTGGGAATCATCGCAACACCCTGCCCGAGCAGCCCCTTGGCGAACATCTGATCATCGACCTCGGAAAGAGGGATCACATGGCCGGAAAGAGGGGCGGAAAGAGCCGTGGTGCGAGCGCCGACACCCAAAGTTTTGAAGAAGCTGGTGAACATCGAACTCCCTTGTAAAATACAGCACCCGTTATTCTATCGCGAACTCGAGCGGTCGAACAATCGGCGTGTATTAAGGCAGCTCGCGCTCCACGACCGCGACGATGGAATCAACCGCGTCCTGAGCCTCCTGCTGGGTCTCGGCCTCGGCCATCACACGGACGAGCGGCTCGGTGCCGGAGGTGCGGACCAGGATGCGGCCGCGGTCGCCGAGCTTCTCCTCGGCGGCGCGGACGGCATCCCAAACGGGCTCGCAGGAATCGAGCTCGGCTTTGCGCTCGCTGCGGACATTCACGAGGACCTGCGGGAAGATCTTCACCGGGGCGCACAGCTGTGAGAGCGTCTCACGCTCGGCGCGCAGGACCTCCATGATGCGCAGGGAGGTCATGATGCCGTCGCCCGTGGTCTCAATATCGCCGAAGATGATATGGCCGGACTGCTCGCCGCCGAGGCTGTAGCCGTGCTCGCGCATGCATGCGGTGACGTATTTGTCGCCCACCGGCGTGGTCTCGTAGCTCAAGTTGGCGCGATCGAACGCCTTGAACAGACCGAGGTTGCTCATCACCGTGGGAACGACGGTCCCGGCGGCGAGGCGCCCGTGCTTGTGCAGGTACACGCCGCATACATATAGGATGAGGTCGCCGTCGACGATGTTGCCGCGCTCATCCACGGCAAGGCATCGATCCGCGTCGCCGTCGTAGGCGAAGCCCACGTCGAGACCCTGCTCGACGACATGGCGGCGCAGGCGCTCGATATGCGTCGAACCGCAGTCGACGTTGATGTTGAAGCCGTCAGGCGAATTGCTGATCACGCGAACGTCGGCGCCGAGGGCGTCGAACACGGGCTTGGCGACCGAGGACGCCGAGCCGTTGGCGCAATCGAGGCCGATCTTGACCCCCTGCAGGGAGAAATTCGCACTCGCGATGAGATGGGCGATGTAGCGGTTGCGGCCCTGCATGTAGTCGACGGTGCAGCCGATCTCGTCACCGGTGGCGAAGGGGACCTCTGTCTTGCCGTCGATGTAATCCTCGATGAGCTCGAGGACCTCCTCATCCATCTTGCAACCGTCACCGTTCATGAGCTTGATGCCGTTGTCGGTGTAGGGGTTGTGGCTCGCGGAAATCATGATGCCGCAGTCGAAGCGACCGTCGATGGTCTCGTAGGCGACGCCGGGCGTGGGGATGACATGCAGCATGTAGGCGTCCGCGCCCGAGGCGACGAGACCCGAGACGAGGCCGGACTCGAACATGTAGCTCGAACGGCGCGTGTCCTTGCCAACGACGATACGCGCCTTGCGGCCCTGACGAGCGCCGTAGTACCAACCCACATAGCGGCCGATCTTATATGCATGCTCGACGGTGAGGGTCGTACCCGCCTCGCCGCGGAAACCATCGGTTCCGAAGTACTTCATTCGCAATCCTTCCGTACATCCGGCGTCCACGCGACACCGGCCTGGCAGGGGGCGAGCTGCACTCGGCCTGAACCCGATCCGCATCCGCCGCACCGCTTCAATGGTACAAAAAAAGGGCCCGCCGAAGAACTCGGCAGGCCCATTTCCATACTGGAAACGTCTTCGCAAACGCCTTAGCGCTTGGAGAACTGGGGAGCGCGGCGGGCCTTCTTGAGGCCGTACTTCTTGCGCTCGACGACGCGGGCGTCGCGGGTGAGGAAGCCGGCGCGCTTGAGGTCGGCGCGGTAGTCGCCAGCCTCGAGAAGGGCGCGGGCGATGCCCAGGCGCAGGGCGCCGGACTGGCCGGTGATGCCGCCGCCATCGCACAGGGCGATGACGTCGAAGGAACCGAGGGTGTCGGTCACCTTGAACGGGGCGAGCGCGTCCTCAACGAGCTGATGACGGCCGAAGTACTCCTCGGCGTCACGCTTGTTGATGGTCACCTTGCCGGTGCCAGGGACGATACGGACACGAGCAACGGCGTTCTTGCGACGGCCGGTGCCGTAGTAAACAACGGTGTTCTCAGCCATCTTTTAGCCCTCCAGCTCGATCTTGACGGGGTTCTGAGCAGCGTGCGGGTGCTCGGTGCCAGCGTAGACCTTGAGCTTGGTCAGCTGCTTGCGGCCGAGGGTGGTCTTGGGGAGCATGCCGCGGACAGCGCGCTCGACGACCTTCTCCGGGTGCTTCTCCATAGCGGTGCGGAAGGACTCCGCCTTGAGGCCGCCGTTGTAGCCGGAGTGACGGTAGTAGGTCTTGTGATCGGCCTTGTTGCCGGTAAGCTGGACCTTATCGGCGTTGATGACGATCACGAAGTCACCACAGTCAGAGTTGGGCGTGAACTGGGGCTTGTTCTTGCCGCGCAGGATCTTGGCAACCTGGGCAGCGAGACGGCCCAGCGTGGCGCCCTCGGCATCGATGAGGACCCAGTTGCGGGCAACCTCACCCTGCTTGGCGTAGTGAGTCGACTTAAGAATCACTTTTCCTCCATGTACAGTACGTGTCTTAACAGAGTTTCACGGGGCTCTGGAAAGTAACCTGTCAATAATAACCCCTATATGCGGCAAGTCAAACGTTTTCCGACGTTCGTGCAGAAGTTCTGCACAGGCGGAAGCGCGCCGGCACTCGACAAGAAGGAACCCGGGGGCCATCGCGCCAGCCCGGGTTCCCGACCTCCCCGCCCTCGAAAATGGGGCACTCTGAGCATCTCAGTGGGGAGGACCCTTTTCTCGTTGTTCTTATACCGCGTTGGGCCTGTGTATAGTCTTAGTGGTATCGGATTTCAAGACCAAGCGGTAAGCGGTCGCTCATCGCACTTGAACGGTATCGCCTCGCTATCGACGCGTGAACGCCTTGATCTCCTCAAGCCGGCGTTTCGCCTCCTGGCGCCCTTGGATGTACAGGTCGAGCAGCTTGGCGGTGTCGTGTTCAACATGACCGACCTCGACGGGCCTGGGCGGCGCGATGACGAGCGCCCTGCCCGCTCGCTCATATTCCCAGATATGCGCGCGCTGCTCGTTGTAACGCTCATGACGGCTCTCCATGGCATCGAGCAGGTACGGGTACCCGGCATATGCGCGACGCGCGGCGGCCATGAGGCCATATGGGCCTTTTTCATATGTGCGATCCTGCGTGAGAACCACGATCGCGCGATCGAAACCGTCGTCCTCGAGCGCATGCTCGACGGGAACCGAGTCGGCCGTACCTCCGTCGAGGTATAGGTGCCCATCGATCTCGACCGGCTTGGTCACGAGCGGCAGTGACGTCGAGGCGCGAACGGCATCGACGTCCAGGGTCGCATCGCGAATGGGAAGATAGGCTGCGGTGCCGAACACGACATCGGTCGCACAGGCGTACATCTCCATGGGATTCGCCAAGAACGCCTCGTTGTCGAAGGGGTCGAGACGGTCCTGCACATCATTGAGGATAAAGTCGTAGCCCACCATCGAACCCGTCGTCACGAGCGACTGAGCACCCATGTAGCGAGGGTCGTTGCAAAACGCCAGGTTCACGCGGTTCGCGCGGCCGATTTGACGGCTCTTGTAATTCAAGCCGTTCAGCGCACCCGCCGACGTCCCGTAACACGCGGCGACCTCGATGCCGTTCTCCATGAGGACATCGAGCACGCCCGCGGTGAACTCACCACGGAAACTCCCGCCCTCCAGCACGATCGCGACTTTCCCTGCGTTTTTCGCCTTGTCCTGCATGTTGCCGCCCTTCAATCGCCGCTTCATGGGGACCTTCTACCCATTCGAAACCTCCCTACGCGACCAAAGGGTCGCCTCTGGCGAACGTTTTCGGCCATTTTCGTCACAATCAGCCTCCGCGCGATAGTGCGGCGCGGCAAAACCGCAGGTCGCATTCATCGATTCTGGACACGCGCCCAAACTTTCACGCAAAACGTTCGCCAGAGGCGATACATTGCCCACTAGGACCCAAAATCCGCACGATAATCGAGGACGCCGGCGCCCGCTCTTCGGTCTGCAGCGAATAAAACCCAACTTCGCGCCCGCACTCCAACGCGATTCGACACGCCGGGGAACTGACGTGTTACACTGTTCAATCACGGAATCGCATTCACGCGCGCTTCCGGGTACTTTGACAGGTCGTTGCCGCGACGCGGCACCAGCGCGCACCGATCCATCGGACGTGCGCACGACCCTTCACAAGAGGGGGCAACTGGTTTCGACACGATAGCTCTGAGAGAGGAAGCAGGCCGTGGTCTCCTCGCCACGTTAAACAGGGGTACTGTCAAAATGAATTGACAAGAATTCTTCTTTTGAGCCCCAGCTGGCTCTCGCTGCTTAATTTATAGCGGCGCGTCAACCCGGTGATTTCCCCGACACCGGCGCGACGTCATTTTAGGGGAACGCTCCTTGGCACGTAATCGGTATGGCCAAGGCTAAGATCGAACCGGTTGGGACGCCGCGAGCGTGTCGCTCCGCGCAACGCGTCCGAGACCAAATGAGTGACTGAGCCTGGAGATGCCGATCAGGGAGCTTTCGTGGACCGGAGTTCGATTCTCCGTGCCTCCACCATAAGAGAATTGGGCGAACACCTCATAGGAGGGTTCGCCCTTTTACCATCTGGAACAACCTTCGGGACGCACCCAGCGGCGTCGATACCCCGGAGCAAACCTTTACTTCGCCGCGCCGCAGCCAGAGCAGACGTAACCAAAGGTGACGGTTTCATCCCACGCCTCGCTCACCAGCACCTGCTCTTCCCAACCGGGCTTCACGACCACGCTCTCGGTGCGGTAGCTTGCATTGGGGATGAGAATCGTATGGGTACCCTCCTCAAACGGGGGATTCGTGGAGAGATACTCATCGATGTACGCGTCGATATGCGTTCCCCAGGCGTCCACGCTGCCAAATTGCACATTACAGTGATTGCAAATGATGACGCCCTTCGTCTCGGCATCGTGATACACGTAGTCATATTGCGCATCATGATGAACCGTCGTGGTTTGGGGGACCCAGTCGTGCGCGTGTTTCGATCCCGAACCGCCGCCCGAGGTCCCCTTGGATGGCGACACCTTTTCGGATCGCGAAGCTCCGGCGTCGGAACCCCTTGCGGCGCTGACGGCAGGCTTGGCCTCGTCATCAGCTGACAACGAGGCGTCGGCGCCCGCTCCAGTCTCCCCGTCCTTCTCCTCCAGCTCCACCGCACCCGCGCCGGCGTTCTCCTCATCATCGCGAGAAGCACCATCCGAGGCGGACTTCACCTGCTCAGCTGCGACTTGGATGTTCGCATCCGCCTGCCGATGCAAGGCGCGCCACACCCCCATGCAGACGAGCGCGGTCGCCAGTACCACTCCCACCCCCACCAACGCGGCGCGCCTTTTCGACACGTTACGGCCGCATATCGTCAGCGTGCGATTGTCGTCGCTCGCCACGTCCGCCTGTTCGCAGGTTTCCCGCCGGACATCGGAACCTTCCACGTCCGCAATTGGCGTGCCCGCATCAAAGTCATGCTCAAATTCATCGTTGCCCATGAATCCACCTTCCGCCATTCGGCTACCTCCCATCATTCGCGACATCGCCGCATCCATCGGCGCCGCACCCTCGCCACCGTCTACGCCCCGCAGTACGTCAGGCGAAACGCAAGGCGCTTCACGGCCTCACGACGCGTCCCGAGCGAAAAGGCCATGAACTCCTCGAAGCAGTCGAGCGCCTTATCCTGGCCTCGGCGCAGGCCGCCGAGATCCGCGGGGCGCAGGCCATCGCCGTTGCGGACCAGATTGGTCGGCTGCCACGACCAACCGCCCTCATGGCGGACGCCCTCACCGCAATCGTCCGACGGAACATACCGACGGCCGCCTCTCAACTGCTCGAACAGCAGGTCGAGCGGACATGTCGGCGCGCAATCCCATTCCGCCATGGACAGAAGCATGCGGAGTCCGTCCACGTTTTGATCCTCGCGCGGGAACCAGTCGTGCAGAAGGCTCACCAGGGAGATGAGCAGGGCGATCTCGGCCAGCGTGTAATCGTGGGCGCCTGCGGTCTTGCCGCTCGCGCAGTCACGCGTCGTGAGACGCAGCAAGGCCACGGCGAACCCGATTCCATCGTCGAACAATTCTGACCAATCCTCGGGCGCCTCGGCGTCGCCATGGGTCCCGATATAGGTATGGACGCACCAGAGCAGCCCGTACCCCAAACTGGCGGTCAGAGCGTCGTCCTCAGACCGATCAAGCTCCTCGACCACGGGCTTGCGCGCGCCATGTGCCAATTCGAATGCGAGCCCTGCGTCTCGCGCGGTCAGCGTCACACCCACGACGTCGTCGTGCTGGTTGAGCTGATAGCGCAGATCACCGCAGAACACGGCGTTGATCTGCTGGTTAATCGAACGGGCGCCGTAATGTGCGGCGAGGGCGTTGACGACGAGCAGGTCCTCAGCCGGCCCATCGATGGTGAACTCGGTGCCAGCGGGCAGCATGCGTCGGTACTCCGCAACCTTGTTCCTGCGCACGATCTCCCGCAAGGCGGCCTCGTCGAGGGCCGGCAAGAACCGAACGGTCGAAATGCGGCCCAAAAGCTCGCGCGGGGCACCCCACGCCTCAAGGTCCTCGAGCTCGAGTCGCGCGCGGAGCGCCTCTTCGCCGATAGGATCCCCTTCGGCACCACACTGGAGGGGCGGGGCAAAGCCCATGGCCGACCGGCCGATCCCCAATCTCGATGCGATCTGCTCCTCTATACCGGTGAAGGCGCCCGCGAGCACGAAGACGCAGCGATCGCAATCGAGGGTGAACGCCGGTTCGTGCACACCTCCCCCGCCACCTTCGAGGATGCCGCCCTCGAGGGGCTTGAGCAGGTCGTATATCGCGCTAATCTCCCTGTACTGAGCGTTGGCGAACATCTTATCCACCTCATCGATCAAGACGATGACCAGCTTGTCGGGGTTTTCCTCCAGCGCGGCGGCGGCGCGGACCCATTGCGCGCTAAACGACATGCCCTTATAACCCTCGGCGGTCATCGCGCTCGCGTCGATCTGCATAAAGAGCATGCCCGACTGCTTCGCCACCGTCTTGAGCATATGGGTCTTTCCGGATGCCGTGGGGCCCACGATGAGCGCCGAGCCCATATTCGGCATCGACAGCGAGTCCATACGGCGCTCCTGGATGACGCGCGCACGGACACTCGCCGCATCCAGAAATCCACAGAACCAACGCACCGCATCGTCTTGTCCGACAACCGTCTCGATCACGTCTGCGACCAGCTGGTCAAGGCTCTTGTCATTTCCTCCGTACATGCGGGCCTCCTCGTCCTATCCGAGCTCATTGTCTTTTTGCAGTAGACTCTACATCTAGTTATCCGTAGAGTCAACTTCGATTTGACGGTCTGCTAAACTGTTCGCAGTCATCAAGGAGAACCTATGCCCCCTACCGACCTTCACACTGCATCCCACATGGAGTCCGCCAGCCCGAACGGCACGAACATGGCGCTCATCCACCGTCTGCTTGGGGTGGACGACGACGCCCCCGTGTTTGTGCTCACGGCACTGGGCGATACGGCGACTCGAGTACAGTCACCCGACGAGAGCGACGAATCGTGCGAGGTGTTTGAGGGCCACATGCTCGCCGCGATGGAATGCCTCGCGCGATTCCCACCAGCGGAGACATGCCCCAACGCGTTCATCGAGCTGTTCGACGGCATTTCAGGCAGGGATAGAACCCACCAGGCGAAAACCTGGGACGCACGCCACCAGGCGAGCCAATGGCCGTTCCCGAAAACGGAGCATCATTGGGGCCCGCTGCTCGCGGCGGTGGCGGCCCTTGAGATGGGCGCGTCGCGCGTGGCGATTCATCTCGCCGCCGCCCATCTCACGTCGCGCAACGCAGCTTGGGCGCGACGGACGCTTCTGGAACGCCGGCTCATCGCGGGCGTGGGGTGCACGCAGCTCCCCCTCTCCACACCCGCGGCCGAGAGAGACTGCTTTCTCATCGTCGCGCGGAACAGCGGGACGGTCTCCTTTTGCGAGGTTCCCAAGGGTTCGCTCGCTTCCCACGGGCAACCACTCGCCACAGTCGCGGTCGCAGATCCCCTGGACCTGCTGCGCTCCCCCGAGGCGGGCCTCAGCCTGTTCGACGCCAAAGTCGCGCGGGCAAGGCACGGGGAGCGCGGGACACTCGGCGATATCGCAACGGTCTTGAGCTCCGCAGGCAGCGCCATCAGGCGAAGCGGCGGCCTGAGCGACGATGAAACGCTGCCCATGCGCTACATCTCCATCGTCGATTTCGATCACGGGACCTTGAAGCCCAAGGGGAAGTACTTCGCAGCCGATGATTCGTTTGACGTGGCGAAATACCAACTCGTCGCCGGCGACATCCTCATTGCGAGAAACGCCACGGCAGGCGGCGTCCAGATTGTCACCTACGACCCCGCCGATCAGGAAAAGCCGCTCATCGCCAGCGAGAACGTCCTGGTGCTCAGGCTCAAAGAACGAATCTTCCACCCATATGGGCTCTACCTCTACCTTGTGTTCGGAGCGGGCAGCGCCTTTCTGGCCGACTGTCGCGCGGGCGCCTCGCTCGGGTCGATTAGCCCCAAGCGCCTGCTCGACATTCCCGCGCCCGTCGTCAGCCCCGAGGACGACAAGCACGTCCGCAAACTCTACTGGAACTACCTTGAGATGATCGATGAATACGAGGAGATGCTCAACCGCTTCTTCCTTCACGAGGATGACGCTCGCATGGTCGCGCAGACCATGGACCTGCATGCGGTCAGATCGTATACGCCCTAGGCAACAATATGAACCGGTAGGCGGGGCGGCCGGCACATCCAAATGCGAGAACGGCGCGATGAGCATGTCTCAATCGCGCCGTTTCGGCACTTCGATGAGGATGTGCGACGTTGCGGCCGATCAACTCAGACTCGCGCGCAGCAGCTCGTTGAAGAGCTTGGGGTTGCCCTTACCGCGGCTCGCCTTCATGCACTGGCCCACCAAAAAGCCGATGACCTTCTGGTTGCCGTCGCGATACTGCTGGGCCTGATCGGCGCAGGAGGCGAGGACCTCGTCCACGTATGCCTGCAGCGCGCCCGTATCGCTCACCTGGCGCATGCCGCGCTCGTCCACGATCTTCTCGGGGTCGTCTCCACTGGCCGCCATGGCCTCGAACACCTCATGCGCCTGATTGCTCGAGATCGCATCGGAGGCGAGGAGCTTGGCGAGCGACGCCACCTGCGCGGGCGCGATGCCGCTCTCCCCCAATGGAACGCCGGCGATCTTCAGGTAGGCCGCGAGCTCATTCACCACGAGGTTCGCGACGGTCTGCGCGGCCTTGCCGGTGAGGCCCTCGGCGGTGCGCTCGAAGAACGCCGCCGTCGCGGGATCCCCCGCGAGTTGCTCGGCGTCGGCGCGCTTGATGCCGAAATCCACCTCGAATCGATCGCGCTTGGCATCGGGCAGCTCGGGGAGTTCCGCGCGGCAGCGCTCGATGAACTCGTCGGTCAGGTCGAACGGCTCCAAGTCCGGATCGGGGAAGAGGCGGTAGTCGTCGGCGGTCTCCTTCACACGCATCACGACGGTACGCTTGCGGGAGGGCTCCCAATGACGCGTCTCCTGGTAGATCACGCCGCCGTTCTCGAGCACATCCGCCTGGCGGCAGATCTCATAGGCGAGGCCGTCGTGCAGCGCCTTGAAGCTGTTGAGGTTCTTGAGCTCCGTCTTGGTGCCGAGCCCCGTCTCGCCACGACGACGGATGGAGACGTTGCCGTCACAGCGCATGGAGCCCTTCTCCATCGAGCAATCGGAGATGCCGATGGTAAGGAAGATGCGGCGGAGCTTCTCCATGAACAGGCGCGCCTCCTCGGGCGTGCGCAGGTCGGGCTCGGTGACGAGCTCGATGAGCGGGGTGCCGCAGCGGTTGTAGTCCACGAGGCTCTCCGCGGCGCCGCCGATACGACCCTCCTCGCCTCCCACGTGCACCATCTTGGCAGCGTCCTCCTCCATGTGGATGCGCAGGATGCGAATGGGCACCGTGTAGGAGCCGTCCTCGCGGCGCTCGGGAACGGCGATGCCGGCGGTATCGTAGGAACCCATGCCCTCGAGCGCCGAAGCGGGCGCACCTGAGCCCGCGCCCTCGGGCAGGCCATCGGCCATGGCGCGCGACAGACCCACGGCGTTCGCGCTCGCGCTCGCCAGGCTGGTCGCCTCCGCCTCCCCGAACGCGCAATCGGGACGCTCGGCGGCACCGCGGCCGCCCACCTCCAGGTCGAGGCGGCCATGCATGCAAAACGCCACGGGACCCTGCGTGGTCTGGAAGTTCTTGGCCATATCCGGATAGAAGTAATGCTTGCGGTAGAACATCGAGCGCTTCTGTATCTCGCAGTTCGTGGCGAGACCCGCCTTCACGATGCTCTCGATGGCGCGGCGGTTGGGCACCGGCAATGCGCCGGGAAGCCCCAGGCACACCGGGCACACATGGGTGTTCGGTTCATCGTCGTGACTGAGCTTGCAGCCGCAGAACATCTTGGTCTCGAGCGTCGTGAGCTCGGTGTGGATCTCAAGGCCGATGACGGCCTCCCAATCCTTCAGGACTTCCGTGAGCTCCCTCATGCAAGCTCACCCCCTTTCCCTGCGAACGCGGGCGCCACGACACCCGCGAGGCCCTCCCCGGACAAGGCGACGCCGCGCTCCACCGCACGGGCGAAGGACAGCAGGCGGGCATCGTCGAACGGTCGGCCGACCAGCTGCGCGGCCACGGGCATGCCAGAATCGGCGCCGAGGCCGACCGGCACGCTGACGCCTCCGTTGCCGGCGATGTTGATCGAGATGGTGAACAGGTCGGACAGATACATCTGCGTGGGGTCCGACAGTTCTCCGAACTTGAACGCCGCCGTGGGGCTCGCCGGCATGAGAATCGCGTCGACCGCCTCGAATGCGCGCGCGTAATCATCCGTGATGAGCGTGCGTGCCTTCTGCGCGGCGTAGTAATACTTGTCGTACACACCGGAGGACAGCAGGTACGCACCGAGCATCTGGCGGCGCTTCGCCTCCGCACCGAACCCATGGGCGCGGCTCTCGGCGCTCTGCTCCGCAAGGCTCGAGCAGCCCGGCTCCTGGTACCCGTAGCGCACGCCGTCGAAGCGCGCCAGGTTCGAGAACGCCTCGGCGGGGCCGATCACATAGTAGGCCGCGATTGCGGCATCCAGGTGCGGCAGGTCGACCTCGACGAGCTCGGCGCCCTGTGCGACCAGGGCGTCCGCCGCCTTCCGCACCGCCTGCTTGACTTCGGGCGCGAGGCCGGGCGCCTCCATGAACGCGGGGATGACGCCGATGCGGGAGCCGGCGATATCGTCATTCACGCGTGTGGCGAAAGCCGTCTCGACATCGCGGCTCGTCCCGTCGAATGCATCGCGGCCCCCCGCCGCGAGCGCGTCCATGGCAAGTGCCACGTCCTCGACCGTGCGTCCGAAGGGACCGACCTGGTCGAGCGAGCTGCCGAACGCCACGACGCCGTAGCGGGACACCGTTCCGTATGTGGGCTTCATGCCCACCACGCCGCACAGGGCGGCGGGCTGGCGGATCGACCCGCCCGTGTCGGATCCGAGGGAGAGCGCGGCCATGCCCGCGGCGACCGCGGCGGCCGAACCGCCCGAGGATCCGCCGGGAACACGCTGCAGGTCCCAAGGATTGCACGTGCGGTGGAACGCCGAGCTCTCCGTCGAGGAGCCGAACGCGAACTCGTCCATGTTCGCCTTGCCCACCGGCACGCAGCCCGCGTCGAGCATGCGCTTGACGCAGGTGGCGGTGAACGGGGACTCGTAGGTCTCGAGCATGCGCGAGGCGCATGTGGTGCGCGTGCCCACGAGGTTCATGTTGTCCTTGATGGCGATCGGCACGCCGGCAAGAGGGGGCAGCTGCTCGCCGGCGGCGCGGGCGGCGTCCACGCGGGCGGCCGCATCCAGGGCGAGGTCGGGCGTCACCTGCAGGAAAGCCCCGACCTCGGACTCGCGCGCATCGATGGCGGCGAGAGCGGCGCGGGCGACCTCCACGGCGGAAAACGCGCCGGAGCGCACGCCCTCCGCGATGCGGGCGGCGCTGAGGGAGTCGAGGGTGGCCATTAGCATCCACCCCCATTCCCCATGATCGACGGCACGCGGAATTGGCGGTCGCGCGCAGACGCGGCGTTCGCGAGCGCATCTTCGATTGGGAGGGCGCGCTGCGCATCCACGCTATCCTCGCGCATCACATTCACGGCACCGCCGTTCGGATGGAACGTCGGCTCGACGTCTTCGGAGGCGTAGCGCAAAATGGGATCGAGCATATCGATGGCGTCGTTCAGATACGACGTCATCGAACCCAGCTCGTCCTCGGTGAGCGCGATGGTCGCGTAATCGGCGAGCGCGCGCACGTCATCTTCGGTGAGTGTCGCCACATGCACTCCTTTCGGTCCTTTCGTGCAACCGTTCCATTATAGACAAACAGGGCACTCCACTTGCATGGAGTGCCCTGTACATGGGATCGAAACGAGAGACATGGGGATGCACGCGCGCGATCTGCACCCGTCCCCGATTGCTCGCCCGATTGCCCGGTTCGGCTAGAAGTCGAAGACCGCGCGCATCGCCTCGGCGCAGGCGAGCTCGTCGGCACCATCGACCATGACGGTGAGCTCGTCCCCACGGCGCGCCATCAGGCCCATGAGACCCATGAGGTCCTTGGCGTCGGAGGAACGCGGCCCGAGAGCGACCGTGATGGAACTCTCCCACAGTCGGGCTTCGGAGCAGATTCGCGCGACGGGCCGGGCGTGAAGGCCCTCCGAGCCGACAATCACATGCGAGAACTCGCGCATACACGCCCTCCCGAACGAGACGTCACCGGACTAGCGCGTGACCTTGACCACGGCCGCGCCGGCGGCGACGGCGGTCTCGGGCTCGACGACCATATCGACGGAGGCGAAGTCGGCGGTGTTCGACACGGCGAGGACGACGCAATCCTTGTAACCGGCCTCGGAGATCACGGAGCGGTCCATCTTGAGCACGGGCTGACCGGCCTTGACCTTATCGCCCTGTTTGACGTAACCGGTGAAGCCCTTGCCCTGCAGGTTGACGGTGTCGACACCCACGTGGACGAGAACCTCGACGCCGGAGGTGGACATGATGCCCACGGCGTGACCCATGGTAACGGTGACCGTGCCGTCGACCGGGGCGTACACCACGTCGTCCTCGGGCCACACGGCGCAGCCGCGGCCGAGCACCTCGCCGGAGAACACCGGATCGGGCACGTCGCACATCTTGACCGCGCGGCCGGCGACCGGAGCGCACAGCACGTCGGCCCCAGCCTCCGCCTCGATGTTCGCCGGCGCGACGGGAGCAGCGGGGGCTTCCTTCTTCTTGAGCATATCGAACAGACCCATGATATTCCCCTCCTATGTAATCGGTCTATCGTAGCGAGCGCATGAAGGCCGGTGCCCTCATGCGCCGATGGGTTCGATTTTAGCTGACGGCCTTCTGCTCGTCATCTCGATACGTCAACCATGTGCCGACGAAGGAGATCGCCATCGTGATCAGGATGCCGACAGACAGCCAGATCACATTGGTGATGCCCTCGACGCCAGAGGGATCGACGAAGATGGGCAGTCCGAGGATGCCGGTGAAGCCGGACGTGAACTTCTTGACGCCCATGAGGCCCACGAAGCCACCGCCGATCGCGGAGGCGATGCAGCTGATGACGAACGGGGTCTTCTTGGGCAGGGTCACACCGTAGATGCAAGGCTCGGTGGTGCCGAAGAAACCGGTGATCGCCGCGGGCAGCGCGATCTGCTTGAGCTTGGCGTCGCGGGTCTTGAGGAAGATCGCGAACGTAGCGGCGGTCTGGGCGAAGGTGCAGACCTCGCGACCGGAGAGCACGGCGTCGAAGCCGAGGACGGCCAGGTTGGTGAGCACGATCGGCACGCAGGCCCAGTGCAGGCCGAAGATGACCATGACCTGGTAGACGCCGCCCAGGAAGGCACCGCACAGCAGGCCGCCGACCATCGGGATCTCGTAGATGCTCTGGAGCAGCAAGGACAAGCCGTTGGTGACGAGCGAGGCGACGGGGCCGATGGCGAGGTAGGTCAGCGGCACGGTGACGAGCAGCGTCGCCATCGGGACGACGAAGAAGCGCACGGCGGAGGGGGTGGCGGACTCGAGCTTCTTATAGAGCACGGAGGCGAACCACACGGCCAGCACGACCGGGATGACGCTCGAGGTGTAGCCGGACTGCGGCATGATCACGGGCAGGCCGAGGAAGGTGGCGTAGTAACTCATCTCGAACGGCGTGCCGGTGAGCACGGAGCCCAGGGCCTCGGCGGTCGAGGCGATGTTGACCATCGCCGGGAAGCACAGGGCGGCGCCGATCGCCGCGCCCACGAACTCGTTGATCTTGAACTTGCGGGCGGCGGTGAGGCCCAGGAAGATCGGCAGGAAGTAGAAGATGCCGTCGGCAAACGAGCAGATGACGGTGTAGGTGCCCGAGTCCTTGCTGATCCAACCCAGGAAGGCGGCGAGGGACAACAGGCCCTTGGTCATGCCACCGGCGGCGAGCACGGGCAGGACGGGCTGAAGGATGCCCGAGATGAGGTCGATGGCGACGCTCATGAAGGTCTGCTTCTTAGCGGGTGCCGAGGAGTCGGCGGTCGACTCGTCGGAAGAACCGGAGGCGTTGAGCGCACCGGCCGCGACAACGGCGTCGAAAACCTCGTTGACGTGCGGGCCAATGACGACCTGATACTGACCGCCCGCGTGCATGACCTTCACGACGCCGTCGGTCGCCTCGAGGACCTCGTCATTCCCGAGGGATTCATCCTTGAGCTTGAAGCGAAGACGGGTGATGCAGTGGGCGATGCTCTCGACGTTGCCGGCGCCGCCGACGTTCTCGAGGATGACGCGAGCGAGGGCGTCATAGGTTTCTGCCATGGATTCGATCCTTTCTCATCGAAGGGGTTCGTGAAAACTATGCTCGACCGCCGCGCCGGGCCCTGGCGATGGCGATATGAGACCTAAAGGAAGTAGATGTGCGGCGCAGAGGACCGCGCCGAATGGATCCCGCTACCGCAGGCGATTCACATGCATCATGAGATAGAGGAGCTCCTCATCCGAGCAGCTCCAGCCATACGCATCGGAAAGATGCTCGTTGATATCCCGAGCGCAGGCATACGCGTCTGGGAAATCCTTCGCCGCCTGGCAAAACAAGCTGGAATTCTCAGTCCGCTTGCTTCCGCCCTGCATCAACCGCCTGATCAAAAAGCGCATGTGGGCGACAAAGCGAACGTACGCGTAGGAAGTGTGGTCAAGCGGCTGACCGACATGCTTCTCAATGATCTGCGTGGCACGATCGAGTATGACGGCGCTCTTCATGACGAGGTCCATATCCTGAGCGGACCCCATGCCGTCGATTTCAGAGTTGACCAGGTGAAGCGCGATCGAGACCGCCTCGCAAGCGGGAAGCTCGACCCCCGTGCACTCGCGCACGATGTCGATGCCACGAGCGCCGAGGGAGACCTCACGCGGATACACGAAGCGGACCTCGTTCGCGAGGGGGCTCTCGAACACGATGCCGTCGGCAGCGCGCTCGATCGCATATTGGATATGATCGGCAAGGGTGAAGACGAGGTTGCCGGAAAGCTTGCAGTCGAGGGCCTCGCCGGCAGTCGCCGCGATATCCGAGGACGCCAGGAGCACATCGTCGGAAACCGATTGGGCTACCCCCATATACTGCTCATCGACATCGGCGAACACGCGCTGGATGATAGATTCATCCTCGAGCTCGTACGGCGCCTTGGGAAAACCCACGCCCTTGCCGAAGACAACAATCTCCTCGCCGGCGTCATTCGACGCCAGGGCGACGTTGTTGTTGATTTTCTTCAGGATGAGCATGAAAAAACTCCTCGGAACATCTTTACGCACGAACCGGGACCGCAAAGCCCCCGAACCATTGTGCGCAAGTGATGCCTCCCGGGGAGTAACAGCCTTGCAGCGTCTAGCATGATATGGCACGGCATGAAACAATCAGCCGTTTTCTGCTGCAAACGGCTGATATTTATCGGCGAACGGCATTTTACCATGCGTTCGCAAAACAAGACAGAGCGAAGCGCCCGCCTGCGGAGCAGCTCGCAGACGGGCGCGACCGGGGCGTCTTAGCGATAGAGGCACGCACCGTTCGTCTCGATGATCTCCTTATACGCGAAGAACGAGTCCTTCCGACGGCGCTCATAGGTACCGGTGCCGTCATCGTACTTGTCGACATGAATGAAGCCGTAGCGCTTGCGCATCTCGCCGGTTCCCGCCGAAACGATGTCGATCGGCCCCCACCAGGTGTAACCGATGAGATCGACGCCGTCGGCAACCGCCTCCGCCATCGCCTTCACATGGCTCTCGAGATACGCCACACGGTAGGGATCGTGAATCGACCCATCCTCCTCGACCTCGTCGAAAGCGCCCATGCCGTTCTCAACCACCATCAGCGGAATCTCATAGCGCGCATAGATCTCATTCAGCGCGATGCGCAAACCGAGGGGATCGATCTGCCATCCCCAATCCGTCGCCTCGAGATAGGGGTTCTTGCCGCCGAACGACATGTTTCCCTGGGTGAGCTGGTGGTCCTCATGCGTGCCGACCGTTGCCGACATGTAATAGGAAAACGTGTAGAAATCCACTTTGCCATCGGCGATATCGCGCATATCCCCCTCGCGGATGTCGAGTTCAACGCCGTGCTCCGCCCAATACCGCTTTGCATAATAGGGATAGGCGCCGCGCACCTGGACGTCGGAGCAGTACCAGTTCATGCGGTTCATCTCCTGCTGCGTCGCAAAGACGTCCGCCGGATCGCACGTCGCAGGGTAAGACAGGATGAAGCAGTCCATGTTGCCCATCTTGAACTGGGGATACCTCTCATGGGCGAGACGCACCACGCGACCGCTTGCCACGAACTGATGATGCAGCGCCTGATAGCACTGCTGCGGGGTCACGACCACCTTCGAACCCGGCCCCTCGAAACCGCGGATCATCGAGGTCTCGAAAAGCGCGCCCATGCGGGAAGCGCCGCAGTTGATCTCGTTGAAAGTGAGCCAATAGCGGACCTTGTCCTGATAGCGCTCGAACACCGTCGCGCAATAGCGCTCGAAGATGTCGATGAGCTCGCGGCTCTCCCAACCGTTGTAACGCTCGACCAGGCTGTAGGGCATCTCGTAGTGAGACAGGGTCACGAGCGGCTCGATGCCGTGGGCGCGGCAGCAATCGAAAACCCGATCATAGAACGCCAGCCCCATCTCGTTGGGCTCGGCGTCGTCCCCATTGGGGAAGATGCGGCTCCACGCGATGGACATGCGGAACAGGTTGAAGCCCATCTCCGCGAACAGCGCGATATCCTCTTCGTAGCGATGGTAGAAATCAATGCCGTCATGGTTGGGGTACAGAACGTCCGGCTTGATATCGACCGTGATTTCACGCGCCTTCCCGCAGCGGCCGCCGGTAAAGTGGTCATCGACCGACGGGCCGCGGCCGTCGACATCCCAAGCGCCCTCGCACTGGTTGGCGGCAGTTGCGCCACCCCACATAAAACCCTCCGGAAACACCGCGTTCATGAACGTCCCCTCTCTCTTTGCTCTTTCGGACTGGACAAAGCCAAACCGCGCAATCAGAGCATGACACCGCATCCGGTCATCGCGCGGACAGATACATCGCACCCGATGCAAAAGCGACCTGAAGCCCCCAACGGCTCCGCCCTATTGAAGACTATGACAGGGCGGTCGAATTCACTCAATAAAGTATCAGGCATTCGATACTTCTTTTCAGCCGTTCAGAAGGTTATTCTGATGCTATTTGATACTTTCTGATACTTATAGATGAGGCGGATATCATGGATATCAAACGACGCATCTCCCAGGCGACGAATCTGACGCCCACTGAGCAGCAACTCGCCGCATGCGTCACGGAGCTCGACGGCCGTCTGCAAGGCTACACGATCAAAGAGCTCGCCTCTTACGCGAACGTTTCAATCCCGAGCGTGCATCGCTTCTGCAAGAAGCTCGGACTCGAGGGGTTCAAGGAGCTCAAGATAGAGCTCGCCCGTTCTGCGGCCCGACACAGCGGGCACGCCGATCCGGTGAACATCGATTTTCCCTTTGAGGCGGGCGACGATCCGCGAACGATATTCGAACACATGGCTTCCGTGTATGACACCACGCTGCATGACACGCAATCCCTCGTGAATTTCACCGAGATGGACCGCGCGGCCTCGCTCTTGGCCAACGCCGATGTCATCGACATCTACACACAGTCCCACAACCTGTACACGGCGCACATGTTCTGCGATCGTTTGCTGTCCATTGGGAAAAATGTACTGTGCTCGGAAAACGGGGAACGCCAGGTAAGACGCGCGCTGGCAAGCGGTCCGGGGCATGTCGCGCTTGCGATCTCCTACTCGGGCCTTGCGCCGAGCCTCGTCCAATTACTGCCCCTGCTCAAAAAGCGAGGGGTCCCCATCATCTACATCGGCACCCCTCGCGGGGCCCAGATCAATCCGGGGCTCGACGTGTACCTGCATGTGAGCGATCGGGAAAGCCTGCAGAATCGCCTGACGCAATTCGCGAGCCACATCGCCGTTCAATACGTACTCGATGTGCTCTTTGGCTGCATATTTGCCAGGACCGCCAAACAAAGCCGAGCATTTTGGGAAAAGTCCCTCCCCTACACGGCGCTGCCGGCCCTTCGCGGCCCCGCAGGCCCCTCCGGCATGCAGACGGAGCCTTCCCCAGCAACCATATGAAGCCTGAAAGGAGGCAGACCGGCGCGGACAAACAATGGCCCCGATGTCCGTCGCGTCTTCCACGGCAAGCCGCGAAGCCGCCCACGCGCCACGCCCGCGCACTACGCCCGCGCGCGCCGTTTCTCACGCACCCATTCGGCGAACTGCTCGACATGGTCCCACGAGGCATCCTTGACCACGTCGATCACCGCGGAGGAGATCGTGACCGTGATGAGCGAGAATGCGATCTTCACCACCGGGATGTACGTGAGCGAGAGGGCCAGGACCGTGAGATCGGTGAACAGATAGCAGCGGCCGACGCGCCACCCGGTGATCTTGGAGATCGACAGCGCGAGCGCGTCGTCGCCGCCGGCGGAAGCCCCCTGGCGAATGACCAAGCCCACACCCACGCCCACGAACAGGGCGCCGAGCACGGCCGCGAGCAACGGCTGGTCGCTAAGATTGGGGAGCATGTACGGCAAGCTCTCCCACAGGCGGTAAAAACCCGCGACCGACACGGTGGCGACAGCGGACCAACCAAGGAAGCCGCCGCCGAGGACCTTGAGCGCCACGGCGTACGACAAGCAGTCAAGCACCGGCGATACGATGGACGGCGGGATGCCGAACCAGTGGTTGCCGAACAGCACGAGGCCGATGATGCCTCCCTCGGTGATTCCGGTGACGTTATGGATGTTGTGGACGCCGAATGTGAAGATAGCCGAGCCGACCAGGATAATCGCGACACGTTTGATGAAATCGCCCAGATGCAATCCGGCGATGAGCAAGCCGCTCTCGGCCGCCCTCTCGTCGCCATTCGCAACCTCGTCGCTATTCGCAACCTCGTCGCTATTCGCAATTGTCAGGTCTGTGTGGTGCTGCGTGTTCTCGCGCGGCATACGTATCACGTCTCCCCAGTAATCTGTAGGTATTTCCAGACTATCCGAGGATTTTCGACACGGCAAGCATGATGGACCGACGCCCCGCCGTCATGCACGCCTTTTCCACATCTTGCAACTATTTAATACCAGTTTATTCCGCTCATCGTGAGCATTCGCCTACCTGGCATCGTCGGGACACTCGAGCGAGCGTTCCCTATCCACGAGTTCGCCGATTTCCCTACCCCGCACCACGAGAATCACCAGCGGCACGGCGGCGACGAGCACCCCCGCGGCGACAAGGGTGCCCTGTACGCCCATGACATGGGCGAGAGCGGGCGCGCATAGCAGGGGAATCGCCCCCGCGAGGTTGTTGCCCGCGCCCATGGCGGCGTTCACGCGCCCGATGCGGTCGAGCGGCGTGTGAATCTGCACCAGCGTATCCTTGATGGGACCGAACGCCGAGAATGCGACGCCGAGGATGAACTGCCCCGCGCACGCCACAAGCACAAACGGAGTCGCGACATACAGCAGGCTCCCGACCCCCGTGACGAACAGCACGGCGAGCAGCGCGCGGACGTTCACGAAACGCGGCGGCAGGACGCCGGCGATCGCCGCGCCCAGCAGCCCGCCGACTCCCGCAAGGGCGGAAAGCCAGCCCATCCAAGAGGCGCCCACCTTGAGCACATCCCGGTAGAATAGGGACTCGAGCGGATCGAACGCGCCGTAGCCCATGAACGAGAGCATGGTCGCCCAGAATAGCAGGGTAAGGACCCTACTGCCGAAAATCGCCGAGAAGCCCGCGGAGACCGAACCGCTCGGGGCATCGGAGCCCTCCTCCGCGCCGCCCGCCTCGAGGTCGGGTTCCCGCAGGGCCTCGATACCCCATCCGGGAATGAGGGAGATGGCGGCGCACGCGACCATGAAGAGAAACACCGCCTGCGTGGGCGCGACGAGTGCGATCGCGCCGCCGGCGATGGGGCCGATGGCGATCGCGAGGTTGCCCGTCAGCGTCACGAGCGCGTTGATGCGCTTGAGCTCGTCAAGGTCGGCAGTGAAATACGCCGGGAACGCGCGGGGCACCGTGTCGGCGATTCCCCAGGCCATGCCGAAGACCGCCGCCCCGAGAAACACGCCCGCGATGCTCGTTCCCACCACCTGATACAGCAAGCCGCTCGAGATCAAGCCGAATGCCGCCAGGCGGAAGAATATGCGCGGGCCTATCCTATCGAGAAGAGCTCCGCCGCGGATCTGGCCGATCACGATGCACAGGTTGAGCAGGCCCACGGCGATGGCGTTGTCACCCACGCCGGCACCCATGGAAAAGGTCAGGGTACCCATCACCCCGATGAAATAGCTGCACATGGCGCCGAGGTACAGGAAGAAGCGCGCCGCGATGAACCGGCGTATCTGATGGGTCAACCGCGACGTGGAGAAAGACAGGCCGCGACGCGCCCGATCGATCGCCCCCTTCTTCATGCTCCCCTCCTCCTTTGCTTTAGCGCACTAGTGTATCAAAGCGATATGCCAGACGTATTCGCAACCGCTCAATTGGGGACAGGTACAAATTGCGCGATGATGCACACGAAAAGCTGCGCATCACTGCGCAATTTGTACCTGTCCCCAAATGTCACAATTTGTACCTGTCCCCAAATGTCCATTTGTCCCGTAGAAGCACGGTTCGGGTACCATAGGTTCATACTTAGGCTGACACCCCATACGACCACCCGAAAGGCGCGCATGGCCCGCGAACTACACGACGGCTTTGGCCGCGGCATCAACTACCTGCGCATCTCCGTGACGGATAAATGCAACTTCCGCTGCGTGTACTGCATGCCCGAAACGGGCGTGCCCGCACGCGCCCACGGCGAGCTGCTCACCGCCGAGGAGATCGCCCGCTTCGTGCGCATCGTGGCGCAGGAAGGCATCACGCGTGTCCGCCTCACCGGGGGCGAGCCGCTCGTCTCTCATCGCATCGTGCCACTCGTCGAGGAGATCCGCTCGATCCCGGGAATCGAGGACATCTCCCTCACCACCAACGGCGCACTGCTGCCGCGCATGGCAGCCGATCTGCGCAAGGCGGGCCTGGACCGCGTCAACATCTCGCTCGACACACTCGACCCCGCCCGATTCTCCCAGATCACGCGCCTCGGCCGCGTCGAGCAGGCGCTCGCCGGCATCGACGCCGCACTCGAATACGGCTTCACGCCGGTCAAGGTGAACACCGTGGTCGTGCGCCGCATGGAGCAGGACGTGCTCGACCTCGCCCGCTTGTCCGTCGACCGCCCCGTGCACGTGCGCTTCATCGAGTACATGCCCATCGGCGGCGGGCAGGGCGCATCCGCCGAAACGACGGACGGCACCCGCGGCCTCGACCCGCACTGCGGCGCCGGCGCCGCCGGCACGGGTGGCGCGCTCAACCCCGACCTATGGGATGCGAGCGACGTGGTCCCCTCGAGCGAGCTGCGCGAGCGCATCTCCTCCGAGGCCGCCGCCGCGGGACTCGACGCGCTCGAACCCGTGCGAGATGGCGGACCGCTCGGCGCCGGCCCCGCGCGCTACTGGGCCTTCCCCGGCGCGGCGGGAACCGTCGGCTTCATCTCGGCTATGTCCAACCACTTCTGCGAATCGTGCAACCGCCTGCGCCTCACCGCCGACGGTACGATTCGCCCCTGCCTGTTCTCCGATGCCGAATATCCCGTGCGCGAGGCGCTGCGCTCCGGCGACGAAGACGCCGTCCGCGCCATCTACCGCGGCGCCATCGCCCGCAAACCCCGACAGCACGATGACATCGACGGCACCCAGCGATTCATGTCGCAGATTGGAGGGTGATCCCCGTGACCACTCACACCCCCGACAAACCCGAGCGCCCGCGCACCCTCGGCCGCGCCGTGCACGAGAAGTACCCCGCCGCCGTTGTGGGCGAGGCAACCGAGCCCACCCTCGTCGAGGGAGGCGAGCACGGAGACACGCCGAGCCCCACCGAGGCGTCGCGCACGCCGAACCCCCCTGTCTCCCCCAGCGGCCGCGACGCCTACCGCGACGACCTCACGCACGTCGACGAGCACGGCGACGTGCGCATGGTCGACGTGGGTGGCAAACAGGTCACTCAACGCCTGGCCATTGCCGAGGGCACCATCCTCATGCACCCCGAGACCCAAGCCATGGTGCTCGAGGACCGCGCCAAGAAGGGCGACGTCCTCGCATGCGCCCGCGTCGCCGGCATCATGGCGAGCAAGCGCACGAGCGACCTCATCCCCATGTGCCACCCGCTCAACATCACCAAGGCGAAGGTCGAGATCGAGCCCATCTCGTCCTCCGCGGTCGCGGCCCCCGGCTGGGCGCCCGCGCGCGACGACCATCGCGTGGGCTTCCACGTGCTCGCCACCTGCGGCGTGACGGGCGTGACTGGCATCGAGATGGAGGCGCTCACGGCCGCCTCGACCGCCTGCCTCACCATCTACGACATGTGCAAGGCCGTGGACCGCGGCATGGAGATCGTCGACGTGCGCCTGCTGCGCAAGGAGGGCGGCCGCTCCGGCCTCTGGAAGCGAGACGGTGAACGCGCCACCCGCATCGGCACCTCCGACGACGGTGAACGGGAAGCCGAGATCATCGCCGCCGAGCTCCCCTCCCCGCTTCCCGGCGGGCCGCGCACGGGCGCACCCGCACCCGCCGTCGCCTTTGTGGGATACCAAAACGCCGGCAAGACCACGCTGGTGGAGAAGGTCATCTCCCGGCTCTCGCAGCGCGGCGTCCGCGTCGGCTCCATCAAGCACCACGGGCACAAAGGCTTCGACATCGACCAGCCGGGCAAGGATTCCTGGCGCCATGCACAGGCGGGCAGCCGTCATGTGGGCCTGATCTCGCCGGACATGTACGCCGAATACTCCCGCACGACCGAAGAGGTGCCCGTGCTGGACATGATCACGCGCTACACCGACGTCGACACCGTCATCGTGGAGGGTTACAAGGCCGCCGGACTGCCGAGCATCGTGGTCGCCCGCTCGGGCATCGACCGCATGCGCGGGCGCGATTCCTTCGAGCTCATCAACGACGACACGATCGCCGTCGCCTGCAACGACGTGGTGGCGCGCGATTTCCGCACCCGAGCGGTCAAGCAGGCCCGCGCCGCCGCAGAGGAGGCCGGGCGCGTCTTCTCCGAGGCGGACGTTCATCTGCCGCCGTTCCTCGACATCAACGACTCGGCCGCCATCGCGAGCTTCGTATACGACTACGTGCAGAAGGCGCGATAGCCCCGGTTCGATAGGATTCTGCGATGGCAGTGCCGCCGTATTGTCAAATTCTCCAGATGTGTATATAGCGATCAATCGATCACGACGCGACCGCGCTGGGAGCGAAGCGTCTGCAGAATGTGCTTGGGCACCGCATGGAACTCGCAGCGCCCGATGACCGCACTCGCCGCCGCCTTGGCCTCGGGGCTGCCGTTGGCCGTCGCATATGAATGGCGGAAGCGCCGCAACATGACCAGATCGTTGCCGCCATCGCCATACACCGCGATCTCATCCTCCTCGATTCCGTAGTGACGGCCGAGCCACGCGATCGAGGCGCCCTTGTTGCAATCCTTGTCCGTGATCTCGAACATCACGGGGTCGAACGGGGCGTTGACCACCATATCGGCATACCCCGCCAGATACGCCTTGAGCTCGCGATCCAGCTCATCGCTCGTCACGCGGCAATTGATCTTGCAGACGTCGTGGGAAAGGATCGAGCTGAGCGGCTGGTCGAAGAACTGCTCCTCATGCGCCCCGCCGCGGGCGCGCATGCCGCGCATCACGATGCGGCGGAACAGGTTGTCGCGGCGGAACCCCTCCTGGTGCATCTCGTAACTGCCGCTCGAGAACATGCCGTCGGGCGTGCAGCAGTCGAAGCAGATCTGCGGAAAGGAGCAGATCAGCTCCTCCACGAAAGCGGGGTCGATCGAGAAGGTCTTGAGCAACTCGCCGCTCTGCCCGCGGATGATGGAGCCGTTCGCGCAAACCGCATCGATCTTGAGTCCGGTGAACCCGCGGTCGCCGATGGGCAATACGGAGCGGCCGGTGGCGGGCACCACATGGGCGCCCTGCGCCAGGGCCTCCTTGATCGCGCCGCGAATCGTGCGGTCCGCCTCGTGAAGGCCGTTGAGCAGGGTCCCGTCCAAATCGCTTGCGAACATCTTGATCATGCGCGTCATCCTCTCGCTGAGTTTATCCGCGCACTATTCTATCGCCGAGCCCCACACCTGTGGCGCCTCATCCGCAGCGAGGATGTGCCCTCCGCCCCCGACCAGATTCCGTCGCCAGTTACACCTGCGGCACCTCGCCCGTGGCGAGGATCTGCTCCAGCGCCGCCTCGTCGAGCACGGGCACGCCCAGGCTCTCGGCCTTGGTGAGCTTGGAGCCCGCCTTAGGGCCCGCGACCAGGTAGCTCGTCTTTTTCGAAACTGATCCGGAGACCTTCGCGCCCAGGAGCTTGAGCGCCGCGCCCGCCTCGTCGCGCGTGCGGTTGACGAGCGTGCCGGTAAGCACGAACGTGAGGCCGTCGAGCGGCTGCGACTCGGCGAGGTCGGCATCGACGCCGGTCTCCTGCGCCGCCTGCGCCACCGCCGCGCCCAGGTTCTCCTCGAGCGCGAGACCCGCCTCGCGCAAACGCTGAAGCACCTCGAGGTTCTCGGTAACGGAGAGGAACTCGCGCACGGAGGCCGCGATCTTGGGCCCGATGCCCTCGCACGCCGCGATGTCCTCCTCGGATGCCGCGGCGAGCGCGTCGATGGTGAGGAAGCGCTGCGCCAGCACCTCGGCGACGGACTTGCCCACATGGCGGATGCCAAGCGCGAACAGAACGCGGGAGAGCGGCTGCGCCTTGGAACGGATGAGTTCGTCCATCACCTTGCCGGCGATGGTATGGCCGACCTTGATGGAGTCGCCCGCGGCCACGCCCTTCTTCTTGTCATCCTTGGCGTAGGTTCGGCCCGTGTCGAGCGCGGCGATGGCATCGGCGTCGAGCGTGTAGAAATCGGCGACATCGCGCAGCAGCCCCGCCTCGATCATCTTGTCGATGAGCTCATCGCCCAGGCCGTCCACGTCCATGCAGCCGCGACTCACCCAGTGGATGAGACGCTCCTTGAGCTGCGCGGGGCAATCCAGGGACACGCAGCGATACGCCACCTCGTCGCCCTCGTGCACCACGGGGCTGCCGCAGGCGGGGCAGGTCGCGGGCATATCCCACTCGGGCGCGTCCTCGGGGCGCTTGTCCAGCACCGGGCCCACGACCTCGGGGATCACATCGCCGGCCTTGTGGACGATGATGGTGTCGCCCACGCGCACGTCCTTGCGGCGGATCTCATCGAGGTTGTGCAGGGTCGCGCGGGCGATGGTGGAACCGGCCACCGTGACGGGATCGAACTCGGCCACCGGGGTGAGCACGCCGGTACGGCCCACCTGGATGCGGATCTCGCGCAAGACGGTGGTCTTCTCCTCCGGCGGGAACTTGAAGGCGATGGCCCAGCGCGGGGCGCGGGCGGTGAAGCCGAGGTCGACCTGCTGGTCGAAGCCGTCGACCTTCACGACCACACCGTCGATGTCGTAATCCAGGTCGCCGCGGTGCGCGAGCGCATCGGCGCAAAAGGCGTGGACCTCGGCCGGCGAGGTGCAGCGCGCCACGGATGCGTTGACGGAGAAGCCCGCCTCGCGCAGCCAGTCGAGGAAGGCGTGCTGCGAGTCCACGTGCAAGGGCGCGGTGTCGGCGATCGAGTAGATGAAGGTGGCGAGGCTGCGCGTCGCGGTGACCTTGGGATCCTTCTGGCGCAGGCTGCCCGCGGCGGCGTTGCGGGGGTTGGCGAAGGGCTCGCGGCCCTCCGCGTCGGCCTCAGCGTTGAGGCGGGCGAAGCTGCCCTTGGGCATGTAGACCTCGCCGCGGACCTCGATGGGAGTCCCGCGGTCAGCCCCCATGTGAGCCAGCGCGGCCTCGGAGAGGTGCATGGGCACGTCGCGGATGGTGCGCACGTTGAGCGAGACGTCCTCGCCCGTCGTGCCGTCGCCGCGCGTGGCGGCGCGCACGAAGGCGCCGTTCTGATAGGTGATCGCCACGCCCAGACCGTCAATCTTGAGCTCGCAGGTGTAGGCCACGCGGCCGGCGCCGAGCGCGTCCTCCGTGCGGGCGAGCCACTCGTCGAGCTCCTCGAGGTTCATGGCGTCGTCCATGGAGTACATGCGCGCCATATGCGTGACGGGCGCGAACTGCTCGGACACGTAGCCGCCCACGCGCTGGGTGTAGGAGTCGGGGGTGACGAGCTCGGGATGGGCAGCCTCGATCTGCTGCAGCTCGATCAGCAGCTTGTCGAAGGCGGCGTCCGTGATCTCGGGCGCGTCGAGCGCGTAGTAGCGATAGGCGTGGTAATCGAGCAGGTGGCGCAGCTCAGCCGCACGCGCGGCGGCATTTGGACGAGCATCGCTCTCCCCTGTTGCCGTCATATCCCCGAACAAGCCGTCCTGCATCGCCACGCCCGCCTCCTTGGTACCCGATTTCAACTGTTACAGAGTACCATTTCTCTCAGACACTCACCGCCAACCAACCCCACCGGCCTGCGATGCGCGATCTAGAGACAGCTGCACTTTTAGCCATTTACGCCATCTTCATCGCGAACAGCGGAGCAAAGATAAGAACAAGAACGATTGCCCAGGTAACGAGCATAATCGCCGTCCAATGTGGCAAGAGGTGCCGCCAGAGGAATGTCTGGGGCAGCGTGCTTCCAGGCTTATATCCCTCCAAGAATGCCATGGTGTCCACAGCGTTTTTGATGTGTCGTTCATTTCTGATCCCGTTTGCCCTAAGCCCCAGCCAGGCCCAAGGCACCATGAGGCAAAATCGGAGCACTGCCTCGACGTTCGAGATGATATGCGCCGTATCCCAGTCGAGAAACCGATAAGACAGGGCAACAACAACCATCCCCGTAAGAGCCGCGAGAATGTATGCCAGGCTACTTGCAAGCGACAGCAGGATGATGTGGCGATCGCGCTCCGTTTGACGCAGATATTCTTCCGACCGCTCATCCAAAAGCGCGTCGACCGTTATTCCAAAAGCCGCAGAAAGCAGCTTCACGCTCTCGATATCCGGCAGCGTCTTGCCCTTTTCCCAGTTGATCACCGTTTGGCGAGACACAAATACGCGCGAGGCGAGTTCGCCTTGGGACATGCCGGCGGCCTCACGGAGAGAGCGGATGCGCGCACCCACCGCCGTCTCGACTGGATGCTCCTTGGCGCAATGCCCTTGCTTGGAAAGCTCCGTCTCCGCCGATGCCGCATGCCAGTCAACGTTTGCCATCTCCGCCCCCGATCGTTCTTCCGGCGCCTCTCCATAGAAAACTTCGTTAGCCCTCTCCCCCTTTGATGCACACACTATACCCGTGCGCCGATGCCCTTTGCGCCACACGATCGCCGACGAGGTGTATAAACACTTTTACACCCATCTTTACCAGGTAGTTCTCACGCGGCATCGGTGGCGCACCCGCAGTCGCCATCGTTGTCGCTGCACCTTGCTCCTCGAAGGGGACAGGAAGCAAAGCGGCGCACCAACCGCCGCGCGTCCCATTGCGGACCCTGACCAACCGATAGCGGGATGTCGGACCCGCCTGGCGATATATCCCAGCTCATCCGCTTAAAGCCTGGACATCTGGATATAGCCCTCGCAAATGCGTGCGCATTGCCAGATTCACCTGCGCAATCCCGCGGCAAGCGATCACCCGGCAAGCGATTCCCCGGCAAGCGATCCCCCGGCAATCGATCCCCCGGCAAGCAATTCTATATGTGACCTTGGACACCTTTCGAGGAGAACAGTTGCCGAATGTCACCCAAAGTCACAAATCGGACCCCCAAATTGTGACTTTGGTTACATTTCGGCTTGGGCGCCGCGCCGCCATCGCGCACAAAAAAGCGTGCCCCAGCTGGGGCCACGGGCACGACCTCAAAGTGCATGTGGCCGCCATCGCACACAAAAAGGCGCACCCCGACTGGGGCACGCCTTGAGATTCATTCGTCAACGGCAAGATGCCGGCGGGCTCGGCGGACTCCTAAGCGGCCCCGACTTCCGACCTGACCTCAGCCTCCAGCTCGGCCTCGTCCTCAGCGGGCTCCTCGGCGGCAAGCGCTGCCTTGTACTCGCGCCACTCGGCGTACTTCTGCACGCCGGCGCAGATGGACAGCACGAGAGCGGCGGGAACGGCGATGAAGCCGATCACGACCATGGGTGCCACGGTGTAGAACACAGATTCGAACATGGCTCAAACCCCCTTAGGCGAACAGGCCGCCGGCGATACCGGCGACACCGGTGAACGCCAGCGCCATGAGCGACGCGGTCACGAGCGTGATGGGCAGGCCGCGCAGGGCCGCAGGGACCAGGCGCTCGTCGATACGGCCGCGCACGAAGGCGAAGAGCACGACGGCCAGCAGGACACCCAGGCCGGCACCGACGGAGGTGCCCAGGGCGGCGTCCCACGTGAGGGTCTCGGCCACGGCGGCGTTACCGAGGGGCACGGCCAGGACGGCGGCGTTGCAGGCCACGATCGGGCACACGCGCAGCAGGCGCTCGCGCTCGGCAGCGGTCTTGCCGGAGCCGAGCACCGTGGCCGTGACCACGATCGCGGTCCAGCTCACCAGCACGTAGGCGAGCGGCGCGAGGAACGTGACGCCCCAGGGCTGCAGGAGCTGCATGTACAGAGGCCAGCCCAGGGCGCCCGCCACGGCGGTGGCGATGGCGATCATAGCGCCGAAGCGCCAGGAGTCCTGCGGGCGAGCCGCGACCACAACCACGGATACCATGCCGATGAGCTGGGCGAACACCAAGTTGTTATCGAGAGCGGCGGTAAACAGCGCGTTCAGGAACGCCATTAGCGCTCACCTCCCTTAGAGGGGGTCGCATCGGCATCGGCGCCCTTGGCGCAGATCTGCTCGATGGACTGGACGAACACGGCCACGAGCGCCAGCACCAGCAGCGAGCCGGTGGGCTTGCCAAAGGCGGCGATCGGAGAGGCGGCGAGCTCGCCCATGGTGAGGCCGAAGACCTGACCGGTGGTGAGCATGCCGTTGATGAAGCCGACGAACGCCAGGGCGGCAAGCGCGCACACGGCGGCGAAGGCAGCGGTGGCGAGCGGGGACTTGGCGGGCGCGACCACCAGGCCGTCGCCGGCGATCCACGCCACGACGATCGCGTTCACGGCGACGAGCGGCAGGTAGATGCCGAGCGCCTCGAACGCGACGGGATTGACGACGCGCACGCCAAAGCCGAGCAGCGTCACGACGGTGACGCTCACCATGAGCATCACCGCGGTGCGCGACCACGCGCCGGTGAAGGCGCGCAGCGCGGGCGCGATGAGCGCCATCACGAGGATGGTGATGGCGGTCACGGCGCCGATGATAAGGCCGTTCTCAAGCGAAGTCGCGGCGAAGAGCCCCGGCAGGGCACCGGCGACGACCAAAAACGTGGGCGTGTGGACCATCTTGGAGATGCGAGCGTCCTGCTCGCGCACGATGTTCTCGTTCAGAGCCATTAGTTGCCTCCCATCTGGGCGTAGGCGGCAAAGGCGATGTTCAGGCAGTCGACCACGGCGCGCGAGGTGAACGTGGCGCCGGAGACGGCGTCGACGTGGGTCTGGCCGGCGCCGGCCTCGTCGACCGTGAGCTCACCGGCGGCAGGCGCCCCGGCGAAGCCGCCGAAGTACTCCTCGGTGAACGCGTTGGTGCCGATGCCGTCGGTCTCGTCCTCGGCCACGACCTGGATACCGGCCACAGTGCCATCGGCGTTGATGCCGACCATGAGCTCGACATCGCCGTGATAGCCCTGGGCGGAGGTCACGTCGAAGACCCATGCGCCGGTATCGGCCTTGTACACGGAGTTCAGGCCCTCGACCGCGGGCGCGGACTGGGACTCGAAGGACGCGGCATCCGGGAACAGCAGCTTGCGCTGCGCGCCGCCCTTGGCCTCGTCGAGCGCGAGGTCGGACTGCTCGAAGGCTCCCGCGAGGCCGTGATGGACGCCCGCCGTCACACCCGCGCACAAAAGCGCGACGATAAGGACGGCGAAGGCGGAGAAGATGGCGCCGTTGCGATGACGGGCCATCGGGCACTTGTTAGACGAGGGCATGCTTCACACCTCCAGCGGGCTGAGGACGCGTGTAGCGGTCGATCAGCGGGGTGAACATGTTCATGAACAGGATGGAGAACGCCACGCCCTCGGGGGCGGCGGCGAACAGGCGCACGAGCGCGGTGATGACGCCGCAGCCGATGCCGAAGATGATCTTGCCCTTCGGCGTCATGGGCGTGGTGGTGTAGTCGGTTGCCATGTAGAAGGCGCCGAGGGCGAGGCCGCCGGAGAGCACCTGGTAGACAGCGTCCTGACCGGCAAACCCGGTGATGACGGCGACGGTGGCGATGAACGGCACGGTGGCCCAGGCGTCGACGACGCGCATCACGAGCAGGAACACATAGCCGGCGAGCAGCGTGATGATGCAGGTCTCGCCGAGCGCGCCGGCGTGCAGGCCGAACATCATGTCCATGTAGCTGTACGGGGCGTCACCGGCGACGTTCATGGCCAGCGGGGTGGCGCCGGTGATGGCATCGAGCGGACGACCCATGATGTCAGGGTAGGCGCCGAGCGCGATGGGCATGGCGAGCATGATGAACACGCGGGCGGCGACGGCGGGGTTGGCGAAGTTGCAGCCGATACCGCCGAAGAGCATCTTCACCACGGCGATGGCGAACACGGTGCCCAAGATCGCGGGGAAGTAGCCGCAGTCGGCGGGCAACGTGAAGGCGAAGAGCATGGCGGTGACCACGCAGGACAGGTCGCCGGCGGTGCTCTCACGGTTCATGAGGCGGCAGCACACGTGCTCGGTCACGAGCGCCGTGGCGACGCACACCAGGACGAGCAGCGGGGCGCCGAGACCGTACAGGAACACGGAAGCCACGAGCGTGGGCAAAAGCGACAGGCACACCATGCCCATGATCCACTGCGTGGACCCCTTGCCGTGGAAGTGAGGCGAGGCCTCGTTGATGAGGTTCATGGATTTACGCCTCCTTCTTCTCGGACGGGGCGGTCAGGCGAGCGACCTCGCCGCGATAGACGGCCTTGCCCTCGCGGATCGCCGCGGTGATGCGGCGGTGGGCCGGGCACACATAGGCGCAGGAACCGCACTCCATGCAGTTCATGACGGCGAGCTCGTCGAGCGCGACCACATCATGGCTGCGGGAGGCCGAATCGAGCGCGAACGGCTCGAGGGCCAGCGGGCATGCGCGGACGCAGCGACCACAGCGGATGCAGGCGGTCTCGTCGGGCAGGACGGCGGCGTCGTGCAGGGCCACGATGGCGTTGTTCGCCTTGAGGATCGGGCAGTCGATGTTCGTGATGGTGCGACCCATCATAGGGCCGCCCATGATGATCTTCTTCGGCTCCTTGACCATGCCGCCCGTCGCCTCGATGACGTCGCGGACGCTCATGCCGAGCGGGATGCGGTAGTTGCCCGGGTTGGCGATGCAGTCACCGGTGACCGTGACGGTCTTGCAGGTGAGGGGCATGCCGTAGCGGAAGTACTGCTCCACGCGGGATATGGTGGTGACGTTGACCACGAGGCAGCCCACGTCGATCGGCAGGCCGCCGGCGGGGACGTCGCGCCCGGTCGTGGCCTTGATGAGCACCTTCTCGCCACCGGCGGGGTACTTGGTCGGGATCTCCATGACCTCGATGCGATCCTCGCGGCCCTTCTCCTTGACCACGCGCTTGAGCTCGAGGATGGCCTCGGGCTTGTTGTCCTCGACGCCGATCACGGCGGCGGGGATCTCGAGCGCCTCGATGGTGCGGAACACGCCGTCGATCACGCGCTCGGAGTGCTCCATCATCTGACGGTAGTCGCTCGTGATGTAGGGCTCGCACTCCATGCCGTTGACCACGAGGTACTCGAAGCTCTTGCCTTGCGGAGCGCGCATCTTGAACCATGTGGGGAACGAAGCGCCGCCGAGACCCACCATGCCGGAGTCACGTACGCAGGCGATGAACTCATCCTTGTTCGAGTAGGTCGGCGGCTTGAGCGCGGGATCGGACTCCATCTTGCCGTCGGAGACGATCTCCACCACGGGTGCGGTGGCGCCCGTGGGCAGCTGCTCGGTGGCGACCTTGGCCACCGTACCGGAGATGCTGGCATGGATAGGAGAACCCAGGCCGTTCACCTGGCCGATCAGCGTGCCGACATATACATGGTCGCCCTCGCTCACCACCGGGCTCGCCGGCGCGCCGATGTGCATGTTCAGCGGGATGAGCACTCGCTCGGGCGGAGTGATGGACGTGCAGGCAAAATCCCGCATGTCCTTGCACTGGGGCGGATGCACGCCGCCCCTTGTCTTGTGCAGAGAAAACATTGGCTTCCCTTCCATATTTCCCCCAACTGTGCACGGCCGTGCATGTAACACGGCCGCGACGCATATCAAATCAAAATTGTAACGGGTTTTACTGGGATATAGATTGCCAAATGGCAGATTTCTGCAGCTTGAAGCGTTTAATCGCCATCTCACAGAAGGGCGGGCGCACAAGATCAAGGCCGCCCCAGCCCGCGAAACGAACCGGAGCGGCCTTTGCACCGCGAAATATGACAGTGGCGAATAGCTGGGAGAACGGTCTTTGCTAGAATCCGATGCCGTGACCGGACAGCGCGCCGTAGAGCAGGATACCCGTCGCGGCGACGAACACCACGCCCTGGACGACGGCGTTGCGGCCGGCGCGGGTGAAGGTGATGGTCGCCATGGTGAGGTCGTCGCCGTACTTCCTGGCCTGCTTGAGGCCCATGGCGATGGTGGCGGCGTTGAGCATGAAGCCCATCACGGGGAGGAACAGCATCTCGCCCTTGGTCCCGTAGCGCAGGACCTCGCCCGCGGCGTTGACTTTCATGGGAACCTGATCGCCCAGCTCGGGGAAGGCCATGAGGACCATGAGGACGGGCACGAAGCCGATCAGCAGGGCGAGCATGGCCTTCATGCCAGCGGATTTACCGTAAGAGAACATTGCGCACCTTTCGATGTCGAGCCGCCACGCGGCGGCGTCCGGAATCATACCGTGAGGGCCGCCGAGGTCTCCCCCGGCGGCCCGTCGAATCTACACGTTGAAGCGGAAGTGGACCACATCGCCATCCTGCATGACGTAATCCTTGCCCTCCATGCGCAGGCGGCCGGCCTCCTTGGCGCCCTTCTCGCCGCCCAGGGCGACGTAATCGTCGAAGGCGATCGTCTCGGCCTTGATGAAGCCGCGCTCGAAATCGGTGTGGATCACGCCGGCGGCCTGCGGGGCCGTGGCGCCCTGGCGCACCGTCCAGGCGCGGACCTCGACCTCGCCTGCGGTGAAGAAGCTCTGCAGGCCCAGCAGCTTGTAGGCTGCCTGGGCCAGGACCTCGAGGCCGGAGCGCTCGAGCCCCAGATCGGCCAGGAACTCGGCGGCCTCCTCGGGATCGAGCTCGGAGAGCTCGGCCTCGACCTTGGCACAGATGGGGATGGGTTTGACGCCGTCGATGGGCTCGAGGTCCTCGGTGAGCATGTCCTCGTCCACGTTCGCCACGTAGAGCATCGGCTTCATGGTCAGCAGGAACAGGCCCTTGGCGGCGGCGCGCTCATCGTCGGTCATCTCCATCGTGATGGCGCGATTGCCCTCGTTCAGCCACTCCACCAGGCGCTTTGCCACCGCGAGCTTGGGGGCGAGCTCGGCGTCGCGCTTGGCCTCCTTCTCGAGTTTGGGAAGCTGCTTTTCGAGCGTCTGGATATCGGCCAGGATGAGCTCGGTCATGATGGTCTCGGCGTCGCTCGCCGGGTCCACGAACTCGCCCGTATGATTGGCCTCTCGCATGACGTCCGGGTCCTTGAAGTAACGGACCACCTGGCAGATGGCATCGCACTCGCGGATGTTTGCCAGGAACTGGTTGCCCAGGCCCGCGCCCTCGGCGGCGGCGCCCTTCACCAGGCCGGCGATGTCGACGAACTCGACGGTGGCCGGGAGGATGCGCGCGGGGTTCACGATCTTTGCGAGCGCGTTCAGGCGGTCGTCCGGCACGTCGACGATGCCGACGTTCGGGTCGATCGTGGCGAAGGGGTAGTTCGCGGCCAGGCCGCCCTTCTTGGTAAGGGCGGTGAACAGCGTGGACTTGCCCACGTTGGGCAGGCCGACGATTCCGATGGAAAGTGCCATGGGATTCCTTTACTCAAAGCTCAGCGCCGCAAGCGCTGCGTATACGTAAACCTTGCCATTATAGACCGATGCGGCCCGGATGGCCCATGCGCGGGCATGGATAATGTGTCGCTAGCGCATCATTCATCTAGCTCAAGATCATTTGCCGCCATAAATTCTTTGACCCTAGCGTTTTCTTTTCTGGTAAGTCCCGCCACCACTACCGCCACGCGCCTCTTGTCTAGGTACGGCCATATCTGAAGAACAGCACGACGATCTTTCTCGCGCTTGCCCCTGCGCTGCGAATTAATCACCATCTTATGCACCGCATATGCCTCTGGCAGGGGCACGCGCACCATATGCTCAAAACACGGAAGTTCAATCGAATTCCCAGAGAGAATGTTCATGTGCCTAAGAGTCTGCGCCGTCACTCCCACATTGGTTTTAAGGGCAGGCTCAATTCCCGCACCAACTTTTCCAATGAGAAATTCAACCTCGAGACCCGTTGTATCGAACAGCCTTGTCGTGCCGTTTAGAATGTCCGACTCGACTAAATAGCCTCGTTCGCGAGCCATCGTGCTTAAATGTGCCGCAGGGGTGGGCTTGCGTAGATTCCTAATCAAGAAGTCAACGTCTAAGGTCCTGATATTGGGTGAAAAGCCTTCGATTAACCCGGACTCACGATAAACGAACTCCGCCCAGGACCCCACCAGGATGACATGTCGCATGCATCCAGCATCTTCAATTAGATCAAGGATACTGCAAAACGCCCTTTGCTGCTCATTCATTTCGGAGACGCCTTCCCAATGCACGCTCGATTTGCCTCTGCGACGTGCGTTGCTCCTTTAAAGCCGCTTGCAGCTCTTTACGTCGAGTTATCTTTCCTCGAACCTCTTCGACTGCAGAGATTTGGATGTAATCGGACCTCACCTTATCGCCTTCCCGGTAATTGAGGTAGTAGTAATCGCGAGAACCGATCCTTCGAGTCCGGACACTACCCTTGGGCAGGGATGCGATCTCTTCCTCCATAAGACGTATCAAACGTGCAGAGCGCTCGTATTCTTCCTCGAGTATGTCTTCCAACACAGACATGTGCTGTCCCTCCCTCGGCTTGATCAAAGTTTACCCTACATTTTGCATCAATATAAGTATTGTAGGGTAAATACTTCAAACACGGGGACCGTGGAGTCCAGAGTGCTGCTGTAGGGCGAAAAGCATGAGCGGACACACATGCGGCACGGCAGCGTCCCACTAGCACGCGCGAAAATTGCCTATGAGATTCCTCCCTTTGACCGACCCGAAAAGAAGATTCCCATAGACAATTCCCAACACACCATAGGCAATCACCAGGACGCCATAGGCAATCCCCAACACACCATAGGCAATCCCCAGCACACCATAGGCAGCCTCCAGGACACCGTAGGCAATTTCCCCTGTGGCGTAGTCAATTCTCGCAAGGCACGGCAAAACCTCGAATCGATGCAACACGCCCTCCATCGCAAAGAGCGAGGGAGGGCGCTTCAACTTGAGAACACGCGGTCCACGCGGGCAACAACTCCGAAATCAGGGCATCCAACGCCAGATGACGCTCGCCCTACTCTGCAATTTAAGTAGGTCAGCTCTTTAGTCTGCGAGTTTTTCAATCTGGTCGAGCGCCTTGCCGAGCTTCTGCTTGACCTCGGCCTTGGCCTCCGCGTACTCCGCCTTGGCCTCTGCGGCGAGCTTGGCCTTGCGCTCGGCCTCGGGATCGGGAACAACGAGCTCGGCACCGTCGCGCTCGACCATCTTGAGCGCATGGTCGGAGCAGACCTCGGCGCACAGGCCGCACCCGATGCAATACGTCGGCTCGATGGCGAGCTTGCCGCCCTCGAGAAGGTCGCAGGCGAAGGTCGGGCACGCCTCGACGCACGCGCCGCACATCGTGCACCTGTCGTGGTCGAATTCGGGGAACTGCACGCGCACGTTCTCCGCAAGCTCAGGATGCTGCTGCAAAGTGGAGAGCATGAGCTGGCGCCCCTGCGTGAGGATGCGGCGACGCTTCTGCGTGGTCACGCCGCAGGCGCTGTTCAGCGTCTTCTCCAGCGCGCTCACGCGGCTCGAGTGCTCGCGAATGCGCTGCGTCACGCTGGCGACGGCAGCCGTGGCAGGCGTGAGCTTGGACACCGTGAGGCCCGTCTGGCGCACGATTTTGTCCATGAACTCCTTGCGCTCGTACTCGCGGCGCTTGTTGCACTTGAGATCTCGCGGATCGACCTCGAGGCCCATGCCGCGGCCGGCCCACTCCTCGGCCTCGCCGATGGCCTCGCCGAGCATCTCCTCACCGCAGGTGTTACGGCAGTTGGCGCAGATGTCCAGCGGCAGATACACGCTCACATTGGGGAAGTCGGTCAGGATGGAGAACCAGGTCTCGCGCGTCACGTCGCCGACGCACGCCACAAGCACCTCATTCTCGCGCGGGATGCGCTTGAGGGCGCGCGTGCAGGTGACATAGGCGGTCTCATGGGCGGTGGCGGCACGGGCCACGGCGTCGTAGACCTTCTTGGGCTGCAGGCGCGGGCTCACGAACGCCTCGGTAGGGCAGGCGGCGACGCACAGGCCGCACTTGCGGCAGCTATCCAGCACGTCGATCGCGCCGTCCTCGATCTCGATCGCGTTCACCGGGCACACGTCCATGCACGCATGGCAGCTGCTCTTCTCGGACTTGCACGCCAGGCACGGGATGCAGTTGACGCGCGGGCGCTCCTTGTAATCGGCGGGATTCCAATGCGGCTTGTTCTCGTCCACGGTGCCCAGCAGCGCGTCCGTGATACCCCCAAAGGGGTTCTTGAGGGCGTCGACGCCCTTGCTGATCTCGATGATGTCGTCGAACATATCGTGCTGCTCGGCCATGCGAACTCCCTTATCGCGCCCTGACGAGCGCGCAGATGCGAAGCGCCCGCGATGGCGGGCGCATGTGAACCGTTAGCTGACTATTGTACCGATGCCGAACGGGCCATGTGTGAAGACCGGGCGATGCCGCGCCGTCGCCGCGCCGCTACGCGCTCGGCTGTGCGGGCTCGGCGCCCTCCTCGCGATTCCCGACGTGGAACGGGTAGACCACGAGCTCCAAGCCGAGCAGGAGCACATGATGGCCCAGGTTGGCGATGGGCGCGAGCAGCAGCATGGTGCCGAGGACGAGCTCGAAGACGCCCGATGCCAGCGGGGCGACCCACTTGTGCCCGGCGGCATGCGCCTTCAGGGACTCGTCGATCTCCGCCGCGGCGTTCTCCAAGCCCAGCAGGCCCCACATCACGGCGATGACGTTGAGCGACTCATGCGTGTTGAGCAGCGTGACGATGCCGAGCACGATCATGACCACATCCGTGCCCACGGTGATCTTGCCGGGATTCGAATTGCGCTCCAAGATGTCCGTCACGATGTCCGCCGCGCCGACGAACAGCATGACGCCGCCGAGGAGGTGCGGCAGGTGCTCGGCCACGGGCTCGGGCATGACGAGGCACGCAACGCCGAGGATGGGCAAAAGCAACGTGGCCGCAAAGGCGACTTTGCCAGGAATCTTCTGGCCCTTGGGATTGCGGTCGATTTCGATCTGAGACAAGTTAGAACACCTCTCCGGGTACGCCCTTGTCCTCGCCCAGCGCCTTCCACAGCAGGCCGGCATGGGCGCGGAAGTTCGGGATATCCGAACTGAGGAGCAAGAATAGCACCTCGATGATGTAGTTGATCGAATTATGCGAGAAGGGCATATCGGGGCTGAGCATCTTGTCGTGCGTGGCGGCGTGCAAAACGCATGTCGCGCGGCGGGCGAGAGGAGACGAGGGCTGATTCGTGATGACTATCGTGGGCGTCTCGGAATCGATCGCGTTGTCCATCATCTTGTTCAGGCGCTGCGAATGCCCCGACTTCGATAAGAACACGATCACATCGCGAGGAGTGAGGGACAGGGAGTCGAGCATCATCGCCTCGGTGGTCGGCGCGCAATTGCAGCGCAAGCCCAGCTGGGCGAGGAGGAAGGACGCCGAGAGGGCGGAGGGTATCGTATTGCCCACCGCGGCGAAGGTGATGGAAACGGAATGCTCCAGCAAGCGAACGGCCCGAGCGATCTCCTCCTCCTTCAAAAGGGTCAGCGTATCGGTCAACTCCCGGTTCTTGACCATGAGAACCGTCTCGAGCGCCGCGCGCGGGGACTCGAGCGAGATCACGGAAATGTCGCCCTGGCCGTCGTACGCCTTCTCATCGCGCAACAACGCGCTACGCAGGGCGGAGAAGCTCTCGTATCCCAAGCGGCGGGCGAATCTCGACACGCTCGCAGCGGACGTCGCGCTCGCATGCGCGATCTCGCGCGTGGTCATCGAGGCGATGTCGGAAGGATGTGCCATCACATAGTCGGCGATGCTCTGCTCGCCGCCGCTCAGCTGGTCGTACAGCGAGCAAATCTCGTTGATGACGCTCCCCTTGGGTTCCATGGCAACCGCCCTTCGTTTCATACCTTGATAATCAATTGAAACACCGCACCCCCCGCCAACGAGGCGAACTCTTACAAAACAGGGGGTTCGACCAGCCGAACCCCCTTGCGATGCGATGTTCAAGACGCGTGCGTCATGCAGAACGACGCGTTAGTTCAGCTCCTGACGCCACTGGGCGACGCCGGCCTCGCGATAGTACTTGGCAGCGCCCACGCAGCCGAAGAGCTCCATCTTCTGCTTGATGACGGCCTTGCCAGCCTCGATGCACTCGGGGAACAGGTTGTTCGGATCCCAGCCGGAGCCCTCCTGAGAGAGGATCTCGCGAGCCTTGAGGAAGAAGGCGCTCTTGTAGTCGGAGGAGATGTTGACCTTCTGGATGCCGATCTTCACGGCCTCGGCGATCTCGGAATCCGGGTTGCCGGAGCCACCGTGCAGGACGAGGGGCAGGTCGACCTTCTCCTTGATGGCCTCGAGCACGTCCATGCGCAGCTTCGGGGTGACGCCCTTGGGGTACAGGCCGTGGCAGGTGCCGATGGCGACGGCGAGGGTGTCGATGCCGGTGGCCTCGACGAACTTCTTGGCGTCCTCGGGATCGGTGTAGATGACCTCGGACATGCCGCCCTCGATGGAGGTGCCGGTGTCGCCGATGGTGCCCAGCTCGCCCTCGACGGAGACGTTCACCATGTGGCAGTACTTGACGACCTCGGCGGTCTTGGCGATGTTCTCCTCAAAGGGCAGGGAGGAACCGTCGATCATGACGGAGGTGAAGCCGCAGTGGACGGCGCGCATGATGCTGTCGATGCTGTCGCCATGGTCCATGTGGATCACGAAGGGCACCGGGCTGTTGGAGCAGCGGGCGACGACGTACTTGATGAAATCGTCCTTGCAGTAGTCGAGCTCCGTGGGGTGCACGGCGATGATCGCGGGGGCATCGTTGGCCTCGGCGGCCTCGACCACGGTGCGGAAGAGGTTGGACTCGGAGACGTTGAAGGCGCCGACGGCGAAGTGCTTCTCCTTGGCCATGGCGAGCATCTGATTCATGTTGACGAGCATTGTGTTCTCCTTTTGTTTTGAAACGTTGCCTGTGTCTTACATTGCTATGTTCAAATCCCGCGCTCAAAGCGCTCGTGGGATTTAGAACGCCTTGCCTGCCGAGCCCGAAAGCTCGATGTAGTGCTTGATGGTGTCCACTCCGGCGCGCCAGCTGTCCTGAATGAGCTGGGGGAAATCGCAAGAGGGATCCTCGGCCAGGGCGTTGGCGATGAAATCGCGCTGGGCGATCATATAGTCGGTGCCAACGTTGATCTTGTTGATGCCGGCCTCGACGGAACGGCGCATGTTCTCGTCACCCGCGCCGGATCCGCCGTGGAGGACGAGCGGGCAGCCCGTGGCGGCCTTGATCTTCTCGACGATGTCGAAGTGGAACTCCGGCACATACCCCTCGGGATAATCGCCATGGGTCGAGCCGTAGGAAATCGCCAGGGCGGTCACGCCGGTCTTCTCGATGAAGTCGATGGCGGCGTCCGGGTCCGTGTACATGGCGGCGTCGGTGAGCATCACGCCGTCCTCGGCGATGCGGCCCATGTTGCCGACCTCGGCCTCGACGGAGGCGTCGAACATATCGGCGAGTTCGACGATCTCCTTGGTGATGCGGGCGTTCTCCTCATCCGAGTAGGCGGAGGCGTCGCACATCACGCTGGAAAAGCCCTCATGAAGACAGCGCTTGAGATGCGCGATGTCATGCCCGTGGTCGAGATTGATGGCCACCGGGACATGAGCCGCCTGGGCCATCTTGATGATGGGGGCTGTGAGGATATCGCAATCGAAGTACGCCTTAACGTGGTCCTGGAGCAGGTCGATGATGATGGGGGCGTTCATCTCCTCGGCGGCGGTGATGACGCCGCGCGCGGTCTCGAGGTTGAACGCGTTGATCGCCATGACCGCGTAGCCTTCGGCATTCGCCTTGGCGAGCATGCCTTTCATGGATTCGTACATCGAGTGCAATCCTTTCGTTTGCGAATGAAATGGGCGGGGGCTCATTCGCCCCCGCCCTAGGGGGCAGCTATCGGGTGGAAGCCATTAGGAGAGGGAGAAGCCGGACAGGTCGACCTCGGCCTCCTCGACGTCCTCATCCATGCCCAGGTCGTCGATCTCCTCAGGGGCAAGGCGCTTCTTGAGGAGGACCAGCAGGATGGCGGTCACGCAGGAGCCGACCAGCAGGCCGATGACGGCCCACAGCGGGTTGGTCATCGCCGGGATGACGAACACGCCGCCGGAGGGGACCATGGACTCGACGCCCATGGAGAAGACGATCGCTCCGCAGACACCGCAGCCGATGGAGGTGGAGATCACGGTGCGGACGAGGTCGTTCATCGCGATGGGGATGACGCCCTCGGAGATCATGCAGACGCCCATGGGGAAGGCGACCTTGATGTTCTCGACCTCAGTGGCCTTGAAGATAGGCTTTTTCACGACCTTGGAGAGCAGGTAGCCGAAGGTGACGCCGAAGGGCGGGACCATGGCGGCGAGGACCTTGATGCCCTCGGGGCCGTACACGCCGTCGGCCATGAGGCCGTCGCAGATCAGGTTCGGGACCTTGGAGATGGCTCCGCCGTAGTCAAGGCAGCCGAGCCAGCCGATAACGAAGCCGTAGAGAGCCTTCTGGGACTGATCGAGGCCGGTGATGAAGTTGGTCAGGGCGCCGGTGAAGGTCTGCAGCGGACCACCGAGGATGTAGTACATGATGAGGCCGGCGATCATGGAGGAGAGCGTCGGGACGATCATCATGGGCATGAGGGCCTGGGCCCACTTGGGAACCTTGACGTAGGTCTCGATGGCGAGCGCGATGTAGCCCACGAGAAGGCCGCCGACGAGGCCGCCGAGGAAGCCGGCATTCAAGAAGGAGGCAATGCAGCCCATCAGGAAGCCGGGGGCGATACCGGGACGGTCAGCGACGGAGTACGAGATGTAACCGCCGATGAACGCCGGGATGAGGCCCATGCCCAGCACGCCGAGAGACGTGAACGCGCTCGGAACGGTCAGGTCATCGAGGGAGGACATGACCTGCCCGCCCATGAGGTTACCGACCGCGATGAGCAGGCCGGAGGCGACGATCAGAGGGAGCAGGTAGCTGATGGCGGTCAGCACATGCTTCTTGATCTCGGCCAAGGTGAACTTGCCTTTCATACATTCCCCTTTCATTAATGTACGTTTACTTCGCCCCGACGAGACGAAATGGCAACAAAGGTGGTTCGGACCCGATTAGCCCAGGCTCTCCTCGATCTTCTGGATGATCTGCTTGGGAGCCTTGAGGACGATGCCCGTGGGAACCTCCATGACGCGCTTGTCCTTGAAGCGGGAGGTGTCGATCTTGATGTCGATCGCCAGGATGACGGCATCGGCCTCGGCGATCTGCTCGGGCGTGAGCTCGTCCTCGACGCCGATGGTCCCCTGGGTCTCGACGTGGATCTCGTGACCGAGGGCCTGGGCGGCCTTCACGAGCTTCTCCTTGGCCATGTAGGTGTGGGCGATACCGCTGGTACAAGCGCAGACGCCGACGAGTTTCATTGCAATCCCCTTTTCTTCTCGCCTGACATACGCCGTTTCATCCAACCGGGCGAAGACGCGGCCGGCGACGTTGTTTTCCGATGGAAGCGATGACTAGTCGTCGTAGTCGTCCGGGTTGGACTCCAGAAGCGCCAGCATCTCGGCGGTGCTGGAAACGGAGTGCAGCTTCTCGACGAAGCTCTCGTGAGCCAGCAGCATGGCGACGTGCTGGAGGAGCTTGAGGTGGATGACGTCGGAATCTCCCTCGGTGACGGCGAACAAGATCACGACGGTGACCGGCTCGTCATCCAAAGACTCCCAGGCGAGGGGGTTCTTGGACACGCCGATGGCGAGCGAGGTGGTGTTCACGCCGGCGGACTTGCCGTGCGGGATCGCGACGCCCATCCCGATGCCGGTCTGGCCCTCGCCCTCGCGCCACATGACATCCTTGAGGAACGCATCGCGATCGTTCAGCTTGCCCTGCTCGTCGAACAGATCGGTCAGGCGCTCGAGCATCTCCTCCTTCGTGGTAACGTCCATGTCGAGGGCGATCAGCTTCTCGTCAATAACGTTGGAGATGGAGAAATCTGCCATGTCCGTTCCTTCCTCACGTCTGTTTCGTGTGTTTCACGTTGTTTCACACTTTAGCAATTTGTGAAACGCATCGTGCTTCCCATGAAACAGTATGGGGTGAACGGTATGTAATTTACCGTAAACGGCGATTAGCTCTCTGTGAGTAATTAACGTGTCTATATTCCAGAGATGTCGAGGGTATTTATCTATACGTACCATTTACCTCGTCTAATGTGATGTTTCATAGGTTAGTCTATGCAATATTGCCTGTATAGATGCCTCGTCGATGGCGGTATGCGAACTTCTTGGATCGCCTTTTGTGAAACACGGGGAATCACGGAATGATTCATTTTATAATGCATTATGAAACATGTTGTTTCAGCAGTTAATCCTCGTGAAACAGGAGGTATGACCATGGAAAGCAAGCTGATCGGTGCACTCGAGGCGGGCGGAACCAAGATGGTTTGCGCGATCGGACGCGCCGATGGTACGGTCATCGAATCCGAGCAGTTCCCCACAACCACTCCCGATGAGACCATGGCGCTCGTCTGCTCTTGGTTCAAGGAGCGCGATATCGACGCGCTCGGCATCGGCGCCTTCGGCCCGACCGCGGTCAACCCCAACTCGGAACGCTACGGCCAGATCCTGGAGACGCCCAAGACCGCATGGCGCTACTTCGACATGCTCGGCACCCTCAAGCGGGGACTCGACGTCCCTTGCGGCTATGACACCGACGTGAACGTCGCCTGCCTGGGTGAGTGCACCTTTGGCTGTGCGCAGGGGTACGACAACGTCGTCTATCTCACCATCGGAACGGGCGTGGGCGCCGGCGTCATGATCGGCGGCCAGCTCATCCACGGCATGCTGCACCCCGAGGCGGGACACATCCTCGTCACGCGCGATCCCTCTGACACGATTGGCGAAGACTCCGGCTGCCCCTACCACGACAGCTGCCTCGAGGGCCTCATCGCCGGCCCTGGCGTGAAGAAGCGCTGGGGCGGCAAACGCGCGAGCGAGCTCGCCGAAGACGAACATGCCATGGACCTGCTGTCCGGCTACCTCGCGCAGGCGCTCATGACCTACATCCTGTGCTATGCACCGCAAAAGATCGTCATTGGCGGCGGCGTTGCCGACCACACCCCCATCGTTCAACTCGCCCGGACCAAGACCGCGAAACTCCTCAACGGCTATATCGCGACGCCCGAGATGGAGCACATCGACACCTACATCGTGAACAACAGCCTCGATGGCAAGCAGGGCATCATGGGCTGCCTCGCCCTTGGAGCTCAGGCGCTGGGCGCCTAGCCCCCAAACCGGGAAGGAGTGCAAAAGCGGGTCGGCGACCGTTGAAGTCGCCGGCCCGCTTCCCTTTTGGCGGATGCCTTTGTCTCGCGACAGCCTGACCTAGCGTGCACGCCCTCGGTTGTAGTTGATGAGGCAGCCGGCCTTCACGATGGCGCGCTCCTCCGGCGTCATGTCGGCCACGAACAGCTCGATCTGCTCGACTTCGCCATCCGCGCGCGCGACCCACGCGGGAATCGCGTCCATCGCTCCCTCGAGCGCGGAACGGATGCCCGGCACGTACACGTAATCCCCCACCTCGAACGTTGGCTTGTCCTTCATCTGGAAGGGAACCATGCCCCAGTTCATCACGTTGGAGCGGTAGCGCTTGGTGGCGTACTCGCGCGTGATGTTGGCCAGGCCGCCCAGCACGCGCTGGCAGCTGGCCGCCTGCTCGCGCGCGGAGCCGTCACCCGGCTTGACCGCGTAGAGCACCGAGCCGATCTCGACGGACGCCGGATCATCTGCACCGGGCGCACCTGCGGCGGTGAGGGCCTCGAACACGCCGGCAACCTCGGCGGGCAGCGCGCCCGCCAGGCGTTCGCGCTCAAGCTCTGCCACAGCCTTTGCGCGACCCACGTACTCCGGGTCGCGACGGCTCAACGTGAACTCGGCGAGGCCAAGCGGGTTGGAACGATACGAGCTCGTCTCGCCCGAGGGAATCAGCTCGTCGGTGGTGGTCACATCGTCCATGATCTTGGAGGCGACGCGCAACAAGATGTTCTCCGCGAGCGGCTCCATATCCGGCCAATCCTTGATATTGGGGCCGTACACCAGGTCGCGCTCGGCATCGGCGGCGCCGAACCCCTGGTACACGCGATGCTCGTAGGCGCTCTTGTCGAAGTGGTACTCCACGCGCTCATCCCAAACGTCCTCGGGCAGGTCGGTCGCGGCGGTCAGCACGCCGCCCGCGGCAGCCGTTGCCGCTATGGAGCGCGCATCCATGAGCGCCACACCCGTGAGCTGGCCGTTTCCGGGCTTTGATCCCTCGCGGTTGGGGAAGTTGCGGGTGGTATGGCGGATGGACAGGCCGTTGTTCGCCGGCGTATCGCCCGCGCCGAAGCACGGGCCGCAGAACGCCGTGCGCACGATCGCGCCCGCCTGCATGAGGTCGAACGCGGCGCCGTTGCTCGCCAGCTCGAGGAACACGGGCTGGGAGCTCGGGTACACCGAGAGCGCGAACTCGCCGTTACCGCAGGTCTTGCCCTTGAGCACGCGCGCCGCCTGCATCACGGACGTAAAATTGCCACCCGAGCAACCCGCGATGACGCCCTGCTGCACCTGCAGGCGCCCGTCCGGGCGGATCTTGTCCAGCAAGGACAGCGACGCGCGGCCACCGCCCACCTCGGCGGCGCGGAGCTCGACCTCGTGCAGGATGTCCTCGAGATTGGCGTTGAGCTCCTCGATGGTGTAGGCGTTCGAGGGGTGGAACGGCAACGCGATCATGGGGCGCACCGCGGAAAGGTCGACGCGCACGCACCCATCGTAGTAGGCGACGGAAGCGGGGTTGAGCTCGCGGTAATCCGCCTCGCGGCCGTGTTCGGCCAAAAAGGCGCGCGTGTCCTCGTCCGTGCGCCAGATGGAGGTGAGGCAGGTGGTCTCGGTGGTCATGACGTCGACGCC
>CAUCLI010000011.1 GCA_958443615.1 uncultured Collinsella sp.
CGCGCGGTTTCGGCATCCCCTCGCAGCAGGACACCCTGACCAAGCTCTTCGAGGCCGCATCTGACGGCTCCGATGCCTCGGAGTACCTCGCGTCCGGTCTCGATGATAGCCAGCGCTCGGTGATCGTCGCCTCTATCCCGCAGGATTCCAGCGCGACCATCGAGGGCATGGACGCCGGGATGAGCGAGACGAAGGCTACCGTCAAGGTCACTCTCAAGCAGGGCGGTGAGATGACCTACGAGGTCGATTTCGTCCGCGAGGGACTCGGATGGGCGGTATCCTCCATCGCCACCGATTTCAACGTATCCGGTAACGTCGGCTCCACCGACTCCGTGGATGAGCCCGCGTCCGAGGACGATGCGACGACCGATGAGGGCGCCGAGGCCGATTCCTCGCTCGATGCGGCTTCCGCGGGCGATTCCGCGGAAGCGTCCCAGGAGGGCTCCCAGCAGTAGTTTCGGTGGACGGGCAATGCGTTTTCCGCGTGCCAGGAGTTGTGGCGTCGTCGGACGCTACACTTTTGCCAAACCATTCCAAAGTGTTTGACGTAGGAGCAGACTTGTTTTCTCTGATGGATATGTTCTTCGGCCAATACGACGGCGACCTCGCGATCGACCTCGGTACTGCCAACACGCTCGTCTCGGTGCGCGGCAAGGGCATCGTCATCCGCGAGCCCTCCGTTGTGGCTATCGACAAGAATGACGAGCGCATCCTCGCCGTCGGCATCGAGGCGAAGCGCATGCTCGGGCGCACCCCCGGCAACATCGTCGCCGTCCGCCCGCTCAAGGACGGCGTCATCGCCGATTTCGATGTGACCGAGGCCATGTTGCGCTACTTCATCGATAAGGCGAGCGAGAAGCGCTACCCCTGGACTCCGCGGCCCAGGGTCGTCGTGTGCGTTCCCTCCGGCGTCACCTCCGTTGAGAAGCGCGCCGTATTCGAGGCCACCATCCAGGCCGGCGCCCGCCAGGCGTACCTCATCGAGGAGCCCATGGCGGCGGCCATCGGCGCCGACCTCCCCGTCGAGGAGCCCACGGGGTCCATGGTCATCGACATCGGCGGCGGCACCACCGAGGTCGCGGTCATCGCCATGGGCGGCATCGTCGTCTCGCAGTCCATCCGCATCGCCGGCGATGAATTCGATCAGGCGATCCTGCAGCATGTCCGCGATGCCTATAACCTCGCGATCGGCGAGCGCACCGCGGAGGACATCAAGATCAAGGTCGGATCCGCCGTCCCGCTCAAGGACGAGCTCGACGTCGAGGTCAACGGCCGCGACGTGATCACCGGTCTGCCCAAGACGGTCCGTATCGAGAGCGAGGAGATTCGCCGCGCCCTCAACAAGCCGCTCGATGAGATGACCAAGGCGGTCAAGGACGCGCTCGACGCGACCCCGCCGGATCTCGCCTCAGACCTCATGTATTACGGCATCCTTCTCACCGGCGGCGGCGCGATGCTGCGCGGTCTCGATATCCGCCTGCGCGATGAGACCGGTGTGGCGGTCAATGTCAGTCCGACGGCGCTCGACAACGTGGTCAACGGCTGCGCGCGAGTGCTCGAGGCAAATGCGTTCGACGGCGGGTTCGTTCAGAGCAACGCGTAACGGAAAGGGCGGCTTGTGCCGGGTAAACCCAAGTATTCCTCCAACTTGCATAGTTCAAGGCAATCAACGGGTGGTCGCCCGTTGATTGTTTTATGCCTCGTGTCGGTCCTCCTGCTCACGTTCTACTTGCGTGAGGGGGATGCCGGCGCCATCCATTCGCTACGGGGCATGGCGATGACGGTCACCTCTCCGGTGCGCATGCTGGGCGGGGTGATCTCCGCTCCCTTCAACGCGGTCGCCAACGCCGTCGCCAACGCCGGGGCGTCGTCTGAGACGCTGTCCGAACTCAAGGCGGAGAACGAGCGGCTCACGGCGAAAGTCGCCGAGTTGTCAGAGGCGCAGGAGACCGCGACGCGCCTTGAGAAGCTCGTCGGCCTCCAGTCAACATACGACCTCACGTCCACCGCCGCGCGCATCATCGGGTCGACCGGCGATGCCTGGACCGAAGCCGTCATCATCGACAAGGGGTCGAACGCCGGTTTCGAGGTCGGCATGCCGGTATGCAGCTCGGGCGGTGTCATCGGCCAGATCATCGAGGTCTCCTCGACCACGTCGACCGTTCGCCTGGTGAGTGACGAGCAGTCCGGCATCTCGGCGATGGTCCAGGGCTCGCGTGCCCAAGGCATGCTTCGCGGCCAAGCCGACGGGACGCTTCGACTCGAATACGTCGTGGCGGACGCCGAGGTGTCTACCGGGGACATCATCATCACATCGGGTATCGGCGGCTCGTTCCCCAAGGGCCTGCCCCTCGGCACGGTCGCCTCCATCGACCGCGCCGCCAATGCGGTCTACTACACGATTGTGGTCCGAGCGGTCTCCACGGCCGAGAACAACGAGGAGGTTCTCGTCATCACCTCGATCGGTGAGGATCAGGTTCCCTCTGATGAGGAGGTCGCGACTGCGAATGGCACGCCGCAAGGCGTTTCGTCCGCACAGTCGTCGGACGCTTCTGAAGATGACGGTACGGAGGGGTCCTCCGGTGGATCTGATGGGGAGTAGGGGGTAGATCATGGCTTTTGAACTTAACAACGCCGGCCCCACGCGCGGCCGCCTCATCGCCATCGCCCTCGTCTGCCTGATTCTTCATCTGGCGTTCGCTCCTCAGCTGAGGCCATTTGGCGGGACGTTCAACTTCATGCTCGTGCTCACGGCGTCGATGGCGATATCCGTCGATTCACGGGCAATGGTCTATATCGGATTCTTCTCCGGCCTCGTGTACGACCTCACCACGACCGGTCCAATCGGCTTGATGTCCCTTTTGCTCGCCCTTGCGGGATATGGCGTCGCTTTGATCTCCCGTGGATTGACTTCCGGCGTCGGCATGGAGACGCTCCGTGTCGTCATCGCCGCGATATTCGGCGTCAACATGATCTATGCCGTGGCGATGCTGCTGCTCGGCGTCGAGTCGAGCGTCTTGACCTCGATCGGCGTGCACGGCCTCGCCTCGACCGCGCTCGATGTCCTCGCCAGCGTGCCCTTCCTGCTGATGGCGGGTGCGCAGGCCGGCTCGCGCGGATTTTCCGCGCGCGGGAGGTCGCATGGTCGCGGGTCTCGCTTCAAGGGCTTGAGATAGGCGCATTTCATGGATGCACAGCTCATCGTCATCATAGCCGGCGTCATCCTCGTCGCCGCCATCATCGGTTCCCTGTTGTTCCTCAAGGGTTATTCGGGGAAGTTCACGTTCGATACCCAGAACGGCACCCGTCCCCGCGCCGCGGAGGGGGAGGGCTCGACCCAGGGGGTCAAATCGAACGGTCGCTTCAAGCTCCTCACCGCTGGCGTGGGGGCGGTGTTCGCCGCCATCATCGCCAAGCTTTGGAGCATGCAAATGGTGTCGTCGGACCATTACGACGCCCTTGCGGAGAAGAATCAAACCCGTACCGTCACGACTCCCGCCCCACGGGGCAGGATCCTGGATCGCAATGGCGTCGCCATCGTCGACAATCGCCCGTCACTCGCGATAACCGCATATCGGGACCTCGCCGATGATCCCGTCACGGTCAGGCATCTTGCCAACGTCCTCGGCATGCCGTATATGGCGGTGATGCGGAATATCCAGGACAACACCGAAGGCGCCCAGAGCCCCCATACCATCGCCACCGATGTGCGGCGTTCGACGGTCGCGTATATCCAGGAGCATATCGATCAGTTCCCGGGCGTCTATATCGCCGAGCGCACCGAGCGCGCGTATCCTTACGGCACGCTCGCCTGCCATGTCATCGGCTACACGGGTACCGTCACGCAGGAGCAGCTCGATGCTCAGGACGAGGCGGGCTCCGATTCCGGTTCGATCGTCTACCAACATGGCGATATCGTCGGCCAGGCTGGTGTCGAGTACTATTACGAGAACCTCCTTCAGGGCATCCGGGGGGAGCAGACCGTCAAGGTCGATGCGAACGGCAACGTGACCTCTCAGGCCGGTGCCGTCCCGGCGGCGCCCGGCAGCGACATCAAGCTCACGCTGGATATCAAGATCCAGAAGGCCTGTGAGGAGGCTTTGCAGGTCAGCCAGGAGGTCGCCGAGCAAACGGGGCACAAGGGCGGTGCCGGTGCGTGCGTCTGCCTCGACTGCACCAACGGCGAGGTCCTCGGCATGGCGAGTTTCCCGTCATTCGATCCCTCCGTTTTCGTCGGCGGCATCTCCTCCGATATCTGGAGCGAACTCAATGACGATGAAGGCGGACGCCCCCTCGTGAACCGCGCGGTCGGTGGCCAGTACATGTCGGCTTCCACCATCAAGCCGCTCAGTTCGTTCGCGGGCATGGAGTACGGCGTGTACACCGCGGATTCACGCTCCACGTGCACCGGTTGGTGGACGGGACTCGGCGAGGCGAACGGCAAAGCGTGCTGGCTGCATTCGGGCCACGGGGTCCGCGGCCTCCAAGACGGTATCCGCGACTCTTGTGACGTGGTCTTCTACGACCTCGGCAAGAACTTCTATTACTCCGACGGTGATTCGGAGGGTTTGCAGGAGATGTTCCGCAGATGGGGACTTGGTTCCAAGACGGGCATCGATCTCCCTGCCGAAGATGAGGGCCGTGTTCCCGATGCGGAGTGGAAGGAGGCCTATTTCAAGGATTGGTCTCCAGAGGAGCGGGCCTGGACTGCCGGAGATATGACGAACATCGCCATCGGCCAGGGAGACATCCTCGTCACGCCGGTCCAGATGGCAACGGTGTATGCCGGAATCGCCATGAACGGCGTCGAGTTCACGCCCCACGTCCTCCACTCCGTGGTCTCACGCGACGGGCAGGGCGATGCGTATTCCTATGAGCCGAAAAAACTTCGGATGGTCGAACTGAAGAGCCAGGACGCCCAGATGGGGCTCGTGCACGGCGGCCTCCATTCGATGATTTACGAGGAATCGCCAACGCTCGCCGAGCATTTCAAGAACCTTCCCGTGCAGGTTGCGGGCAAGTCGGGCACTGGCGAGAAATCCGGTGAGGACGATTACGCGTGGTTCATCGCGTACGCCCCCTATGAGGACCCCAAATACGTCGTCGCCGCCCTGCTCGAGCAAGGTGGATTCGGCGGTACATGCGCTATGCCGGCGGTGCGTCACGTCCTCGGTGCAATCTACGATTGTCCCGACACGGTGAGCTATGGCAGCGGAGATACCTCGAGGTAGGTGGGAAACATGGCGAAAGATGCGCTTACACGCGTCAACAAGAGAATGGTCGCGGGCAAAGCGGGTTTCGGGCAGAAGTTCAACATCCCCGTGCTCATCGCCTGGGTCATGCTTCTTGTGTATGGCGCGTTCGTCATATGGACGGCTTCCCTCACAATCGCCGATGCGTCATTCATGCGCCAGCTCGTCGGCATGGGCCTCGGCCTCGTCCTCGCGTTCATATGCTGGAGGTCGGATTTCTCCGGTCTCTCCGGGATGACCACCGTGTTGTTGGTGATAGATCTCATCGTGCTGTTCAGCCCGTATATCCCCGGTTTGTCATATAACGCCAAGGGAATGACGGGTTGGATCAAGATTCCGCTCATCGGGCTCACCTTCCAGCCGGTCGAGCTCGCCAAGCTCATCACCATCTTCTTCATGGCCTCGTTGGGCGCCCAGTACAACGGCAAGATCGACAGCGTTCGCGAATACGCGAAGCTCTGCGCCATGCTCGCGATCCCGTTCGGCGCTGCCGTGGTCGCGGGAGACCTCGGCAGCGGTTTGGTGATCTTCTTCGCCGGTGCCACCATCATCATGATGAGCGGCCCCAGGAAGGAGTGGGTGCTCTGCACCGTCGCGCTCATCATCGGTTTGGTCTCCATCATGCTCGCCCTCGATTCCGTCCTGGACAGCATGCTCGGCCGCGACGTGTTGCTCAAGCAATATCAGATGAACCGCCTTCTCGTGTTTATCGATCCCGAGTCCGATACCACCAACGCCGGCTACAACCTCCTTCAGTCGATGATCGCGGTCGGCTCGGGCGGTTTCTTTGGCAAAGGGGTCGGCAATGCCTCGCAAGCGGGCGCGGGGTTCCTTCCTGAGGCCCATACCGATTTCGTCTTCGCGCTTCTATCCGAGGAGTTCGGATTCGCGGGCGCCCTCGTCCTTCTGGGGCTTTTCGCCTTCCTCATTTTCTCGACCATCCGCGTCGCCCATCAGTCCGACTCGCTGTTCTTGCAGCTCGCGTGTGTCGGAATCGTCGGTATGTGGACCTTTCAGCTGCTCGAGGAGGTCGGCATGTGCATCGGGCTCATGCCGATCACCGGCATCCCGCTGCCGTTCATCAGCTTCGGGTCCTCGTCTATGCTGATGCAATGCGCCGCCGTCGGTATCGTCCAGTCCATCTGGCGATGCCGATCTAAGGTGGCCTGACGGTCCAAGGCTGCTTGGCGCCCGCTTCCGGGTCGTCGGTCGGTGTCAATCGTCTCGGTCGAGGCGCAGGTTGGAGGAGATATGAGAATACCCGTGGATTCGGTCGTCGATGCCGTCAAGATGGGCGTCGGCGTCCAAGGCGATGTCGATGCACCGGTGCGCGTCTCCGTGTATCTCGATGGCAACGCCCCCGCCCATATCGTCCGCTGCCTGCGAGATGCGCTCGTGCCCCAGACGACGTCTGGTCTCGTTCGCGTCGCGCGGTTGGGGGATGTTCCCCTCGCAGTCAGGCCCGATACGGATGTCGCCATCGTCGTGAGCGGTGGGAGCGCGATGTTGCAAGACCGCGTCCAGCGGATCGCGATCTCCGGTGTTCCGACGGTCGTGCTGTGCGAGTCTTGCGTAGAGGTGCCGTTCATTGAGCGGGATACCGCGATGCTCGGCCTCATCGCCGCGACCGATGGGACCCATCTCCTATCCTCCCTCGCTCATTGGATCTTGGACAGGACGGACAAGGACACGGCGTTCGCCGCCAATTTCACGTTCATGCGCATCGCCGCCGCCATGCGCGTCGTCCGATCCGCCGCCACTGCGAACCTCGCCACCGGTGCGCTTTTCTTCATGCCCGGCGCCGATTTCCCCGTCATGACCATGACCCAGCTCGGGATGATGCTCAAACTCGCCGGCGTCTTCGGCAAGCCCATGCGATTCGAGCGCGCCTACGAGGCGGCCATGGTGCTCGGTGCGGCCTTCGCGATGCGGGCGGGTGCCCGTGCGGTCGCGCGCCGCATCGGTGGTGCCGGCGCCGTGTTCAAGGCGGCCCTGGCGGGTGCAGGAACATATGGCATGGGGTGCGCGCTCAGCATGTATTACGAGCGGGATATCGATTACACTCCCATAAACGACTTCTTCCGCGGCGTATACGGCGGCGCGCGCAAGATCTTGACACCCGTCGTCAAGCGGGCTGCCGCTGCCGAGTAGCTCAAATGGGCTTTTGGCGGGCCGTGCTCGCCCGGGCCGTGTTCGCCCGGCCCTCTCTTTTCGTCCTTTATCTCCCGACAAGGAGGATACATGCGAGTTCCCTATGAGAACCGCTTCCACGAGCTCGAGCCCCTGCTCGCGCGCGTGGAGAAACCCACTCGCTACATCGACCACGAGTGGGGGGCGCTGTACAAGCCGGAGGCCGAGCACCGCTGCGTGCTGATCTACCCCGACGTGTACGAGGTGGGCCTGCCCAACCAGGGCATCGCCATCCTGTACCGCAACCTCAACGAGGCCGAGGGGCTTTCCTGCGAGCGCGGCTACATCCCGTGGGTCGACATGGCCGATGAGATGCGCGCCGCCGGAATCCCGCTGCTCTCGCTCGAGGGCGCTGCCCCCATCGCGTCCTTCGACGTCGTGGGCTTCCACGTTCCGCATGAGATGGCGTGCACCAACTACCTCGAGGGCCTCGACCTCGCGGGCATCCCGCTCCACGCGGCCGATCGCGGCGAGGACGACCCCATCGTCATCTGCGGTGGCCCTTCCGTCTACAACCCCGAGCCCCTGGCCCCGTTCTTCGACTGCATGATGATCGGTGAGGGCGAGGAGCAGATCGTGGAGTTCTGCCAGCGCCATCGCGAACTGCGCGATGCGCGTGTGCCCCGCGCCGAGATGCTTCGCGAGCTCTCGAAGATCGGCGGCGTCTATGTCCCGTCGCTCTACGAGGTGCGCCATGACGAGCCCTGCTCGCCGCATGGCTACACGGTCCCGCGCGAGGGTGAGCAGGTCCCGCCGGTCGTGTACAAGCGCGTGGTGAAGGACTTCGGCGCCACCAACCCGGTCCCGCAGGCCGTCGTTCCCTATATGCAGATCGTCCAGGACCGCCTCTGCGTCGAGGTGCTGCGCGGCTGTGCGCGCGGCTGCCGCTTCTGCCAGGCGGGCATGACGTACCGCCCGGTGCGCGAGCGCTCCGCCGACCAGGTCGTCTCCGCCGTGACCGGCGGCCTGGCCCACATGGGCTACGACGAGGTGTCGCTCAACTCGCTCTCCACCACCGATCACTCCAGGTGCGCCGAGATGCTCAACCGCCTCAACAAGCGCCTGGGTGACACCGGCATCTCCATCTCCGTGCCGTCTCAGCGCCTCGACTCCTTCGGCGTGGATATGGCCGCTGCCGTGGCGGGGGAGAAGAAGGGCGGTCTCACCTTCGCGCCCGAGGCCGGCAGTCAGCGCATGCGCGACATCATCAACAAGAATGTGACCGAGGAGGACCTCGAGCGCGCCACGCGCGCCGCGTTCGAGGCCGGTTGGCGTCGCGTCAAGCTGTACTTCATGATGGGCCTGCCGGGGGAGACCGACGAGGACATCGTCGCCATCGCCCAGCTCGCCGACCATACGCTCGAGATCGCGCGCGAGGTCGTGCCCAAGGAGCAGCGCGGCGGCATCTCCGTCTCCATCTCCGTGTCGGTGTTCATCCCCAAGGCCCACACCCCTTTCCAGTGGTGCCCGCAGCTCGATGATGCCGAGGTCAAGCGTCGCCAGCAGCTGCTCTTCCATTCGGTGAGGAACCGCGCCGTCCGCATCCACTGCCACGACGCCGCAACCTCGCTGGTCGAGGCGGTCATGAGCCGCGGCGGCCGCGACATCGCTCCTCTCATCGAGGGCGCCTGGAGGCGCGGCCAGCGCTTCGACGCCTGGACCGAGCAGTTCGAGCTCGAGCGCTGGGAGCAGGCCGCCGCCGAGCTCGGCATGGACCTGAGGGCCCTTGCCCAGGAGTCCTTCGAGCTCGATTGGCGCCTGCCCTGGGAGCATGTGAGCCCGGGCGTGTCCCGCGGGTTCCTCCTGCGCGAGTACCGTCGATCCCTCGAGGGCGTCACTACGCCCGACTGCACTCGCGAGTCTTGCACGGGCTGCGGCGTGTGCCCGACCCTGAAAGCCGACAACGTCTTGGTTGGTGAGCGCGCATGACGAACGCATCCGAACCCACGCTCTTCCGGCTCCGCGTGGCCTATCCCAAGTTGGGGCGTCTCAAGTACCTGGGTCACCTCGAGCTGATCCACACCGTCGAGCAGGTCGTCCGCCGCGCAAAACTGCCCTATGCGGTCACGCAGGGCTTCTCGCCGCACATGCGCATCGCCTACACCTCCGCGCTGCCGGTGGGGACGTCGTCCACGGCGGAGTACTTCGATGTGTATCTGACGGAGCTCATTTCCGTCGGCGACGCGCTCGCGCGCCTGCAGGACGCCGCCCCCATAGACCTGCGCCCGATCGACGCCGCATATGTGGAGCTCCGTCGTCCGGCACTCACCGCCGAGATCACGCTTGTCGACTATCTGATCGAGCTCTCGTTTTCGCAGGGATCCGGTGCCTCGGTCGAGAAGCTCTCCGACGTTTTCTCATCTTGGTGGTTCACAGACAATGACCTGCAGATCCCCTATAGGCGTGGCAAGAAATCCAAGTCCTTGGACTTGAAGCGCGTCTTGTCTCAGGCCAATTTCCTGCCCTCACCCGAGGGTCGTGCCTGGGTCGAGCTCAAGACACGGTGCGACAACGACGGCTCTTTGCGGCCTGAAATCCTCATCGCCGCATTCGACCAGGGCTTGCGCGGCCTTGTTCCCGGTGTTGACGAGGAGATCATCTCGACGGGAATCCAGCAGCTCAGCACGATCGAGAGTTATCGCGTAGAGCGTTCTGGGCAGCGCATCTCCATGGAAAACGGGGGAGAGGCGGAGCCGCTCGGACGCATGCTCGAGGTGCCATCTGACAGCCTCTCGAGCGAGCGCTCGGCGTGGGCTTTGTCGAACCTGTGAATATGCAGGGAGAACGTTGAATATATCCGTTGACGCGCCATAATCCACCTGATACCATATCCGACTGTTGCACAACTGATGCATGAAGGGCAAGAACATGTACGCAATCGTTTCTACGGGCGGCAAGCAGTATAAAGTCGCCACCGATGACGTCATCACCGTTGAGAAGATCGAGGGCGAGGCCGGCTCCAAGGTCGAGCTCGAGGTCATTTTCCTCAACGACGGCAAGAAGATCGTCACGGATCCTGCCAAGCTCGCCAAGGCAAAGGTCACTGCTGAGATCCTGGAGCAGTTCAAGGGCGAGAAGCAGCTCGTCTACAAGTTCCACAAGCGCAAGCGCTACCACCGCCTCAAGGGCCATCGTCAGCAGCTCACCAAGCTGAAGATCACCAAGGTCCAGGCCACTTCCCGCGCCAAGAAGACCACCAAGGTCGAGGAGCCCGAGGCTCCCGTCGCCGAGTAGTCGACCATTTGTAGTTAGTTAGAGAGCAGGTACCTGACATGGCACACAAAAAAGGTCTCGGTTCCTCCCGCAATGGTCGCGACTCCCGCGGCCAGCGTCTGGGCACCAAGCGTTTTGACGGTCAGACCGTGAAGGCCGGCGAGATTCTCGTCCGCCAGAACGGCACCCACATCCACCCCGGCGAGAACGTCGGCCGTGGCAAGGACGACACCCTCTTCGCGCTCGTCGAGGGCAAGGTCAAGTTCACCAAGGGCCTCAAGCATCGCGTGAACGTGTATCCCGTCGAGGCGTAATCCTCACCCTTTTTGCATTTGCATCTTTTGGGAGACCCTCTGTGCGTTTCGCCCGGAGGGTCTCCTTGTGTGTAAAAGGGGTTATGTGTAAAAAGGGACGGGTGCAAACTGCACATCGCATTTTACACAGGGGCATTTGGTAAGCTAGTCGCATGTTTACTGCGAATGCGCATCGAGCGCATCGCCGTGGATGTGCAATTTGCACCCGTCCCTTTTTACACATAGGGCTTGTCAACATACAAGGAGGGGCTGTGTCCCAGTTCACCGATATTTGCCGCATCAACGTCAAGGGCGGCGACGGCGGTGCCGGCTGCATGTCGTTCCGCCGCGAGGCCTTCGTCCCCAAGGGCGGCCCTGACGGCGGCGACGGCGGTCATGGCGGCGATGTCGTCATCCAGGCCGACGCCCAGCTCTCGTCGCTCATCGATTATCGATTCAAACACCATTTCCGCGCCGAGGCCGGCACGCACGGCAAGGGTTCTCGCAAAGACGGAGCCGACGGCAAGGACCTCGTCCTCAAGGTGCCCATGGGCACCGTCATCCGCGAGCTCGATCCCACGACGATGGAGCCCGCCTACGATCTGGCCGACCTCACGCACGACGGCGAGCGCGTCGTGGTGGCGCCCGGCGGCACCGGTGGCCTGGGTAACCCGCACTTCGTGACTTCCACGCGCCGCGCTCCGGCGTTCGCCCAAAAGGGCGAGCCCGCCATCGAGCACTGGATCGAGCTCGAGATGAAGCTCATGGCCGATGCCGCCCTCGTGGGTTTCCCGAGCGTCGGCAAGTCCTCGCTCATCGCCCGCATGAGCGCCGCCCGTCCCAAGATCGCCGACTACCCGTTCACCACGCTCGTGCCCAATCTCGGCATGGTGCGCGCGGGCGAGTACTCCTATGTCGTTGCCGATGTCCCGGGTCTCATCGAGGGTGCGGCCGAGGGCAAGGGATTGGGCCATCAGTTCCTGCGCCATGTCGAGCGCACGGCCCTGATCCTGCACGTGGTCGACATCACGGGCAGCTATGAGGGGCGCGATCCCCTCGAGGATTACCGCATCATCAACGACGAGCTCCGCCGCTATGCCTCTGAGCTCGCCGACCGCCCGCAGATCGTCGTCGCCAACAAGTGCGATGCCTCCGGCGTGGCCGACCGCGTCCAGGCGCTCAAGATGGCCGCCCTCGAGGACGGCCACGAGTTCTTCGCCGTCTCCGCGTTGACGGGCGCCGGCCTTCAGACGCTCATGCTCGCCTGTGGTGAGCGCGTGAGCGAGCTGCGCCGCGCCATCGCCGAGGAGCAGGCGGCTGCCCCCGCCTTCGACGAGGAGAAGTGGGAGCGCGCCCGCAAGGCTCGCGACAAGCGTTTCCGCGTCCTCGAGGAGGAGCCGGGCGCTTGGCGCGTCACCGGCACCAACCTTGAGCGCATGGTCGTCCAGACCGACTGGGAGAACGAAGAGGCCATCATCTACCTGCAGCACCGCATGGCCCGCATGGGCGTGGACGACGCGCTCATCAAGGCCGGCTGCAAGAATGGCGATGAGGTCCGCATCCTCGGCTACGCCTTCGATTTCGAGGGTGTCGACGACGATGTGGATTACGAGGACGACGTCGAGCTCATCGAGTTTGATGGCGACGATGAGGGGCTTGCAGGCGAGGGTTTTCAGCTCGAGGTCGGTGAGGAGGACCCCGATGTCCTCGCGTGACCGCCTGCTGCCCCCGCTCGGCGACGACCCTGAGCGCACGTACCGCCTGGGCATCATGGGTGGAACGTTCGACCCGATCCACTACGGGCACCTGGTCACCGCCGAGCAGGCACGTGAGGCGCTCGATCTTGATCTGGTGCTGTTCATGCCTGCCGGCTCGCCCGCGTTCAAGCAGGGCAGGCGCGTGAGCGACCCAGAGGATCGCTACGCCATGACGGTGCTGGCGACTGCCGCGAACGCGGCGTTTTACGCCAGCCGCTTCGAGATCGATCGTCCCGGCGTGACCTACACGGTCGACACCCTCGGAGAGCTGCGCGCGCGATATCCCGATAACGTCGAGCTCTACTTCATCACCGGCGCCGACGCGATCATGGATATCCTTGCCTGGCATGATGCGGAGCGCCTCGCATCGCTCGCGACTCTGATCGCCGCGACCCGCCCCGGGTACGATATCGAGACGGCCAAGGCCCGCATCGCCGCCTCTGGCATCGATTTCGATGTTCGCTATATCGAGATTCCGGCTCTGGCCATCAGCTCGTCAAGCATCCGCGAGCTCGTGCGCGACGGAAAGAGCGCGCGCTATCTCACGAGCGAGTCGGTGATGGGCTATATCCAGAAGAACGACTTGTACGTCACGGGAGAATGAGTACATGACGCTTTCAGAAGAACAGATCGCCGAGCTCGAGGCCGTTCGCGCCAAGCTCGAGGTGCGCATGGTCGAGAAGCCCCGCCGCTACCAGCACTCCCTGGGCGTTGCCAAGACGGCTTGCGAGATCGCCCGCGCGTACGATGTGGACTGCTTCTCGGCTGCCCTTGCGGGGCTTTTGCATGATTGGGACAAGGTCTTGGACGATCACGAGCTGCTCGTGAGGGCGGCTCAGTACGGGGTTCGCGTCGCCGGTTCCCCCTCCGCAGCCGTGGGGTTGCTGCACGGCCCCGTCGCCTCTTATGAGTTGCCGCACATCTTCGAGGGCATCGATGCTTCCGTGTGCCAGGCGGTCGCGAGGCACACGGTCGGAGCGGTCGACATGACGCCGCTCGACATGGTCGTGTTCGTCGCCGATGCGATCGAGCCCGGCCGCCACGGCGACTACGCCGAGCGTCTGCGCGCCATGGTGGGGGAGTCTTCCCTGGAAGAGCTGTTCTTCCAAACGTTCGCGCAGGGTCTCGTTTATGTGATTTCGGGTGGACGCTATCTGTACCCGACCGCCGTCGACATCTATAATGCGTACGCAGCAAAGCGAACGCGCTAACCGATCACAGGAAAGGTTTTCCATGACTGACATGACCGACGATCAGCTTCTCGACTACGCCTCCGGCCTGGGCGCTCATGCCGCCGAGGGCAACGCCTCCGTCGAGCGCAGCGCCGCTTCCCCCTCCACGTCCGGCGTTCCCGCCATCGAGGTGGCCCGAGCCGCCGCCGACGCGGCCTCGTTCAAGGGCGCCGAGGACATTTGCATCATCGACCTCACCGAGCTCTCCGATGTCTGCGACTACTTCGTGCTTGCCACCGGCAACAACACGCGCATGGTCGACGCCATCGTCGACGATGTCGAGGAGAAGGTCGCGAAGGCATTCGGCGAGCATCCGTTCTCGATCGAGGGCCGCGAGGAGCGCAGTTGGATCCTCATGGACTACGGTTCGGTCGTCGTCCACTCCTTCACCCCCGAGGCGCGCGAGTACTACCGCCTCGAGAAGCTCTGGGGCGACGCTCCCATCATCGAGCTCTAATTTCGGCGTATCGCCACACACGGGGTGTACGCAAAAGGGCAGGCCATGGTGTCTGCCCTTACTCGTATCTGCAGAGTATTCGGATCTTCGCTCGCTATATTCGGCGGGCGAGCGCGGCGTAGTGCTTGTACAGCGCCGCGAATTGGCCGCGGTACTTTGGCGCCCATGGTTTATCTCTGCCGCAGAAGTGCAAGATCGCGGTGTTGTCCATAACCCAATCGAGCGTTGCCTCGCCGCCGGTTCGGATGATGTTGTCGGGATATTTCCGCGCGTCGTAATTCCACACCTGGTCGGGGACGGGCAATGTGTGCTCGCTATACAGGGCGTTGAAGATGTCCTGGTCGGGGAACAGCAGCTTTCGTTCGTGCTCCATGGCAAAAGCAAAGATCTCGTCGGGGTCGATGAGTGCTTTGGCACGCGGCATGTCCATGAGGATCACGCCGGTGTTGAAGTAGAGCTCGCTCGTGTTGAGGCGCACGTTGTTGAGGGCAGTCGCCGGGTGGATCGCATCGGTATGGGAAGCGGCGGCGAATGCGAAGTCGCCCAGCTCGATGTCGAAGAGCGGCGCGAGCGGGTTGATGATGAGGATGTCGGGGTCGAGATACAGGACACGGTTTATATCGGCGTCGATGACATGCGGCGACAGCATGCGGTAGTACATCTCCTGCGGGTATCGCTCGCTTGAGCGGGCATGCGCGAAGAGCGCCTGGTCCACCATGCGGGGCGCCAGCTCGATCTCGATGTGCCCGCAAAAATCCGCAAGAGATTCGAGCGCCGCCTGCGGGATGCCGCGGTGAAGGAGCCAGACTCGGATGCTTCCCGCCCGGTTGTTTGCGCGCAGTGACAGCAGCATGGTACGGAGTGGGCCGAGGTATCCCTCATCACAGGTAACGATGATTTCGAGGGTGCGCTGCGTCATGAGTCTCCTTAACAAGGTCGTTGTGCGGCGGGCTATAGGCCGCTTGGTGTGTAATTGGGGACGGGTGCAAATTACACATCGCGCTGACTGGCTGTGCGTGCGATGCGCGTCCTTGCCGATGTGTAATTTGCACCCGTCCCCAATTACACACCCAATTACACATCTTCGGGTGCATGTTGCGTGAGGAACTTCGCGGGGTCGACGAGGTCGCCGCTAAAACGGGTGCTTCGACCAAAGGACACGGCATCGCTGCCAAAGCGCTCGCGCAGGGCGTCGAGCGTGACGGCAAGGTCGCGCTTGTCGCTCGCCATGGCACCCCGTTCATCGACGGCGCAAAAGAGGTCGGTCTGAATCCCATGGGGGTCCGGCCCGAAATCGCTCACGCCCACGCCGGCGAGGCGGATATGCATGCCCTCGGTCCATATCGAGGCCAGCAGGTCGCATGCGACCGCTCCGAACACGTTCTCATCGTCGGTCGCGTGAGCGAGCTTGCGCTGGATCGTCCTGCCTTCGCCAAAGGAGTACTTGAGTTTGAGCGTGACGGTGCGCCCCGCCAATCCACGGCGACGGAGCCTCGCGCCCACCGATTCGGAGAGCAGCTGTATCGCCGCCCTGACATCGCCGGGGTCGGTGAGGTCGTGCGCGAAGGTCCGCTCGTTGCTGATGGATTTGACCTCGTCGGGTGCATCGATGGCCCGAACTTCGCTGACCTCGAGCCCCGCGGCCCTTCGACGCACGAGTTCGGTGTTGATGCCGAAGATGGGGGAGAGCAGGCCGTCGGAGGCCTCTGCAAGCTGCCCGAGCGTCCGTATCCCCACGCGCGTAAGCGCGCTTTCGGCGGCGGCGCCGATGCCGCTCATGGCGCGGACGGGCAGCGGCGCGAGAAATCCGCGCTCGGTTCCAGGCGTCACGATCGTGAGCCCGCGGGGCTTGTCACGCTCGCTGGCGATCTTTGCGACGGTCTTGTTACGCCCCAGCCCGATCGAGCAGGTGACGCCCAGTTCCGAGACACGGCGGCTGATGCGCTGCGCTATCTGGATGGGATGCTCGTCGCAAAACCTGCCGGGACTGATGTCGAAGAACGCCTCGTCGATCGATACGCGGTCGACGAATGGGGTCTCATCTGCGAGAATGGCCATGACGCGCGCACTCATCTCGCGATAGCGATCGAAGTGGCCGGGCGTCCAGATGGCCTCGGGGCACAGGCGTTTTGCCTGGGCGGACGACATGGCCGAGCGCACACCGTAGACGCGCGCCTCATATGAGCACGTGGAGACGACGCCGCGTTTTTCGGGCGAGCCGCCCACGATAACGGGCTTTCCGCGCCATTCTGGATGATCGAGCTGCTCGACGCTCGCAAAGAACGCATCGAGGTCCATCAGCCCGATTGCAGGGCCGTTCCACGAGCCGAAGAGCTCTGGTGTGAGACCGTATGTATGTTCGCTTGTGTTCATGCTGTCAGTATATCGACAATTGCCGATGTACGCTGCATGAACATGCTTGCAATCGCGCAAATCTCAGATAAGATATGGATTTGCTTGCGACTTATCTAAATGAAGCCGGTCTCAAACGCTTCCCGTCGAGTCGTTTGGCACGGTAACTGTCCTGGTTAGGAATGCAGCAATCGCTGCGCAAAAGAAGGAGTTTGCATGGCTGTCAAGATTCGCCTCGCTCGTCATGGTTCCAAGAAGCGCCCGTACTACCGCGTCGTCGTCGCCGATTCCCGCACCCGTCGCGACGGTCGCCCCATCGAGGAGGTCGGTCGTTACAACCCGATGACCACCCCCAAGACCATCTCCCTCGACCTCGAGAAGATCGCCGACTGGCAGTCCAAGGGCGCTCAGCTCACCGACGCCGTCGCCGCTCTGGTGAAGGCCGCCAACGAGGGCGAGAAGGCCGCCGTCGCCCCCAAGAAGTCCAAGAAGCAGCTCGCCAAGGAGGCCGAGGAGGCCGCCCGTAAGGCCGAGGAAGAGGCCGCTGCCGCTGCCGAGGCTTCAGAGGAGTAAATCGTGTCTGAGGAGCAGCTCTTGGAATCCCTCGTTGATGAGGCCATCGACGCCACCGAGGCGGAGGAGCTCGTCTCCGACCGTATCGCCGATCTCGTTGAGTATCTCGTCTGCAGCATCGTCGACGATGCCGACGGCGTTTCGCTCGAGGTGATCGACGGTGCAGACTCGTCGACTATCGAGGTCACGGTCGCCGAGGGTGACGTGGCCAAGGTCATCGGTCGCCACGGTCGCACGATCAAGGCCATCCGCACGCTCGCCCGCGCCCTTGCCGCTCGTCTCGACACTTCCGTCGAGGTCGAGGTCCTGGGTTAGGCCCGTGCGCGCCGCCTATAAGAACATCGCCCGTGTGGTTCGCCCGCACGGCACCAAAGGGGAGGTTCTCGTGGCTCCGCTGCGAGGCCTTCCCCTTTTGCTTACCGAGTCGATGCGGGTGCATCTGACTCCGCCCGCCCTCAAGCGGGAGCGCACCTCGACCGTCGAGTCCCTCTCCGTCACGTCCGAGGGCGCCCGCGTGCGCTTCTCCTGCGCTCGCAATCTCGATGACGCCGAGAGCCTGACGGGTTGCTATGTCCTCGCATCCTGCGATGACTTCGAGCTCGGCCGTCTCGATTCGGCCGTTGGGGACCTGCTGGGCCGCTCTGTCGTCGACGAGCGCTTCGGTGATTTGGGCTCTATCGTCGAAGTCATGGAGACTCCTGCGAACGATGTCTGGGTGCTGGACGGTTCCTCGCACGGGGAGGTCCTGGTGCCCGTTATCGACGAGGTCATCGTCGAGCTGCCCGAAAAGGGGGCAATCACCGTCCACATCATGGACGGCCTGCTCGATCTCTAAACGCTGAGAGGAGTGCTCATGCTCATCGAGACCCTCTCGGTCTTTCCCGAGCTTTTCGAACCCTATATGTCCACGTCGATCATGGGCCGCGCCCGCGCGCGCGGCTTGTTCGACTTTGCCGCGCACGACCTGCGAGATTGGACCCACGACCGCCATCGCACCGTCGACGATGCGCCCTTCGGTGGCGGTGCCGGCATGCTCATGAAGGTCGAGCCCCTTCATGAGGCGATTTGCGATATCTCGTCGACGGGGGAGTGCCCGCCCCGCGTCGTGTTCTTCACCCCGTGCGGCGAACCCTTCACGCAAGAGGTCGCCGAGCGCCTCTCGGCGTGCGATCGAATCCTGTTCGTCTGCGGACGTTACGAGGGCATGGACGAGCGCGCCTACGACCTCGCGGACGAGCGCCTCTCAATCGGCGATTATGTTCTGACCGGCGGCGAGCTTCCCGCCCTCGTGGTCTCCGACGCCATCATCCGTTTGATCCCCGGTGCGCTCGGCAACGACATGGGTAGCGTCGACGAGTCGTTCTCGACCTCCGATGACGGCGGGTTGCTCGAATACGCCCAGTACACGAGACCTGCCGAGTTCAACGGATCTTCCGTGCCGGACGTCCTGCTCTCGGGCGACCATGTCAAAGTCGCGGCCTGGCGCCGCGCCAACGCCATCGAGCGCACCTGTCGTTGGCGCCCCGACCTCATCGATTCCGCGCGATTGACCGATGACGAGAGACGTAGGGCCGAGGAACTCATCGATCGTTTTCATCCTTTGGGAGAGTCCGGTGATGGCCATGAGGACAGATAGCGACCTCGACCCCGCAGCTCGGGGCGAATCCACACATGAAGGCGCTGCGCGTTCCGGCTGGCTTGAGTGGCTCGGCGTCTTCCTCGTCGCGTTCGTCGTCTTCGCGCTTATCCGCACGTTCATCGTATCCCCGTTCATGGTTCCGAGCGGATCGATGGAGCCGACGATCCAAGTGGGCGACAACGTGTTCGCCCAAAAGGTGACCGCCCATCTTGGATGGGAGCCCGAGGTCGGTGACATCATCGTCTTCGACAACCCTGTCCTCGATTCCGAGCACGACATCCTCGTCAAGCGCGTCGTCGCACTCGGTGGCCAGACGGTCGATTTCGTCGATGGCTCGCTGTACGTGGATGGCATCATGGTCGACGAACCCTATACCGTGGGACTCACCTATCCGCTCGATATGACCGCGCCCGGGGTGCGGCTTTCGTTCCCCTACACCGTTCCCGAGGGATGCGTGTGGGTGATGGGCGACAATCGTGAGAATTCCGCCGATTCACGGTATTTCGGGCCCGTGCCCCAAGACAACGTCATCGGCACCGTGTTCTTCCGCTACTGGCCCGTGCCCCGCATCGGGACCTTGTAACACTGGTAATATATAGATTTGTTTGACCGCACGAATGAGGGGGAGCGCCGCAGGATGAATCCGAACGCATTGACCTTCCAAGAGATGATCCTCAAGCTCGAGGAGTATTGGGCCGGCCATGGCTGCACCGTCATGCAGCCCTACGATTCCGAGGTGGGTGCCGGTACGTTCCACACCGCCACGCTGCTCCGCAGCCTCGGTAAGAAGCCGTGGCGTGCGTGCTACCCGCAGCCCTGCCGTCGTCCCGCCGACGGCCGCTATGGCGAGAATCCCAACCGCATGCAGCATTATTACCAGTTCCAGGTGCTCATCAAGCCGAGCCCCGAGAACTCCCAGGAGCTATACCTGGATTCTCTGACCGCCATCGGCCTCGATCCGGCCGAGCACGACGTCCGCTTCGTCGAGGACGACTGGGAGAGCCCGACACTCGGCGCCTGGGGCCTCGGTTGGGAGGTTTGGCTGGATGGCATGGAGGTCACCCAGTTCACCTACTTCCAGCAGGTCGGCGGCATCGAGTGCGATCCGGTTCCCGTCGAGATCACCTATGGACTCGAGCGCATCGCCATGTACGCCCAGGGCGTGACGAGCGTGTACGACCTGGTCTGGAGCTACCTGCCCGACGGCACGCCCATGACCTACGGCGAGGTCTTCCTCGAGAATGAGCGCGAGTTCTCCGCTTACAACTTCGAGGTCGCCAACGTCGACATGATGCGCCAGAAGTTCGATGACTTCGAGACCGAATGCCATGCATGCCTCGAGGCCAAGCTCCCGCTGCCCGCCTACGACTGCGTCATGAAGTGCAGCCACAGCTTCAACATCCTGGATGCCCGCGGCGCCATTTCCGCCACGGAGCGCGCTGCGTACATCCTGCGCGTCCGCACGCTCGCCAAGGCGTGCTGCGAGTCCTATCTGGCCGAGGTCGCCGGTGATGCGGCCGCGTCCGACAGCGTCGAGAAGGGGGAGGTGGCCTAAGTGGCGAACACCCGTGATTTCCTGTTCGAGCTCGGTGTCGAGGAGATGCCCTCCGCCCCGCTCAACAATGCCGTCAAGCAGCTTGAATCCCTGATGGGCAAGGGTCTCGACGAGGCCGGGCTCGCCCATGGCGCGATTCGCGTCATCTCCTCGCCGCGCCGTTTGGCCGTGCTCGTGAGCGACGTCGCCGAGGCGACGGAGGAGATCCACTCCGTCCTGCGCGGCCCCTCCGTCAAGATCGCCTTCGACGCCGAGGGCAATCCCACCAAGGCCGCCGAGGGTTTTGCCCGCAAAAACGGCCTCGTCGCCAGTGAGTTGGTCCGTCGCGAGGATGCCGATGGCACCGAGTACGTCTTCGCTGAGCAGAACACCCCCTCCGAGCCCGCGCTTCCCATCCTGACGCGCGTGTGCGAGGGCCTCATTCCGTCCATCCAGTGGCCGAACTACCGCAGCCAGCGTTGGGGGTCCGAGCACGCAACCTTCGTGCGCCCGATCCGCTGGATCTGCTGCCTCTTCGGTGAGGAGGTCGTCCCGGTCTCCTTTGCCGACGTCGTGAGCGGCAACACCACGCGCGGTCATCGCGTGCTTTCCCCCGGTGAGCACCTCGTCGCCAGCACGGATGCCTACGAGGATGTTCTCGAGTCCGCCCATGTCCTGTCCGCCGAGCGCCGCGAGCAGGTCATCCGCGAGGGCATCGCCAAGGTCGAATCCGAGCTCGGCGTGCGCGTCGACACGCCTGCGAAGGTGTTCGACGAGGTCGTCAACCTCTGCGAGTGGCCGACGGTTCTCGTGGGCCATTTCGACGAGGAGTTCCTGAACGTCCCGTCCGAGATCATCTGCGAGTCCATGCTGTCCAACCAGCGCTACTTCCCGACGTATGACGCCGATGGCAATCTGACCCGTGCGTTCGTCGTCGTCTCCAACGGCGATCCCAAGGTCAGCGCCACCGTGATCGATGGCAATGAGCGCGTCGTCCGCGCCCGCCTGTACGACGCCAAGTTCTTCTACGACGAGGACCTCAAGGTCGACCTCGAGGTGTTCCGCGAGCGCCTGGCCTCCGTCGGTTTCCAGCAGAAGCTCGGCACCGTGCTTCAGAAGTCCGACCGCATGGAGGACCTCGCCCTCGCCATCGCTCGCGAGGCCCATCTCGGTGCGCACGCGGCGTCCAGCGCCCAGCGCGCCGCGCACCTGGCAAAGGCCGACCTCGTGTCTTCCGCGGTCGTCGAGTTCACCAGCCAGCAGGGTGTGATGGGCGGTTACTATGCAACTGCGGCGGGCGAGGAGCCCGAGGTCGCCGCCGCCATCCGCGATCATTATCGCCCCCGCTTCGCCGGCGACGATCTGCCCGAGGGCATCGCCGGCTGCATCGTCGCCGTCGCCGACAAGCTCGACACCATCGCGGGCATGTTCGCCATCGACGAGCCTCCAACCGGCTCCAAGGACCCCTTCGCGCTGCGTCGCTCCGCCATCGGCGTCCTCAACATCCTCCGCATGCGCCTGAAGTGCGGGTATGAGGCGATCGTCGACGCTGCGCTCGAGGGTTACCTGGAGCAGGGCCTTGAGTTCGACAAGGCCGCCGTTGCTGCGTCCGTCTGCGCATTCATCAAGGGCCGCATGGCCCAGATGGCCCGCGACGAGAAGGTCTCCGCCGACACCGTGGCCGCCGTTTCCGACGGCGACGTCACCGTTCCCGTGCACTTCTTCGAGCTCGCCCATGCCCTCGAGGAGGCCCGCGCCAACGACCGCGAGGCCTTCACCAACCTCGCCACCGCCTATGCGCGTGCCGCTCACCTCGCCGACGCTGAGCTCGGCATCGAGGTCGACCGTAACCTCATGGGCGACGCCGAGCTCGCCTTGCTCGATGCGACCGACGCCGCGCGCGATGAGGTTGCCTCCTCGCTTGACGCTCGTGATTTCAAGGCCGTTATCGCGGCCCTCGCGGCCCTGCGCGGCCCCATCGACGTGTTCTTCGACGACGTCATGGTCATGGACGAGGACATGGCCGTTCGCGAGAACAGGCTCCGCCTGCTCAACCGCTTCGAGAGCGTGTTCGCCGGCATTGCCAACATCGGTGAGATGGCTCGCAAGTAGCGCCTGTTTCGCTGCATTCATAGCTTGATTGGAGGGTCCGCGAGGGCCCTCTTTTCACATGGGCGCGGCATATGGGCGCGGCTCCGTTATGTGGATGTGCGCCGTCTCCGCTCATCGGAAAGGACGGTCCCTACGGTTTCCGACGTCGGGGCTGTGCGTTATAGTCGCCTTGATGTGAAAGCCCGACCGAAGGTGGCTCCATGAAGGAACGTTTTGCGCGCCAAGTCGTCCTCGTCGTTTCCGATTCGCTGGGTGCGACGGGCTATGAGGTCGCTCGTGCTGCATGCGGTCAGTTCGACGGAGTCGAGATCGCCGTCGAGCGCCTGACGAAGGTCAACGACGCGGACGTGGTCGAAGGAGCTGTCCGACAGCTTTTGGGCGAGGGGAGGACGCTCAGCGTTCTGTACACCATCGCGGACGGCGCCTTGCGCGCCGAGGTCGGGGACCGCCTCAAGGCGATGGGTATCAACGGCGTCGACGTGCTCGGACCGGCGGTCCGGGCATTGAGTGAGAGCTCGGGAGTCGCACCGAGCGGCATCGCGGGGTCCATCCATCGTACGGATGAGGAGTATTTCAAGCGCATCGAGGCCATGGAGTATTTCGTCGAGCACGACGATGGCCGCGGCGCCGATGACCTGGATGACGCCGATATCGTCCTCATCGGCATCTCGCGCACTGGCAAAACGCCGCTGTCCATGTATCTCGCCCATCTCGGGTACCGCGTTGCGAACATCCCTCTTGTTCCAGGCGTGGAGCCGCCAGCGTCCCTGTATTCCGTCGATCCCGGAAAGGTCTTCGGTCTCATCTCCACAGCCGAAGTCGTTTCGACGATTCGCGACCGGCGTCTCGGCGACGATATGAGCCGCGCCGTAGCTTCCGACTACGCCGATCCCGAGCGCGTCCGATCGGAGATGGATGAGGCCCGGGCGCTTATCAAAAAGCTCGGATGCATCACCGTGCGCACTGATGGAAAGGCCATCGAGGAGTCCGCCGCCGAAATTCTCGAGCGCATGAGGCAGGTGCGCATCGGTCGCGAGCGCCGTCAGAGGTGCTCAAATGGGCAAACGATTTAGCACCATCTACCTGTACTGGTATCATCATTAAGTGACCACAAGGCGGACCGCCTGCCGCGCAATTCGCACCGCTCGACCCCATATCCCCGCATCTTCACAGGTGTTTTCGATCGTCCCCGTAGAGTTCCCTTAACCCGCGAACGCGGGTCAAGGAAGGCGACGTGGCCCGGTAATCGGGTCGATTGGGGGTCAGTGTGACTACGATGCAGCGTGTGTACAAGTTCGGCGGCGGTGTGGGTTCGCCCGACGTAACCGAGGGCGACGCCTCGATGAATTACATTCTCGGCGGCAAGGGTGCGAACCTCGCCGAGATGTGCCGAATCGGGCTGCCGGTCCCTCCCGGCTTCACCATCACGTGCCAGACCTGCGTCGAATATGACGAGGCGGGCAACACCTGGCCCGAGGGCTCCCTCGACGAGATCGAGGCGGCGACGTGCGACCTCGAGTCCCGTATGGGAAAGCGCTTGGGAGATGCCGGGGACCCGCTGCTCGTCTCGGTCCGCTCCGGAGCGCCGTTCTCCATGCCGGGCATGATGGACACCGTGTTGAACCTCGGCTTGAACGACGAATCCGTGATGGGCCTCATCGTCCAGACCGACAACCCTCACTTCGCATGGGATTCGTACCGCAGGTTCATCCAGATGTTCTCCAACGTGGTGCTGGGCATCGATGCCGACCTGTTCGAGAACGCCATCGCCGAGCGGCGCCTGATCGCCGGGGTCCGCACCGACGCCGAGCTCTCCGATGGGGATCTCCGCGATCTTGTCGATGAATTCAAGGCCATCTTCGCCCGTGAGGTCGACGCCGAGGCCTATCCCGAGCTCGTCGTGGACGGAGAGGTCACGTTCCCCGTCGACCCTCGCCTGCAGCTCCGCTTGGCCATCCAGGCCGTGTTCGGCAGCTGGATGAATGAGCGCGCCTGCATCTACCGTCAGCGCAACCGCATTCCCGACGACCTTGGAACTGCCGTCAACGTTCAGGTCATGGTATTCGGCAACAAGGGGGAGACCTCCGCGACCGGCGTCGCGTTCACGCGCGACCCCGCCTGCGGTGCGCGGGGAACCTATGGCGACTTCCTCGTGAACGCACAGGGCGAGGACGTCGTCGCCGGCATCCGCAACACCGAGCCCATCTCCGATCTCGCGAACGTCCCAGGCCTTGAAGAGGCAGCGGCCGAGCTTGACCGGGTTTTCGGCATCCTTGAGGGTCATTATCGCGATATGTGCGACATCGAGTTCACCATCGAGCAGGGCAAGCTGTGGATGCTGCAGACGCGCGCCGGCAAGCGCACCGCGGCCGCGGCTCTACGCATCGCTATCGACATGGTCGAGGAGGGTCTCATCTCCCGCGATGAGGCGCTCATGCGCATAGACCCCACTCAGCTCGACCAGCTCTTGCACCCGCAGTTCGATACCTCGGCCGCCGTCGACGTGCTTGCGCGCGGCCTCAACGCGAGCCCCGGAGCCGCCGTTGGTGAGATCGTCTTTTCCTCCGACGACGCCGTCGCCGTCCATGAGTCCGGGCGCCCTGCGATCCTTGTTCGCTGGGAGACGAACCCCGATGACCTCAAGGGCATGGTCGCCGCCGAGGGCATCTTGACGAGCCATGGCGGTAAGACGAGCCATGCCGCCGTCATCGCCCGCGGCATGGGAACGCCGTGCGTGTGCGGAGTCGAGAGCTTCCGCATCGATGCGGCCGCGAAAGAGGTTCACGTCCTGGGAACCGATATCGTGTTGCACGAAGGCGACGTCATCTCCATCGACGGCGGTCAGGGCATCGTCGTCGCCGGCGCGGTGCCGCTGGTCAAGCCCGAGCTGACCGGAGACCTTGACACCGTCCTCAATTGGGCGGACGAGGTTCGCCTCGATGAGTCTGCCGGGCGCGGATACCACGTGCGCGTCAACGCCGACAATCCCGAAGACGCCGAGCTCGCCCTTGAATTCGGCGCCGAGGCAATCGGCCTGTGCCGCACGGAGCACATGTTCCTCGGCGATCGCAAACAGATTATCCAGTCCTTCATCCTCTCCGATGATGCCGATGTGCGCACCAAGGCGCTTGAGGACCTGCTCGCCGTGCAGACCGAGGATTTCGTCGCCATGTTGCGAACCATGACCGGTCGCGCCATGGTCATCCGACTCATCGACCCGCCGCTGCATGAGTTCCTCGACGATCCGCGGGAGCTTGCCGTCGAGATCGCGCGTAAAGAGGCGCTGGGCCAGGACGTTTCCGATGCCCGCAATCGCCTGCGCCTCATCGACGGGATGATGGAGTCAAACCCCATGCTCGGCCTTCGCGGCGTGCGGCTCTCAATCGTCTATGCCGACCTTCCGTTGATGCAGGTCCGCGCCGTCGCGTCCGCTGCCGCCCGCCTCAAACTCGAGGGCTTCGACCCGCGCCCCGAGATCATGATTCCGCTCGTCTCCATCACCGAGGAGCACGTTCAGACCCGCGCAGTCGCCGAGCGCGTTATCGCGGAGGTCGAGGCTGAGTACGGCGTGAAGCTCGACATCCCCATCGGCACGATGGTCGAGCTGCCACGCGCGTGCCTGGTCGCCGACGAGATCGCGGCCCATGCCGACTTCTTCTGCTTCGGCACGAACGATCTCACGCAGACGACCTTCGGCTTCTCGCGTGATGACGCAGAGGCCAAGTTCCTTCCGGCGTATCTGCACGGCAAGGTGCTCGCCTCCAACCCCTTCGAGACCGTGGATCCCGCCGTCCTCGAGCTTGTCAAGATGGCCGTCGACAAGGGCCGTGCCGTCACGCCCGAAATGCATTTCGGCGTCTGCGGTGAGCACGGCGGCGACCCGACGTCGATCGTCGATTTCTTCAACACGGCCGGCGTTGACTATGTGAGCTGCTCTCCGTATCGCGTCCCTCTGGCCAGGCTCGCGGCTGCACGCGCCAAGCTCATCTCCGCTCGCTGACGGCGCGAACCCACAATCGACCCCCTTTATACGCGGTGGCCGTCTTCGTGCGCCCACCGTACTTTTGGTGTACTTTCGTTCACATGCAATCGAATGGATACAATAATTTCCGTATGCGTGTACCCACCTCGACGCATATGACTGTGAATTGCGCGGCGGCATCGACCGTCGTTTTCGTTATCGTGCAATCGAAAGGAGCCACATCAGTCTATGGCAACCAACAACAAGAAATCCAACGCGACGCTCAAGGTCATCCCCCTGGGCGGCCTTGACGGCATCGGCAAGAACATGACTGCCTTCGAGTGCGGCGATGACATGGTGCTCGTCGACGCGGGCCTCATGTTCCCCGACGACAACCAGCCCGGCATCGACCTCGTCCTGCCGGACTACACCTACGTTCTCGAGAACGAGCACAAGCTCCGCGGCATCATCATCACCCATGGCCATGAGGACCACACCGGTGCCCTGCCGTACCTCCTGCAGGACCTCAACAACAAGGTGCCGATTTTCTCCAGCAAGCTCACCCTCGGCTTCATCGAGGGCAAGCTTTCCGAGTTCCGCATCCGCGCGCCCAAGTTCCGCGAGGTCAAGGGCGGTAGCCACGTCAATCTCGGCTGCTTCTCCATCGAGTTCTTCTCCACGACGCACTCCATCCCCGGAGCGCTCGGCGTGTTTTTGAAGACCCCGGCCGGCACCGTCGTCCACACGGGCGACTTCAAGCTCGACCAGACCCCGATCGACGGGGTCACCCCCGACTACGGCGCGATCGCCAAGTTCGGCAAGCAGGGCGTCGACCTGCTCATGTCCGACTCCACCAACGCCACCGCCCCCGGTTTCACCAAGTCCGAGGCGGAGGTCGGCCCGTCGCTGCTGCACATCATCAAGAACGCGCGCGGTCGTGTCTTCGTCGCCTCCTTCTCCAGCCACATCCACCGCTTGCAGCAGATCTGCGATGCGGCCAAGAAGTGCAATCGCAAGATCGTCGTCACCGGCCGTTCGATGCTGACCAACACGCGCGTCGCCCGCGAGCTCGGTTATCTCAAGGTCGATGAGAGCGACCTGCTCGATGCGTTCGAGATCAACGGCATCCCCGAGGACAAGCTCGTCGTCATGTGCACCGGCTCGCAGGGTGAGCCGCTCTCCGCTCTGTCCCGCATGGCCAACGGCGAGCACAAGACGCTGTCCATCCACGAGGGTGACACGGTGATCATCTCCGCAACGCCGGTTCCGGGCAACGAGAAGGCCGTCCAGCAGGTCGTGAACAGCCTGGCCAAGCTCGGCTGCGACGTGTACGACAAGAGCCGCGCCCTGGTGCACGTCTCCGGCCACGCCAGCCAGGAGGAGCTCAAGCTCATGCTCGCCCTCACCAAGCCGAGCTACTTCATGCCCGTCCACGGCGAGGCCGTGCACCTGCGCGCGCACGCCGCGCTCGGTCAGAAGATGGGCGTCCCGGCCAAGAACATCTTCGTGATCGACAACGGCGATACCCTCGAGATGCGCGATGGCGCTGTGAAGCGCGGTCGCTCCGTCGAGTCCGGCGTCGTGTACGTCGACGGCCTGCGCATCGGCGATACCGACCCGATCGTCCTGCGCGATCGACAGAAGCTGGCGAGCGACGGCATGGTGACGGTCGTCGCCATGCTCGATATGAAGCGCAAGAAGATCGGCGACCTCGAGTTCTCCGGCCGCGGCGTCTCGTTCCCCATCGACGACCGGTTCTCCGCCGATGCCTCCGCCGCCATCCAGCGCGCCATCGAGAAGGGCAAGTTCAACTTCTCGAGCTCCGGCACGGATGCCATCCGCAAGGCCGTGCGCGACGCCCTCTCGAATTACATTTGGAACAACAACCGCACGCGACCGATGATCATCCCGGTCGTCATGGAGGTGTAGGTTGGCCCGCTCAGCCAATTCATCTGCAAAGAAATCTCCGGCACGTAAGAACAAGCAAGGGGCGGCCTCCTCGGCCGCCCCGCGCGGTCTGCGGGCGAACGAGGGCCGCGCTCCCGAGTCGGAGCGCGCCTTCGATTCGCTCATGGACGATACTGCCGGCCGCGACATCGCTGGTATCGCAATCGCCGTGGTCGCCGTGGTCTCGTTCATCGCCGTCGTCTCGCCTACGAGCGCGCCCGTCTCCAACGCCATCGCCTGTTTTTACCACCTGGGTTTCGGCCTGGGCGCCTATGTGCTGCCGTTCGCCCTGCTCATATTTGCTGCCGGGCTCTTCCTGCGCGACCGCGCGCCGCTCAACGCGCGCACGCTTGCCGGTGGCGCGCTCATCTTGCTCGGCGTCTTGGCCATCCTCTCGCTTCTGGTCCCGGGTACCGACTTCTCCACCGCGGGCATGTTCGAAGCCGGCGCACTTGCGAGTTCCGGCGGCTATGTCGGGGCCTTCGTCGCCAGCGCGCTGCAGCAGGCCCTCGGCAAGCCCATCGCGTTCGTCGTCTTGATCGGCATGGTCATCGTGGGGTTCGTCGTCATAGGCTTTTCCGTCAGCTCGTTCATGCGGGCTGCCGCGGGGCGCGCCCGCGCCATCGCGGAGCGCCGTCGCGTCGACGTCAACGAGGCCCCGTGGGGCGATGAATCCGTCCTCGATCCCTCACAGGCTCGGTTCGCGCGCGGCGGGGCGGCTGCCCAAGGCAGCCTCTTCGATGATGCCGGCTCCGCTGAGACGACGTTTCTCGGCAGTCGCGAGACGACCGTCCTCGGTGGCGCCTCCAAGGTGGACGCGCCCGTCGTCGATGATGAGCCCGATCGCGATGAGGACCCCTTCGTCGACCTGAGCGGCCAGCTCGCCGCCGAGCGCGCGGAGACCGTCCTCATCCCCGTAGCCGATCATTTCGCCGAGGAATCCAGCTCGGTCGACCCTGCCGCGAATGCGAATGAGGACGTCGATGGGGGAGAGGCGGACATCGATGAGATCCCTCCGTTCGATGTCGATGGTTCTTCCGTACCTGAGTCCGTGGTGCGCACGGCGGACGGTCCCCGCGAGATCCCCTCGTTCTTGATGGGTCATGCGGCCGCGAAATCCACCGGAGCGAAGGCGGCTTCTGAAAAGCCCTTGCCCACCGGGACTTCCGACCGTCCTTCCGAGGTCGAGGATTCCGATCGCGGCGAGGAAGGCCGACTTCAGCTCCCGCCGCTCAGCATGCTCCGTCACAACCCTCATTCCGCCGTTGCCGCCTCATCGGATAAGGAGCTCGAGCAGACCGCGAACTCCCTGCAATCCACGTTGAACGAGTTCGGGCTCCACTCCCGCGTCGTCGGGTGGATCTCCGGCCCCACCGTGACCACGTTCAAGGTCCAGCCGGGTGAAGGCGAGCGCGTCAGCCGCATTTCCAACCTCGAGGACGATATCGCGCTGTCGCTCGCCGCGCAATCGGTGCGCATCTTCGCGCCGATCCCCGGCACCTCGCTCGTGGGTATCGAGATCCCCAACGCCAAGCGTCAAAACGTCAACCTCGGCGATGTCCTGCCCTACGTTCAGGGCGGGCCGCTCGAGCTCGCCATCGGCCGCGACGCCGAGGGCCAGCCCATCGTCGCCGACCTCGCCAAGATGCCCCACCTCCTCATCGCCGGCACCACCGGATCCGGTAAGTCAGTCATGATCAACTCCATCATCATGGCGCTGCTCATGAGGAGCCTCCCCGAGGACGTCCGCCTCATCATGGTCGACCCCAAGCGCGTCGAGCTCTCCGGGTACAACGGTTTGCCCCATCTGTACGTACCGGTCGTCACCGAACCCAAGCAGGCGGCGAGCGCCCTGCAGTGGGCCGTGTCCGAGATGGAGCGCCGTCTCAAGGTCTTCGAGCGCATCGGCGTCCGCAAGATCTCGACCTTCAACGAGAAACAGGCCGCTGGCGAGTTCGAACATTACGACAACCCGCCCGCCAAGATGCCCTATCTCGTCATCATCATCGACGAGCTCTCCGACCTCATGATGGTCGCGGGCAAGGACGTCGAGGCGAGCATCGTGCGCATCGCGCAGCTCGGCCGCGCGGCGGGCATCCACCTCATCGTGGCCACGCAACGCCCGAGTTCCAACGTCGTGACCGGCCTGATCAAGGCGAACATCACCAACCGCATCGCCTTCAACGTCGCCACGGGCATCGACAGCCGCGTCATCATCGACCAGATGGGCGCCGAGAAGCTCACCGGCTACGGCGACATGCTGTTCTCAAAGGTCGACTGGGGCAAGCCCAAGCGCATCCAGGGGTGCTTCGTGTCCGACGACGAGATCAACGGGGTCGTCGAGTTCGTCAAGGAGCAGGGCGCGCCCGATTACCACGAGGAGATCTTGTCCGCCGTGGCGCCCGCGACCATGTCCGGCGGGGGAGGGGGCGGCTTCTACAACGAGGCCCCGACCGAGGAGGACCCGCTGCTGTGGGATGCGGCGAAGATCGTGGTCGAGTCGCAGCTCGGCTCCACCTCCGGTTTGCAACGCCGCCTCAAGGTCGGCTATGCGCGTGCCGGCCGCATCATGGACATGCTCGAGGAGAAGGGCATCGTGGGGCCGCCGGATGGCTCGAAGCCGCGCGAGGTGCTCTACGACGAGGAGGGGCTGGCCGCGTTGCGCGCCGTTGAGGAACCGCTTTCCGAGGAAGAGATATTTGGAGGGATGTAGATGACCCGTCATTTCGGTGAGATGCTGCTCGAGCGCCGTCGTCAGATGGGCGCCTCGATTCAGCAGGTCGCCAACGTCATCAAAATCCGCCCGCAGATCATCGAGTATTTCGAGACCGAGAACTTCGCCGCCATGCCGCCGCGCGGATATTCGCAGGGCATCATCTCGAGCTATGCGCGCTACCTCGGGCTCAATCCCCGTGAGGTCGTCGATGCCTATTTCGATGCCCTTCACGAATACGAGCGCAATGGCACCGGCGGGCGCGTGGGCCGCTTCCAGGATGCCGCCTCCGACGCCAACCCGCGCAGCTCCAATGCCGCCGGGCGCTACATGATGGTCAATTCCGTGCCTTCGTCTCGCTATGGCCAGCGCCCGCCACAGGCCGGATACGTGTCCGAGTCCTCATCCGCTCATGAGCCCGTATCCGCTTCGCGCCTTCGGCCGGTCAGCACCGCCGACTCCCGTTGCCGTCCCCCGCAGGGCGGGTACGACCCCACGTTGCGCTCGCGCACCCGCCGCCCCGACGGCTATTCGGCCTCCGACCCGCGCGATCCTCGCGCTCGCGCTCCTCGTTCGCAGGACGGGCGCCCCTATCGCGACCCTCGCGGACCGCGTGGCGCCTATCCCGATCAGCGGCCCGTTCGTCGCGCGTCCGGCGGGCAGCCCCCGCGCGGGGGCGCCGGACGAGGACAGGCTCCTCGCGGTGGGTCTCGTCCACCCCAACAGGGCCCCGATATGAAATTCCTGGCCGTCATGGGTCTTGGATTTTTGATCCTCATCGCGCTGGTCATGGTGCTGTTGCGCGGTTGCGCCCCCAAGCCCGAAGCTGCCGGCAGCGCATCTTCGACCCCCTCTGCCCAGAAGGCGGATCCCAAGGACACCTCCGAGGATTCCACCGAGGCCGACGAGGGAACCGACTCGTCTACGGACGAGGGCGGCGATGCAGATGAGCCGTCTTCGTCCGAAGGCAAGACCGACAAGTCCTCCAAGGACGAAGAGCCCGAGGAGACCGTCGTCAAGGTCAAGCTCAAGGAGAAGGGCACCGTTGCCTGGATCGAGGTCAAGCTCGACGGCAAGGTGGTCTTGGGCAAACAGGTGGTCGGTCCCTTCGAGCAGGAATTCACCGTCGAGACCCAGATCGACATCACGACGAACACGCCGAGCGCCGTGGCCATCTACAAAAACGGGGAGAAGGTCCGCTACGATACGAAGGTGTCTGGTGTCGGCAAAGTCTCGATCCTCGCGCCCGAAAAGGATGAAGAGGAGAAAGTCGTCGACAGCGATGGCGACGGCACGGCTGATATGACCATCGAGGAAGCCGAGGCAGCCGGGGTCGCCATTCCCGAAGATGTCCTGACCGCCGCCGAACAGGGAACCGAGGACGGTTCCGAACAGTGATCGACCGGTCCGTATCGGACCGAATTGAAAGGAGCCGACTATGGCAAAAGACTCGAGCTTCGACGTTGTGTCCGAAGTCAACATGCAGGAGGTCGACAACGCCTATCAGCAGACGGCCCGCGAACTCTCCCAGCGCTATGACCTGAAAGACTCCGGCGCCACGATCGAGCTGTCCAAGGCGGACAAGCTCTTCACCATCAACGCCCCGGCCGATTTCGTCTCCCGCCAGATCATCGATGTCCTCTCGTCCAAGCTCATCAAGCGCGGCGTCGACATCAAGACGGTCAAGTGGGACGATCCCCAGGCTGCCAGCGGCGGCACCGTCCGCGTCCTCGGTCATATCGTCGAGGGCATCGACCAGGCCACCGCCAAGAAGATCAACAAGGACGTCAAGGATCAGAAGCTCAAGGTCAAGGTGACCATCGAGGCCGACAAGCTTCGCGTCTCCAGCGCCTCCAAGGACGCCCTGCAGCAGGTCATCGCCTTCCTGCGCGATCAGGATTACGGCCAGCCCCTCCAGTTCACCAACTACCGCTAAGGAGCGCCCATGGCTCACGGCTCCATTCTCTACATCACCCTCGGCTGCGCCAAAAACGAAGTGGACACCGACCGCATGCGCGCCCTTCTCAACGGAGCGGGCTATGACGAGGTCTTTTCGGCGGAGGACGCCGACGCGGTGATCATAAACACCTGCTCGTTCCTCGCCTCCGCCACCTCCGAGAGCATCGAGACCACGCTTGCGCTCGCCGAGGAGATCTCCGAGGGCGTCCGCGGGACGCGCATCGTCATGTGCGGTTGCGTCCCTTCGCGCTACGGCTCCGATCTTCCCGACGAGCTGCCCGAGGTGGCGGCGTTCGTCCGCACCGACGAGGAGGACGGCATCGTCTCCGTCATGGACGAGGTGCTTGGTGTCGAGCGCGTCGACCCCCCGTTCATTCCGAGCGTCAAGCGCACGGTCGTGAGCGCCGTGGCCTACGTCAAGATCTCCGATGGATGCGACCGCTACTGCAGCTTCTGCGCGATTCCCTACATCCGCGGCCGCTATCACTCCCGCACCGCCGACAGCATCCTCTCCGAAGTCCGCGACTTGGTTGCCGGCGGCGTGCGAGAGATCGTCCTCATCGGCCAGGACACGGGGATCTGGGGCACCGACTTCAAGGGTGGGGTCGAGGGTCCCTCCAACTTGGCGCAGCTTATGGTCGCCGTCGCCGAGGCGGTCCGTCCCGCGCACGTCTGGATCCGCGTGCTCTACCTGCAGCCGGAAGGCATGACCGACGAGCTCATCGCCGCCATCCGCGACACGCCCGAGGTCCTGCCCTATATCGACATCCCCGTGCAGCACTGCAACGCCCGGGTCCTCAAGGCGATGCACCGCTCCGGCTCCGCCGAGCAGCTCTCCGACCTCTTCGCGAAGCTGCGCTCGGAGATCCCCGAGATGGTCATCCGCACCACCAGCCTCGTCGGCTTCCCCGGCGAGACCGATGAGGAGGCGGCCGAGATGCTCGCGTTCATGGATCGCGAGGGATTCGATTACACGAGTGTGTTCCCGTATTCCCAGGAGGAGGGGACCTTCGCCGCCAAGATGGACGATCAGGTCGATGAGGACGTGAAGCTCGAGCGCACCCAGGCCGCCATGGACTTGGCCGAATCGCTCGGTTTCGCCGCCACGGCCGCCCATGTCGGCGAGGTCGCCGAGGTCATCGTCGACGGGATAGAGGAGACCGACGAGGGATCCGAGCTCATCGGTCATGCCTGGTTCCAGGCTCCCGATTCCGACGGCGCCGTCCACCTCGAGGTGACAGACGCCGCCGTGGGAGACATCTTGCAGGTCAAATTCACCGACAGCTTCTGCTATGAGCTCGTCGGCGAGGTCGTTGAGGAGTAAAAGCATGGCAGTCAACGCCAAGGGCGAGGAGATCACGAGCATCTGGACGCCCGCCAACATCATCACCTGCGTGCGAATCGTCTTCATCCCGATTTTCATGATCGCGAGTGAGCTGTCTTTCGCGGTCGCTCCCAAAGGTGGCACCGTCGCCGGTCTTGCTGCCGGAACCTGGGCGTTGCTCGCGTTCGTGCTCTATGTCGTGCTGAGCGCTACCGACAAGATCGACGGCGATCTTGCCCGCAAGCGCGGCGAGGTGACCGATTTCGGCAAGTTTCTCGACCCGATCGCCGACAAGCTGCTGGTTTTCTCGGCGCTTCTGATCTTGCTCGAGCACGGTCTCGTCAACGTCTGGTTCGTGTTCATCATCTTGCTCCGCGAGTTCCTCGTGAGCGCACTTCGCATGGTGGCGAGCGCAAACGGCGAGGTCATCGCTGCCGACAAGCTCGGCAAGGCCAAGACCGCCGTCACGATGGTGTCGCTGTGCGCCTATTTGCTCGGCATCGCTGTGAATCTCAACGTCGCCGGTGTCGAGGTGTCTCAGGCTGGCGTGCTCATCGAGTGCGTTGCATGGGCGACGATGGTTGCAGCGGTCGTGCTCACGGTCGTCTCGGGCGCGCAGTACTTTTGGAACGCGCGCCACGTCATCTTCCGCGTATAGCATCTTCATGTCCAGCCCCAGTTTGAGTCGTGTGAGTGATCCCGTTTATCGCCTCATTCGACTCGCTGGGGCTTCTTTCGGCCGAAAGCGGGGAGTGTGGAATGAATATCAATGATGTGTATGGGGATTGCGAGAGGCTCTCTGCGGACATCGTCCGCATTGCGTCGCAGCGTGGGCTTACCGTGAGCACGGCCGAATCCTGTACCGCCGGTATGGTGGCCTCCCTCATCGGCGATGTCCCTGGTGCGAGCACGGTTCTTCTCGGCGGTGCCGTCACCTATTGCGATGCGATCAAACATCGCGTTCTCGGCGTCCCGTCATCTACGCTCCGGGAATGCACCGCCGTGAGCGCTCAGACCGCGCGTGCCATGGCGCGGGGGAGCCGAGGGCTGTTCGGGTCGGATATCGCCGTAAGTGTCACGGGCTACGCCGGTCCGGGCGGCGGGACCGATGACGACCCGGTCGGTACGGTCTACATCGGGCTTGACTCGGAATCCGGATCAACGGTCGAGAGGTTCACGTTCGAGGGGGGCCGTTCGGCCGTTCGCTTGCAATCGGCCTGCGCCGCACTTCGCCTCATTGCCGATGAATTGGGAGATGATGGGGCTTTGAAGGGGTAATTCCCCTCTCCCGGGTTTCGTTCATGGTGGCGCGCGTCGTTCACCTGCAGCGTTCAGATTCTTCGGGACAGAATCCCTATTCTGGTCCGAGGCGTTTGGCCGAAATGGGGAAGAGGCGATTTAGTATTTCCCTGAGGTCGCTTGACCACGAACACCCGTTCGTATACTATCGTCTCGTCAAACCAAGGAGGAGCAATGGCCAAAAATTCCGGTCCCGCGCGCGTCATCCATGAGCGCACGACGGGTGAAGAGCGCGAGAAGATGATCGAGGCCACCAAGGCCGATATCGTCAAGAAATTCGGCGACGGTGCGATCATGCGCTATGGCGACGGCGGCCCCGAACTCGAGGTCGAGGCTATTCCCACCGGGTCCATCGCCCTGGACGCCGCCCTCGGCATCGGCGGCGTTCCGCGTGGGCGAATCATCGAGATTTACGGCCCCGAGTCCTCCGGCAAGACCACGCTGTCTCTGGAAATTCTCGCCGAGGCGCAGGCCATGGGTGGCGTCGCGGCGTTTATCGATGCCGAGCACGCCTTGGATCCCACCTATGCCGCTCGCATTGGCGTCGATATCGATGAAGTGCTCATATCGCAGCCCGATACCGGCGAGCAGGCGCTTGAGATCTGCGACATGCTCGTTCGCTCCGGCGCCATCGACGTGATCGTTATCGACTCCGTCGCCGCCCTCGTGCCTCGCGCCGAGATCGAGGGGGAGATCGGTGAGACCACGGTCGGCTTGCAGGCCCGCCTCATGAGCCAGGCGCTTCGCAAGCTCGCCGGCTCCCTTGCCAAATCGAATACCACCTGCATCTTCATCAATCAGCTGCGCGAGAAGATCGGTGTCATGTTCGGAAATCCTGAAACCACGACAGGTGGCCGCGCGCTTAAGTTCTTCTCATCCGTCCGAATCGATATCCGTCGCATCGACAGCATCAAGATCAAGGATGAGATCGTCGGCAACCGCGTTCGCGCCAAAGTCGTGAAGAACAAGGTCGCAGCACCGTTCAGGACGGCGGAATTCGACATCATGTATGGAACGGGCATTTCCAAGGAGGGGTCGGTTCTCGACATGGCCGTCGAATACGGCATCGCCACTAAATCCGGAGCCTGGTACACCTATGAAGGGGAGCGCCTCGGTCAGGGTCGCGAAGCCGCGAAGGACACGCTCAAGAAGAACCCCGATCTTCTCGCCGAGCTCGATCATAGGGTTCGCGTCGCCTGCGGTCTCGAATTTGAGGATGAGCCCGTCGGAACCATCGTCGAAGACGCCGATGTCGCTTCCGCTCTCAAGGCATAACGTAAAAGCAGCCGCATGTCATTGTTGATGACTGACCTCGAGGTGCGTCTTCCCAATCGGAAGCCCACCTCGAGTTTCTCTACAGGGAAAAAACCGATGGCAGAGGTATCTTGCATCATGGAGAACGGGCGTTCCCGCGAGATCGTCGTTCCCGTCCGCGTCGCCAAACAGCTCATGCAAGACCTCATCCCCCTTCCGCTGGATGAGGAGGATGCCTTCGACGCTATACACGCCGTCGAAGCCAGGTGTTGCTTCACGCTGCTCGTGGAAATGCTCAACCGTCGTGATTATGCGACGGGGGAGGCGCGCTCCAAGCTCGTATCGTACGGTTTTCGCGATATTGAGATCGACCAGGCGATTGCAAGGGCGCTCGACGCCAGATTTCTCGATGATGCCCGCTTCGCCTCGCAGTTCATCGATGAGCGAAAGCGCCGCGGTTGGGGTCGTTGGAGGATCGAGGCCGAACTGACTCGTCGCGGTGTCGACCCCTCCGATCTATCCGGATATCCAGATGAGTTCTTTTCCGATGATGACGATTTTGAGCGCGCGCAGGATACCCTACGACGCAAATCGATCCCGGATACCAAGGCGTACGAGAAGCTCGTCAGGCACCTCATGGCCAAGGGATTTCCTTATAACGTCGCTTCCGCGGCGGTCAAAGCGCGCTTGTCGTCTGAAGACTGATTGGACTTTTGACAAATCCCCTGCTTCCTCGTAGGATGGAACAGTCATTTGTTTGTATGCGCTCATCCTAGGTGATGAGATTGACGATATTTCTATCGGCCCGATTTCTTAGCCCCTCTGGTGGACCATATTCGGCAAATGTCCTGTGCCTCCCGTTTCGCGGTGGGTGCAGTTTCCATGCATCTTTACCATTTAAAGGAGTCCATCATGCCAATTGAGCTCGTTCTCGTCGGCATCGCGTGCCTGGCAATCGGCGCCTTCGCAGCCGTCTTCGCCATGCGCAACGCCAAGTCCGGCAGCATCCGCGAGGCTGAATCCAAGATCACCGCCGCCCATACAGAAGCCGAGCAGGTCGTCGCAGACGCCAAGCGCGCCGCCGAGACGCTCAAGAAGGAGGCGCTCCTCGAGGCCAAGGAGGAGATAATCCAGAGCAAGCAGGCTGCCGAAGCGGAGGAGGCGCAGCGCAAAAAGGAGATCCGCGCCCTTGAGAATCGCGTCATGCAGCGCGAGGAGTCCCTCGATCGCCGCAACGAGGCTCTCGACAAGCGCGAGCATCAGCTCTCCAGCCAGCAGGGTCAGATCGACAAGCGTTCTCGCGAGCTCGAGGAGCTCTATGCGCGCCAGACTGACGAGCTCGAGCGCATCTCCGAGCTCACGCGGGAGGACGCTCATACCGAGCTTCTCGACAAGGTCCGCGGTGAGGTGACCCATGAGGCTGCCACGATCATTCGCGAGTCCGAGCAGAAGGTCAAGGCCGAGTGCCATAAGACCGCTCAGGAGATCATCTCCCTCGCCATCCAGCGCTGTGCCTCCGATCACACCGCCGAGGTCACGGTCACTTCCGTTCACATCCCCTCTGACGACCTGAAGGGCCGCATCATCGGTCGCGAGGGCCGCAACATCCGCACGTTCGAGCAGGTCTCCGGTGTCAATCTCGTCATCGACGACACTCCTGAGACGGTCGTCCTCTCCAGCTTCGACCCGGTCCGTCGTGAGACCGCCCGCGTCGCCCTCGAGAACCTGATCGCCGATGGACGAATCCACCCCGCTCGCATCGAGGAGATGTATCAGAAGGCCGCAGACCTGGTTCAGCAGCGCGTTCGCGAGGCCGGCGAGCAGGCGGCATTCGATATGGGCATCCATGACCTGCATCCCGAGATCGTCAAGACGCTCGGCGCCCTTCGCTATCGCACCTCCTTCGGCCAGAATGTCCTGCGCCACTCTCTCGAGGTCGCCGACCTGTGCGCCATCATGGCCGCTGAGCTCGGCATCGACGTCGTGACCGCCAAGCGCGCCGGTCTTCTCCATGACCTCGGCAAGGCCATCGATCATGAGGTCGAGGGTCCCCATGCCGTCATCGGAGCCGAGCTCGCCCGCCGCTATGGCGAGAAGCCCGCTATCGTCCACGCCATCGAGGCCCATCATGGCGATACCGATCCCAACACCGTCCTCGATGTTCTCGTCCAGGCCGGCGATGCCATTTCCGCCTCTCGTCCCGGTGCCCGTCGCGAATCCGCGGAGAACTACATCAAGCGTCTTGAGAAGCTTGAGGAGATCGCCAACTCCCACGAGGGCGTTGAGCGCACCTATGCCATGCAGGCCGGCCGCGAGGTCCATGTCATGGTCCAGCCCGACAAGGTCTCCGATGCCGAGTCCACGGTTCTCGCGCACGATATCGCGCAGCAGATCGAGGAGGAGATGGAGTACCCCGGTCAGGTTCGCGTGGTCGTCATCCGCGAGAGCCGCGCGGTCGATATCGCAAAGTAGCGTGAGCAATGTCTGACGGAAACGATCTCATCTCGTTCATCGCCTCCATGTCCGGAGAGGGAAACCTGCGCGTGGAGGAGAACCTCGGTTCCGGGTTTGTCCGGCTTCGCGTCTCTGAAGCCGAGCGCCGTCAGGCAAAACATGATATTCAGCATGTCGAGGATATCGTCGTCGAGATGTTGCGCAATGCACGCGATGCCGGTGCGCATAACATCTACCTCTCGACGAGCAAGGAGGAGGGCGTTCGCACCCTCCTCTTCCTCGACGACGGCTCGGGCGTGCCCGAGGATATGCGGGATCGCATTTTCGACGCCCGCGTCACTTCCAAGCTCGAGAGCATGCGCATGGATAAGTGGGGCGTTCACGGCAGGGGCATGGCGCTGTTCTCCATCAGGCAGAATGCCAAGAGCGCTGAGGTCGTCGCATCAGCCGTCGGGAACGGCTCGTCGTTTCGCGTCATCGTCGACACCGCCTCGTTGCCCGAGCGCGCCGATCAATCTTCCTGGCCCCAGGCCGCAAAGGACGAGGATAACCGCCTTGCCTGCGTGAGGGGGCCCCATAACATCAACCGGGCTGCTTGCGAATTCGCGTGTGAGGAGCTTCACGACTGCGATGTCTACCTCGGCACTCCCACGGAAATAGCGGCGACCCTCTTCGCGCATGCCGCTTCGCGCGTCGATACCACCAAGTTGCTCTTCCTCGATTCGGAGGAGTCGTTGCCCGTCGTGGATCGCCTCACGTGCGCGGCAGATGCCTCGGATTTCATCCGAATCGCCTCGACGTTGGGTATCGAGATCTCCGAACGCACGGCACATCGCATCTTGGGAGGCTCCATCACGCCGCTCAAGAGCATCGCATCGCGGTTGCTGCGCGAGAAGGAGCATTCATCGACCGAGTCCCCACAGATCGATCTCTCACGCGATCGCCGTGGTCTGAAGATCGCCAAAGAGGACGTGGCGGCATTCTCGCGTGCCGTGGAACGTGATTTCGCCGACCTCGCATCGCGATACTTCCTCACGCTTTCCAAAGAGCCGAGGGTCCGCGTCACGAAAGACCGCATCACGGTCACATTCGATATCGATAAGGAAGATACGTAACGACCTGCGGCTTGCCCGTGGTGGTGCCATGGGGTATCTTTACAACGACAAAAACACACTACAATACGCACTATATCCGCTGGAGAAATGTACATGGAGTTCCTCAAGGTCTCGAGTAAATCCTCGCCCGCCTCAGTCGCCGGCGCAATTGCCGGTATGGTCAAAGACGGCGTCCCCGTCAACATGCAGTGCGTCGGGGCCGGTGCCGTCAATCAGGCCATCAAGGCGATGGCGATCGCCCGGGGCTTCTTGATCCCGACCGGTTTCGATATCTCCTGTGCACCCGTCTTCTCAGATATCCTCATCAACGGCGAGTCCCGCACCGCCATCAGGCTTTCCGTTTACGTGCACCATATCTCATTCGGCGCCGCCGATGCCCCCGATTTTCCCGACGACTTTAAGCAGGTTTGCTAACATGTCCGATATTTCCATCCTTCGCGGCAAGACGTATTTCATCCGTACTTTCGGATGTCAGATGAACCTCCATGATTCCGAGCGCGTCAGCGGTTTGCTCGATTCTTGCGGTTGTCTCGTGGCGGCCGATCCCGCCGGCGCCGACATCGTCATTTTCATGACCTGCTGCGTGCGCGAAGCTGCGGACACCCGTCTGTACGGGCAGTGCTCCTCCTGTAAGAGCCTCCCTGTTGCGCCCTCGGGGAAGCGCGTCATCGCAGTTGGCGGTTGCATCGCCCAGCGTGACGGAGAGGGGCTTTTGACCAATCTCAATAACGTCGACGTCATCTTCGGCACCCATTCCATCGCACATGTCGCAGAGCTCTTGGCCGATGCCTTTTCCGACGACGGGCATCATGTCCGTGTCGAGGAGATCGATACCGGTGCCGCCACCGATATGCCGTGGCATCGTGAGACCACGTATCATGCGTGGGTCCCGATCATGACCGGCTGCAACAACTTCTGCAGCTACTGCATCGTCCCATATGTTCGCGGCCGTGAGAAAAGCAGGTCCATGGACGAGATCGTCGATGAGATCACCGGGCTCGTTCGCCAGGGTGTGCGTTCCGTCACCCTGCTCGGACAGAATGTCAACTCCTATGGTCGAGACGCCGATCATGACCCTCGATTCGCTGAATTGCTGCGCCGCGTCGGTGACACCGGCGTCGAGCGAATCTATTTCACCTCCTCGCATCCCAAGGACCTTCTTCCCGAGACCATCGATGCCATGGCCGAGGTTCCCGCGGTCATGCCCCAGTTGCACCTTGCCGTTCAGTCGGGATCATCTCGCATACTCAAACTCATGAACCGCAAGTACACACGCGAGCAGTATCTCGATCTTGTGCAGAGGGTTCGCGACCGCATTCCCAACATCGCCCTCACGACTGACATCATCGTCGGATTCCCGGGTGAGACCGAGGAGGATTTCGAGCAGACCGTCACGTTGGTCGATGAGGCGCGCTTCGCCCAGGCGTTCACCTTCATCTACTCCAAGCGCGACGGTACGCCCGCTGCCAAAATCGACGACCCCACGCCCCGAACGGTCATTCAGGAACGGTTCGATCGCCTGGTTCGCCATGTTGAGAAAACAGCCTACGATTTCAACCAAGGATCGCTCAATACGACCGTTCCCATGCTCATTGAGGGCACGTCCAAGAAGAACGCCGGGATCCTGCAGGGCAAAAGCCCTTGGAACCAGACCGTTCACTGCCCGGTTCCCGCAGGCGCCGACCCCGCCGCGCTCATCGGCAAGGTACTCGATGTCCACATCGATACCGCCCGTACGTGGTACCTTTCCGGCGAGTCCGTTGGTTCCGCTCGATGATTCCGATCATCTCCATCACCGGGCCGACCGCCGTCGGGAAAAGCGCACTTGCCGACCGGCTTGCGCAGCGATGGGGGAGTGAGGTTCTTTCCGCCGACGCCATGCAGGTCTATCGAGGCATGGATATCGGAACCGCAAAGACCCCTGTC
>CAUCLI010000012.1 GCA_958443615.1 uncultured Collinsella sp.
CGCAATGGCAATGAGAGCGGGATATGCTGGGGTCGAACGACGGAGAGGGAGGGCCCATATGGAGGCTTGGCAGAAGTTCGGCAAGGCGATCGGGGACCGCATGCCCTATGTCGTCGTGGCGTGCGTGGCCGCGGGCGTGCTGTTCCCGAAGGTCTTCGGCCCCCTCGAGTCAATCGTGCCGGTGCTCTTCGCCCTCATGACGTTCCAAGGGTCCCTCAACAACAACCTGCGCCAGCTCGGGGAGGTACTGCGCCGGCCCGCGCCGCTGCTCGCGATCCTCGGCGTGACCCTCGTGTTCATGCCCGTGCTCGCCTTCCTGCTCTCCTCGGCGCTGTTCGCCGGGAACGTGAACATCATCACCGGCATCCTGCTCGAATACAGCGTGCCGATCGGCATCGTGAGCTTCATGTGGGTGGGCATGTTCTCCGGCAACACGGCGCTGGGGCTCACCGCCATCCTCGTGTCCACCGTGATCTCGCCGTTCTCGATACCGCTCACGCTCAAGCTGCTCATGGGCGCGACCATCCAGATGGACGCCGCCGGGATGATGGTCAACATGATCTTCATGATCGCGCTGCCGGCGCTCGCGGGCATGCTCGTGAACGACCTCTCGCATGGGTGGGGGCGCGACGCGCTCGCCCCCGCGACGGCGCCCCTGTCCAAGATCCTCCTGATCGTGATCATCACATCGAACTCAACCGCGATCAGCGATTACATCCTGCATATGACCTGTATGCGCGCGGGTGTCGCGCTGTTCATCCTCATGTTCACCACCACCGGCTTCGCATGGGGCATAATCGCGGGGCGTCTGCTGCACGAGCCCTTCCCCACCGTCGTGACGATGAGCTTCGACTGCGGACTGCGCAACATCTCCTCCGGGGCGGTGATCGCGGCGCAGTACTTCCCGGGCGAGGTGGTGTTCCCCGTGATGTGCGGCACCCTGTTCCAGCAGCTGCTCGCCTCCATCGTGGGCCACGTGATGGAGCGGCTCACCGAGCGCGAGCGCGCCAGGGAGGCCGAGGTGCTGGAACGCGGACGAGCCGCGATGGGCGAAGGACGGAAGGACCGGTAGGAGCCGGCGGGGCGCGCTGCCGGCGGGGCGCGCGGGCCAAGCGCCCGCTCGGCCCCACCCTCCGCCTCGCCGCGCATTGCGAAACGCTCGCGAGCCAAAAACGGTAGCATAACTCGCAAAAACTTCCCGATTTCCGAAAGTTTTTGCGAGTTGTGCTACCGTCTTGCCGCTCAGGCGGGCCCGCACGACCGCCCCGCCCGGACAGCCCGTTTCGATCAGCCGAGACGGACGATCTTCGTTCCATGCAGCTCGTCCACGCCGAGCGCCTCGGCGACCTCGGCGGCGTTCTTCACCGTGATGCCACCGCCCGGCATGATGACGAGGCGGTCGCCCGCATGGGCGATGAGGGAGCGCAGGTGCTCGAAATTGTCCTCGATGGGCGTGCCGGCGGGGCCGCCATGCGTGAGGATGCGGTCCGCGCCGAGCTCGGCGAGCGCGTCGATGGCGGCGAGCTGCTCCTCAGGGACGATCGCGTCGAACGCCATGTGGAAGGTGACGCCGAGTTCGCGCCCGCGCATCTCCCCCACACTTCGGGCGACCTTGATGAGGCGCGCGCTGGCATCCGCATCGAGCTCGAAGCCCTTGCCCTTCGCCCGGCGCTTGAGGCAGCCGATGACCACGCCGTCCACGCCGTTGGCCCCGGCGTAGCGGATGTCGGTCTCCATGGCCTTCATCTCGGCCTTGGTGTAGTCGAAATTGCCCCTGCGGGGGCGGATGATCACGCGGAGCTCGGCGCCCTCGTGCTCGCGGACGATCCGCACGGCCTGCTCGATCACGCCGGCGGACGGCGTGGTGCCGCCCTGGGCGAGGTTGTCGCACAGCTCGATGCGGTCGGCGCCGGCGCGCAGCGCCGCATCGATGTTGGTGAGGTTCTGGGCGCAGTAGCCGAACAGCTTGGGGCCCCCAAAGCAGTTGAAGCGGGCGTCCTCAGGATAGCGCAAGCCCGTCAAGGCTCCCCATGCAAGGGGCGCCCCGGCGAAAGGACGGAATGTCGAAAATGGGGCGGGTGCGCACCCGCCCCAATCGGTCAATTTGCACCTGCCCACGGTTGGCCCCGCGGCGGCGCGTTTGCGGCTACGGCGACGCTATCGGGAGCCGAGCACCTTCTCGGGGGTGATGGGCAGGTCACGGACGTAGGCGCCGGTCGCGTGCGCCACGGCGCTCGCGATGGCGGGGGCCGGCGTGTTGATGACGACCTCGCCGATGGACTTGGCGCCGAACGGGCCCGTCGGCTCGTAGCTGGGCTCGAACGCCACGCGGATCTGCGGGATGTCCAGGCGCGTGGGCAGGCGGTAGGTCATGAACGAGCGGCCGCGCGAGCGCCCCGCCGCGCTGTAGGAGACCTCCTCGGTGAGGGCCATGCCGATGCCCTGGGCGATGCCGCCCTCGGCCTGGACGCGCGCGAGGGCGCTGTTGACGATGGTCCCGCAGTCGACCACGCCGACGTAATCGACGAGGCTCACCTTGCCGGTCGCCTTCTCGACCTCGACCTCGGCGATACCCGCCATGAACGGCGGCGGGGACACCGTCGAGCTCGCCGCGGCGTGGGCGGTGAGGCAGTCTCCCGCGCCGCCGCGGACGCACTCGTTGGCGAAGGCGCGCACATCCAGCACGCGACCCGCGTCGAGGGCACCCTCGGCAGGCCCCCCGTCATCATCGGCCTCATAGACGCGCTCGCCGTCGAACGCGACCCGAGCGGGATCGATCCCCCACCAGGAGGCGGCCTGGGCGCAGATCTTCTCCCTCAGCTGGGCGGCGGCGCGCTTGGCGGCCATGCCCGAGATGTAGGTGCCCGAGGATGCGTAGGCGCCCGTGTCGAACGGGGAGACGTCGGTGTCGACGCCTCGCACCACGATGTTGTCGGGGTCGAACCCGAGCTCCTCGGCGGCGATCTGAGCGAGGACGGTGTCGCAGCCGGTGCCCACGTCGGTGGCGCCGATCTGCATGACGATGAATCCCGACTCCTCCAGGCGCAGGTCGACCGAGCCGATGTCGATATTGGAGATGCCCGAACCCTGCATGGTCACCGCGACGCCCAGACCGCGGACCCGATCGCCGAGGTCGCGGGCGAGCCCCTTCTCGTCCCAGCCGATCATCTCGCGCGCCGTCACCAGGCAGTCGTCGAGTTTGCAGCTGTTGAGCGGCTCGTTGTGATACTGGGGCATGATCTCGCCCGCCTGGACGAGATTCTTGCGCCGCAGGTCGATCGGGTCGATGCCGAGCGCGTCGGCGAGCTCGTTGACCGCCGACTCGACGGCGAAGCACCCCTGCGTGGCGCCGTAGCCGCGATACGCGCCGCCGCGCATCGTGTTGGTATAGACGACGTCGTAGACGAATCGGCTCGCGTGCACGTGATTGTAGATGGGCAGCGTCTTGGCGCCCGAGAGGCCCACCGTGGTCGAGCCGTGCTCGCCGTACGCGCCCGCATTGGAGAGCGTGTGCAGGTCGATGGCGGTGATGGTGCCGTCGGTCTTGGCGCCCACGCGCACGTGGAGCACCATCTGATGGCGCGAGTTGGAGGCGGAAAGCGTCTCCTCACGCGTGTAGACCACCTTGGCGGGACGGCCCGTGCGCTGCGCCACGAATGCCGCGAAGACCTCGCAGCAACCGGTCTGTTTGGCACCGAAGCCACCGCCGACGCGGGGCTTGACGATGCGCACCTGCGACTGCGGGATCTCGAGCGCACCGGCCACCTGACGGCGGATGTGGAACGGCACCTGGGTGGAGCTCGTCACCGAGATGCGGCCGAAGGCGTCGATGGTGGCGAACGCGCAGAAGGGCTCCATCATGGCCTGCGCGGCAGCCTGCGTCTCGTACGTGCGGTCGATGACGACGTCGGCCTCGGCGAAGGCGGCGTCGAGGTCGCCCACCACGTTCTCGCCGCGCGCCATGAGGTTTCTCATGCGGTCGCCGCCGAGGTCGTAGTTGAGGTGGTAATCCACCTCGTCATGGATGACGGCGCCGCGCTCCGCGGCGGCCATGGCCTCGCGCGGGTCGAGGACGGCGGGGAACACCTCGTAGTCGACCTTGATGAGGCGCAGGGCGCGCTCGGCCGCGTCGGCGGTCTCGGCGGCCACGATGGCCACCTCGTCGCCCACGTAGCGGACCTTGTCCTCCAAGATCAGGCCATCATACGGACTCGGCTCGGGATAGGACTGGCCGGCGAGGGTGTAACGCGTGCGCGGCACGTCCTCGTAGGTGTAGACGCCCACGATGCCGGGCACCTTCACCGCGCGGGAGGTGTCGATGCGGCGGATGCGCGCATGCGCATGCGGGCTGCGTAGGAACTTGACGATGAGCGCGTCGGCCGGCGCGAGGTCGTCCGTGTAGGCGGGCTTGCCGGCGAGCAGGGCCGCGGAGTCCTTCTTGACCGCCGGGCGGGCGATGTGCTCGAAGCCGCCCGCGGTGCGCGCGTCGGACTCGTCGCTGGTCGGGCGCCGCTCGATGGCCGGCAGTTCGAAGCCGACGGCCACGCCCTCCTCGCGCAGGTAGCGCACGATGGCGCGCAGCTGGCTCTCGTAGCCGGTGCAGCGGCAGAGGTTGCCCGAGAGGTTGCGGGACAGGTCCTCGCGCGTGACGACGAGCGAGGGGTCGTCGGCGGCGGCGCGGGCGAGCGCGAGCACGTTCATGATGAGGCCCGGGGAGCAGAAGCCGCACTGCTCGGCGCCCTCCTCGGCCATGCAGCGAGCGAGCCCCGCGGACTCGGCCTGCAGGCCCTCGAGCGTGGTGACCGAGCGGCCCTCCACGCGCGCCATGGGCACGGCGCACGAGAGGACGGGGCGCTCGTCGAGCCAGACCGTGCACAGGCCGCAGCTCGTGGTCTCGCAGCCGCACTTGACGGACTTGCATCCGTGCGAGCGCAGGAAGTCGAACAGGGTCGTGTCCGGGGCGACGTCCTCGTTGATACGCCGTCCGTTCAGGGTGAGTTTCATCGGGAGGCCTCCTCGGTGGCGAACATGCGGGCCTCGAGCTCGAACTGCTCCTCTAGCGCGGGGGGCACCTCGGTCCCAGCGGCCTCGCAGACGGCGCGAACAGCGAGCACGCCGGCGATATGGCGGCGATACGCCGCACCGGCGAGGTAATTCGTCCCATAATCGAGCGCGCGGACGGCCTCGAGGACGGAGACGAGCTCCCCGTGCGACGGCGCCGCCGATCGGCAACCGAGATCCTCCCCGACAAGCAGACGGGCACGCAGCGGGCGCGCGCCGACGGACACGTGCCACGCGTCACCCCATCGGGCGGCGCACACATTCACGACCGGGAAGTCGGTGGCCTGACGGCGCAGGCAGCCATATGCCGCCCGATAGGGCCGACGATGAACCACAAGGCGCTCGAGCACGTCGCGCCCATAGGGGCTTGCGGCGAAGGCGGGCAGGGAGATGCGTCCGGCACCGACGAACTCCACCTCGGCGTCGAGCGCCATCAAGGCGGTGAGGACATCGGAGAAGCCGAAGCGGCCATACAGGCTGCCGCCCACCGTGGCGAGATTGCGGAATTGCGTACCCACGATGTCGCGGACCGCCCGCTCGAACACACCGCAGGTGGCGCGGTTGAACGCGGCATGACGCTCCACGTCGGCGAGCGGCGTCATGGCGCCGATGGCGAAGGCGTCGTCGCTCTCCTCGATATAGTCCAGACCGCAGGTGGACAGGTCGATGGCGCACGAGATAGCACGGCGGCCCTGGCGCAACCACAGACCGCCCCCCAACACGCGGGCGCCGCGGTTGGCGAGCAGCATCTCATGCGCCTCGGCGGTCGTCGCCGGGACGAGGTGCTTGGCGAACTTCAGCATATCCTCCCCTTTTCTTCGAAAGTGCCTTCATCATTTTACCGTTCCAGAAGCGATGGGAGACATGAGCGGTCGGAGGCTGTGAACGATTTCGGCGGCACGCATCGACGATATGAACGGTGTCAAAAAACGCCCTTCGACAAAATGCCAGCTCAGAGCCTCGGAAATTTTGGAGGATATGAATGAAATCGTTCATATCCTCAAGACTCTGCGGGATCGGCGACCCAGCTCGCGGGATCGGCGACCCGACCCGCGAGGGCCAGCGACCCAGCCCGCGGTCGGTAGGCTAGCCCGCGCGCCTCACGTCGACCATGCGCGCGGCGATGGATATGGCGATCTCCTCGGGGGTTTCGCAGGCGATGGGAACACCCACCGGCATCTCGACCGTCTCGATGACATCAGGGGAAAACCCGGCGTCCCGCAGTCGCGCCCTGGTGTGCTCCGCCTTCCTCTTGCTCCCCAGGCAACCCACATACCTCGGATGCGCGGCGAGGACCTGCTCCAACACCTTGAAGTCGGATGCATGCCCCGCCGTGCACACCACCGCGAAATCGCGCGCGCAGACTGCGACGCTTGCGGAGAGGTCGGCGTAATCGACAAAGCGGCATTCCACGGCGCGGGGCACGCGGGCGCCTTTAAGGACCTCGGGCCGGTCATCGAGCGCCACGACGTCGAAACCCGCGAACGCGAGGACCTCGGCGAGGGAACGGCCCACATGCCCGCATCCGAAGATGTACGCACGACCTTCATGGGAGATCGGCTCGAGATACCAGTCGCCGTCGACGCCCGCCGCGGGTGACGCGCCCGGCTCGACGGGCCCCACGATCCACGTGGGCGCCCCCGGGATCTCCCGCGCCCGATCGCCTCCGTGCTCCCCGCGAGGAATCGGTCCGCCGAACGGCGAGAGCCCAATCGAGCACACGGCCTCCTCGCGCCCGCGCCCCAGATCCACCATCCGCTCGAGCGCGGGGCGAAGTTCCCCGGTCATCCGCATGATCAGCAGCTCGACGGCCCCGCCGCACACCATGCCCGTGTCGCTCGCCGCACCGCCGATGGTGTAGCGCACGAGCCTCGACCCGCCCGACGCCAACAGCAACCGAGCGTCCTCGATGGCGCGGGCCTCCAGCGCTCCCCCGCCGACCGTGCCCGCCACACGGCCATCGTCGAACACCGCCATCCAGGCGCCCGGCTCGCGCGGGGCGGAGCCGACCGTCTCGATCACGATGGCGAGCACCGCGGCGGCACCCCGATCAAGCGCCCCGAGCAGGCCCTCGACGATTTCGATCTTGCGCATGGGAATTTCCTTTCACACCTGGCGCCACGTTGACGGAGTGATCCTCTGCCTCGGCGGCGGCATAGCCGCGGCGGCGGCATTGCCGAAACGACAGCGTCTCCGCGGCGGCAGCGCCTCCGCTGCGGCAGTCTAACGGACGCGCACCCGGGGCGAACCCGCCTCGCACGCCACCACACGCCCCACCAGGCGCGCCGCCGGGACGACCGGCCCGAGGTCCGCGAGCAGCGCGGGCGCGTCCGCCGGGTCCACCGCGATCATGAGGCCGCCGGAGGTCTGCGGGTCGAAGAGCACGTCTGCCATGTCAAGCGGGATGCCGGAGAGCTCGGCCTCCCCCTCGGCGTACCTGCGGTTGCGATAGGCACCTGCGGGGACGATGCCCATCGCCGCAAGGTCCCTCGCGCCATCGAGCAGCTCGAAAGCGCCCGCCTCCATCTCGATTGCCGCATCGGCCCCCTGCGCCATCTCCAGCATGTGCCCCATCACGGCGAACCCCGTCACATCGGTGCAGGCGTGCACGCGGTAACGGACCATCGCGTCGCGGGCGGGGCGGTTGAGCGTCATCATGAGCGACTCGACCTCCTCGGCGGCAGGCCCGCCCACGAGGCCCGCCTTGACGGCGGTCGTGAGGATGCCGATACCGAGCGGCTTGGTGTAGATGAGCGCGTCTCCCACCCGCGCCCCGGCGTTGGTGAGGATGCGGTCCGGATGCACGAACCCGGTCACCGCCATGCCGTACTTGGGCTCGCGGTCGTAAATGCTGTGGCCGCCGCACACGATCGCCCCCGCCTCGGCGACCTTGGCGGCGCCGCCGCGCAGGATCTCACGGACCGCGCCCGGGTCGAGGTCCTCAGGCACCATCATGATGTTGAGGGCGCACTTGGGCTCCCCTCCCATAGCGTAGATGTCCGACAGCGCGTTGGTCGCCGCGATCGCCCCGAAGACGAAGGGGTCGTCGGCGATGGGCGGGAAGAAGTCGAGCGTCTGGGCCATCGCGACGTCGTCGCTCACGCGGTAGACCGCGGCGTCGTCGGCGCGGTCGAAGCCCACGAGCAGGTCGGGGTCGCGCGGCTGCTCGAACCCCTCGAACAGCTTCGCGAGCTCCCCTGCGCCCACCTTGGCCCCGCAGCCCGCGCACTCCGCGAGCTTGGTCAGTTTCACGTCCTCGGACATCGCCGTCACTCCCCTTCCAGGGGCGCCGCCGGGACCGGCTCGGGACCCGGGCGCGCCGCCGATCCATCATCGGCGCGCGGGTTCCGCGCCGACCCGCCCTCGGCGCGCGGGTTCCGCGCCGACCCGCCCTCGGCGCGCGGGGGCGGCGCCGCCTCGGCCTCGGCGCGCACGGTAGCCACCGCCTCGGCATCGGCGCGCTCGGTAGCCACCGCCTCGGCATCGGCGCGCTCGGTAGCCACCGCACCGACGCGGCACAGGGCCCCGCCCACGTGCAGGATCGCCTCGAGCACGCCGCCACCCACCGCGCTCGCCTTGTCGCTCACCGTGTCGCAAAACGACGCGTCGCCGCGCGGGTCCACGTCCCCGGATTTCATGCCGCGATGCACCTGGACACCCGGGGCGAGCAGGCCGCGCAGGACGCCGTCGATCGTCGCGATCATGGGTGCGCCCCCGACGCGGGCAACGACGTCGCCCGCCCGCACCGCGTCTCCTATGGAGGCGACGGGGTCGAAGACGCCGTCGGCCGGGGCGCGCAGCACGCGCTCCGCCCCATGGCCGCCGATGACGCCTGGAACGCCCGTGTTGGGAATCGGGCTGCCGTCATAGATGGCGCGCCCCAGATAATGCCCGCGCTTGGTCTCAACGGCGGCATGGCAGTCGACGCCGGCGGTGAACCCGGGGCCGACGCCGACCACGACGGGGGCCATGTCGATGGCCGTGCCGAGGTTCCTCTTGGCGAGGATCGCGTCGACGACGACATCTGGCGCGAGTGCGGGCAGCAGCTCCGCCGTCGGATCCACGACGATGGCCACGTCGCCCGACCCCGCTACCGCGCGCGCCTCGGCCGCGCCATGCGCCAAGCGAGCCCGCACACCCTCCACACGGACCTCTCCCAAACGGATGGCCTCGCAGAACGCGACCGTGCGGCGGATGCACGTGGGCACGGGCATATCCGCCATCACCACCTCGAAGCCGGCGCGGCGCAGGCGCAGCGCGATGCCGGTGGCGATATCCCCCGCCCCTCGCATGTAAACCAACATGTCGCTCCTTTCGATCGGCCTGGACGAAACCCACGCCGACACGCGATGCGCGCGGCGCGAGCGATCCCGAGGCCGACGTCACAGCATCAAATCGTAATATCCCGCGGGCGCGACGAGGCCGGCGACCGCTTCCTCGAACGCCCCGCGCGCCGCCGGGGGCATCTTCCAGGCGAGTCCGCAATCGGCATGCACCTGGACGGGCGTCGGGATGATGCGGCCCGGGACGCCGGCGCGTGCGCATGCCAGCTCCGCCAACATGGCATCATGCGTGCTTGAGAACGAGACCACGCAGACGGACTCGGGAATGCGGGAGCTCACACAATCACCTCCCCGGCGGATATCTCCGCCAGCGCCATCAGGGCGGCATCGATCTCGTCCACCGTCGTGAACTGGCCGAAGGAGAAGCGCACCGACCCCGTCTCCAGCGTCCCGAGGGCGCGATGCATGAGGGGGGCGCAATGCAGCCCCGCGCGCGTGGCGATGCCGTAGCGGCTCGCCAGGAGGTCCGCCAGCTGCGAGCTGGGCACGCCATCGAGGTTCAGCGCCGCGACCGGGGTGTGGCCGAAGGCGGCGTCGCCCGCGCCGTAGAGCACGACACCGGGGATCGACCGGGCACCCTCGACGAAACGGCGGCGGAGGCCCTCCTCGTAGGCGGACACGTCGTCGATGCCGCGTTGCGCCAGATAGCGCACCGCGGCCTCCAGGCCCGCGATCCCGTGGCCGTTGAGCGTGCCCGCCTCAAGGTGCTCCGGCCAGGCGTCGGGCTGGAACCGGTCGGCGGAATGCACGCCCGTGCCGCCCTGCAGAAACGGCTCGATCTCCACGCCGGGATCCGCGATGAGGCCCCCGGTCCCCGTGGGCCCGAGCAGCGCCTTGTGGCCCGTGAAGCACAGGACGTCGGCGCCCATGCCCTCCATATCCACCGCGATATGGCCGGCGGTCTGCGCGGCGTCGACGATGAGCAGCGCGCCCGCCGCGTGCGCGATGGCCGCGACGCGCTCGATGTCGACCACGTCCCCCGTGAGGTTCGAGGCGTGGCTGCACACCACCGCGCGCGCACCCGGGGCCACCGCCCGCTCGAGCGCGCCGTAATCGAGGGCGAAATCCCCATCGAGTCCCACGCGCTCCACGGAAACCCCGGCGTCGCGCTCGAGCACGTTGAGGGGGCGCAGCACCGAGTTGTGCTCGGTCACGGTGGTCACGACGCGGTCGCCGGCGCGCACGATGCCGAAGATGGCGGTGTTGAGCGCCTGGGTCGCGTTCGCCGTGAAGACCACGCGGTCGGGATGCGAGCTGCCGAGCAGGTCGGCGACGGCCATGCGGCACGTGAGCGCCGTGCGGGCGGCGGCGAGGTCGCCCTCAGCCGTGCCGCGGCTCGAGCTGCCCAGCCCCGTGAGGGCGGCCGACACGGCCTCGACCACGCAAGCGGGGCGCGCGACCGAGGTCGCCGCGCAGTTGAGGTAGATCATGGGCGCACGCCTCCCTTCGCGCTACAGCGACACCACGGGCACGGCGCCGAGGAAGAGCTCGGAGATCGCGTACAGGTTCGTCACCCCGCCGACGGCGAGGCGGTCCTTGATGCCGAGGAAGTCCAGGCACGTGCCGCAGGTGAGGATCTCGCACCCGCGCTCCTCGAGCTGGCGGATGTCCTCGAGAGACGCCGAGCCCTCGCAGGTCAGACGGGCGCCGCCGTTGAAGAACACCATCGTGGCGGGCGGGTTCCCGGCATTCGCCAGGGCGTAGATGAGACCCTTCATGAGGATGGCGCCCAGCTCCTCATCGCCGCGGCCCATGAACTCGCTGCCCACGGCGATGATCTTGCCGCCCATCGAGGCGGGGGCGGGCAGGTCGCACGCGATCTCGGGCGCCGCGGCGGCGGGCACGTCGACACCGCCCTCGGCGCCGGAGATGACCACGCGCCAGCGCGATTCCTCCCGCTCCTCGACCACCTCGACCGCGCGCGAGCGCGAACCCGCGAGCCGCTTGAGGTTCTCGACGGCGACCATGTTGTCGACCAGGACCTCCACCCGCTGCGCGGCGTCCCCGGCGGCGGCCAGGGCATCGAGCTCCTTGGACGCCATGATCACGGGTTGGGGGCAGGTCTTGCCCAGAGCGTCTATCACTGCCATCTCTCACTCCTTTCCCCGCGCTTGCGCGCGTCCCCCTTTTCGTACATGGTAGCGTTAACCCGATCGTTTGGAGGAATGGATGAGCGCCCTCGTCACCATCGCCGATCTCCTCGCCCCCCGTCGCGGCATCACCGCCGTCATAGGCAGCGGTGGCAAGTCGACCCTGCTCGCCAGCGGCGGACGGGCGCTTGCCGATCGGGGGGCTCGCGTGGCGCTCGCCACAACCACCCACATGTTGCCGCCTGCGGGCATCCCGCTCGTGCGCACCATCGACGAACTCGGCCACATCTTGGAGACGTATCCCGTGGCGGCGATCGGCACGCTCGATCCCGCGACGGGAAAGGTCTCCTCCCCCACCTGCGGCGTCGATGCACTCGCCGCGTGCGCCGACTACATCCTCGTCGAGGCGGACGGGTCGAGATGCCTGCCCCTCAAGGCGCACGAGCGCTGGGAGCCGGTCGTTCCCGCGTGCGCTGCGCGGACCGTCCTCATGGTGGGGGCGGACGGCTTTGGGTCGCCGATCGAGTGCACCGTGCACCGACCCGAGGTCTTCCGCCGCCTCACCGGTGCGGGGACGGGCGACGCCGCGACACCGGCCCTCGTCGCGCGGGCGATCGCCGCCGAGGGGCTTGTGAGCGAGCACGACCTCGTGATCGTCAACCAGGTCGAGGACGCGGTATCCGCCGGGCGGGCGGACGCATTCGCCGCCGAGCTCCACCGCTCATGCGCCGCCGCCATCTATGCCGGCTCCCTGAGAGCAGACCGGTTTCAGCGCGTTTGAATCACGTGGACGCACCGTGCGAACCCGGTCTCACGCCGAGTGAGCGCTTTTCATGCGTTTGACATGCCGCAAACGCATGAAAAGCGCTCACTCGAATCGGTCTATTCGCTTTCGCTGCGAAGTCGATGCCGGCAGGCGGAAGCGATGCGATCGAGATCTGCCGGAACATCGACGTCGAGAAGCTCGCACGCATCCCGCGCCTCGACCAGTGCAACCTCGAGCGCCCCCGAGTTAAATAGGGACGACCCTCCGTCAGAGCCTTGCAGCACCATGAGCGTCGGGGTGCAGCGCGCCGGAAAGAGAACCGGCGACCCCGGAACTCCACGCCAGCCCAAGCGATATGCGCGCGAGGGATCACGATCGAACGCCTCTGCAAGCGCCTGGAAGCTCTCGCGCGCCACCAGCGGTTGATCGCCCGGAAGAAACAGGACGCCGTCCCACCCCCGAGCGTCGGCATACGCCGCGCCCACCCGAACCGTGTCGCTCTTGTGCGGCTGGGCGTCGGAGACTTGGTTCACCACAGCGACGTTCAATCGCGACGACTCGACGGCATGGGCGACCTCGGGCAGCCAGGCGACAACCGCCGTCTCGAAGATGTCGACAGGCACGCTCGCTGCGGTCTGAGCGACAAGAGGGGCTTCGCCGAGCGGGCCGTCGACCGGCACGAGCAGCTTAGACCCCATGCCTCCCGCTGCGCGGAAACGCTCGCTCGCGCCCGATGCCATGATGATGCAGCCTAAATCCACGCTCAGCCCTCTCTGCCATGCCGATCTTCCCAAGTATCGCTCAACGACCGCAAAACCGAACCTCTCGAAGGGCAACAACACGGGCACATGCGTCATCCTCCGCAAGAAGCCGGATATAGCGAACCCGTCAGCCGCCTCGAAGACAGGGAGCGAGTGGCGACGGGGGCCTCTTGTTCAGAAGTCTGCCAGCACATCTTTCGACGAGCCGTGCCGCGAACGCGAGAAAACAAGACCCTCCCACACATGGCGGAAGGGTCTTTGGCGGCGGTGTCCAATGTACGCGACACGCTTGTGGCGCCTACTCCTCGGTATCGTCCTCGGGGACGATCGTGTTCAGCACGAAGGCGACGATGAAGGCCACAACGAGCGAGCTGCCGAAGATGTTCTGCACCAGCTGCGGCGCGAACTGCAGGATCTCGGGCACACCGGCGATGCCGACGCCCAGCGCGAGCGAGATTCCCACGATCATGCGGTTGCGGTAGTTGAGCGGCTGCTCGGAGATGAGCTGGATGCCCGAGAGCGTGATGGCCGCGAACACCGTGATGGTGGCGCCGCCGAGCACGGGCTGCGGCACGGTGGCGATGAGCGACATGAGCTTGGGGCAGAAGCCCGCGATGAGCATGATGCCGGACACGATGGCGAACACGCGCTTGGCGACGACCTTGGTGGTGCAGATGAGGCCGACGTTCTGGCTGAACGGATCGGTGGGCAGGCCGCCGATGAGCGCGCCGATCATGCCGCAGATACCCTGGCCCTTGATGGCGCCGCCGAGCTCGGTGTCCTTCGCGTCACGGCCGAAGCCGCCCATGGTGGTCGAGGACACGTCGCCGATGGTCTGCACGGCCTGGACGACGTACATGAGAATCATCATGATGATCGCGTCGGGGTGGAACTCGAGGCCGAAGTGCAGCGGGATGGGCGCGGAGATGATGGCGGACTCGGCGACCGGGGTGAAGTCGACGATGCCGCCCATGATGAGCGCGACCACGTAGCCCACGCCCACGCCGATGACCATGCCCGAGATCTTGATGTAGCCCTTGCCGAACAGGCTGCAGGCCAGCGTGGCGCCGAGCGTCACCAGGGCGAGGATCCAAAACTCGAGCGAGCCGAACGTGCCGGCCGCCTTGGCGCCCGCGCCGCCGCCGAAGTAGTTGATGGCGGTGCTGTACAGCGACAATCCGATGGCGAGCACGACCGTGCCGCACACGATGGGCGGGAAGAATTTGCGGATCTTGCCGATGAACATGCCGATGAAGATCGATGCGAAGGCGGCGACCAGCTGCGCGCCGAAGATGGCGGAGATGCCGTACTGCATGCCGATCGTGGTGAGGATGGGCATGTAGGCGAACGCGACGCCCATGACGCTCGGCAGGCCCATGCCGAACCCGAACACCGGGAACAGCTGCACGAGCGTGGTGAGCCCGCCGATGATCATCGCGGACTGCATGAGCATGGTCTGGTCGGCGGCGGAAAGGCCGCAAGTGCCGGCGATGAGCATGGGCGGCGTGATGTTTCCCACGAGCATGGCGAGCACGTGCTGCATCGCCTGCGGGAACGCCTCCCCGAACGACGGCTTTCCGTCGAGTTTGAAAAGCTCGCCCTTTTCCTCCGTTGAAACCTGTTCGGTCATTCAAGACTCCTTCCTGTGCAACCCCTCGGCCCCGCGAGTTTAGGACCGAGTACCCCATGGGGCGCGCTGCGGATTTTCAACCCCTCAACTGTAATGGAACCTGCGCCTGGGAGCTGCGAAAATCTCAAATGATAATGAGCCGTGAGGCATCGCATCCGCCGGCGATGGCCGAAACGCCCCCCCGCACGCCCCCGAATGGGCCCCGATAAAACGACGCGCCCTCCGCGGGATGGCAAGCGGAGGGCGCGAAAAGGCGAATGTGCGGGGACGGGCGATCGCACGAAACGGATGTGCAATTTGCACCCGTCCCCAATTGCACATCAGCCGCCGAGGTAGGCGCGACGGACGTCGTCGTTGTGCAACAGTTCGTCGCCGGTGCCGGAAAGCGTGATCTTGCCCGTCTCCATGACGTAGGCGCGGGTTGCGATGGAGAGCGCCATCTGGGCGTTCTGCTCCACGAGCAGGATCGTGGTCCCCGCCTCATGCAGGTCCTTCACGATCTGGAAGATCTGCTCGATCAGGATGGGGGCCAGGCCCATGGAGGGCTCGTCGAGCATGAGGAGCTTGGGCGAGCTCATGAGGGCGCGGCCCATGGCGAGCATCTGCTGCTCGCCGCCGGAAAGCGTGCCGGCTACCTGGCGGCGGCGCTCCTTGAGGCGCGGGAAGTGCTCATACACGCGCTCGAGACCGGGGGCGATCTCGGAGTTGGGGCGCGTATAGGCGCCCATCTCGAGGTTCTCCTCGACGCTCATCTGCGCGAAGACGCGCCTGCCCTCGGGAACGTGCGCCAAGCCGCGGGCGACGAGTTTGTCCGCGGGCGCGTGCATGATGTCCTCGCCCATGAACTCGATCGATCCGGTGCTCGAGCGCAGCAGGCCCGAGAGCGTCTTCAAAGTGGTCGACTTGCCCGCGCCGTTCGCGCCGATCAAGGCGACGATCTCACCGTCGGAGACCTCGAAGGAGACCTCCTTGATGGCGTGGATCGCCCCGTAATACACGTTGATGTCGGATACCGACAGAATGCGATCGCCCATCTTCTCACGCCTCCTTCTGCTTGCCGAGGTACGCCTCGATGACCGTCTCATTGCTCTGGATCTCCTCGGCGGTGCCCTTGGCGATGACCTTGCCGAAGTTGAGCACGCAGATGCCCTCGCAGATGTTCATGACGAGATTCATGTCGTGCTCGATGAGCATGATCGCGATGTTGAACGTGTCGCGGATCTTGACGATGTTCTCCATGAGCTCGGCGGTCTCGGACGGGTTCATGCCGGCGGCGGGCTCATCGAGCAGCAGCAGGCTCGGGTTGGTCGCCAGGGCGCGCACGATCTCCAGGCGGCGCTGGGCGCCGTAGGGCAGGCTTCCCGCCTGATGGTTGGCGAGATCTTGCATGTCGAAGATCGACAGCAGCTCGAGGGCGCGCTCGTGCGCCTCGCGCTCGCGCCTCCAATAGGCGGGCGTGCGCAGGATACCCGAGACCGTCGAATAGGCCTTGGTGTTGTGCAGGCCCACCTTGACGTTCTCCTCGACCGTCATGGTGTTGAACAGGCGGATGTTCTGGAACGTGCGGGCGATGCCCATGCGGTTGACCTGGTGCACGGTCTTGCCGCTCGTGTCGTTGCCGTTGAGCAGGATCGTCCCGCGCGTGGGCGCGTACACCTTGGTCAGCAGGTTGAAGACCGTGGTCTTGCCGGCGCCGTTGGGGCCGATGAGACCGGCGATCTCGGTCTTGCCGATGGTCAGGTTGAAGTCGTCGACCGCCTTGAGGCCGCCGAAGTCGATGCCCAAGTGCAGCGCCTCCAAGACCGGCGCGGAGTTGACGTCGCGCTCGGGCACGATGGAATGGCTGGGGACCGGCACCATCTTGCCGCGTTCGAATTCGAACTTAGGCATCGGCGCTCACCTCCTCCTTCTTCGGGCGTCGGCGCGGTATCACGCGGGCGATCAGGTTCTTGAGCGTGTCGTTGTTGGTGCCGATCATCACGAGGATGAGCACGATGGCGTACACGAGCATGCGGTAATCGGAGAACTGGCGCAGGGCCTCGGGCAGGATGGTGAGGACCGTCGCGGCGACGATCGAGCCGCGCATGTTGCCCAGGCCGCCGAGCACGACGAACACCAGGATGAGGATGGACATGTTGAAGTCGAACTTCGCTGCGGACAGCTGGGAGAAGCTGTTGCCGAACAGCGCGCCCGCGGCGCCGGCCAGCGCGGCGGAGACCACGAAGGCGATCATGCGGTACTTGGTGGTGGAGATGCCCACGGACTCCGCGGCGATGCGATTGTCGCGCACGGCGAGGATCGCGCGGCCCGTGCGGCTGCGCACCAGGTTCAAAACGACCACGAGCGCGATCATGATGAGCACGAACCCGGCGAAGAACGTCGAGATCATCTCGGTGCCCGAGGCGCCCTGGGCGCCCTTGATGATGGCCGTGCCCGTCTCGGTGAGGCCGAGGTCGTCGACGGTGAGCTTGCCCGTGAGGTTGAACGCGACGTGCAGGCCGTGCTCGTCCACGCCCACGATCAGGCAGGTGACGATCTCCTTGATGATCTCGCCGAATGCGAGCGTCACGATGGCGAGGTAGTCGCCGGAGAGGCGCAAGACGGGGATGCCGATCAAGAATCCCGCGAGGGCGGCCGAGGCGGCGCCCACGACGAGGGCGATGATGAGGCGGACCGTGTCGTTGGGGATGGCCTCGGAGAGGCTCATGGCGGCGACGATGCCGCTGTAGGCGCCCACGCTCATGAAACCGGCATGCCCGAGCGAGAGGTCGCCCGCGACGCCGACGACGAGGTTGAGCGAGATGGCCATCACGATATAGGAGCAGATGGGCACAAGCTGGCCGACGATCATGCGCGGGATCATACCGGCGTCCTTCAGGACGGTCACGACGATGAACGCGAGGGCCACCAGGGCGTACGTCAGAAGATCGCTGCGCGTCTTCTTGTTCTTGAGGAAATTCGGCATGGCGCTACACCTTCTCGGGGACGTACTTGCCGAACAGGCCGGCGGGCTTGACGAGCAGCACCACGATGAGCACGCCGAACACGATGGAGTTGGCGAGGCTCGTGGAGATGTAGGCCTGGGCCATGGCCTCGATGATGCCCAGCAGGATGCCGCCGACGAACGCGCCGGGGATCGAGCCGATGCCGCCGAACACCGCCGCCGTGAACGCCTTGATGCCGGGCATGGAGCCCGTGGTGGGCTGGAGCACCGGGGAATAGGAGCACAGCAGGACGCCGGCGATGGCGGCGAGGGCGGAGCCGATGGCGAACGTCATCGAGATGGTGCGGTTCACGTTGATGCCCATGAGCTGGGCGGCCGCCTTGTCCTCGGAGCAGGCGCGCATGGCCTTGCCCATCTTGGTCTTACCCGTGAACCACATGAGGCCGGCCATGATGAGCAGGCAGGCGACGATGGTCACGAGGGAGACGGCGGAGACGTTGTACGCCTTGAGGAACTCCGGCACCGGGAAACTCACGATGGACGTGAAGTTCTTGGGCGTGGCGCCCCAGACGAGCTGGGCGGCGTTCTGCAGGAAGTACGACACGCCGATGGCGGTGATCAGGACCGCAAGAGGCCCCGCCTGGCGCAGCGGCTTGTAGGCGAGCCCCTCGATGAGGATGCCGAGCGCCGTGCACACCGCGACGGCGGCGAGCACCGACACGACGGCGGGCATGCCCAGATACGCGGTCACGCTGAACGAGATGTACGCACCGATCATGATGACGTCGCCGTGCGCGAAGTTCAGCATCTTCGCGATGCCGTAGACCATGGTGTAGCCGAGCGCGATGATCGCGTACACGCTGCCCATCGACAGGCCGTTCACCAAGTACTGCAAAAAGACCGTCATGGTACTTCTCCCCCTTTCTCATGCAAGCGCCTCGAAGGGCGCGACAGGCAAAGGGGACGAACCTCGCTTCCAAGGTCCGTCCCCACATGTGCATTTCGTTTGCCGGCGAGCGGCGACAAGGACGGACGGCTTTAGGCCGCTACGTACTTCCCGTCCTGAATGACATAGACCATCGGGTCCTTCTCGACCTCACCCTTGTCGTTCCAGGTGAGCGTGCCGGTGAGGCCCTCGACCGTGATCTTGGTCATGGCATCGGGCAGCTTGGAGGCAACCTCCGCGGGATCGGCGTCGGCGCCCAGGCCGGCCTCGTCGAGCGCGAGGGCGATGGCGTGCACCGCGTCGTAGGCGTCGGCGGCGAACTGGTCCGGCACCTCGCCGTAGGCATCCTTGTAGGCGCTGACGAAATCGGCGTTCTTCTCCTCATCGGCGGAGAACGGGGTCATGAGGTAGAGGCCCTCGGCGAGCGCGGTGTCGAATCCCTCGACGCCCAGGATGCCGTCCATGCCGTCGCAGCCCATCATCTTGACCTCGTAGCCCATCTCCTTGGCGTTTGCCAGAAGCACGGACGCGGGGGTGTAGTAGATCGGGGCGAAGATCATCGTGGCGCCCTTGTCCTTGGCCTTGGTGAGCTGGTTGGTGAAGCTCGTGGCGGAGTCGTCCTTGAAGGACTCCTCGTCGACGATCTCGAGCTTGAGCTCCTCGGCCTTGGCCACGAAGGCGTCGCGGATGCCGGAGGAGTACGTGTCGCCGGAGTTGTAGAAGACGACGAACTTCTCATCGGGGAACATCTCGGCGAGCTTGACGGCGGCGTTGGCGCCCTGGTTGGGGTCGTTGAAGCACGCCTGGAAGACGCAGGTCTTATCGGCGGTGACGTCGGGCGCGGAGGCGGACGGGGTGATCATGAAGACCTGGGGGTCCTGGTTCGCGACCTCGGCGACGGCGATGGACGCGCCGGTGGTGGTGGGGCCCACGAGGGCCTGCATGCCCCAGTCTGCCAGGGAGTTGAAGGCGTTGACGGACTTCTCGCCGTCGGCGACGTCGTCCTCGGACTTGAAGGCGAACTTCAGGGCGTCGGTCGAGAAATCCTCGCAGCCGAGCTCGGCGCCGTTGCAGACGGAGTTGCCGTAGGAGGCGTTGGGGCCGGTCAGCGGACCGATGGAGCCGATCTTGAACGCAGTGCCGTCGGCAGCGGCGGAACCGCCCGCGGAGCCGTTGTCGGAGCAGCCGCTAATAAGGGAGCACGCCCCCAGACCTGCTACGCCTGCGATAACGCTCCTGCGATTCATAACAGGGTTGAATGACTTACCGGTGAGGCTCGACATGCGGCTCTCCTTTCAAATGCGGCCCGCCCTGCGGCGCGGCGATGTATCCGCCCTCGCCGACGTCCGTCGGCAAGGTCGCTTCAGCTTACACGCTTTACCAAAGAAAAGTACGGACCGACGCCCCCGAAATATCGGCGAAACAATTCGCCCCTTTTGCGCGTCGACGCGCGCCGTTCGCATGTCGAGAGATTGCCCGGCGGCGACTTTGTGCTTACGGCGGCCGTCCTTGCCGCGCCGGCGGTCCCGTGCGACCGCGGCTCTCGAATCCCCACCGACTTTGTAAACGATGGCGCACCTCAATGGCCCGAGCGAACGGGACCGTCCCGCGGCGGGTAGAATGCACGTTACGCGAAATCAGCCGAGCCCCGGTCACGACCAGTCTGGGGACGAGAGGAGCCCTCATGCAGTCGAGCAACCGCACCGTCAACGTCGGCCTCATCGGTCTGGGCACCGTGGGCGGCGGCGTCTTCCGCCTCATCCAATCCCACGCAGACGGGTACCGCAAGAACCGCGGCATCGACCTGCGCGTCGCGCGCGCCTGCGGCCTCGACGAGGAGCGCGCACGGGAGCTCGGCGTCACGGCCGAGCAGTTCACCTCCGATTGGCGCGAGGTGACAAGCGATCCGTCCATCGACGTCGTGGTCGAGGTCATCGGCGGCGAGCATCCCGCGACCGAGATCTTCCTGGAGTCCTTCGCGCACGGAAAGCACGTGGTGTCCGCGAACAAGGCGCTGCTCGGCCGTCATATGGACGAGCTCGCCGGGGCCGCCCACGAGGCGGGCGTCCAGCTGCGCTGCGAGGCGTCCTGCGGCGGCGGCATCCCCATCGTGGACACCCTCGAGCGCGACCTCTCCGGCAACACGGTCCTCGCCATCGCGGGCATCGTGAACGGCACCACCAACTACATCCTCTCCCGCATGGCCGACGAGGGCCTGGGCTACGAGGAGGTCCTGGCCGACGCTCAGCGCCTGGGCTATGCGGAGGCGGACCCCACCGCAGACGTCGACGGCTTCGACGCCGCGAGCAAGATCGCCATCCTCTCCTCCATCGGCTTCGCCTCCCGCATCACGACCGACGATGTGTACATGCAGGGCATCCGCAAGATCTCCGCGGAGGACATCGAGGGCGCGCGCGAGCTCGGTTACGCCATCAAGATGCTCGCCATCGGCCGACGCACCGACGACGGCGTCGACGTCCGCGTGCACCCCGCCATGATCCCCGCCAACCACCCGCTCGCGGGCGTCTCGGGCGCCATGAACGCCGTGTACGTGGTGGGCGACGCTGTGGGCGAGACCATGTTCTACGGAGCCGGCGCGGGGGCCCTCCCCACCGCGAGCGCCGTGGTGGGCGACGTCCTGGCGCTCGCCGAGGACCTCGCCGCGGGCGTGGCGCCGCTGCCCGAGCCGGAGCCGTTCGCGCGCGAGCTTCCCATCCGCGATATGGCGGACCTCGAGACGCGCCACTACGTGCGCCTGTTCCCCAGCGAGGCGGACGATGCCGCCGCAATCGTCGAGGCGCTCGGCGACCGCGGCATCGCTGTGAGCGACTCCATGGCGCGCGACGACGGCTCGCTCGTCCTCATCACCGCGGCCTGCCGCGAGGCGGACATGGCGGACGCGCTCGGCGCGCTCGCCGCATGCGACGCGGTGCGCAGCGTCGAAAACGCCATCCGCATCGAGGACATCGCCGCCTGGAGCGATGGCGTCGAGGCCAACTAGCGCCCGATTTTTCTTGCCAAGGCGATTCCTTTCACGGTAGTCTTTTACATTGTGCCTGTTAATCAGCGGTGTGAACGCGCGTTCTCACGGCGGGCGGGCGCCGCTTCGTAGTGACTATCGATCAAGAAAGACCGACATGCTCATTCAGCTCCTCCTCATCGTCATCGGCTTCGCCCTGCTCGTCTGGGGCGCCGACCTGCTCGTCAACGGCTCGAGCCAAATCGCCGCGCGCGTGGGCCTGCCCGACCGCGTCATCGGCCTCACGGTCGTCGCCGTGGGCACCGCCATGCCCGAGCTCGTGGTGAGCGTCGTCTCTGCCATCGACGGCCACGCCGACATGGCGTTCGGCAACGTCGCCGGCAGCTGCCTGGCAAACCTCCTGCTCATCCTCGGCATGAGCGCCGTCATCACGCACCTGCCCCTGGCCCGCCACACGCAGCGCTTCGAGATCCCCGTGAGCGTTGCCTCGGTCGGCCTGCTCGTGCTGCTGTCCAACACCGGCGGCGAGCTCACCGCCTTCGAGGGCGTCATCCTGCTCGCGGTCTTCGCCGCATTCATGTCCTACACCGTGTTCCTGGGCCTGCGCGAGGGCGATAGCGGACACGACGAGCTCGATCCCGAGACCCAGCTCCAGCCCCGCGAGCTCGAGGATGAGGACGCCGAGGAGGACGAGCCCCGCGGCATGCACGTCTCCATCGCGCTCGTCATCTTCGGCATCGCGCTGCTCAAGTTCGGCGCCGACTACGTGGTGAACAACTCCGTCGAGATCGCGACCGCGCTGGGCATCAGCGAGCGCGTGATCGGCCTCACCGTGATCGCGCTGGGCACGTGCCTGCCCGAACTCGTGACCTCCGTGGTCGCCGCGTTCAAGGGCAACACCGACATCGCCGTCGGCAACGTGGTGGGCTCCAACATCACCAACGTCCTGCTGGTGATGGGAGTCCCGGCGCTGTTCTCCCCCATCGCCTACGCCACCGGCTACAACACCGACTTCGCCCTGCTCGCGTTCTTCTCCATCATGCTCGTGGGCTTCGCCTTCGTGGGCAAGAGGCACACCATGACCCGCCGTGAGGGCGTCATATTCGTGTTCTTCTACGTGGTCTACATCGTGGTTTCGGCGGTGCTGTAACGCAGGGAGAGGCGGGCTTGCGCCCTGCCCGCTTTGCTGCACGCAATTGCGCAGCTATCCGGCAGAGCGCAAGCCCACCTCGATTCGAGAGGAGCTCCTAGCAAGAAGCCTCCTTACGGTCCCTACCCCCTGCCGCAGCACCTCTTGTATTTCTTTCCCGAGCCACACGGGCACGGATCGTTGCGACCGGGCTTGCGCACGGTCCCATCGGGGGCGTAGAAGATCTTCCTACCCGTGATTCGCTCGGATTGCTCCCGAGGCGTCCAGCCGTTGTTCTCCCACGACGGGATCACGTTGTAGAGGTTCGCCACGAGCCGCGTGAGCTTAACCGTCGAGGGTGCATTCTCGTCGTAGCCGAGCTGCCTGATGCAACGGAAGGCGCCTTCGACCGTTCCCGACGACAACATACTGTTCGCGACATCTTCCACGAATCGATCCGCGAAGAAGTAGTCGTTCTCCCCGTCGGGAACCTGCCCGTCCATGAAGTTTCGCAGGGCGATGCCCTCTGGGGACTCGCACACCACCTCCAGCCAACCCCTCTCGACCATGCTCCGGTTAAAGGGGCAGCGCTCTATACCGGCATGCTGCTTGATCAAGTCGTCGATATACGCGTCGTTCGAACGCTGCAGCTCGCTCAGTCTCTCCTGGACACGATCGAAAGCCCGTCCCTCTTCAAACTCCTCAAGAAGGGCCTCGTACGCCTTCTCGCGCCACTCGTCGGCGCAATCATCGCTATGACCCAAAGAGCGGACGGCTTTTTCGTACGCCTCGTTCTTCAGGTCGAGCATGGCGTCTGCGGCGAGCCTGCGTTCCGTCAGCTCATAGCTGATGAGGTATTCGACGCTCGACCTGCTGCAAAGCCCCGTGCTGCACACCTCTTCCAACTCTCCCGAGGCGAGGCGCCTGAATCGCGCGAAGGTCAGGGCGTCCTTCTCTATCTCGAGATATTCGCGATACGCCCCCTCGAGCGAGATGACACCGTATTGGTTTGCGCACGCCTCGAGCACGGCCGCCGCGCGGTCGTCGCGCTCTCGAGATTCCAATTCGTCCCGGACGATGCCGAGCACCTCATCGTCGCGCAGCTCCATGGGGACGAACGCACGCCATTCGCCGTCCTTCCAATAGACGAACACGAACGGATCGAATGTCGAAGGTGCGAGGTCGCCATCGGAGGCCCGCCATTCCCCTCCCGCTTTCAGCACGTTCTCGAGCGTGACGAGCTGCGAGTCGTCCCCCAAATAGACGAGGTCCCGCAGGCGCGCAAGGCGATCCTCGCCCGTGAGCTCGAGCGTCAGCCGTTCGGCCAAGCCGGCCTTTCGCAAATTGGAACATCCCTTGAGTCCCGCGCGGCGAGCCACGTTCTCGATGCGCGCCTTGTTGATCGCCATGAGCGCATGACCCAAGACCGGCTCTACGGGATTACGGAGCATGTACCGCTCCAGTTGCTTATGCATCGCCTCCTTGAGCATGGGACGCAAAACACGCTCCTCCTCTGCCTCCGAGAGGCGGGCGCGCTCCTTCTCGTCGACGCCGCTCAGCGCGCCCTTATGGAACCCCGGGCTGGGCTCGTCCTCGAGCTCCGATCCATTCAGCATGTAGTCGAGCTCCTTTTGGCGGTTGCGGTCCTTGCAAAGGCGCGCCACAAAGGAAAAGTCGACCGCCGACGATATGGGAGGGTTCTTGGTGAGGAACGCATCGTCGATGAGGGAGGGATCGAGGGGATAGGGCGGGGCTCCGAGCACGCGGAAGGGCTCCTGGAGCACGATTGCGCCCTCATAAGGCAGCAGCGCCCCCTCGACGCTGACGGGAAGGTGCAAAAGCATGCTCTCGATGCTCTCCGCAACGCCTTGGACCGCGAATATCTCGTCCTCCCCGAAGGCGATGGCAAGGCCGTCTTTCACCGCTGCGAACGTGTAGACGCTGAACAGGGCATCCTTCCAGCTCAGCGCGACGTCCACGGCATCCTTCGGAAGTCGATAGGCGTTCTCGGCCACAAAATCATCGATGAGATCCGGGGTCTGCCAGAGTTCCTGCAAGATGATTTGGCACTTTTCCTCCAGCGACGGGTCGTCAAGCGCGCGACGGCTGTTCAGGTCAAAATCCCTCACACAGCGAAGACGGCCGTTCGCGTACATCATGAGCTCGCGTAGCAGCGCGTAAAAGCGATCGGACTGCATCTTGTTCATTGCCGAACTCCCCCACCGTGTCGTTGGCTGCGCAATTTCCAGCATTGGCTGCGCACGCATCCGAGACTGGACATCCCCCGTATCGAAAAGCTCCAAGCATGCTCTTGCAGAATACGTCTTGACGAGCAAGCGCGCAATTCGAGACAAGCTGTTGATTGGTGAGCACATGGGTCCGATGTGTGCACTCACTGAACTTCATACTGATAGATTCCAAGAGAGGGGGGGGGTACATTCTGCCCGCTTTTCTATTAGATTTAATCAGCATCTGAACTAAGGAGTTCTAAGTAAAACTAAGCAGATCTAAGCACTTCTAAGTTGTTCTAAGTTTCTCTAAGTAAACGGAGAAACGGCCCAGCGGATCGCACCTCGTGTCTACCAGATATTCGACGCTAACGAGTTTCTCCGCGTCGTCAATAACATAGTAAATGCCGAAATGACCCGCGTAGGCTGCGAGGACCTCGTGGTCGGGGCGAGAAGCTCCTGCGCTTTGGATGATTCTGCCATCGGATGAAGTGCGGGGGCTCCTTACGAAAATACAAGCGTGGCCGTATGGATGGAAACAATCCGACGGCGACCTCTGCAGTACAAGCAAGTTAGGCGGACGCGGCGGCAAAGTCCTCAACATGGGAATCCATGGCCCTGCGGACGACCCTCGCCCACATGCCGCTGATGTTCTTGAATGTGGTGCGCTCCCTTAAGGCGTCCATGCCCATCTCGACAACCATCCTGCCAAACACTTCGTCTGCAAATGAATTGGTGATCGTTGTCACGCCCGAGAAATCGAATATCACCTTTTCCGAAAGGGAGTTAGTGCGCTCCATGATTATTTGATACGCCTCACGGCCAGCAACACGAGTTCCCAGCACGTTTCCAAACTCCGTCATCTCGGCCAACATGAACACACCTCCCAAGCAATTGAATCGTTCAATATAATCCAATGAGGATTCATTACATTACGCCGTACGGCCCCGCAAGGTACAACTCCGCAAGGCCAATGCCGAGCATACCCCTGGCACCCGCAGGGCGGCGCATTGGGGTATACTCGTAACGAACAAGAGGTTTAAGCCCTCCTGTGACAGAGCATGTGGTGGGTGACACCCACTCGACGAGCCGCCTTCGTCACAAGGCGGCTCGTCCCTTATGCGGGCATCACCCAAATCTTAGAAGAACAATAGAACAATCAGGATGACCGCCAGGGCCATCACAATTGCCAATGCCTGCAAGAATTGCGTGAGCATGCGCATTGGGGATCCCTCCAACCTCCCTGCGAGACTCGGAGGGCACCGCCCGTTCGCTGCTCTAAGCATATCATATAATAGAACGTGTGTTCTATTTCAGATGATTCCTTTTCCCGATAGGGAACAGCCATGCGATAGCCCAGCAACACCCGCGTCGCCCTACCTGCAGCCCTAGATCAAGGTGAGACAAACCAGCTTCTTGGTGTCATCGCACGCTCAGTGAACACCGCACATTGGGATATGCTCGTAACAAACAAGAGGCTTGAGCCCTCCTGCGGTAACGATTGGATGGGTACTATAGGCGGTTCAATACGGGATGCAAGCGCAACCCTCCTAAATCGAAAGAACCCATTTGCCCCATTTAGTGCGAGACAGCCATGCGCCGATAAGAGCCGATGCAAACACCGCGCTGAACACAAAGCCTATCCCAATAGCAACATGCAGCGCGTGCGAAATGGTCGACAGATAGCTGCGAATGGGGGCCGAAAGTGGCGCGTGGAAAATATAGACAGCCATGGAGTTGGCACCGAGGAATCCGATTACCCTCCGAACGAACCCCCCCCACTAGCAAATCGTTCCATATTGCCAAATAGGACGTACAGGCCCACACAAAGCGCGAGCACCGCAAGGGACGAACTCGCCGCATACGGATCGGACGGGGTAAGTAGCGCTCCCATTGCGAGGCTGTAGAGAGCGGGCCCCAAGACCCCCACCGCAATCAAACCGAACCCAGTTGTACGCGATAAACAAAAGGCGGAGTCGGCGGCGAGCATGCCGGCCGCAAACAGCGAAAGGCGGCCTCCGAACCCACCGACAAGAGGACAAAAAAGCCTAACGAAGCTCACTAGTTTTGCTGGAATCTGAGTGCCCAATGCCCCAGTCATCAGCACGCCGACCCGCTCGAACGACGAAAGTCCGAGCGTCGTGATCACCAGGCCAAACACCAATGCCTTAAACGCCCGCGCATCCGCGTCTCTCATCAGCTGAAGAAACGGAAGCGCGAGGTACAGGCAAGCGAACGCCGGGAGAAACCAAAGCCAATTCACCACATGCATCTCAAGGGTAAGAACCCCAGACAACCACTCCCCAAGTCCGAATGGCGGCAAACGCCCTCCCTCGACCACAGAGTTGACAGGCCAGAAAACCGTCGCCCAGAAGAACGTGAGGAGCATGAGCTTCAGCGCTCTGCGCAAGCATGACTTCAGGCCGTACCTCTTATTGGAAAGCACCACGCCACTCGCAAAAAAGAATACGGGCACACAGCAGGACTCAAGCGCCCTGAAAGTAAGAGCGATCAGGCCTGATTCGGCAGAATATGAAAAAACGCCGTAATGGTACGAGGCGACGAGCGTCATACCCATCACCTTCAAAGCGTCAACATCCAGCCTTCTTTGAGAGGGCGGCGTGGCTGCATCCCGCATCCTACCTCCACTCCTGCCGATACGCCTCGAGCTCCCATGAGCGCCGCTCGGACTTTGCCACGGAGTCCAAGATCATCCCGCTGGCAAGGGCGAGCGACGCCAGAAACACCAGGGCCACGGCGAGCAGCGCCGTGGGAAGCCTTGGAACAAGCCCCGTCTCGAGGAACTCGAAGACCACCGGCACCCCGAGTGCGAGCCCGACGGCGGCCAGCAGTGCCGAGATGATGCCGAAGAAGCGCAATGGACGGTAGTCCTTGAAAAGCGTGCCAATCATCATGACAACGCGGATGCCGTCGCCCACGGTGTCGAGTTTGGAAACGGACCCCTCGGGGCGGTCGCGGTAGACAATCGGCACATTCTCGATACGCATGCCGCGGTCAACGGCATGGATGGACAGCTCCGTCTCAATCTGAAAGCCGCGCGATACCACAGGGAACGTCTTCACGAACGCACGGGAAAACGCGCGGTACCCGGTCATAACGTCCTCAAAAGAGTAACCGTAGATCCAGCGGATGGCAGAGCGCACCAAGTCGTTACCGAACCCGTGAAAAGCCCGCTTATTCTCCTCCGCATAGGTGCCGTTGGAAAGGCGGTCGCCCACCGTCATGTCAGCGCTGCCGGCCAAGACAGGATCGACGAGCGCACGCGCAGACTCCGCTGGGTAGGTATCGTCACCATCCACCATGAGATAGCAGTCAGCATCTATGTCGCGGAACATCTGTCGCACCACGTTACCCTTGCCCTGGCGTGGCTCGAAGCGCACGATGGCACCGGCCGCCATGGCAAACTCAGCGGTACGGTCGGTCGAGTTGTTGTCGTAAACGTAAACGGCGGCTCCCGGAAGCTCACGGCACATATCGGTCACGACCTTGGCGACCGTCATCTCCTCGTTGTAGCAGGGCACGAGAACGGCGACACGGGAGAAATCGACATCAGGCATCGAAATCACACCTTTCGAGAGTAGAGGTATCGTGAATCCGAAGAAGCAGGCAAGCTGCAAGACCGAGCGCGACAACCGTCACGATTTGAGCTCGGAACGTAAACCAATAGTGGACGTATGAATGGTTTGAAAGCGCGATGTACCACAAATAGGGAAACGAGGAAATCATGAGAAGGCAAGACAGCGGAGCAGCCAGCCCACGACGTACGCACCCCTTACCGCGCACCACCAGACCGAGGACAAAGGACACAGCAGGGACGCCAAAGGCAACCAAGATCCACTTTGGAAACATGAGAGAGAAGTTACGAGCAATCGGGTCGAAAAGGGTGACATTGAGAACCGCCCCGCTTGTCCCCTCCATAACGATACTGCCTGAGCGCCGAGCAGCCTGTCCGAGCGCATTTCCGATTACATTAAGCTCGGGGAGATAAGCCGCAGATATAGCCCATTTCGCGATCCACAGGCCCGCATACCCCAGCGCCCACAATGCGCAGCAGGAGAGCAGCGTCCGAACCACCGCAAGCCCCTTTATCTCGGATAGCTCCTTAGAGGAACAGAAGACAAGCAGGGCGAGAGGCATGCCGAGAGTGACTATTGGCGTGCAGAGAAAATCCAAATAGACAGTCACGGCGCCAACAATGAGGAAAAAGCCAGGCCAGTCGAATGTGGATAAGAGGAGCCCACCACGGTCTTGGCATGTAGACGCCCGCATGACAACCAAAATTGAGGCCATGAGCGCCACCAGGAGACACATAGACAGGGATAGCGAAAAACAAGCAGCCGGATAGGCGGCGAGGGAAAATGCCACCGCCACTACCAACCCTGGCCCGACTCCAGCCAGGCGAACCAGCAGAGAAGCCAACAGGACGATAAGCAGCGTTGCTGCCGTGAAGACCAACAAGCGTATTTGATTTAAATTGAGGAAAACAAGAAGTGGCTTGAGCAGGACGATCCAGCCATTCCAGTAGCGGGCATAATGAGACCAGTCGGGTGAACTCGGATCAGCCCCAACATCAATTGAATCGCAAAGGCTCTCTATCTGGTCTGAACCATTGGCCACATATCTGTAGCCCGCAAAGGCGCCCCTTATGCCAAGGTTATCGCCATGCCCGGCCATATTGAGCATGAGCGCATTGGTGAAATTATCGAGCTGCCAAGAACGACCCCCCCCCCACCATTGGGTATTGGCCCTCCATCTTTAGCTGCGCCGCAGATTCAATGAGCTGTGGCCTCATCAGGCGAACCGGGATTGCATTGGCGCAAACCAGTGCACCCGAAAACAACACGGAGCACACCAGCATTGTGGTGGCGCAGCGCAGCGCACGACATCCGCGCGCATACTCCAAGATGCCCATCACGGCCTCACCATCCAAATCTCTTAATCTTAGAAAACCAGGATATGCACCCCTCTGAAAGGAGTGACCGATATGACATGTCAAGTCTGCGAGCAAGGTACATCGGCCACCTCCAGTTGTTGTACATGGCCTGCGATGCCGCCTGCCCGAGAACAAGGCCCCACGGGCCCCAGCCAAGCGGCCCTGAAAGCAGGTAGGAGAGGGGGACGCCGACGAGCGCTGCGACGACATAGCCGCGCACGTACGGGATCTCGTTCATCCCGATGATGTAGTTGCAGAAGATCGAATGCTGGTTCCAGAGGCCCAGATACAGGGACAGCGCGAGGAACAGCGGGAGGTCGGGGACGAACCCCTCCTTCACCATGGGCAGCAGCGGCATGACCACGAGCAACACGCCCGCCACGCCGAACAGGAACAACCCCCAGTACGCGACGATCCCCCTGGAGACGATCTCGCGCTGCCGCCCGACGTCGTGCGAGGCGTGGGCCGACTGGAACGCCGGGAAGAAGGACTTGGGGTACGCGCCCGCGAAGTTGTAGACGGCGTTGCCGAACTGAAGCAGGACCGAGTAGGTCCCCGTCTCGGCGAGACCCAAGGTGAGCGACCCCACGATCGACATCGCCTGCGTGGAGGCGTAGCAGGCGAGCTGCACGAAGCCGTCGCGCCACGCGAGGTGGCTGACCGTCGCGAGGACGCCGCGGACCTCAACGGCCGACACCGGCGAAGCGTCGGACGCGACGCCCGCCCGAATATCCCGGTGCCTGCGCAGCTGGACGCTGGCGAACACGCGGAGCAGCACCCCGTTGGCGAGGTAGCCCAGGGAGGCGCCCACCAGCCCCATCCCAGCGAGGAGCAGCAGGGCGCTCACCCCGAGCTGCGCGAGGCGGGCGAACGTCTTGGCACGGTTCTCCCCAGCGACGTCGCCGTAGCCGCGGAGCAGCGTGATCGAATACAGGAAGTACAGGTTTAGGAACACAGACGCGACGAATATCCCCCACGAGGCCCATCGACTCGTATCCGGGATCTGGGATGAAACCGCGTCGACGTAGGCCGTCCCGGCCGTGGCGAGGACGAGGGAGACGGCGACGGCTATGGCGGCGTACACAAGCCGGGAGGCGCGTATGACCGTCTTGAGCAGGTGCCAGTCAACGCCCTCCCCGACGGAATCGAAATCACAGCCCTCCCGCGTGAGGCGCCTCGCGCCGCTCACGACGTAGACGATGTTGCGGGCGAACGTCGGGTTGAAGCCGAACTCGAACAGCATGGCGAGGTTGGAGACCGCGACGAACACGTACCAGAGGCCAAGCTCGTCAGGCGTGAGAAAATGCATGAGGAGCGGCAGCAGCACGAAGCCGCTCGCCATGGAGACGATGGTGCCGATGTAGTTCCAGATGACGTCGGCTTTTGAGGTCTGCACGCTAGCCACGGCGCGACTTCACCGCCCTTATGGGCTCCATGATGAACGAGCGAAAAGACAGCTCGTTCATGCGTCCGTCGCGACCAACCGCTTCGGCACCACCCCCGCTCGGGCACACGGCATCAAGCTTAAGGGCATTGCCCCCAAATTCGACGGACGTGTGCGGATCTTCCGTATCGTCGAAATCAAGGATAGAGCGATGATAGAGAACCGTCCAAAGAGAGATGATGAAGAAATTGCAATCGACTCGGCATCCGAGCGCTTCGGACAATCCATATGCGACAAAGATCGCCATTCCGAACAAAACTGGACCGAAATAGCCTTCTCTAGCTGTCTTCACACATAGAGCAAGCAGTCCAGACATGAACACGATGCACGCGATGATACCGTACCGCAGCAATACATGCGCGAACATGTTGTCTACGAGAAACGTGTGTTCCCTTCCGTTTGTCCAATATGGCGTTCCGTCTGCGTAGCCATATCCGAACAGAGAGGGAGAATGGTCCAAGTAATACGTATGAGCCAAACTCAGCCTGCCGGAAAGAGCGCGGTCAAGCAGCGTGTCAAGAGGGCGGGAAGGATCGAAAAACGCCATATACCAGAAGCTCACCGCGGCAGCCGCGATCACGAGGAAGAGCAAAAGCAGACCACTCCTCCTTCCCATAGACTTACGAGGCATAGCACTATATGCGAACAGAGCAACCGCAACCACGAGCAGACAGAGAAATGAGGTTCTCGAGTCAGCCACGAACAACGAGAGCAGCGCGGCGGCCAAACAAGGAATCGAAACCACAGCACATCTCCTACGTGGCACTAGCGGCACAAGGGACATGCACGCCACGAGCAGAGCCGCGCCGAATGAATTTGGGTGGGCGAACCCCATGGGATTCCGAATGACGCCGTTGGAGCCTCTCGCCATGATCTGATTCTCGATAAAGCCCATATTAGAGGCAACCGCCGCGAAAAGCATGACGGCCACGACCGAAACAAAGGTCAAGAAAGCCAGCGGCTTCAAATGGACGCCCTTGCCGCATATCACAAAAAGGGCGATCCAGAACAGCCACCCCTCTTTCGCCGTGCGCCACGCGATGAAGCCGACCACGCCAATCGCTAGCGCAGACGCCCACTCACGCCGAGTCACACGCTGGCGAACAAACGCTCGTGCAAGCAAGATAAGGATGGCCGCCTGAACCATCGTCTCGATAATCGATGCGACCGCCGAAGTGTCTATATCCCACAGCGTCGTCCTGTCAAGCCACGTCCAAAGAACGTGCAGGAAGAATGCCAGGTAATACGCGCCGTTACCATCAGAAAACAACAGAGTAAGACGTTCGGACAGTGTCGAACCCCCCTGTCCCTCGCCATACACCGACGAGCCCTCCTCATAACGTGCAGCTTTACGGTCATCCATACTCAATCTCATCTCATTGTCAGACGCCCTCATCAGACCTCCTCCACTGCACTCATATCGAATAGGCCTTTACGGCTTCGCACGATATCGGCAACTCTCACCTTGGTTGCGGCGAAATAAAATGCGAGGCCAAAGCGACGCCTTCGACACAGGGACACCAGCAACCGATACCACCACGGGCATTCAAACCCCTCCATGATGGGAGGATTGAGACACCCGAGGGACTCGCAAGTCCTGAGAAGCTCAATGGATGGCCCCTTAGCGCGGGCAATGCTCTCGGACCTCACAAACGAGGCAAGACCCTCATACGCAAGGAAAAAGCAACGAGTGTGGAACTCGGGCTTTTCATCGTCGTGCCTCATGGCCCTCATAAGCCCTATGAGAGAACGTTTCCAATTGTCGATTTTTACGCTATGGACCGCCGATCCGGCATTCTGATAGTACCAGTACCAAACCCTCTCGGTAACAACCACCGATGAGCAGCGCTGCATATATTGATAGTTGAAAAGGACGTCTTCACCATTGGTTATAGATTCATCGAACCGTTGAGCTCTTGCCAAATCCGCTCTATACAGTTTTGCGACCGGGCCCCTCCCCCGATAGTTAGGGCCGATGAAATGCTTGCATTTCATCGGCCCTAACATCTGCCGTGCGGCAGATGTTAGGGACGATGCATCGCGATATGCGAAGATGCAATCAGACTCAAATCGAGGCTCCTTTTTTTGTCCAACGTACAGCATCTGAAGCGCGCCGATGACAAAATCTGAGTCGTATGCAACCGCGAGCCCAACCGCCTCACTCAGATAACCAGGCTCCACTTCATCGTCCGCATCGACAAAAGCGATCCACTCACCTCGCGCCTCGTCCATCGCCACATTGCGGGCGTGTGATACACCCTGATGCTCGGCGCAAATCAATCGAATGCGGGGGTCGAGTTGCTCTATGTCCTCAAGCTCTCGCCTACACTTCTCTCCGCTCCCGTCATCAACGAGCAACACTTCGAAATTGAAATGCGACTGAGCAAGAACAGAACGTATCGCCCGCCGCAATGCAGGGGCCGGTGTGTTGTAAACCGGAACAATAATTGAAACGAATACTTGGGCCGCCAATGTAGCAACTTCCTTACCGATTGCCCGCCCTACCGTACTTGTTTGCATTGATAAAACTCCAATGAATTGCAGCCGCTATTTGCTGACGAAGAGATCGGCCCATCCTGCCCCTAGCGGCAGAACGTCATTCCGTCTTCCTGCCAGCTAACAATCATCTGCCCGTATATGTCCATGAGGTCGCCCGTGGGGGCCCACCCGAGCGTTTTCAACCGGGAGGTGTCCTGGTTGATCGAACCGGGGGCGCGGAACCGGCGCGCCGCCTCGTGGTCGACCTCGACGCGGACCTCCGTGCGCCCGCCGCCGAAACGCTGCGCGACCGCCTCGGCCATCTCCCTCACCGAGCAGAAGGTCGACTCGTTGGCGACGTTGTAGGCAAGGCCGGCCTCGCCCTTGAGGGCGAGAAGGATGAGCGCGAGGGCGGCGTCCTGAACCGAGAGGTACATGTTGCTCTTCTCGCCCAGCGTGAGCAGGACGATGTCCTCCCCCGCGAGGCACCTGCGGGCGAACTCCGCGAAGACTCGCCCGTCATCCCGCCGCACCCCGACGCCGAACGTCTGGCACAGACGGGCGACGCAGGCGCGGACCCCGTACTCTGCCGCATACGCGGCGGCCAGGGCCTCGGAAAGCTGCTTGGCCTCGGGATAGCTGTTCCTCGGGTTCATCGCGTCAAGGGCGCCGCCTGCGTCCTCGGCAAGCGGGCCCGGGCCGCCGGAGGCGTAGACCTCCATGGTCGACGCGAGGCAGATGCGCGCACCCGCCTTCCGGGCGAAATCCAACATCGACCTCGCGCCGTCCACCACCGTCGACACCGTCTCCACCGGACGATTGAGGAATCCGTCGCTGGAGGTGTCGCACGCCAGGTGGATGACGTAGTCGGCATCGACAGATGGGACCGTCGGACTCGACGCGTCCCACCGGATCGCCGAGCACCGCTCCGAGCGGAAGCGGTCGAGGGCCCCTTGGGGATCTCGGGCTAAAAGAACGACCGCGATATCCTCACCGAAGGAATGCGCCCTCTCGAGCAGCACATCGACCAGGAAACCTCCGATGAGGCCGGTCCCCCCGGTCACCGCGACGGCCTTGCCGTCCAGCTCGGCCCAAGGCACGAACCCGCACGCCGCCGCCTCCCGGACAAGCTTTTGCCTCATTCCATCGACCTTCATTCCATCCCCCATACGCCCGAGGCGTCCTTCGCCTCCATGAACGACTTGAACGTGTAGTAGTCCGCCGGGGTGGTCACCTTGATGTTCTCCGCCGGACCCTCGACGGTGAAGACCTCCTGCCCGTAGGCGGACAGCATGCTGACCGTGTCGACGAAGTCGAAGCGCCCCTCCTCGCGTGCCCTGAGGTGAGCCCTCCAGAGCACCTCCGTGCGCACCCCCTGCGGGGCGCGGGCGAGCACGCACCGCGAGCGGTCGACGAACTGCTCGGCACGCCCGTCCTCGCCGGACAGCACGACGGTCTCCGTCGCGGGGACCGTGACCGCCGTCGCGCCCCGCTCGATGACGGAACGGATGCACCGGGATATGCTGTCGCCATCAACCAGGGGACGGACCCCGTCGTGGACGAGGACGACCGCGTCCCCGTCTCCTGGGTGGCTTGAGCGGATGGCCTCCAGGCCCCTCCAGATAGAATCCTGCCCGTTCGCCCCGCCCGGGACGATGCGCACCGGGACGGGGTAGTGCTGGGCCTCGACGATCCGCTCGAGGTAGTCGATCCAGGGCTCGAGGCAGGCGACCGTGATGGAGTCGACCTCGGGGTGGAACGCGAACCGGTCGAGCGTGTAGGCGATGATCGGCTTTCCCGACAGCTCCAGGAACTGCTTGGGACGGGGGCTCCCCTTCATGCGCTGACCGGTGCCTCCAGCGAAGATGAGGACATCGACCTGCGGCGCGTTGCTAGCAGTCATGGCTATCCCCTGATCCGTGAGCATCGTTTTCGTAATCCCCCAAGTCGAACTCGTAGACGACGTGCTTCTCGCGATCGCCCTCGGGAGGCGGGGTCATGTAGTCCTCCCCATAGAGGGACCTCATATACGCGTCGGTGTTCTTGGGCAAGGGGACCGTCAAGTCGCCGAAGCTCCCGTGCGATACGGGAAAGCAATCGCCTCGAAGTTGAAGCTCGCCGAAATAGTGCTTGCGACCAACTGGGATGGTCACGTGATTGGAGCTCTCGTCATGGCAGCGGGAGTTCCAGCGGTCCCAGGCCCTCGTCCACGCCTCGACAGAACGGAAGGACAGCAGCCTTCCGATGAAGATCTTCTTCTTGAAGGCGGTGGTCGCCGCGGCGTCCCCCTCGACGAGCGAGAGGTAATCGGCGGCGTGCGCGGCAAACCGGCGGCATGAATAGGCGAAGCCGAGAGCCATGGAGACGAACCCGTGCGTGCCTCTCAGCAAGGCGTTGGACGGCGCGTTGTCGATGATGAAGATGTCGATGTAGGCGCCGCATTCATCGAACTGATAGTCCTCTCGACTCCTGACTATCGTCCCCTTCAATCGAAGACGCGGAAACGCCAGCTCGTAACCGGGGGTCCTGCTACAGTCATGCAGCCAATATCTGTCCTTCAGTTCCGATTCATACGCTTTGACGAAACGAGAGTAGCCCTCACGAGTCATGTTGATGTCGACATCATCATCCCAGGGGATGAAACCGTGGTGCCTCACGGCGCCCAAACACGTCCCACCTCCGAGCGTGTAGGCAATCCCATGGCGCTCACAGACTTCATTAAGGTCGCCAAGCATTCGAGTCAACACGCGCTGCAGAGAGCCCAATCGTTCCCCGTTTAGCTCGATCGGGTTGTTCGCAGCAGATATGTTCTTAAAAGCATCGACGGTAGAGAGATTCATAAGGGCATCCAACTTATCCAAGTACCTGTGTGTCTAAAAACTCTTCTCGTACTTCTTGCCGAGGAACTTCGCGGCGAGGAAGCCCCCGATCTTCGCCGGCCAGTCGACCGGCTCGGGGCTCACCACGGGAAGCTCCGCGTAGCCCACCCCGTTGACCTCCAGCCACGGGTCGAGCAGCCGCTCGCTCACGCGGCCGGGCCACCTCGCCTCGAAGGGCGTCATGCCGGACGCGTCGACACGGCCGACGAGCTCCTCCAAGACGGGGAACAGCCAGGCGCAGTAGGCGTCGAACAGGTCCGCCCTCATGGCGAACATGTTGTAGATGTGCGCCGAGCGGGATCGCATGAGGCGGTCCCACGCGGGGACGTACCCCGGGCACATGTCGGAGAGCACGCCACGGCACGCGTCGAACTGCGCGCCGTCGAAGGTGTGCGAGTAGTGGTCGTAGACGGTCTCTATGTAATAGTTCCGGCGCTTGGCGAGGACGACCCCTTTGGCCTCGACCAGGGACCTCAGCTCCTCCCCCGTCGCCACGCGGTCGAACGGGTCCTCGGCGCGGCGGCGCGCGGGGTTCGGGCTGCCGAGCAGCCGGCGGTAATGGACGAGCCCCTTCACATCCGCGTCGACGTTCCTCCACAGCCAGTAGAGGCCCGTGAGCTCGGAGTAACTGGCGTTCAGGCCCGAGATGGACTCGCCCTCGTCGTCGGGCTGGAAACCGGGGCACGCCCCCGGGTTGAGCGCCGCGCCGACGTGGATGGGCAGGTAGCCCGCGTCCGTGGGCATGCGGTAGGGCCTGTGCGCGGCCACGCCGATGACGACGTCGCGGCTGAGAATCGGCTCAACCATCACTGACCCCTCCCCATGGCCTTGAAGGTCCTCACGAAGATGCGGAAATCCAACGCGAGGCTGGCATGCCGCACGTAGAACAGCTCGAGCATCTGGCGGTCGCCGTTGGCCCAGGTGGCGCCATTGCGCTCCGTGACCTGCCACCAGCCGGTGATGCCCGGCTTCACGGACAGGAACTCGTCGCGGGCGTTGCCGAACTCGTAGGTCTCCTCGAGCGTCACGGGCCTGGGGCCGATCACGGAGAGTTCGCCGGTGAGGACGTCGATGAACTGGGGCAGCTCGTCCAGGCTCGTGTTGCGCAGGAAGCGGCCCACGCGGGTGATGCGCGGGTCGCCGTCGACCTTCTGCTCGCGCTCCCACTGGGCGAACTGCTCGCCGGTGAGGTACTTCCGGGGGTCGTCGTGCGCGTCGGAGTACATCGAGCGCAGCTTCCAGATGTAGATCCTCCTGCCGCCCTTCCCGATCCGCTCCTGGCGGAAGAACGGGCTGCCGGGGCTGTCGATTACGATGGCGAGGCAGAGCAGGGCGACGGGGACGAGCAGCACGAGGCACACTGCCAGCGAGAAGACGATGTCGAAGGCGCGCTTCACGAACAGGTAGCCCATACCGCCCGGGGCGGGCGCCGCAACGGTGTCGTCCTTGGGCGGGGCCTGGAAATCGCCGCGCTCGGGATAGCGATCGGCGGGCGCTTGGGGCGCAGCGGCGAGGCAGCCCAACTCATCGGCGGCAGCCACCGCCGGGCGCACCTCGTTCCGCATCGCTGTGTTGTCATCCGTAGCTTTCACTTTTGAACGCCCCCCCCCGAGCCGATTTAGCCCGGGAGGCCCTCCTCTCACTTGCTTCTTGTTCGACCTGCGCGCGTCATACGCAACCTCAGCTCTTAAAAGGGATTTCGAGGGGCAGTGATTCCAAAAAGCCGTTTCCCGGCTCGCCCACGCTCACCCAGCAGCGGCGCTTGTGGCGGTCGATCTTCACCACGCGATGCTCCATGCCCGCAAGCGGACCTTCGAGCACGCGAAACACACCGTCCTCGATCACACCGACGCTGTTGCGAATCAAACGGCGCCCGCCCGTCACGCGCTCGAAGAACTCCCGAGCCTCATCAGCCAGCGGCATACACGCGCGCTCGCGCGCGCCCACCAACTCAACGTGGAAGCTCAGCTTTTGCAGTGCGCTGTTGAGCCCCTGGACATCGGACGTGGCCACGAAGAGATAGCCCTGGTACATCTGTGCGGTCTCGATGCGCCACGCACCGACACGCTTTACCCAACGCTCCTTGGAGAGCACAAATGCGTCCGAGAGCAGGTGCGACGGGATGAGCTTGAGCAGCTTCGTGCAGGTCGCGCGTTCCATGCCCTCGGGCACATGCACCAAATACCACCGCGTGCGACCGCGCGGCGTGCGACGTCCCACGGGCAGCCCCGCGGGCATCAAGCTCGATTGTGGTGCTGCAGCGACGGGCATGGCACTCCTCGGCGGCGCCCCTCGTCCTCCACGCAAGCGGAGTTCGAGAAAGTACACCTTTTTGCAGGAACGCCGTTATAGGTGACTGGCAAGATGTGAATTTGCTTG
>CAUCLI010000013.1 GCA_958443615.1 uncultured Collinsella sp.
TGCGGCTCCTGGGGTGGCAACTCCGTCTCCGAGAATGTTGGGGTGAAGCACTTGATCAACGTCAAGACCGTGGCCGAGCGCCGCGAGAACATGCTGTGGTTCCGCGCTCCCGAGAAGGTCTACTTCAAGAAGGGCTCCACGCCGGTCGCCCTCGACGAGCTGGGCACCGTGATGGGCAAGAAGCGCGCCTTCATCGTCACCGACCAGTTCCTCTTCAAGAACGGCAACACCCGCTCCATCGAGGCCAAGCTCGATGAGATGGGCATCGCGCACGACTGCTTCTACGACGTCGAGCCCGATCCGTCCCTGCAGTGCGCTCGCCGCGGCGCCGCCCAGATGGCGCTGTTCGAGCCCGACGTCATCATCGCCGTCGGCGGCGGCTCCGCCATGGACGCCGGCAAGATCATGTGGATGATGTACGAGCACCCGGAGTGCAACTTCGAGGACATGGCCATGGACTTCATGGACATCCGCAAGCGCATCTTCACCTTCCCCGAGATGGGCAAGAAGGCCTATTTCGTGGCCGTCCCCACCTCCTCCGGCACCGGCTCCGAGGTGACCCCGTTCGCCATCATCACCGACAAGGACACCGGCATCAAGTGGCCGCTCGCCGACTACGCGCTGCTGCCCAACATGGCCATCGTCGACGTCGACAACGCCATGACCGCCCCCAAGGGCCTGACCTCCGCCTCCGGCATCGACGTCATGACCCACGCCATCGAGTCCTACGTCTCCATCATGGCGTCCGACTACACCAAGGGCCTGTCCATGAAGGCCGCGAAGCTCGTCTTCGACAACCTGCCGAGCTCCTATGAGAACGGCGCTGCCGACCCGCACGCCCGCGAGGAGATGCACAACGCCTCCTGCATGGCCGGCATGGCCTTCGCCAACGCCTTCCTGGGCCTGAACCACTCCATGGCCCACAAGCTCGGCGCCTTCCACCACCTGCCCCACGGCATCGCCAACGCCGTCATCCTGACCCGCGTCATGCGCTACAACGCTGCCGAGGCCCCGGTCAAGATGGGCACCTTCTCCCAGTACCCCTACCCCAACGCGCTCGCCGCCTACGCCGAGATGGCCCGCTACTGCGGCGTGGAGGGCAAGGACGACCGCGAGGTCTTCGAGAACTTCTGCACCAAGCTCGAGGAGCTCAAGACCACGATCGGCATCAAGGAGACCATCGCCGACTACGGCGTGGACGAGGCCTACTTCCTCGAGACCCTCGACGAGATGGTCGAGCAGGCGTTCAATGACCAGTGCACCGGCGCCAACCCGCGCTACCCGCTGATGAGCGAGATCAAGGAACTCTACCTCGACGCCTACTACGGCCGCGAGCCCCAGGACTACGCCGTCCTGTAAGCGCATCCGCTTCCCGCCCGTTTGCCGCCGCTCACCCAACTGACCGCGAGCGGCGGCGCGGGCGCTCTACGATGGTGTAGACCCATTCAGAAAGGAAGGCACACCATGAATCTTCCCGAGACCAAGACCGTTATCGTCGAGCACTCCAACAAGAAGGTCTACGACCTGGGCGACAAGATCGCCAAGGTCTTCAACGCCAGCAAGCCGGCTTCCGATGTCTTCAACGAGGCCCTGAACCTCGCGCGCATCTCCGAATCCGGCATCCGCGCCCCGAAGGCCCTCGAGGTCTCCGAGGTCGCCGGCGAGGGTTGGGCCCTGCTCACCGAGAAGGTCCCCGGCGTCACCCTCGCCGAGAAGATGGCCTCCGAGCCCGCCAAGTTCTACGAGTACCTCGAGCAGTTCGTCGACCTCCAGGTCGAGATCCACGCCGAGCGCTCCCCGCTGCTCAACCGCCAGCGCGATAAGTACGCCCGCATGATCAACGGCCTCCCCCACATCAACGCCACCACCCGCTACAACCTCATGGAGCGCCTGGACGGCATGAAGAAGGAGTTCCAGATCTGCCACGGCGACTTCAACCCGAGCAACGTGATCGTGGCCGAGGACGGCCAGCTCTACGTCTGCGACTGGGCCCACGCGACTCAGGGCTCCCCTGCCGCCGACGCAGCCATGACCTACCTGCTGTTCGCCCTCACCGACAAGCAGCAGGCCGACGCCTACCTCGAGCTGTACTGCGATCGCGCCGACGTCCCGATGCAGGTCGTCCGCCAGTGGATGTCCATCGTCGCCGCCGCCGAGCTCTCCCGCAAGCGCACCGACGTCAACGACGAGTTCCTCATGAGCTGGATCGACGTCGTGGACTACATGGGCTAGATCCCCGCCCCGCCGGCGGACACGCACATGCCAAGCCAACGGCCCCCGAGCGATCGGGGGCCGTTCTCGTAATGGAAGACGTGCCTGCTGCTCGCACCGCGACAGACGCGATGCGAGCGAATCAGGCGATCAGATATGCCGCGATGACGCCATCATGGCAGGTGACGCACGCGTCGGACCCGAGGACGTTCGAGATACCCAGATCGCCCAAAAGCTCGACGCGCCTATGGTCGAGCTCCCATTCCATACCGGTCTCGGAAACGACACCTGTCGGGCTCAGGCACACGAATGAGAAGGTGCCGCCCTCCCTGCCGGGCATGCGCCACGACTCACCGGAATGGAGTATCCTCGCCGAATAGCCCTTCTCGCAAAGCCGGACGGAACCTCGCCAGCGCACGAGGCAGCCGATGACGGCCAGCGCGTGATCGGGCCTTCCGCCGGAAAGGCAGGTGCACACAAGGTCCGCGCTCCCCCAGCGCCTTGCTATCGCGCGCAGCGCGAGGGAGAGGTCGGTGAAATCCTTATGGGGGTCGTATCGTTCGATATCGCGAATCGGGCCCGCATGCCCCATCTCGTACCCGGCGATCGCGCGGGCGCCTCTGGCGCCGACTGAATCGGCGTCGCCGCAAAACAGGTCGCACGACAGCCCCGCGTCCAAGACGGAATCGAGACCGCCGTCGACCGCGACGATGACGCTGCACTCGGACGCGAGGCGTCGCAGGAAATCGCCGCCGCACACCTCCGGCGAACCGCCCACGACGAGAACGCGCGAGGGGGATACCGTGTTTTCCCGCATGCGATCCATGTTCCCACCTAACGAATCTTGAGACTGCCCGAACCCCGACATCATAGCCGAGAAGCCCCGACTCAAGCTCGCTCGAACTTGTACACGACCCGCTTGCGCGGTGGGGGTTATATCAGACCTCTTGCTTACAGGGTAATTACCAAAAACCCCAGTATGTCAAGCTAAAATATGACTGTTTCACCCATGGGGCTATTTATACCGATTGCCGCATTCTTGTCGGTTTTATGATGAACAAGTGCTACGGTAAGACACGTCACTGGTTCCACATGCGCATCAGGCGAGTGGAACGAACGCAGCCCCGCTGCGTCCCCTTCCGTCTAAGTACGCATGCCGAGCCCGAGACGTTTTCGTTGGTTTGCGGCAGAACGCCGTGCACACGATCGGAAGGTTGAGATGACTGCCACATCGAAGACCACCAAGGTAGCATCAGAAGCGCCCAGGCGCACGGCCGCAACGGCCGCTGCGGACCCGAAGCCGAACCTCATGCTCACGAACGACGATATCCACCTGTTCGGCCACGGCATGTGGCAGCGCGCATGGGAGAAGATGGGCGCTCACAAGGATGTCCAAGATGGCGAGGACGGATGGCTCTTCCGCGTTTGGGCGCCTGAGGTCGCAAGCGTCCACGTCGTCGGCGATTTCAACGGCTGGGACCCCGAGGCGACCCCCCTTGCGCGCGCCGCCGAGAGCGACATCTGGGAAACCTTCGTCCCCAGGCTTGCCGATGGCGACCTCTACAAGTACGTCATCGAGACCGACGCCGGGGAGCTCCTCTGGAAGGCGGACCCGTTCGGCTTTTATGCGGAGACCTGCCCCGGCACCGCCTCGAAGCTTTGGGACCTCTCCGGTTACACCTGGAAGGATTCCGCATGGCTGCGCCGCCGCGCGGAGCGCGACATCATGAAGAGCCCCCTCAACATCTACGAGGTGCACCTGGGCTCGTGGAAGCGCCACGGCAACGAGCCGCAGGGCGAACCTCGCGAGGACGGCACCTGGCCCGGCCCCGGCGACCCGTTCCCCGCGCAGCGAGGGACCTACTACACCTACGACGATCTCTCCGAGGAGCTCGTCGCCTACGTCAAGCAGATGGGCTACACCCATATCGAGGTCATGCCCCTCTCCGAACATCCCTTCGACGGCTCCTGGGGCTACCAGGCCACCGGCTACTTCGCCGCCACATCGCGCTACGGCACGCCGCAGCAGCTCATGCATTTCGTCGACTCCTGCCATAAGGCCGGCATCGGCGTGATCCTCGACTGGGTCCCCGGCGGTTTTTGCGCCAATGCGGAGGGCCTGGCCACCTTCAACGGCCACATGCTCTTCGAACGCGAGATCCACCCCAACTGGGGAACGCACAAGTTCGATTTCTCCCGCCCCGAGGTCCGCAGCTTCCTGGTGTCCAACGTGCTGTTCTGGATCGAGCAGTTCCACGTGGACGGCATCCGCATGGACGGCGTGTCGAGCATGCTCTACCTCAACTTCGGCGTCGACAACCCGGCCGACAAGAAGTTCAACAAGTACGGCACCGAGGAGGACCTCGACGCGTCTGCCTTCATCCGCCAGGTCAACTGCGCCGTGGGCAAGAAGTTCCCCGATGTCATGATGATCGCCGAGGAGTCCACCGCGTGGCCGCTCGTGACCTACCCCGCCGAAGACGGGGGCCTGGGCTTCCACCTCAAATGGGACATGGGCTGGATGAACGACACGCTGCACTACATGCAGTGCGACTTCCCCTGGCGCCCGGGCAACCACAGCCTGCTCACCTTCTCCATCATGTACGCCTTCTCCGAGAACTTCGTCCTGCCGCTCAGCCACGATGAGGTCGTGAACGGCAAGTGCTCCCTCATCGGGCGCATGCCCGGCGACGACTGGCGCCGCTTCGCGGGACTCCGCACCCTCGCCTTCTACCAGATGACGCACCCCGGTGCCAAGCTCTCCTTCATGGGCGACGAGATCGGCCAGCAAATCGAGTGGCGCTACTACGAGTCGATCGAGTGGTTCCTCGCAAAGGACTTCGACGCCACCCACGGCGCGCAGCAGCGCTTCATCGAGGCGCTCAACCACTTCTACGCCAAGCAGCGCGGCCTGTGGCAGAACGCCTACACCGAGCAGGGCTTCGAGTGGATCGACGCCGACAACTCCGAGCAGTCCATCGTGAGCTTCGTGCGCCACGGCGACAAGCCCGCCGACGACCTGCTCATCCTGATCAACTTCGATCCCGCGTCCTACGAGACCTACCGCGTGGGCACCCCGCGCGAGGGCGATTGGGAACTCGTCTTCAATACGGACGACCCCTCCTTTGGTGGCTCGGGCTTCCCGATCGTCGAGATGGCCTCCTCCAAACCGGAGCCGTGGAATATGCGCGACAACTCGATAGAGATCGCGGTCCCTGGCCTCGCCGGCCTCGTGTACCGCCGTCGCCGTGCATCCTCCTACAAGCCGCCCAAGCAGGCCAAGAAACCCGCTGCCAAAAAAACCGCGGCATCGACCGCAAAGGCCCCGATCGCCCCGAGCGCGGCGGACGCCGAAAAGGCCGCACCGAGCCATAAGGCCGATGCGCCAAAAAAGGCACAGCCCGCTTCCAAGGCCAAGAAACCGACATCCCGTGCGAAGCGACCCAAGGCATAAGGGACGTTATCCGCACTTGAGATGACGCCCGCCCGCGCGCCGGGCCGAACGCGCGAGAAGGCGACCACACCCAACCCGGCCCCTTTTCGAAAGGAAACCATGGACAAGATCTACGAGAACAAAGAGCAGTTCATCGAGCAGTACCGCCAGCACGTCCGCGCGCTGTCCGGTAAGGAGTTCGAGGACACGAGCGATATCGACCGCTTCACCGCGCTGGCCAACATGGTCGCCGGCGACGCCCGCGGCATCGCCGCGAAGACCGACGAGCGCAACCGCGCCGAGGGCAAGAAGCGCGTCTACTACTTCTCCATCGAGTTCCTCATCGGCCGCCTGCTCGACAACTACCTGCTGAACCTCGGCATCCGCGACCTCGTTTCCGAGGCCATCTCCGACATGGGCGGAGACCTCGACGAGATCGAGCGCCAGGAGCCCGACCCGGCGCTGGGCAACGGCGGCCTGGGCCGCCTCGCCGCGTGCTTCCTGGACTCCATGGCCCACGAGGGCATCGCCGGCTACGGCAACGGCATGCGCTACCGTTACGGCCTCTTCAAGCAGGAGATCGTCGACGGACGCCAGGTCGAGGTCGCCGACGAGTGGCTCTCGAAGGGCTACCCCTGGGAGGTCAAGCGCCCGGACAAGGCCGTTCGCATCGGGTTCGGCGGCCACGTCGTCTCCCGTCAGGAGGGCGACCGCACGGTCTTTTCGGTCGAGGGCACCCAAGACGTCCTCGCCGTCCCCTATGACATCCCGATCGTCGGCTACGGCGGCGAGACCGTGAACAAGCTCCGCTGCTGGAGCGCCGAGCCCATCGACGAGCACTTCGACCTCGACGCCTTCAACGCAGGCGACTACACCGGCGCCGACCGCGACCGCGCCAACGCCGAGGCGATCTCGGCCATCCTGTACCCCAACGACGCCGGCGAGCACGGCCGCCTGCTGCGCCTCAAGCAGGAGTACCTGTTCGTCGCCGCGGGCATCCGCACGCTGCTCGACACCTTCGAGCGCGAGCACGGCAAGGCGTGGGACGAGCTGCCCCGCTACGTCGCCATCCACACCAACGACACGCACCCGGCGATGTGCGGCCCCGAGCTCATGCGCATCCTCATGGACGAGGAGGGCCTCGCCTGGGATGAGGCCTGGGAGATCGTGACCAACACGGTGTCCTACACCAACCACACCATCCTGCCCGAGGCGCTCGAGAAGTGGCCCATCTCCACCTTCTCCTCCCTACTGCCGCGCATCTACCAGATCATCGATGAGATCAACCGCCGCTGGCGCGAGGGCTTCGACATGAGCCAGCCCGAGAGCGCCGAGCGCCTGCGAGCCACCGCCGTCCTGTGGGACGGAGAGGTCCGCATGGCCAACCTCTCCGTGATCTGCAGCCACTCCGTCAACGGCGTGGCCAAGATCCACTCCGACATCCTCAAGGCGAGCACGCTGAAGGACTTCGCCGCGATGCGCCCGGAGATGTTCAACAACAAGACCAACGGCATCAGCCATCGCCGCTTCTTCGCCGAGGCGAACCCCACCTACGCCAAGCTCGTCAGCGAGGCGATCGGCACCGGCTGGCTCGACGACGCGCGCGAGCTCGAGAAGCTGACCGCCTTCGAGTCCGACGCCTCCTTCCTCGAGCGCGTCGGCGCATCCAAGCTCGCCAACAAGCAGCGCCTCGCCGACTACGTCAAGCGCGAGTGCGGCACGGTCATCGATCCGAACACGATCTTCGACGTCCAGGTCAAGCGCTTCCACGCCTACAAGCGCCAGCTGCTCAACATCATGAAGGTCATGGACCTGTACAACCGCCTGCTCAACGAGCCCGGCTTCACGGTCCAGCCCACCACCTTCATCTTCTCGGGCAAGGCCGCCTCGAGCTACACCTTCGCCAAGGAGGTCATCCGCCTCATCAACGGCGTCGCCGAAGTCGTGAACAACGACCCGCGCGTCAACGAGCTCATCAAGGTGTGCTTCATCCCCAACTTCCGCGTCTCCAACGCCCAGCTCATCTACCCCGCCGCCGAGATCTCCGAGCAGATCTCCACGGCCGGCAAGGAGGCCTCGGGCACCTCGAACATGAAGCTCATGATGAACGGCGCGCTCACGCTCGGCACCATGGACGGCGCCAACATCGAGATCGTCGACCTCGCGGGCCGCGAGAACGAGGCGATCTTCGGCCTCACCACGCCCGAGGTCGACGCCCTGCGCGCTTCCGGCCAGTACTTCGCCTGGGATGTCGTCAACTCCGACCGTGCGCGCCTCGGCCGCGTCGTCGACCAGCTCGTGGACGGTACCTTCGCCGCGCAGTCCGGCAACTTCGAGAGCATCCATCACGAGCTGATGTTCAACAACGACTACGACCTCGTGCTCAAGGACTTCCACTCCTATGTGGACGCCTGGGAGAAGCTCACCGCGACGTATCCGGACACGCAGGACTGGAATCGCCGCGCGCTCCACAACACCGCCATGTCGGGCTGGTTCTCCTCGGATCGCACGATCCGCGAATACCGAGACGAGATCTGGCACGCGTAGGGGAGGTGCGTCGCGCCGTAACACGGCTGGCGCACCCATAAGGCGACGGTGGCGGCGAGGTCGGGACGCCGCCATCGGACACGGAACACCCGCACGAACTGTCTGCAAGTATCCAACGGATAAAGGGAGAGATTGATGGCAAGCAAAGAATGCATCGCGATGCTCCTCGCGGGAGGTCAGGGCAGCAGATTGATGGCGCTCACCTCCAAAATCGCCAAGCCCGCCGTCAGCTTCGGCGGCAAGTTCCGCATCATCGACTTCTCGCTGTCGAACTGCGCGAACTCCGGCATCGCCACCGTGGGCGTGCTGACCCAGTACCGTCCCTACCAGCTCCACGAGTACGTGGGTTCGGGTCGTGCCTGGGATCTGGCCGAGCACGGCAGCGGCGTCTCCATTCTACCGCCCTACGCGACTCAGGACGGCGGCGCCTGGTACGCCGGCACGGCCGACGCGATCACGCAGAACCTCGACTACATCAAGAGCCATGACCCCAAGTACGTGCTCATCCTCTCGGGTGACCACCTGTATCGCATGGACTACCGCAAGATGCTCGAGAGCCACATCGAGCACGGCGCCGACCTCACCGTCTCGGTCATGCCCGTGCCGTGGGAGGAGGCCAGCCGCTTCGGCATCATCACCGCCAACCCCGAGGACGGCCGCATCGAGAAGTTCACCGAGAAGCCCGAGAAGCCCGATTCGAACCTCGCCTCCATGGGCATCTACATCTTCTCGACCGACGTGCTCGTGCGCGCGCTCGAGGAGGACGCCGTCGACCAGCGCTCCAGCCATGACTTCGGCAACGACATCATCCCCAAGCTCCTCGGCGAGGGCAAGCGCCTGTACACCTACGAGTTCCACGGCTTCTGGAAGGACGTCGGCACCATCGCCAGCTTCCACGAGACCTCGATGGACCTGCTGGGCGACAACCCCGAGTTCGACCTGTTCGACAAGTCGTTCCCGGTCATGAGCAACGACTCCACCCGTCCCCCGCACTTCATCGGGCCCGACGGCCGTGTGGACGACTGCCTGGTCTCCAACGGCTGCCGCGTGTACGGCACCGCCCGCCACTCCATCCTGTCCACCGACTGCTACGTGGGCGAGCGCGCCATCGTCGAGGACTCCGTGCTGCTGCCCGGCGCCGTGGTCAAGGACGGCGCGCACGTGGCCCGCGCGATCCTCGGTGAGAACGCCGTGATCGAGGAGGGCGTCAAGCTCGGAAGCGTCGATATGACCAAGGACACCGCCGTCGTCGGAAACGACGTCGTCATCGGGAAGGGGGAATGATCCGATGATCAACCGTAAGGCCATCGGCTATATCACTGCCAACTACACGAGCAAGGAGCACAGCGCCCTGCTCGAGAGCCGTCCGCTCGCGTCCATCCCGTTCATGGGCCGCTACCGCCTGATCGACTTCCCGCTGTCCAACATGATGAACGCCGGCATCCGCACCGTGGGCGTCGTGCTGCCCGGAAACTACCGCAGCCTCGTCGACCACCTCGGCTCCGGTCGCGAGTGGGAGCTCGACCGCAAGAAGGGCGGCCTGTTCCTGCTGCAGGGCAGCGCCTACGGCACCGCCAAGAAGGGCATCCGCTTCCTGCTGCGCGACATCAGCATGAACAAGATGCTGTTCCAGCGCGCCACCGAGCCCTATGTGGTCATGAGCGCCACGAACATCGTGTTCAACATGGACCTGTCCGACGTCATCGACGCCCATGAACGCAGCGGCTCGGGCGTGACGATGATCTCCAAGAACGCAGACCGCCAGCTCGACGACGTCACCAAGCTCGACATCGACGGCAACGGCCGCGTGACCAACCTCGGCTCCGGCTGCGCCTACGGCGACAACGAGTTCCTCGACTGCTTCATCATCAACCGCGACCTGCTGCTGCAGATCTGCGAGGAGTACGAGACGCTCGATTACCTCGACCTGTTCGACGCCATCCGCCCGGACTTCGGCCGCATCGACGTGTGCACCTACGAGTTCAAGGGCCTCGCGGTCGGCATGTTCAGCGAGGAGAGCTACTATCGCCGCTCCATGGAGATGCTCAACCCCGACGTCATGCACCAGCTGTTCACCCACAGCCGCCCGGTCATGACCAAGGCCCACGACACGCCGCCGGCGAAGTACAGCTCGGGCTCCAACGCCACGAACTCCTTCATCTCCGCCGGCTGCCGCATCGACGGCACTGTGCGCGGCTCCACCCTCTCGCGCGACGTCATGGTCGAGTCCGGCGCCTATGTGGCCAACTCGATCATCATGCAGGGCTGCGTCATCAAGCGCGGCGCGCGCGTCGAGAACGCCATCGTGGACAAGAACAACGTCATCGAGGCCGGCACCGTGGTCAGCGGCACGCCCGATAACGTGCTCGTGATCCCCAAGGTCGCCCTGGAGAATTAACGACCCCGCACGGGACATCGAAGCGCAACAGCGCTACCATGGATACGCCGCCTCGAGGATTCACCCCCGGGCGGCGTATCCGCACGGAAGCCCCGTGCACGAATCACCTGCGCGCACCCGCGCCAGGCACAAGAGATTGGTGACCCCATGTCCGAAACCACCCGCAACAAGCTGCACGTGGCCTTTGCCAGCGCCGAGGCGGCGCCGTTCGTCAAGACCGGCGGCCTGGGCGATGTCGCCGGATCGCTGCCCCAGGCCCTCAAGGCCGCCGGGGCCGAGGTCGTGGTCCTCGTTCCCAAGTACGACACGATCGCCCAGGAGTACAAGGACCGCATGGAGCACCTGTGCGACTTCTACGTGCCGCTTGGCTGGCGCAACGAGTACTGCGGCATCGAGCGCCTGAACCACAAGGGCGTCGACTACCTGTTCATCGACAACGAGCGCTACTTCAGCCGCGGCTACCCCTACGGCTTCTTCGACGACGGCGAGCGCTTCGCCTTCTTCTCCAAGGCGGTCGTGGAGACCCTGCAGTACCTGCCCTACGCCCTGAACGACTTCACCTGCGACGTGCTGCACTGCAACGACTGGCACACCGCCATGGCCCCCGTCTTCCTGCGCGAGTTCTACCAGGCCAACCCCTTGTACCAGAACGTCAAGACGGTGTTCTCCATCCACAACATCGCCTTCCAGGGCCAGTACAGCGCCAAGGTCCTGAACGACATCCTTGGCCTCGCCCACATCCCCGCCGCCGCCTTCCAGCTCACCTGCGGCCCCGACGCCGTGAACTACATGCAGGGCGCGCTCAACTACACCGATGCCATCACCACCGTCTCCCCCACCTACGCCGAGGAGATCAAGACGCCCGAATTCGGCGAGCACCTCGATGGAATCCTGCGCCGCCGCGCGCCGATCCTCCAGGGCATCGTGAACGGCATCGACACCGAGGGCTTCGACCCCGCCACCGACCCGCGCATCTGCGCCAACTTCACCGCCGAGAACCGCTCCGGCAAGGCCGCGTGCAAGGCCCGCCTGCAGGAGGAGCTCGGCCTTGAGGTCCGCGACGACCGCCCGCTCATGGTCATGGTCACGCGCCTCACCCGCCAAAAGGGCATGGACCTCGTCACCTACTCGCTGGACCGCATCCTGTCCGGCGGCGTGCAGGTCGCCGTGCTCGGCACCGGCAACACCGAGTACGAGAACGCGCTTCGCTACTTCGAGGGCAAGTACCCCGGGACCATGGCCGCCCGCATCCAGTTCGACCCGGCGCTCTCGCAGCGCATGTACGCCGGCGCCGACCTGTTCCTCATGCCGTCGCTCTTCGAGCCCTGCGGCCTCTCCCAGATGATCGCCATGCGCTACGGCACGCTGCCGATCGTGCGCGAGACCGGTGGCCTGAAGGACACCGTGGCCCCCTACAACCAGTACACGGGCGAGGGCACGGGCTTCTCCTTCACGCACTTCAACGGCGACGAGATGGGCGACGCCGTGTTCCGTGCCGCGCGTCTGTTCTGGGACGACCGCGCCGCCTTCGACAAGCTCGTGGACAACGCCATGGCGGCCGACTTCAGCTGGACCCGCTCGGCCGAGGCCTACCTGGCGCTCTACCACAACCTGCACCCCGAGATCCCGATGCCGCAGCCCACGGAGCCGGAGCCCGAGCCGATCGTTGAGGAGCCCGCGCCCGCAGTTGAGGAGACGGTCGTCGCAGAGCCCGCAGCGGAGAAAGCGGCGGAAGAGCCCGCGAAAGAGCCCGTCGCCGCTGAGGCAACCTCCGCCGAGACGGTCGCGGCGGAGGAGCCCGCCGAGCCGGTGAAGAAGCCTGCGGCCAAGAAGGCGACCGCGAAGAAGACCGCAACCGCCAAGACCGCGGCTGCGAAGACCACGACCAAGAAGGCCGCAGCTGCGAAGAAAGCCGTCGAGGAACCGAAGGCCGAGCAAGCGGAGGCCGAGGTGAAGAAGCCCGCCGCCAAGAGGACGGCGGCCAAAAAGACCACCAAGACGGCTACTGCCAAGGCAACCCCGGCAAAGAAGCCCGCCGCGAAGACCGAGGCCGCTTCCGAGCCGGCTGCAGAGGAGACGGTAAAGACCAGCGAGCCCGCAGCCGTAAAGCCCGCCGCGAAGGCGGCTCCCAAGAAGACCGCCACAAAGAAGGCCACCGCGACCAAGACCACGGCCAAGGCCGCAGAGGTCGCCGAGGACAAGGCAGCGAAGGCGGAGCCCGCTGCGAAGCCGGCCGCCAAACCTGCAAAGGTCGTCGCGAAGCCGGCCGCCAAGACCGTCGCCAAGAAAGCCAATGAGGAGAAGCCCGCTCCCGCGGTGAAGAAAACGGCGGTGAAGGCCACCGCCAAGACGGCCACCAAGGCCGCTACGCCCAAGAAGACGGCCGAGCCTGCGCAGGCCGCCCTCGACCTGGACACCGTCGTCCCGACCGTCGAGCCGAAGAAGGCTCCCGCTGCCAAGGCCGCGGCTGAGGCCGAGCCCGAGGCATACGTCCCGGCTCACGCCAAGCCGAAGTCCGCTCCCGCCACCAAGGTGGTCCCCAAGGCCACCCGCAAGGGCAAGCGCAAGTAAAGCCACGGGGCAATAACGGCGATCAAACGCCATGTAGACGGACCGAGAGCCTCGCGCCCTCGGTCCGCTTTTCATTCGGACCCGCCCATCAGGGGCATCGCATACCGTAGGCCGCATTGCTTTGTATACAAACCCACCTCCCCTGTATAATGTACGGGCATTGTCCATTCGTCTAGATAGCTGACTCATGAGGCTTTTCCACAATTCCCGCCGGTCGGAATACCGCGTGCCCTTCGGCGCCGTCGTGGCCGGAACCACCGTTCATCTCAGCCTGCGCGTCGAGGACGCCGATGCGGAATTTCTCAAAGGCGAAGTCCGCACCTGGGTCGATGACCGAGGTGAAGAGCTGATCCCCATGCATGTCGGGCCGAACAACACCCTTATGGCAGATCTCCCCTGCCCCAAGACCTGCATCATGTGGTACAGCTTCCGCGTGACCTGCACCGATGGGTCGCAACTGCTCGTGGGCGCGCCCGAAGGCGCGACCGGCGGCGAGGCCGTCACCTATACCGACCGCGGTGACGTGCCGTCCTTCCAAATCACCGTGTACAAGCATCGCGCGACGCGTCCCGCCTGGTACGAGCGCGGCATCGTGTACCAGATCTTCCCCGATCGCTACCGCCGCGACGAGCACTGGCTCGAGCGCGCGCAGGCCGTCGTGGAAGAGCCGCACCGTGGTCCGGGCAAGCATCTCGTCATGGACTGGGCGAAACCGCCCGTGTACGAGCGCAACGAGGACATGTCCATCCGCAGCTGGGACTTCTACGGAGGGTCCCTCGAGGGCATCCGCGAGGACCTGCCGCGCCTCAAGAGCATGGGCATCACCGCGATCTACCTCAACCCCATCTTCGAGGCGCTGAGCAACCATCGCTACGACACGGCCGACTACCTGCATATCGACCCCATGCTCGGCGATGAAGAAGACTTCCGCCGCCTGGCCGAGGACGCGCGCAAGCTGGGCATCTCGCTCATCTTGGACGGTGTGTTCAACCACACCGGCGACGACTCCATCTACTTCAACCGCTTCGGCAACTACCCCGGTACAGGCGCCTGGCAAGACGAGGACTCCCCGTGGCACGATGCCTACTGCTGGCATGAGGACGGCACGTACGACTCCTGGTGGGGCATCGAGAACATGCCCGCGCTGAACGAGAAGTCCCCGCGCGTCCGCGAGCTGCTCTTGGGTGAGGACGGCGTGGTGCGCACGTGGCTGCGCGCCGGCGCCCGCGGTTGGCGCCTCGACGTGGCCGACGAGCTCTCCGACGAGCTGATCGAGGAGATCAAGGCCGCCGTGCTCGAGGAATGCCCCGACGGCCTGCTGCTCGGAGAGGTGTGGGAGGACGCCTCCAACAAGCTCGCCTACGGCAAGCTGCGCCGCTACCTACTGGGCGACGAGCTCGACTCCGCGATGAACTACCCGCTGCGCGACGCCATCCTGGGCTTTCTCGTGTACGGCGAGAACGCCTACCAGTGCGCCGAGCGTATCGAGACGCTGCGCGAGAACTACCCACCCGAGGCGCTCGCGTGCTGCCTCAACCTGCTGGGAAGCCACGACAAGCCGCGCATCGCCTCCGTGCTGGGCGGCGGCCCCGATGAGTCCCAGCTCCCCGAGGCGGAGCGTGGTCGCTTCCGCCTGGACGAGAACTCCATGGGCTTGGCCAAGGGCCGCTTCTGGCTCGCCACGCTCATGCAAATGACCTTCCCGGGCGTCCCCTCGATCTATTACGGTGACGAGTACGCCCTCGAGGGCCTGTCCGACCCAGGCAACCGTCGCACGCTGCCCACGCCCGATGAGGTGCGCGACCGCGACATGCTCAACATGGTGCGCAACACCGCCATGCTCCGCCGCGCGCTCCCCTTCCTGGTCGACGGCACGCTCGAGGCATTTGCCCGCAATGAGGACGTACTGTGCATCCGTCGCCGCGGCGCGGATGGCCAAGCGGCGAGCATCCTCATCAACCGCAGCCTTTCGAACACCCGCTCCGTGCGCGTGCCCATCGAGGGCGAGTTCGGCGTGGACGTCATCTCCGGCGCCGACCTTGAGCGCGGGGCGGACGGCTGCGCCGAGGTGCGCCTGTGGCCGCTCGGTTCCTCGGTGGTCTACTCCAGCCGCAAGCAGCGCCTGCAAAAGCCACTCGACCCGGGCGCCGGCGTGATCGCGCACATCACCTCGATCCCGAACGCGGGTCGCATGGGCACCCTGGGCGCCCCGGCCCGGCGCTTCATCGATCACCTGGCGACCATGGGCCTTCGCTATTGGCAGGTCCTGCCGGTGAATCCCACCGATGGCTTCGGCTCACCCTATGCCGGCCCCTCCGCCTTCGCGGGAAACCCCGCGCTGCTCGAGGAGACTCCCTCCGAGCTCAAGCGCGCCTTCGAGCGCTTCAAGGCGACAGGCGGGTTCACCAGCCGCGAGTTCTTCGACTTCGCGCTGGAGAACGAGAGCTGGCTCGACCCCTACTGCGCCTTCATGGCCGTGAAGGACGCCATGAACGGCACGAGCCGCCACACTTGGCCCGAGGAGCTGCGCCGCTACCACGTGGACATCTTCGCGGACTCCCGCTTCGCCGACCGTGCCCGCTACCACGCCTTCGTGCAGTTCCGCTTCGAGCGCGAGTGGGCCGAGATGCTCGCCTACGCGCACGAGCGCGGCGTCCAGCTCATCGGCGACATCCCCATGTACGTCTCGGATGACTCCGCCGACGCTTGGAGCGAGCCGGAGATGTTTTGCCTCGGCAAGGACGGCATGCCCTACGAGATCGCCGGCGTCCCACCGGACCGCTTCTCGGCCACCGGCCAGGTGTGGGGCAACCCCACCTACCGCTGGGACAGTATGCGCGAAGACGGCTACGTGTGGTGGCTCGCCCGCCTGCGCCGCGCATTCAAGCTCTATGACCGCGTGAGGCTCGACCATTTCCTGGGGTTCCACAACTACTTCGCCATCCCTGCGGGCGGCACCGGCGCCGACGGCGTGTGGATGCCCGGCCCCGGCATCGAGCTGTTCGAGCGCGCCCACGAGGAGTTCGGCCCGCTGCCGCTCATCGCCGAGGACCTGGGCCTTTTGACCCCCGGCGTGCGGGCGATGCTCGCGAGCTGCGGATTCCCCGGTATGGACGTGATCGAGTTCGCCGATTACGACGTGCGCAACCAGATCTGCCCGCACAGGGAGAAGGTGCTCTACACCTCCACACACGATACCTCGACCCTTATGGGCTTCTGCCAGCGCTCCTTCTGCTCCGATGGCGACGAGCAGGGCGCGCGCTACCTGGCAGGGGAGATCATGATCCATGCGGTGGAGAGTTCGGCCGACGTCGTCATGATGCAGCTGCAGGACCTGCTGCGCCTGGGCGACGAAGCGCGCATGAACAAGCCCGGCATCGCCGAGGGCAACTGGTCGTGGCAGGCCGAAGAGGCGCTTATCGTTGAGTACGAGAGCAATATCGCGGGCGTGCTCGCCGAGGCGGGACGCGCTGCGTCGAAGACGGGCGCATCGGCATAATTGCGAGCGACGCGTCCATGGGAGCGAACGCTCCTGTGGACGCGCGACGAGCCTGCGGTGCCCGCCACTCATCGGCATAAACCCGCCACATCGCGCGGCGCTGTTTTGGGTACAGTTATCTACGGGATAACGAAAACGAACATCGGGGCGTCGGGTCTTGGGCCCGGCGCCCCCTCCTTGGAAGAAAGGCAGATACGACATGGCACGTTATGATTACCGCTGCGCGGCTTGCGGTGAGGTTTTCGAGGTCGAGCACGGCATGACGGAGCGCCCGGAGATCACCTGCCCCTCCTGCGGCGGCACAGCCGACAAGGTGTTCAGCGCGAGCGGCATCAAGTTCGAGGGCTCGGGCTTCTACAACACCGACCAGCGCGGCAGCGGCTCCTGCGCAAGCGCGACCAACGGTAGCTGCGGCTGCTGCCAGGGCTAAACCGTCTCAATTGGGGACAGGCACAAATTGCAACATTTCAGCCGGGGGCAATGCCTCCAGCTGATTTGCATTGGGCATCGAGTTTGCTGCCTCAGCCCAAAAGGTGTCAATTTGTACCTGTCCCCATTTGAGACGTGGCGACCTTAGACGCGGATGAAGCGGGCGCAGAAGTGGCCGTCGAAACCGCCGAGGTGCGGGTAGCTCTGGAAGGTCCCAATCGGGATCTCGTGCGCGGCGATGTCCTCGACGGCGCCCGAATACGCAAAACCAGCGGCGGCAAGGGCGTCGGACAGCGGCATGGGGGCAAAGCCCTCGCCTTCCGGCGACCCGAGGAACTGGGTGACCACATGGCTGTTCTCGGCACGCAGCACCGAACACGTCGCGTAGATGAGCTGCCCGCCGGTGCCAACGCGACACGCGGCCTCACGCAGCAACTCAAGCTGAAGCTCGGGCAGGTCGCGGTCGCACTCCTGTGGCGTGAGGCGCCAGGGGATCTCCCCATGGCGGCGCATGGTGCCCGTTCCCGAACACGGCGCATCAACGAACACGGTGTCGAACAGCGCGGTATGGCCCAGCTGCTCGTCATACTCGGCAAGGCATGCATCCAAGTCGGTGGCGTTGCCCGCGGCCGTTAGGATCTCCCCCAACCCCGAGCACTCGATGCGCTGGGCATTCGCCTGGCATTTACCCTCATACAGGTCGAGGGCGACGTGCTCGTGATCAAGATCGCGGCGCTTCGCATGGGCGAGCATCATGAACGTCTTGGTGCCGCGACCGGCGCCAATCTCGAGGCAAGACCCGTCGCGCGTCACCGCAGCGGCGATGAGCTGCGCGTGGTAATCGGAGGCGACGGCATCCGCATGCGCAAAGGCCTTCGAGCGCGCGAGCTCGCTCACGCGGTCGACCGCATACGCGCCGGGAAGCGACAACGATCGAGCGCCATCGGCGGCAAGTGCATCTTCAACGTTTTCGGAGCGCAACGGGTTGACCTGCACCGCGATGGGAGCAGGTTCGAGCTGAGATGCAAGCATGGCCTGCGCGCGATCCTCCCCCAGAGAGTCGACGATCCTGCGCACGAGCCATGTGGGCAGGCCGGCGCGCCGGGCGCGCGACACCATCGCGCGATGCTGGTCGGGAACATCCTCGGCAGAAAGGAAGGCATCCGCCCCTTCCGCCACGCGGCGCAGCACCACATTGGCGAGGCCGGCGGCCCCATGAGCGCACATGCGCGCGAGCTCCACGCCCTGGCTCACCGCGACCTGCGGCACGGTTCCCAGGTAGAGCAGCTCGTACGCACCGATACGCAGCGCATCGCGGACGTCGGCCGTAAGCGAGCGCGGGTCGTCGAGCACGCCGTTGAGAACATCGTCCAAGCAACCGCTGCAACCCGTGACACCCAGCGCGAGGCGGCGCGCAAAGGCGGCATCGCGCGGGTCGAGCGAAGCGGCGGCGCAGGCGTCGGCGGCGAGCTCGCGGGCATAGCGGCCCGTCTCTCGCGCGGCGATCAAAATGCGCAGGGCGACGAGGCGCCCCGGAGACAGGTTGGCCGTCTTACTCAAGGCAACCCCATGCCCCGCTGTCCTCACGCTGGCCGGCGGCCCAGGACTTGGCGTCCATCTCACGCTTGCCATCCGGCTTGATCGAGATGAGTTCAAACGAGACGTCGGCGCAACCCAAATAGACGCGCCCGCCCTTCACGGTGAACGCGCCGGCTGGCGCACTGGGCGAGGCGGCCCCGGCGGCTGCGGCGCGCATCACGCGCACGGGCTTGCCGGCGATCACGCAGCGCGCGGGCGCCGCGTTGGAGGAGGCCATGACACGGCGGATGTTCTCCAGGGCCCCGGCGGCCGGATCGAGGCGCAGCTCCGCCTTGGCGATCTTGGCGGCATGCGTCACGAGTGACTCATCCTGCTCGGTCCAGACGGCCGAACCGTTCGCGATAGCAGGCAGCGTGCTCACCAGCAAATCGCCGCCGAGCTCGGCCAGCTCGGCCGTCAGCTCGTCGGCGGACTTACCGGGGACCGCGCAACTCGCCTGAGCGCAATACGCGCCCGTGTCCACGCCGTGGCCGATACGCATGATGGACACGCCGGTCTCGGCATCGCCCTCCAGGATGGAACGCTGGATGGGTGCCGCGCCGCGCCAACGCGGAAGCAGCGAGGCATGGACGTTCACGCAACCCAGGGGGGCCATGGTGAGCACCTCGTCGGGCAGGATGCAGCCGTAGGCGGCCACGCAGAAGATATCGGCCTCGGCAGAGCGCAAGGCGTCGAGGACCTCGGGCGTCATGCGATTGGCCTCCATCACGGGCAGGCCGAGCTCGAGTGCCGCCTCCTTCACCGGTGACGGCTCGAGCTTCTTGCCGCGCGAGCGCACGGCGTCCGGACGCGTGAGCACCAGGGCGACATCGTGGGTCGTGGCCAGCTTGCGAAGCGAAGGCACGGCGAAGGCGGGCGTACCCATAAAGACGACGCGCATGGCTACTCCGTCTCGCCGGGCTTGGCGCCGCGGGCGAGCGCGTCCTGATACTGCCTCATGGCGTGCATGCGCTGCTGCGGGAGCAGGCGCTCGAACATCGTCTTGCCATGCAGATGGTCGATCTCGTGCTGCAGGCACACGCAGAACAGGTCGCCGGCGGCCTCATAGCGGATGCACTCGCCGTCGAGGTTATAAGCCTCGACCACCACGTGATCGGGGCGGCTGATCTCGCAATTGATGCCCGGTATGGACAGGCAGCCCTCGTTGTAGGGCACGAGGTTGTCGGACTGCTCCACGATCACGGGGTTGATGAGGACGTAGGGGTCGTAATCCTTCTCGGAGGTGTACTCGGTGTCCACGATCGCGAGCTGGATGGTCTCGCCCACCTGCGGGGCGGCCAAGCCGCAGCCGCCGTTCTCGAACATCTGGACCTTCATGCGCTCCACCAGGGCGCGAAGGTCGGAATTGATCTCCTCGACCTCGGCGCACTCCTGGCGCAGACGCGGGTCCGGCGACAGAACGATACCGTTGATCTCCATGGTCTTCCTTTCGTACGCGGGCGCAAACCCGCACTATTCACCGTGTTCCATAGTACCCGCATTGTCTTGCGAGGTGATGGGCGATATGTGCGCGTGAAGCATCTCCACCGGCCCCGAGACCCAAGTGGCGCAAATGGGTGCAAATGGGGACAGGTACAAATTGAGACATTCTGCCGTTTGCGAGCGGCGCTCAACTGTCCGCCCCGTGGACGAGCGGCGTTTCGAAATGTCTCAATTTGTACCTGTCCCCATTTGGAACGCGCTACATGAGGTCGTAGGCGTCGACGTCGACGGCGATGCTCACGCCGGGACGCGTGCCGGCGCGCGAGACCGCCGCGCTCAGGGCTCCGGATAGGTCGCAGCCAAGCGGCGCCTTGACGATGATGTGGAAGCGATACCGGTCCTTGGCACGCTCGATCACACACGGCGTGGGTCCCAAGATCTGCGGGCGGCCCAGCAGTTCGCGAGATGAAAACTCAACGTCGGCGCTCCCCATCTCGACCGCCGGGTGCAGCATGGGCGCCTCGTCCAACCCGAACTCGGCACGCAGTTCCTCCGCGATGCGCATGACCAGGCCACGAGCGGCGCGCTCGTCCCTGCCCCACACCAGCACGTTGGCGAGACGCACGTACGGCGGGTACAGGGCCTCGCGGCGCATGCCCAGGTCGTGCTCGGTGAACACAGAGCGGTCGTGCGTCCTGACCGCGCGGATAACGGGTTCGTCGGGCAGGTAGGTCTGGATGATCACGCGGCCCGGGTCCTCACCGCGGCCGGCGCGACCCGCCACCTGCTCGAGGAGGTCGAACGCGCGCTCCCCCGCGCGGAAGTCGGGCATCTTGAGGGCGTAGTCGGCGTTGATCACACCCACGAGCGTCACCTCGGGGAAATCAAGGCCCTTGGCGATCATCTGCGTGCCGAGCAGCACCGCGCACTCGGCAGCATCGAAATGCTCGAGCAGCTTTTGATGCGCGCCCTTGGTGCGCGTCGAATCGGCATCCATGCGGATCACCGCCACGTCTTCGGGCAACAGCGCTCGCAGGGCGTCCTCGACCTGCTGGGTCCCGAGCCCCATTTTGGCGAGGTAGCGGCTCCCGCATTTGGGACAGGCGCTGCCGTACTCGGGGTACGGCCGCACGCGATACGAGGAACCGCAGGTGTGGCACTCGAGCGTGTGGGTGCGCTCATGGTAGGTGAGCGCCGTGGAGCAGTGCTTGCACGTGGGAACGCACCCGCACTCCCGGCACATGAGGAAACTCGCGAACCCGCGGCGGTTGTGCAGCAGCACGGCCTTCTGGCGCCTCTCCACCACCTCGTCGAGCGCATCGAGCAGGGGCTTCGAGAAAATCGATCGGCTGCCGGAGGCGAACTCGCGCCGCAGGTCGGCCACGACGACCTCGGGCAGGCGCGCCGTGCCGGGACGTTCGGGCATCTCGACCCGGGTCCAGCGGGCACCGCCGTGGCCACCGGCCTCACAGCGTGCGAGCGCCTCGGCCGACGGCGTGGCGGACCCCAGAACCAGGGCGCACCCATGGAGCTGCGCCAGCTTCGCCGCGACCTCGCGCGCGTGGTAGCGCGGACTGCTTCCTTGCTTGTAGCTCTGCTCATGCTCCTCGTCGATCACGATGAGCCCCAGGTCGGCAAGCGGGCAGAAGAGCGCCGAACGCGCGCCCACCACCACACGGGCTGCACCCGAACGCACCATATCCCACTGGTCGAGACGCTCACCCGCGGAAAGGCGCGAGTGGAACACCGCAACCGCGTCGCCGAAGCGCGAGCGGAAGCGCCCCACGGTCTGGGCCGTGAGCGAGATCTCGGGGACGAGCACGCAGGCGGAGCGGCCCTGTGCGAGAACACGTTCGATGGCAGCGAGGTACACCTCGGTCTTGCCCGAGCCGGTTACGCCATCCACCAGCACCACGTCGCCGGACGCGGCCTCGGTCGCGCGCGCGATCGCGTCGAGGGCGCTTCGCTGCCCCGCCGTGAGCTCTTTGGGCGCCGCGGCATGCGCGGAGGACAGCGTGGTCGAACCCTCGCACCCGCGCCAGCTGCGGCGCTCCTCCACCGCCACTAGCCCACGCTTCTCGAGCGAGCGGATCGTGGCGGACAGGTCGCCGTTCATGAGGTTGAGTTCGCGCGTGGTGACGGGTCCGCAGGAGAGCGCCTCGATGAGCTGGCGCTGACGCACGGCGCGCTCGGCGGGCTCGAACGAACGACCCTCCTCGGTAAGGCTCACCCAGCGTGCCGTGACGGACGTCACCGTCGGCGGCTCGTATGCGTACGAGCCGTCCTCCCGGCGCACGACCTTCCCAGCACCGCCCGGGGGCAGCAGCAGGCGCAGGCACTCGGAAAGTGGCGCCACATATTCGCGGCTCATCCAAAAAGCGAGCTCGGCGGAAGCGGCGGAGAACGCCGAGGCGGCAACGACATCGCGCACGGGCTTTATGCGGGCGGGATCGAGACCCTCCGCACGCGGGAGCTTTCCCAACGAATCGGAGCGCGCGACAACGTACCCCGCCTCGACGCGGTGCCCAAACGACACCAACACCGTGGCGCCCACCTGGCAGGCTCCATCCAGCGCGGAGGGCACCCCATACGCGAAGGGCTCGGACAGCGCCCGCGCCGGGATGTCGATCACCACGGAGGCGTATCCCGCGAGGAGCTCCCACGTCAGCGGCGCATCTTCTCCCCCGGGATCGGGGCCGAGGTCGAGCAAGTTGAGTTGTCGTGCATCCAAATGTTTCATGCCTCAAGTGTACCCGAGCGCGCCGACGCTCAGCGAGCTGCAACAGCAAACCATGCAGCGCACGTAAAAGCCCCCGCCCGCAACTCAAAAGAGCTGCAGGCGGGGGCGATTGCAAGCAGAATCGCAGGTGGGATGCCCGTTACTCAGCCAGTCCGCAGGCGGCGCGGAGCTCGGCCACGCGGTCGGTGCGCTCCCAGGTGAAGTCCACGTCCTCGCGGCCAAAGTGACCGTAGGCGGCAGTCTTCTCGTAGATGGGACGGCGCAGGTCAAGGTCGCGGATGATCGCGCCCGGGCGCAGGTCGAACACGCGCTTGACGGCCTCGGTGATCGCAGCCTCGTCGACCACGCCGGTGCCGAACGTGTCGACCATGATGGACAGCGGGTGGCTCACGCCGATGGCATAGGCGAGCTCGATCTCGCAACGCTCGGCCAAACCGGCGGCCACCACGTTCTTTGCCACCCAGCGGGCGGCGTACGCGGCGGAGCGGTCGACCTTGGTGCAGTCCTTTCCCGAGAAGGCACCGCCGCCGTGGCGGCCCATGCCGCCATAGGTGTCGACGATGATCTTGCGGCCAGTGAGGCCGGTGTCGCCCATGGGGCCGCCCACAACGAAGCGACCGGTAGGGTTCACGTAGAGGGTCGCTCCCTCCCACGGGATGCCGGCGGCCTCCATGACGGGCGCGATCACGTGCTCGCGCATGTCGGCCTCGATGACGGACATGTCCTCGATCTCGGGCGCGTGCTGCGTGGAGATGACGATGGTCTCGACCGCGACGGGACGGCCGCCCTCGTAACGGACGGTGACCTGGGTCTTGCCGTCGGGGCGCAGGTACGGCAGCGTGCCGTCGTGGCGCACCGCGGCGAGGCGCTCGGCCAGGCGGCTGGACAGGTAATGAGGCATCGGCATGAGCGTGGGCGTCTCGTTGGACGCGTAGCCGAACATCATGCCCTGGTCGCCAGCGCCGATGAGGTCGAGCGGGTCGGTGGTGCGGCCGGCCTGGGCGTCGAAGGACTCGTCCACGCCCTGCGCGATATCGGGGCTCTGCTCGTGGATGAGATTGAGCACGCCACAGGTATCGCAGTCGAAGCCGAACTTGGCGCGATCATACCCGATGCGACGGACGACCTCGCGGGCGATGTTCTGGACGTCGATGTAGGCCTCGGTGCGGATCTCGCCGGCGACGATGACGGTGCCGGTGGTGACAAAGGTCTCGCAGGCGCAGCGCACGTTCTCGAGCTTGGCGGGCTGGCCGTTGGGCGCGATGTAGCCCTTAGCCTCGAGCTCGGCCTCCTTCGCCAGGATGGCGTCGAGGATGGCGTCGGAGATCTGATCCGCGATCTTGTCGGGATGGCCCTCGGTGACCGACTCGGAGGTGAAGACGAAGGAATCTGCGCCGAAGTCGGTGGCGCGAGCCGGTTCCGTGGTGGAACGATTCTCAGTTGGCATGGATGCCCCTTTCATGATTGAACCCGGCGACCGTTACCATTCCGCCGGGCATGTAGCTGAACGATTGTACCGCCTCGAGCCGATGAACTCGAGGCGGCTCCCATCGTCTTTATATGAACAGCAGAATCGCAAGGATTCCCAAGACCGCCGAGGAGAACAGGGCGACCTGACCGGCCTGCCCGATGCCGGCGGCTCCGAGCTGCGCCGGTGCCTGCATGGTCACCGCAACAGAGCCGCCTCCCGATACGGGGACGCCACACGCCTCGTTAACGCTGGTCACGCCATCCGCCTGGCCATTGAGCAGACCGTCGACGGCGTACGTCACATATCCACCACTCGACGGCTCATACACCGACACGTAATCCGTGCCCGAGGCGAAGCCGCCGGCATCAGACCCCGCGCCGGCGCCGGCGCTACCCGCACCCGAGGAGCCGGCGGACGAGCCGTTCGATCCGCCGTCGGCGCTTTCATCGTCTCCGGAGTCAGCCATCCCGTCCGCGTCGAGACCAACGAGACCGCCGTGGGACGCGCTCTCCTCGAGTGCGAGGGCGTCGCCGTAGCCGCTGTCACCCCCGGACACCTCGTCCGTGCCCGAAAGGCCACCGAACAGGCCGTCGAGGAACTCGCCGGCGTACTCCAGCAGACCGAGGTCCTCGCCACTCCCCTGCTTCGTGAACTTCACCTCGCCCGTGGTGTAGTCGAAGCACACCATGAGGCCGCTGTCATAACGCACCACCACGAGAGGCACATCGGCGGCAGAGGTGTTGGTCATGGACGCAATGCCCTCGTTATCGAAGCCGTCGGGATAAACGAGGGGGTCGGCGAGATCGCGCAGGGTGCCGTCTGCCATGAGGACCGTGCGGTAATGGGTGTCCTCGACATCATCGAGGACGTAGCCGTCGGCGACGGTGTCGAGCTCGGCAGACACGCCATATACATCCCCGTCGCACGGGTACAGACGCATATCGCGCTGCGCCCCGCCCTCGACCTCGGTATACGACCAGTACGTGCGCCAGCCGTCACCCGAGGCAAGAGCCGCGGGGTCGGCGACCGATTGAACGACCGCGCCTTCGTCAAGGGACGCGACAGCACCATCGCCCGCCTCGTCGGCGATATCGACAACCGAACCATCCGATGTCAGGGCGCGCCCGTCAAAGAGATTCACGAACGACCCTTCGACCAGCGAGTCATCCAACCCGTGGACGCCATCGGGGGCAATCCGGTAGGCGGTCTCCCCCCACACGGCAGCGGCGCGTGCAACGGATGCGGGGTCGACGGTGTACGTGCGCGCGCCATCGGAGCCACGCAGCGTGATGGTGAGCGGTGTGGTGAAGTCCCATGCAAAGGAGTAGACGCGCTGCTTGACCGTGCCGGAAACGACCGACCCGGAACCGCTCGAAGGCGCATCCCCTCCCTTATCCGACTCGGCGGCATCGGTTGAGGCAGTATCCCCGATGACCGCGAGACCGGAGTCGGACGTGGGGCCCTGCGTGTCATCTTGGGTGGTCGCAATGGAGATCTCGAATTGGCTTCCGAGGGCGGCCTGTGGGAACTCGACGTTGAACGTGTTCACGCCGGAGGCGTACACGTCGATGTCCGCCGCGCCCTCGAGCGAGGGCAGACCGGAACCGGCAGCGGCGCCATCCAGGGACATGAGCGCCGTGGATGCAGCCGGACCGTCCTCGGGAACGGCGACAAGAGCCTGTGCGGTATGGATCTCACTCACGCTGCTGTTGTCGTACCTCATGCAAATCTGCGGGAATTTCCCACTCGCAAGAGAAGCGAACGACCAGAAGGTCTTGTTGAACGCGAGGCCGAACGGGTTGCCCCCCGGGGCATTGGTGTAGCGCGCGCTCGCGTTGGCGGCGGTCGTCAGATCGGCTTTGGACACGACGGCGACCTTCGACGGAACGCACCCGGTGAGCTTCGCGGGGTCGTCCGCCGACACGACCTCGCCGTTCACCATGCACGAGCTGTGAAGCAAGACCGTGTTCACGGCGTTGAGCCCATCCTTGTCCGCCATCGAATTCGACCCGAACACGGCGCCGGCCGGGCCGTTCGTCGACGTGACCGTCCCGGCGACCAAATAGCCGGTCATATTGCCGGTCGTCGAACCGGAAAGATGGCCGATGATGCCACCGACATCGCTCGATCCCGTGACGCTGCCCGTGAAGACGGCGCTCTCGAGCCTCACCGGCGAAAGTGTGGTCGTGTACACGGGCGACGCGGCGCCGATGATGCCGCCGACATACGACCCGGTGGCATTGACGGTCGCCTGGCAGATGAAGGAAGTGTTCGTGGAGCGATTCCTGACCTCGCCAGACACGCCTCCGACATAACTGGCGCCGGAGATGGAGGCGCCGTTGACGAAGTCGCGGTACATGTAGGCGGCGGAGCCGGCGATACCGCCCACATACGAGCCACCGGATACCATCACGTTGGCGGCTCCGGAATCGAGGAAGGTGCTGCCGTTGCCGGCAATGCCGCCAGCGTAGTCACCCCTCGACGCGACCGTTACGTTCTGAGCAGTCACGTAGCGAATTCCGCCGGCCGAAAGACCGTACACACCGCCCACATACGAGCCGCCCGAGACCGCAGTGTTCTTCACATCGACGAATTGCGACCCGTTGCCGTTTTGATTGCCGATGGCACCACCGACGTTCTCGGCATCCCCTGTAACAATGCAGCCATCGACCGTGCTCAAGGATCCTTTGCCGTCGATACCGGTCAGATTGCGGTTAACGCCGCCGTTTCCCAGCACGCCGCCGACGTTCTTCGCGCCTTTGACGATGAGACCGTTCACACGAGCAGCCGTGACGTACCCGCCGCCGGCGACACCGCCGACATAGCTGCCCGTGCCCGTGACCATCGTTGTCGAGACATCCGCGGCGTCATCGCCCTGGCCTTGCTGGGAGCGCGCACCCGAGATCGCCACGCCGCTTGCAGACGCGGCATAACCGAACACACCGCCGGCATAGGAGTTGACTCCGGCATAGGTACTCGAGACCTGCACATCCTTCACGCTGACACCGCTGGCCGTACCGTTCATATGCCCGGCGACGGATCCCGCATACGGCCCACTCACCGTAATGGTGATACCCGAGGCGTCGACATCGGCGATGGTTGACAGGGGAAGCGCTGCGGCGACGAGGCCACCATAGTATCCACTGGAAGTCGAGCCGTTCGCGTTTAGCGCCTTGATGGTCACATCGCTGATGTCGACACCCGACAGATCGCCGAGGAGCTCCGAAATGATGCCGACCTTTTGGGATACGGATCCGTTCGTATAAGCGAGGGCCTCGAGCTGGACACCACTGAACTCGACGTTGTGCATGCCTCCGTCATCACCCGAACCAGAGACGGTGCCGAAGATCGAGGGGCACGCGAGCGTGGCGGACTTGCCATCCCCCACCATCTTGATGTTCTTGAACGTCAAATTGCTGACGGAGGTCTGCGCCTCCTCTATGAACGAGACGCAGTCCTTGGCGGTGCCGACGGTGACGTCGATGTTGGAGATGACGGGGTTGCGCCCATTCACCTGAGAGCCCTCGAGACGACCGACTTTGACTCCCATGTTGCCCGTCGACGTGTCGCGACCGGAGAAATCGAGGTCGCCGGTAACGCGGTAATTCTCATATGTCTCAGGGTCGACCTTCTCGACCCAGTCCGTGATCGAGGCGATCGTCTTGTAGATCGGGCGACCGAAATACACGCGCGCGTCGACCTTCTGCTCATGGGCAGAACCCCCGCGCTCGAAATGGATGGCGCTCATCCGATATACGTCGTAGGCGCGTTCCGGTTCGACGTCATTGTACAGAAGCGTTGTGTGCGTGGCGTCGGTCTTGCCGATCTCGACAGCGCCGAGGTCCAGCCATTCGACGTCCGCCCCCGTGACGGTGTCCCCAGCTCCGTGCTCCACTGAGACCTGCACCTGGTATTGGGAGCCGACCATTCCCGCGGTGACGTCGGTGACCTTGACCTGGTCGTTGTCGAGGTAATGGTCAGCCTGCCCGGGCAGCAGCGCCCCGTCGGTGCCGAGCACCTTGGGAAGCATGCCGCCCGAGACCTCGCCGAGATCGAACCCACTCATGCCGATGACGCCGAGATACGTGGCCTCCCGAGCCAGGGCCTCGGCATCCAGCGGGGTTCCATACTCGTGCGTGAGCCCGGAGACGACCTGGCCCGCGTAATAATACGCGCCGGGAATGTCTAACGCTGAACCCACGGTGCGCCCGACAAGATCAACCGCGAGCGAAGATACGTAGATATCACCCACGGCCAAACTCGCCGCACTCACGTATGCACCGTCCGGAACCGTGCCCACCAGCCCGCCGACCTCGCCGGCGGACGTGGCGATATCGACATCCGCCCACACGCTGGAGATACGATCGGACGTGCTGTTGAGCTTGCCCGCAATGCCGCCGACAAGTCCGCGCGACGCCTCGATGGAGCCGGCGGCGTAGGCTTGGGACAGCGTCGAGCTGCCCGCGAGCATGCCCGTCAATCCGCCGACGCCGGAACTCGCCGTCGCCTCGGCGGCATCGATGGAGAAATCCTGCGCATAGCAGTTGGAGATATCCGAATTGTTGTTGGCACTGGAAGCTATGCAGCCTGCGAGGACCGAATAACGGTTGAGCGAACCCAGAACCTTGAGGTCGACTCCCGAGACGGAGCAGTTCCTGACGGTGACGCCATTCAGGCTCGACGCGAGCGCTGCGACCTGGCCGCGCGCGGCGAGTTGGGAATCGATGACGCGCACGCCGTCGATGACGCTACCGTAGGTGGCGGACCCGATGAACCCACAGCTGTAGACCGTCTTGTTCGCGATGTTCATGTTCGCAACCGTGAGGTTCTCGACGGTGCCACCTCTGAGCGTCGAGATGAGAACGCCCGTGGTGGTGAGCTCTATGTTGCTCAGCATGTGCCCCGCGCCGTCGAGCTTGCCGGAGAACGTCGTGATCTTGAAATCCGCATCGCGCATACCGGAGAAGTCGAGATCGGTCGTCATGCGGTAATTTTGCCTGGAATCCCTCAGCGAGATCCAATCTGCCAGCGTGGAAAGCGGCCTCCAAAACTCGGCATTGATCACATAGAGCCCCGTGTTGTACTCGATGCGCTCGGTTTTGCCCGGATACAGCACATAGCGGATGCCGATGATGGAATACCCGCTCACGTGGTCCTGGGAGTCGCTGACAGACAGCCGGGCGGTCACGCGCGTGATGGAGGGGTCGTCGGTATCCTGCGCCTGCGACACGACGTTGCAGGTCGCGCCGGCGACCTCGATGCGGTCGATGGTGTAATGATCGGGATTGCTGAAGCTGACCTCGACCGTCGCGCTCTCGTCCCCCTGATCGATCAGGGAAATCGAGGTGATGGTCGGCTCGTGGACCTCTGGTTTTGCAGGCAAGGAGACATAGTCCTGCGCCCCCATGGATGAGGGCAGCGCGATGTGCGGGTAGCACTCGCGCAGGACGGGAGTGAGATCGAACGCATTCCCGACGTTCAGGTACTCGCGATACCATGCGCGATCGTACAGCGCCAATGCGGAGACCCGCGAGGATCCATCCGCAGCTGACAAGCCGGGCGTCATGGTGTAGAAGGCGTCGCGCGTGACCCCATTCGTGTTGTTGACACCGAAAAGCGGGCCGAGCTTCGCGTCGTCACCGACGGCGTTCTCGTAGTAGTTGAGGAGGTCACCGGTCGCCAAGACGCCGTGGACATCGACGTTGCCGCCGCGGTTGCCCACGATGAGTCCGACTTTCGAAACAAAGCGGCTCGACGGGCACACGACGTCGACGGTCGAGATGATGCTCTCGTATGTGGAGCTGCTCGACACGCCGACGACGCCGCCGACGCTGCCCAAGGTAACCGAGCCATCATCGGGCACGTCGCTGGGGATGACGAGCCTGCCGCCGTACACGAACCCGTTGCGGATGGTGCCGACGCTGTAATACGCCGCACCACCGGCGTTGGTGGTCACCAGGTGGTCTCCCCCGAGGTTGACGGAGAAGTTCTCAACGATGGCCTGCCCATACACGTACATGGCGATGCCGCCGAAGCCCGTCATGTATTTTGTGGCATGCGGAGAGGTGATTCTCACCTTGACGTTACTGATGGTGCCGCTCAAGAAATAGGCGACCGTGCCGGTAGGCGAGCCATCGCATTCGATGACGGCGTTCTTGAACACGCCACCCACGCCGATTCGGTAGAACAGGGCGGAGCGAGTAGGGGCCTCGGGCGTCGCATTGGAGCGAAGCAAGCGCAGCGTGTAGCCCTGGCAATCGAACGAGCCGGTAAACTGTTGCTCAGTGGCAGTGCCCGTGATGTTGACCGCCTTCGTCTCTATGTCGTTGAGCAGGATGTAATGGCCTGCTGGATCCTGCTTCGGCAGGGTCTTCAGCTCATCTTCCGTCGAGATGCCGACCAGCGCGTACTCAGCTGAGCACGATGTCTCCGAAAGGACGATGCGCTGGCCGTGGAGGTTGACGACGAGACGGAACGTATAGGTGTCCTTCGACCGCGCGATCGCATACGGATCGAGGTCGAGGGTGGCGGTGGTGGACGAGAACGGCGTCTCGACGGTATCGATCAGCTCATCCTCGCGCAGGACCTCGACGAAGAACGAACGGGGATCGAGCTCCCCCCACAGGTCGGAGATGTCGACACGCAACCGCACGTTGAGATGACCGGCGTCCCCGTCGATATCGTCGACGCCGCGCAGCCTGATGGTGCCCGACACGCCATCGACGGTGCGAATCACACCCGTGTAGAGCACCACACGCCCCTGCAAGGTGGCGTTGTCGTAGCCAAGGTTGTAATCGTACGCGATGACGTTGACGGTGTAATCTTGATCCTCCTCGAGGTTCGGGAAGGAGCACCGTTCCTGCCAACCGCCCTCGGCATCGGAGGCGACTGGGTCGAAGCGAAGCTGCTCGCCCATAAGGCGACCGTACCTGTCGCGCACCTCGAGCATGACGTTCTTGTTCACGGCGGCGTCCATATCGAGCACGCGCACGTCGAAGGTGATGCTATCGCTCATCACGGCGGTCTTGGCGAACTCGACGATGGCATCACGGCGCATGGTCTTAAACGATGACGGACGGTTCGTGGCATCGACGTCATGGTAGACGCCGTGCTCGACGCTGCCTATCTGAGCGCCGGCGGTCGTTGAGAGCTTGTAGGTCGTCATTGGTGACAAGCCCGCCATCCGATACGTGAGAGTCTCACCGGCGCGCAAACGGTCCATCTCCGCAGAGCTGAACTCATGCGCGAAAATGGGCGACGCGCCGTCGGCTGCAGCCGACACCGAGCCATGCGTGAGCAGCCTGGTGAGGCGGGCGTCCATCTGCTTGGTATTAAGCGCGACGGACAACGTCGCCTCCGTCGCCGTGACATCGGAGACCTGCGTCGCATAGATGGCGTATCCCAACACCGAAATGGAGATCGTGGTGAAGTTCATGGAGCCGATGGACTGGCCCTCGAGGACGCCCTGACCGTCGGCAAGGTCGTAGCTGCAAATGACCTCGGCGGTAAGGACGCGGTCGTAACCGAGCTTGCCGAAGGAATACGCCCGCGACCCCGCCTCGACCTTCTTGCTGTCGATGACCGTGCCGGATTCATCGCGCAGGACGAGCGTGGCGTCGCCCGCGAGTGACGAATCATCGTCGGTGAAGTCGACACCGATGACGAGCTTGTCGGCGTCGTTGGACTCGATATGCAGGCGTGCCTTGGGAGCCGCCTTGCACGTGGACATCTGGACGCTCGAAGCGCGAAGGGGTATCACGTTGCCGAAGCGATCGGTCGCGGCAAGGCCCACCGCGTAGGAGCCATTCGACTTGAACGATGCCGACGTGGTCATCGTGACCTTTTCGCCGAGAAGCATCTTCGAACGCAATTGGGCGGATACCGGGAAGCTCTTGCCGTCGATCTCAAAGCTGAGGCCCGTCGCGTTCGCCAGGAGCTCGGAGGAGCCCCCCGCAAACGCGAGGTCGGCGATCTGCAGACGTTCGGGATACAGCGACCCCTGCGCGAAGGAGATCTGGACCGCATCGAGCTGAGAGGGGTCTCCCATCGTGACCTTCTGCGTAAAGAAGCTCTCCTCGACCTCGCGGCCCTCCTTATCGCGATAGGTCAGGAAGCCCTCCACCTCATAGGTGGCGTTGGGCTCGAGCCCCTGCACGGTCACGGCGCCCGACGAGGTGAAGCCGGCGCGCATGTACAGCTCGCCCGACTTGCGGAACTCGAAGCGAACCGGGCGCGAGATCACGCCCGCGGGATCGTTGATGGTGAGCTCGGTGGTCGCCGTGTAAACGGATGGGACGAGCGCAGTGGCAGAGACCTCGGGTTTCACCCAGACCCATTCACCCGTCTGCCCATCGCCCTCGGAGGAGTCCAAGGTCGTCTCAGGATGCGCGGACGGCATCCCCGACGTCTCGTCCTTCTCGAGGTCACCATCGTTGGCACCGGAGACGTCATTATCCGTCTTCTCGGACAGCAGGCCCAAATGGCGGAGCAGCTCGTCATAGCGCATGGAATCCGCACCGTCGGCGCCGAAGGCAACCGTGGCGGCCTGAGGCAGGACCGTCAAACGGGTCGCGTGCAGCGCGCCGTCCTCGAGACGGTAAAACGAGATGGAGCTCTCGGCGAGCAGCACGATACTACCCGTAGGAAGCATCTCGTCGACGCCCTCGGAAGTGATGTGCATGGGCTCGAGCAGGACGAACACGTTCGATGAGACGGCCAGGAAACGATAGAGCTCGTCATCCGCCGCCTCCCCCGCCTCGGTATATGCGCGCCCATCTGAAATTATGAGGCCGGCGAGAGAATCGAGCTCCTCGAACGAGGCGGTGATGAGCGAGTCGTCGGTGGAGAGGGTCTGCACGGCGGCACCGTCGTTGACGAACAGCGGGAATGAAGATGCGATGCGCGATCGGTCGGAGCCGATCGAGAACCCGCCCCACTCGGACCAGAGCGCATCGCCGGCCTTGAAGGCGATGGGCGTAATATCCGCCGCGCCCTCACCGGTCGATGAAAGGTCCTCGAGCGCGGACCTCAACTCATCATCGGGAAGCGCGTAACCGTCAGACGCGACAAGCGTGACGGGGCACACCGTGAGCGCATGGGCGCCGAAGGCGGCACCGACAAGCGCCAAACCAGCGACGAGCACGGCGATGGCGTAGCGGGCGATGCCATGGCGGCGGGCCGCGGACAGGCTGATACGATTGGCGATATCTGAGACGGGAATGCGCATCGCGCGTCCTCCAGGGATCGGTTACTCGAAAATAGACGGCATCGCAGAGGCGGAGCCGAGCAAGAGCATCGACGTGTCGCCGACGGTGAGGGTATCGGAAAGCAGATCGACCTCGTAGGTGGTCGTGCCGTCGTCGACCTCGAGCACGGCGCTGCCAGTCTCGAGCACCTGCACGGAATCCGAGCCGCGGTCGTACACGTAGACGGCACCGCCATAGACGGCCTCGATGCACGACAGCGGCGCGAGGACGAGCTCTCCAGCGCTTGTCACGAGGCGGGCCTCGGAGAGCAGCGTGTAGACGTCGGAACCGTCGTAGATGAACCCACTTTCGACAGGCTCGACATCGCCCTCGTGGGACTCCAGAACGCCGATGCCGTTCTCGAACCGGGCCCCGGTGCGGGCGGGGACCTGGCGGATAACGCCTTGACGGGCCGGCAGCACGACCATGGCTCCATCACCGAACATGGCGGCGTCGTCATCCGCGAGGTACAGGGGCCGACCGTCGAGGGCGAGCGTCATGTCCTCCCCCACGAGCGTCCAGGCGCCGTCGCGTTGCTCGATCGTGGCGGGTCCGGCGATATCGGCGCGCTGCCCCATGATGTAGGATGTGGCACCGCCCTCGAGGCCGGTCACGGCGTCGCGGCGGAACGCGAGCACCGTCACGAGGACCACAAGAACGACCAAGACGAGCGCGCAGCCAGCGGCGATTTTGAAAATGCGGGAGCGGCGGGATCGGGACTCGCTGAGCACGCGCTCGGTCGCGCGGGCACGGGCGGGCGCGGTGCGGCCGCCCGGGCAATCCCCGGCCGGGGCGGTGCGACGGCGGTGCGCGGGCTGCGAGGCGGCGCTGGGCGCGGTGCGTCGACGGGGTCCACGAGCGCCCTGCGCAGGCGAGGCCGCTCGCCGCTGCGCGGGCACCGTGCGGCGAGCGGAAGATTTGCCATCAGTTCTCATTCGTCCCTCCCGGGAGTATCAAGCGCGGGGCCGTCGAGCACCGTGCGCACATCTGACAAAAACGCCACAACGGCGACGAGCAGGGTGACGATCGCGACGGCGAATGCGATCGGCATCAGGACGGCGCCCCCCTGCGCAAGCGCGAGGTACCCACTCACCATGGCGTGCACGATCACAAGTAGGAAGGCGACCGCCTCGATCACGACACCCCTCACCGCCCCGCGCGCGTCGCGTGCGACGATCCCGGCGGCGACAGAGCCCACCGCGAGAGCAACGGGCAGAAATGGCACCGCGACCTCGTGAGTCCAGAGAGCCGAGACGACCAGGCAGAACCTCACGACGAGAAACGCGAGGACGAACTGGGCGGGTACGGTGGCATCGGACAGCGCGAGAGTCGCCTGCAAGACGTTGTCCATGCGGCCGCGGCGCACCAGCCCGACGCATCCCGCGACGGCCGTGGCCAGTCCCGCCAGGACGACGAGCAGCACTACGAGGCGCAGGTCGTGAATCTGCCGAGCCATCTCGGACAGGAGCCGCTCACTCATGGGGGACCCCGTCGTCCACGATGTCCGCTCCGAGGGCATCCGAGGAGACCTCCTCGGTGATGACGAGGGAGAACTCGTTGTGGGAATGCAGGTAGTAGCCGCGCTTCACGTCGAAGCGGCGCTCCCCCTCATCGGTGAGGACAGTTACGGAGCCGCGGACCTCACCGAGCACCGGCGCGAAATCCTCCATGATGAGCAGCGTATGATCGTCGCTCACGACGCGCACGAGGCGCGCGCCATCGAAGGCGACAAGACCCTGCGAGAAGCCCAGGATGCGCACGGAAATCTTGCCGGGGGCGCGGCCGGGGTCGTATGAAATGGGAGACGTGGCGTACGGCGCCGCCTCGGACCGCGCGTGCGAGCTAGCCGGCATGACGCATCCCCTTCACCGAGGAGATCGAGCCGATGTAGGAGAACTCGCCCTCATCCCAGGCATCGAACTCGCCGGAAAGGATCGCCTCCACGTCGTCGAGCACATCATCGAGATCGACCATCTGGCCGGGGATGCCGGTGAAGTCCTCGGCGACGAACATGGGCTGCGTGAAGTAGTTGCGCAGCTTGCGGGCGCGGAAGAACGTATCCCGGTCGGTGGCGGAGAGCTCGTCGATGCCGAGGACCGCCACGAGCTCCTCGAGCTCCTCGTAGCGGCGGAAGCACTTGAGCGCGCGCTCGACGAGCAGGTAGTGCCGCTCGCCCACCCCCTCGATGCTCACCAGGTCGCTGGTGGACTTGAAGACGTCGATGGCGGGGTACAGGCCCTTCTCGGCGACCTTGCGGTCGAGCACGATCTGGCCGTCCACGTGACCCATGATGGCCTGGACGGCGGAGTCGGTGAGGTCGTCGGCGGGGATGAAGATGGCCTGGAAGGAGGTGATGGAACCGCGATCGGTGGACTCGATGCGTTCCTCCACCGCGCCGATCTGCGAGAGCATCGTGGTGGGATAGCCGTTCTCGACGGGCATGTGGCGGAGCTCGGCGGAGATCTCGGAGCTCGCCTGGATGAAACGGTAGATGTTGTCGATGAACAGCAGGACATCCTGCCCCTTCTCGTCGCGCAGGTACTCGGCGACCGTCAGGCCGGATTCGACCGCACGCGAACGGGAGGTGGGGTTGTCACCCATTTGACCGAAGACCATGGAGATCTTGTCCAGGAGGCCGGACTCCTCCATCTCGTCGTAGAGCTCCTTGCCCTCACGGGAACGCTCTCCGACGCCGATGAACACGGAGTTGGAGCGAAGGCCGCGATACACGTTGTTGATGAGCTCCTTGATGAGAACGGTCTTGCCGACGCCGGCGCCGCCGAGCAGGCCCATCTTGAAGCCCTTGCGCATGGGTGCGAAGAAGTCGATGACCTTGATGCCCGTGCGGAGCATATCGCCGTCGACCTCGATCTCGCCATAGGACAGCGAGCGGTTGCGAACGCCGCGACGCGCCTTGGACTCCAAGGCGCGCCCGTCGACCGGCCGGCCGAAGGGGTCGAACACGCGGCCGAAGACCTCGTCGGAGTACTCCATGGACAGCTCGCGGTCCGCGAGATACACGTCGGTGCCGCGGCGCAGCCCATGGACGGAACCGAACGGAAGCGCTCGGGCGGTCGCGCCCTCCATCTCGACGATCTCGAACAGGGCGGCACCGTCGCCATGCTCGGCGGCGATGACGTTGCCCTCCTCCAAACGGGCGCCGTCGCGCACGAGGATCTCGATGGAGAGGTCGGATATGGCGATGATGCGGCCCACGGGGGTCACCCCGGTTGCTAGCTGAGTGTTGCTCATGAGTGGTTCCGTTCCATTCCGGTGTACGAACTGAAGACTTTCACGAATTCCCTGCGACGGTGCTCCTTGCGCTCCAACACGAGGCGCTCCTCCTCTATCTCGTCGATCTTGTCGAGCGAGCGCGAGGTGACGTCCTGGCGCATGATGTTCTCGGAGGCGAAGCTGCTGTCCTGCGCGATGCGCAACTCGTA
>CAUCLI010000014.1 GCA_958443615.1 uncultured Collinsella sp.
GATGCGGGCCCGGTTGTGAGGGGTTATGGCTGATTCGTATTTCACGGTTCGCTCCGGTGTCGAGGTCTTGGGGGAGTTCGAGGACAGGAAGAGCCGGTTCATCGCCCAGCTCGTGCATGTCGAATCGGTGGATGAGGCCCAGGCGCATCAGGCGGCCATGCGGGCGAGGCACTACGACGCGCGCCACAACGTGCCCGCGTTCATCTTGGTGGACGGCACCGAGCGAGCGAGTGACGACGGGGAGCCTCAGCGCACGAGCGGGATGCCGACGCTCGAGGTGCTGCGCGGCGCCGGGCTCAAGGACGTGTGCTGCGTGACCACGCGCTACTTCGGCGGGACGCTGCTCGGGCCGGGTGGCCTGGTGCGCGCGTACACGGCTGCGGCGCAGGCGGCCGTGGAGGCTGCGCGCGCGGCGGGCGATATCGTCGAGATGACGAGCGTGATGAGCGTCGACGTCACGGTGCCCTATCCGCAGTATGAGCAAGTGGTCCGCATGGTCGGCGACACCGGGGGCAAGATCGCCGGCACCGATTACACCGATCAGGTGCTGATTCACGCGATTTATCGCGAAGGGGAGCATGAGGCCCTGCGTCCGCTGCTCACCGAGCTCATGGCCGGCAAGGAGGTCGTCGAGGTCGGGAAGGCGCATTTCGACGAGTTCTAGGCGCCCGGGTCGCCCCGGTGTGTGATTGCAGCGGAATCGGGCCCGGACCGAGGCGTGCGTCTCGGTCCGGGCCCGCTTTGCATGCGGTGATGGTGCCGTTTACGCCTCGAGCGCGTCGACGAACAGGTCGATCGCGTCGTCGATGCACCCCGGGCAGGAGCGCAGCGGACCGGCTTCGCTATCGATACCCTTGAGCTCACGGCAGATGGTCGAGCCGTTCTTCTCGCGGAACGCGTCGCAATATGCGCGCGCCGTGCGATAGGTCGCCCCCTTGCTGCCCGGCGCGTCGAAGCCCGAGCTCTTGATTTGGCCGAGCGCCATGATGCCGCCGGAGATCGCGCCGCAGGTCTCGCTCATGCCGCCCATGCCGGCGCCGAACCCCTCGCTGAGCGAGAAGGCCGTCTTGGGGTCGAGGTCGAGTTCGGGCGCGAGCGCGCAGATGACGGATTGCGCGCAGTTGAAGCCCTGCGCGTGGTAGTCGGCGGCCGCCGCCTTGAGCGCCTCGCGGTCGAGCGAGGTTTCCAGTTTGTTGATTGCCATGGTTCTTCCTTTTCGAACGCTTCGGACGGTATACCATTTTACCTATCTGAATGCAGGGGAGCGCCCGAGCGGCCCAACCCGATCGAACGAAGGAGAGCCCATGGCCGAGCATATCGGAACCACGTGCGTGCAGGGCGGCTATCGCCCCGGTGACGCGGAACCCCGTCAGGTGCCCATCTATCAGTCCACCACCTGGAAGTACGACACGTCCGAGCACATGGGCCGCCTGTTCGACCTCGAGGAGTCGGGCTACTTCTACACCCGTCTGCAAAATCCCACCAACGACGCGGTCGCGGCCAAGATCTGCGAGCTCGAGGGCGGCACCGCCGCCATGTTGACGAGCTCCGGTCAGGCGGCGAACTTCTTCTCAGTCTTCAACATCGCGGGCGCGGGCGATCACGTGGTCGCGAGCTCGGCCATCTACGGCGGCAGCTACAACCTGCTCGCCCACACCATGCGCCGCATGGGCTTGGAGTGCACCTTCGTCGCCCCCAACGCCACCGACGAGGAGCTCGAGGCGGCCTTCCGCCCCAACACCAAGTGCGTCTTCGGCGAGACCATCGCCAACCCGGCGCTCGCCGTGCTCGACATCGAGCGCTTCGCCGCCGCGGCGCATGCCCATGGCGTGCCGCTGATCGTGGACAACACGTTCCCCACGCCCGTCAACTGCCGCCCCATCGAGTGGGGCGCCGACATCGTGACGCACTCCACCACCAAGTACATGGATGGTCACGGCGCGGCCGTGGGCGGTGCCATCGTGGATTCCGGCAAGTTCGATTGGACCGCGCACGCCGACAAGTTCCCCGGCCTCACCACGCCCGACGAGTCCTACCACGGCGTCGTCTACACCGAGCGATTCGGCCTGGAGGGCGCCTTCATCACCAAGGCGACCGCCCAGCTCATGCGCGACTTCGGCTCCATCCAGAGCCCGCAAAACGCCTATCTGCTGAACCTCGGCCTCGAGAGCCTGCACGTGCGCATGCCGCAGCACTGCAAGAACGGCCAGGCCATGGCGGAGTTCCTCGCGGGTCACCCGGCCGTGCGCTTCGTGCGTTACCCGGGCCTTCCCGGCGACGAGTACTACGACCTCGCGCAGAAGTACCTGCCGAACGGCTCCTGCGGCGTGGTGAGCTTCGGCTTCAACGGCGGGCGCGAGGCGGCCGAGCAGTTCATGAAGAGCCTCAAGATCGCGCAGATCGCCACGCACGTGGCCGATGCCCGCACCTGCTGCCTGCACCCGGCCAACGCCACGCACCGCCAGATGAACGACGCCGAGCTCGCGGCATGCGGCATCGCGCCGGATATGGTGCGCCTTTCGTGCGGCATCGAGAGCACCGAGGACCTGATCGCCGACGTCGAGCAGGCGCTCGCCGGACTCTAGGGAGGTCGACTCATGGCGGATCGCAAGCCCAATCCCAAGAAGCAGGCGCGCGCCGAGAAGGCGCAGCGCCATACCGAGCAGATGGCCTCGCGCTTCGGCAAGGAGATCGAGCGGAGCCTTGCCGGCGTGCAGCGCCTCGCTGCCCCCGTCAAGACCGAGGTCGAGGGCCGCGTACCCGAGGTCCGCGTCGTGGCGGCGGACGCCGTGGCGGCGATTCTGGAGAACGGACGCGGCCGCGCGGAGTACTGCGACCTCGCGGTTCTCGACTTCGCCTCGTTCACCAACCCGGGCGGCGGCTACATCCGCGGCTCGTGGGCGCAGGAGGAGGCCCTGTGCGCCGAGTCCTTCCTGTACAACGTGCTCGAGAAGCAGGGCGACTGGTATGGCGAGAACCGCCGTCGCAACATCAACTGCAACCTGTATCGCAACCGCGCGCTCGTGGTGCCCAAGGTGCGCTTCTCCCGCGAGAAGATTCACGCTTACGCCGACGTGCTCGTGGTGGCCGCGCCCAACGCTCGCCGTGCCCGTGAGGAGTACAAGGTCGACGACGCGGCCCTCGTGCGCGCCATGCGCGACCGCATCCGCTTCGCCCTCGACATCGTCGATGCCCTGGGCCACAAGCAGGTCGTGCTGGGCGCCTGGGGCTGCGGTGTCTTCGGCTGGGACGCCGATCTCGTGGCCGAGTTGTTCCGCGAGGAGCTGGCGGCGGGCGCCCACGGCGTCGAGCTCGCCATCTTCGCCGTCCCGAGCGACCGCTTCAACGACAACCTCGCCCATTTCGAGCACGCGCTGGCGACCTTCCCCGAGAAGAACCCGGTGAGCTTCGCCGATGCCGAGGCCGAGCGCCGCGCCGCCGAGCAGGCGGCCGCCCTCGCCGAGGAAGAGGATGGGGAAGAGGACGACTGGCGCAAGTACCTGTAGCGCCGCATCACCGTTCCGTGCGAGCGCGAGCAGCCGGTTCATTTGACTCCAGCGCGGGGTATCATGTCCGGGATCGCCCAATTACCCGAGGAGGACCCATGTCGTTTGCCGATCTCACCCGAGCTCGTTATTCTTGCCGTGCCTATGAGGACCGGGCGGTCGAGCCTGAAAAGCTCGCGGCCATCCTAGAAGCCGGGCGCATCGCCCCGTCCGCCTGCAACAACCACCCGAGCCGCGTGCTCGTGTGCGACACCGACCCCCTGCGCGAGAAGGCGGCCCGCGCCGCCCATCATTTCGCCAAGGGCGGAAGCGTCTTCGGAGCACCGCTCGTGCTGCTCGTCTGCGAGAAGATGGACACCGCGTGGGTGCGCAAGTACGACCAGATGGGCTCCGGCGACATCGACACGAGCATCGTCGTCGACCAGATGATGATGCAGGCCGAGGACCTCGGGCTCTCCACATGCTGGGTCTGCCACTTCGACCCGCGTGTGGCCATCGACGCGTTCGGCCTGCCGAGCGAGCTGTACCCGGTGCACATGCTCACCGTGGGCTACGCCGCCGACGCGATCGCCGAGCCCGCCGCCCGCGAGGCCCGCACGATTCCCATGGAGGAGTTCAAGATCAGCCTGTGATGCGTCTGCCGCTCGTTGCGCCGTCGCGGCCGTCCACGGGCGGAGCTCGGATGCGCGTGGGCATTTGGGTACAAGGGACGCAATGCGCAAGCGCGTGACGACCCGCCATATACCTGGAGTGCATGAGATGAAGACGACGACCATCACCTACGCCAGCCGCGACAACACCTCGACGGTGCGCGCCCTCATGTGGGAGCCCGACGAGGTCGCCTCGGGTGGGGAGGCGCCGCGCGGGCTCGTCCAGATCGTGCACGGCATGTCCGAGCACGTGGAGCGTTACGAGGGCTTCGCCTCGTTCCTGTGCGACCAGGGGTTCGCGGTGTGCGCGAACGACCATATCGGGCACGGGAAGACCGTCGCGCGTGCCGAGGACCTCGGGCACATGCCGCTCGAGACGGGCGAGGACGTTCTGATCGCCGACGTCCAGACGCTTCGCGAACTCGCGCTCGAGAGGCTGTCGACCCAATGCGATATGCGCGTGAGCGGGATTCCGTACGTGATCTTCGGCCATTCCATGGGCAGCTTCATCACGCGCGTGTTCCTGACGCGCCATGCCTTCGGGGTCCGCGCGGCGGTGCTGTGCGGCACCGGCCATCAGGCCCGGGCCCTTTCGGGTGCGGGGAGGGCGCTGACGCGCTCGCTCGCCAAAAAGCACGGCGAGCGCTATGTGAGCGCTTTAGTGGACGGCCTGGGAGCCGGGGCGTATGGAAAGGCCATCAAGGACGCCAAGACCGATGTCGATTGGCTCGCCACCGACCCCGAGGTCGTCGCGGAATACCAGCGCGATCCGTTGTGCGGCCAGCCGTTCACGGTCGGCGCCTACCACACGCTCACGAGCCTTGTCTCCGATGCGACCGACGCGCGACTTGCGAAGAGGGTGCCCCATGCGCTTCCCCTGTTGTTCATAGCGGGCGATCAAGACCCGGTGGGGGAGTGCGGGGCGGGCGTGCACCGCGCCGCCGAGATGTATCGCCGTGCGGGTGTGGAGCGCGTCTGCGAGAAGCTGTATCCGGGCATGCGGCATGAGATCTTAAACGAGCCCGTCAAAGACGACGTGCATCGCGATGTCCTGACATGGTTGGAGCGTCAGGGGCTTTAGATGCCGCCTTCGTGGTATCCTGCTGTGAAATCTGCAGAACACGGGAGGGTATTCATGAAGGAACTCGAGGAGCGCATCGTACGGGACGGCGTGGTCAAGGCTGGCAACGTGCTCAAGGTCGACGCGTTTTTGAACCATCAGTGCGATGTCGAGCTCTTCGATCACATGGGTGCCGAGTGGGCGCGCGCGTTCGAGGGCGCGGGCGTCAACAAGATCCTGACCATCGAGGCGAGCGGCATAGGGATCGCCTGCATGGCGTCCCGCCATTTCGGCAACGTCCCCGTGGTCTTCGCCAAGAAGGCGCAGTCCATCAACCTCGATGGCGAGCAGTACAGCACGACCATCTACTCGTTCACGAAGCAAAAAGAGTACCCGGTCATCGTGGGAAAGCGCTTCCTCAGCCCGGGCGACCGCATCCTCATCATCGACGACTTCCTTGCCAACGGGTGCGCGCTGGAGGGTCTCATCGAGCTTTGCCAACAGGCGGGCGCCGAGGTGGCGGGCATCGGCATCGCCATCGAGAAGGTCCATCAGGGCGGCGGCGACCGTCTGCGCGAGAAGGGCTTCCAGGTGGAGAGCCTCGCCCGGATCGCCGGCATGGATGGCGACACAGGCACGATAGAGTTCCTGTAGGCCATCGAGCTCGCGTGGCCCGTCAGGCTCACGTTGCCCATCGAGTTCGCAGGCAGCTTTCGAATCCGCGTGGCCGTCGAGCTCGAGCATGGGATGGCTCGTGCGCGATCCACAGCCCATTTTCAGATTCAGTGGACAATTTAGGCGCGTTCGCGCGCACGAAAAGCTTGTTTCGAAATCGGGCACGGAATACGCCGTGCTCGATTCGCCTTTAGGATTGATCTCGGCTTCCATCTCCGAGCACCCGACTGTCAAATTCTCCAGATGTGTGACCGCGAATTCTCGGGACGGGTTAATTTGGAGCCATTTGACCCGTTCGTGCCGTCAAATTTCTCGCATCGTTCGCATCGGGGAGCAGAAAATGCCCGAATATTAAGCTGGTTGATTCATTTCAAGGATAATTGCCGCGGTTGAACGCGCTTGCCGGTCACACAAGTGGAGAATTTGACAATCGACGTATGCCGAACCTTCGGGAATGCACTTCCGAAGTGTTGGCGCGTGCATAGGAACAGCCGCTATTATTGCTACCAAGGGAGGTGTCGATATGTGCGAGACGCAAACGGGTTATGAGCAGTATGCCTCATGGGCTTCCCTGTCGATCGACGACCTCGCCCGAGATTGCGAAGTGCAGGTCTTTCGCTCGACGGGACCTGGTGGGCAAGGTGTGAATACCACGGACTCCGCCGTGCGCATGCGCCATATTCCCAGCGGCATCGTGGTCACGGCGCGCGAGAGCCGCAGTCAGTTTCAGAATCGCGCGAGTTGCCTGCGCAAGCTCAAAGAGGAGCTCGCCCGTCGAGCGCGTCCTCGTAAGAAGCGCGTGATGACGAAGCCCGGCAAGGCGGCGAAGGCTCGAAGGCTCGCGGACAAGCGCCATCGCGCGCAGGTGAAGGCGATGCGTAGACGGTGCGATGGGGGCGAATGATGGGCATGTTCGACCGATATAAGGCGGGGCGGACGCGCCGCTATCTCGGCCAGAGCACGTTGAGAGCGGCGGGGAGCACCTCGATGGACAGCTCGTCTGCGCCGACTTGCTCGCCGTCGAGCTGGATGGGATAGGTCGGGCTCGGGAAAACGAGGTCCACGCGCCGGGCTCGCTGCAGGTGCACGTGCGGGTTGCGCACGTGCTTTCCATTTTTGGCTGAGAGAAACACCGGCAACGCGATACCGCGCGGCACCGGGCCGGAGGCGTAGCATATGTCGAGGAAGCCATCGCAGGGATCGGCCTCGGGGCAGATGCGGAACCCGGATCCGTAGGTCGGGCCGTTCTGGATCGCGAAGATGATCGCGCGGATACATTTCTCCGTACCGCCATCGAAGCGGACGCGGGCGGGGAAGTCCCGGTAGTCGCGCCCGAATGCCTTGAGGCCGCTGGCCAGGTAGAGCGGGGTTCCGGAGAGGCCCGTGATCTTGCGCATGGCGTGCGTGTCGATGGCGATCGCGGCGTCCAGACCGAATGAGACGGTCTGCACCGCATATTCCGTCCATGTGCGCGCTACCCCGCCGGCGTGCGAGCGGCAGGTGATTTCGAGTACGTCGACGGGGGCTGCCTCGCTTGTCAAAAGCGGGGAGAAGTCCGTGCCCGAAACATCCGTGACGTCGGTGAGCCCCAGCGTCCGCGCGAAGTCGTTGCCCGAGCCGACGGGAATCACGCCGAGGGCGGGGCGCTTGCCAACTTCGATTTGCATGAGGCCGCAGGCGACCTCATGCACCACCCCGTCTCCGCCGAGCGCGAGCACGGTGTCGTATCCCGCCGCACCGGCTGCGATCTCGGTCGCATGGCGCGGGCGCTCCGTCTGCGCGATGTCGAAGGCCTCTCGATGGCAGTACATGGTGAGGAAGCGCTTGAGACGTTCTGCCGCTCCCGCCGCGGCGCCGCTTTGCGCCGCGGGGTTCACCACGATCAGCACCCGCCCCAGGGCGTGCAGGCGGTTCATATTCATTCGTCCATCAGCTCCTCGCGTTCGCGGCGATGGCGCTCGATGGCGCCCTCGACGGTAAGGGCGGTGTCGGCCTTGAGCCCCCTGCGCTTGGGGGTCACGATGCGCTGCGCGGGGTACACGGCCGCATGCCCCGCCACGAGATAACTCACAAAGCCGACGATGACAAAATACCCGGCTGCCTGGGCTCCGAACATGTCGATGCCGAGCATGATGGTCGTGATGGGCACGTTGAGCGCGGCTCCGAACACGCCGATCATCCCAAGTGCGGCAACGAGGCTCGCCTCGCCCATGGCGACCTGCCCGATCCACCCGCCCAGGGATGCGCCGATGCCGAACAGCGGCGTTACCTCGCCGCCCTGTAGGCCGGCGCCGACGGTGAGCGCGGTCATGCCGAGCTTGGCGATGGGATCGGCGAGGGTGGTCTTGCCTCGGAAGGCCGCGCCGACCATCCATTCGGAAAGGCCGGCATAGGCGTTCATGCCGGAGCCCAAGAACAGCACGGCGAGCACGATGCCGCCTGCCGCGGCGGCCGCCAGGTAGTTGGTGAAGATGCGCGCATAGAGGCGCTTGACCGTGCGGATGCAGAGGGTGAACAGCCGGGCGGTCAGGCCGAATACGACGGCGGCGCCGATGACGACGAGCAGGGTGCGCGCGCTCATCTCCGGAACGCGCGCGATGGTCTGGAAGGCGAAGTGGCTTCCCAGCGCTCGGCTCACGGCGTTGCCGACGAATGAGCCGGTCATGCAGTAAAGCGCGGCGCTGTAGTCGAGCTTCCCCACGAAGCACATCTCCATACCGAAGAACGCGCCGGCCAGCGGGGTGCCGAACGCCGCGCCGAAGGCCGAGGAGATGCCCGCCATCATGAGGTCGCGCCGGTCGTGGCCCTCCACGTGGAACATGCTCGCCACATTGCTCGCGATGGTGCCGCCCATCTGCACGGCGGCGCCCTCGCGTCCTGCCGAGCCGCCGGCCAGATGCGTGGCGGTGGAGCACAGGAAGGTGAGCGGGGCCATGCGCACATGGATGGGCGTGCCGGTAACGGTGCTGTCGATGACGAGGTTGTTGCCCCGCTGAGCGCGCAGACCGTGGTTGCGGTAGAGCCATGCGGTGGCGACGTTCACGATCGGAAGCAGGGCGAACAACCATAGGTGCGCCTCGCGCGTCGCGGTTGCGATGTCGAGGGCGGTGAGGAACGCCCATCCCGCGATGCCCATGAGGGCCGAGACCAGGATGCTGAGCGCCAAGACGCGTGCGCTCGCACGGGCGTTGCCCGCACCGCGTCGCGCCTGCTCGCCCGCGCCGCGGGCACCGCGCTCGAACTCCTTCCGAGCAGTTGTGAACATGCTCTTGGGCATGATGCCTCCGTGGACTCGTTTTTCGTTCAAATGCGTCCAGTATACGCCCCTTGGCCGTGAGGGGGCTTTGCGCAAGCGGGCGTTTTGTCGATAGGCAAACGAGCGTCCATACTCTATTCTCTATTGAGAATATATCGGGTGCCCGCCCCCCCTGTCGGCAGGACGGCGGCCGGCGGCGCGTCAATACGAGGAAGGGGCGAGGTATGGCTCGCGGAAAGAATCCCGATGCGAACATGATTCCCGTCGAGGAGGCCCGTCGCATCGTCCTTGGGCGCGTACGTCCGACTGAGGTGCGCGAGGTGCCGGTGTGGCAGGCCGTCGGGATGCCGCTTGCCGTCGACGCTGCGACCGATATCGACCTGGCGCCTTTCGCCAACAGCGCTATGGACGGCTATGCCCTCCATGCCGAGGACCTTTCCGCCGTCATGTCCGAGGGGTCCGTCGTGCTCGACGTCGTGGGCCACGAAGCCGCCGGACATGTCTTCGAGGGCGAGGTCGCGCATGGTCAGACGGTGCGCATCATGACGGGTGCACCGGTGCCCGAGGGCCTGGATGCCGTGGTGAAGTACGAGGACGTCGACGTCCTTGAGGGCGATGGCAACGAGGGCTCTCGCGTGGTGTTCTGCGCACCGGCAGATCCCGGCGAGAATATTCGCGCGGCGGGTTTGGAGGCCCGTGCGGGCGATGTGGTCATGGCAGCCGGTGAGGTCGTGACGACGGCGGGCGCGGGACTCCTCGCCAATGCCGGCCATGCGCTCGCGTCGGTGCATCGCGCCCCGCGCGTGGGCATCATCTCGCTCGGCACCGAGCTCGTCGAGGCGGGCGCGGTTCCCGCGCGCGGTCAGATCCGCGACGTCAACGGCCCGGCGCTCATGGCATCGGCCCGCGATGCAGGCGCCGAACCTATGTTCTACGGCATCGCGCCCGATGACGAGGAGCGCATCTGCGAGCTTGTCCGCCGTGCGGCGTCCGAGTGCGACGTCGTGGTGACCTCCGGTGGCGCATCCGCCGGCGATTACGACTACGTGACGGCGCTCGTCGAGCGCGAGGGCGAGGTCCTGTTCGATCGCGTGTCCATCAAACCGGGCAAGGCCGTGACCTTCGGCTTGCTGGGCGAGACGCCGTTTTTCGGCCTTTCGGGCAACCCTGCCGGCGCGTTCGTGGGTTTCGAGCTGTTCGTGCGCCCGGCGCTGCGCAAGATGATGGGTCATACGGAGCTTGCGCGCCCCGTACAGGAGGCGCGCGCCACCCACGGCATCAAGAAGCGCCCGGGTCGCGCCGCGTACAATCGCGCGCGGATCGAGCGCGTCGGGACTGGAGACGGGCTCGAGGTGATGCAGGCCCCCACGCAAAACTCCGCCTTGCTCGTTGACCTGCATCGCGGCAACTGCCTGGTCATGCTCGACGCAGCCGCGGGCCGTGTCGAGGCGGGGGAGAGCGTCGCGGTCTTGCGCTACGATCTGCCGGAGGGCACGGTCCTATAACTCGATTTGTCCGGTGCGCACGGGATGGGCGCCCTGCGCCGATGGGGTACCCGTCTCGCGGCGCATTGTTCTGAGCGCCTCACTCTTTTTAGGGGCGGCGCCGAAGGAGGCTTTCATGGAAATCAAGTTCGCGATCGTGACCTGCTCCGACACGCGCTCCGTCGAGCAAGATGAGGCGGGCGACGCGCTCGTCGAGTTCATCGGGGGTGCGGGCTGGAGCGTCGTCTCCCATGTGGTGGTGTGCGATGAGATGCGCGAGATCTCGGGTGCCATCAGGGCCGCGACCGACGATGCGCAGGCGGATGTGGTTTTGACCTGCGGCGGCACCGGCCTATCTGCCCGTGACGTGACCCCCGAGGCCACGGCGGCGGTGTGCGAGCGCGACGTGCCCGGCATCGCCGAGGCGATCCGCGCGTATTCACTTGCGAAGACCCGTCGCGCCATGCTCTCGCGCGCCCGCTGCATGCAGCGCCTGGTGCGCGGTTCGGATGGCTCGTTTACCGGGCGTTTGGCGCTCGTCATCAATTTCCCGGGTTCCACCAAGGCCGCCCGAGAATGCTGGGAGGCCGTATCCGACCAGCTCGAGCATGCCATGAAGATGGCCGCCGGGGGCGGGCATTAAATCATTATTCTCACTAGAGAATTATTCTCATACGAATATAATATGATCGACTCGAAGGGGGTCCGGTTCGTCCGCGCCCCCTCTTTCATGTCCGCGCCCGATCGGGGATGCACTCACGTGGATGTCCCATTTGGGGACAGGCACAAATTGAGACGGTTGTAGGAGGACCGCAAAGATGGAAAAGACGCTCAACGCGCCCGCCCGCGCCATGTCGCGCCGTTCGCTTCTCGCCCTCGGCGTCGCCGCGCTGCTCACCGGCACGCTCGCCGGTTGCGGCGCCGAACCGGCCGATAATGCCGGCACCGCCGCGGGTTCTGCCCCCGCCAAGTCGGTCGAGCTGCAGATCTTCGCGGCCAACTCCCTCGAGAAGGCCATGCCCGAGGTCCAGGCCCTCTACACCGAGAAAACCGGTGTGACCTTCGCCGACACCCAGTTCAAGGCATCCGGTGACCTCATCGAGCAGATGCGTGCCGGTGCCCAGGTCGACGCCCTGATCACCGCCTCCAAGGGCACTATGGACGATGCGGTCGCAGCCGAGCTCGTCGACGAGGGCACGCGCCTCGACATGTTCGTGAACGACCTGGTGGTCGTGAAGGCCGAAGGGTCCGACGTCGAGATCGCCTCGCTCGAGGATGTGAAGAACATCGAGGGCAAGGTCGCCATCGGCGATGCCGTGACCGTCCCGGCCGGCAAGTATGCCAACCAGGCCCTGAACACCATCGGCCTGTATACCGGCGCCGCCGGTGACGACGGCGAGTACGCGCCCGAGTTCGCTGACCGCGTCGCCCTGGCCGACAAGGTGGGCACCGCCGCCAAGTACGTTTCCACTGGCGATGCGACCATCGGCTTTGTCTACAGCTCCGACATCTTCCGCTACGACGGTATCGAGCAGGCTTTCGTCTGCCCTGAGGACACCCATAAGCCCATCGTCTACCCCGGTGCCGTTTCCGCCTTGAGCGAGCATACCGAAGCAGCGGCCGACTTCCTCGACTTCTGCATGAACGACGCCGAGGCGCAGAAGATTTGGGCCAAGTACGGCTTCGAGCTGTCTGCGTAGTCGCTTCCCCGCGCGCCTCTGGCATACTGATGCCGGGGGCGCGTGTTATGCGTGGGTTCGAGGGCGGTCCCGGTGACCGCCCTTTTTCGTGTCGAGGGTGGGAGCGTGCCGCATGGGCATGAGCCGAGAGAACAAGGAGCGCTACGGAGGCTGCGCAGGCGGCGTCCTGCGACGCACCGATGCGGTCCGCCGGTTCGCCAATGGCCGTTCGGCGCGCTTGCGCGTCCTGGGCCTTGTCGCGATCGCCTTGTGCGCGCTGATGGCCGCTGCCGTCGCGATGCCGGTTTCCGCCATGGCCGCCTCGACGGCGACCGAGGCTCCGGAACGGCGGTCCGTCGAGATTACCGCCGATGGCTCCGCCCGAGTGGATGGGGCATCGTTTGGCATCATCGGCTTCGAGCGACTCGCCAAAGGCACGGCGCGCGCGTCCGAGGGTGCGCCGGAAGGGTACCGACTTCCGATTTCCGATGCCGCCAACCTTGTGGTCGTCCGCACGCCCGACGAGGTGCTCTTGCACGTCGATCGCGAGGTCGCGGCAACGTTCGATCTCGAGGACCCGAGCGGTGTGGGCCTATCCGCCCTGTGGTCGATGGTCTGCGCGCTCGACGAGGCCGGCAGCATGGGCGGCGCCCTGCTCTCCGAGGGGGATGTCCCCCTCAGGCTCATGACGGATTCCGAGTGCGTGTCCGGCGCCTTCCGCTATCGCTTCGATGCACGCGGTGAGGACGGTGCGCGCTATGTGACCGTGACGTTGGCGGATGCCGAGGAGGGCGCGGCGGGGTTGGATGCGGCGCGCGCCGCCGGCGTCGATTTGGGCGACGGCGTGCTATGGTGCGACTTCGCCGAGGTCGTCGATACGGGCAGCGTGGTTGTCAAGAACGACCCGGGCGTGGCCGGCGAGGTCCTGGCCTTCCTCTCGTCCATCGATTACCGCCCGTTTTGGGTCTCGCTCAAGACCAGCGGGTTGGCGCTGGCCATCTCCTTTGCGTTGGGGCTCCTCGCCGCATGGCGCGTCATGGGCACGTCGAGTCGTCTCAAGGGCGTCCTCGACTCGGTCTTCACCATTCCCATGGTGTTGCCCCCCACGGTTTGCGGCTTCTTACTGCTCATGCTGTTTGGGCAATCCACGGCCGTTGGCCGCTGGCTCATAGCGCACGGCATCTCGATCGTCTTTACGTGGGAGGCGGCGGTCATCTCGGCCATCGTGGTGAGCTTCCCGCTCGTGTACCGCACGGCTCTCGGCGCATTCGAGTCGCTCGACGAGCGCATGATCGACGCCGCCCGCACACTCGGTTGGTCTGAAGTGCGTATCTTTAGCAGGCTCATGATGCCGCTTGCCTGGCCCTCCATCGCGGCCGGAACCGTGCTCGCCTTCGCCCGGGCCATGGGCGAGTTCGGCTGCACGCTGTTTTTCGCCGGCAACTACGCGGGCATCACCCAGACGATTCCCATCGCGATCTACTTTGAATGGATGGGCGGCAACACCGCCGTTGCCCTGTTCTGGGTGATGGCCGTGATCGCGTTCAGCTTCCTGGTGATCTGGGGCATCAACGCGTATACGGCGCGTCATCAGGGGTTCCGCGACGGTGCGCATGTCGGGGCCGCCGCGCGTGGGGGAGCGCGAGGGAGGATGCGCAGTCATGCCCTCGCTCGTTCGTCTGCGGGCGCTGCGGCAGATGCCGGCGGGTCCCGCGCGGCGACTGTCACGAGTTCCGATGCGGACATGGTCGCCGATGATTTGGAATCGACGGGCGGAGATGCGGTCGGTATCGACCTGTCCGCCCTGCGCGAGCTGTTTGAGGACGGTGCGGCATGAGCCTGAGCATGGCGATCAAGAAACGGTACCCGGGTTTCATGCTCGATGTCGCCCTCGAGGCGGGGGAGGAGCGCGTGGCCCTACTCGGGGCATCCGGGTGCGGCAAGAGCCTCACGCTGCGCTGCATCGCCGGCGTTGAGGCCCCCGACGAGGGCCGCATCGTGGTGAATGGCGTGACCTTCTTCGATTCCGAGGCGGGGGTGAACCTCTCGCCGCAGGAGCGCAAGACGGCCCTGCTGTTCCAGAATTACCAGTTGTTCCCGCACATGACGGTGCTTGAGAATGTATGCGCCGGCATGGCTGGGCCGCACCTCGGCTTGGGTTCTCGCGTGGGCGACGAGGCGGCGGGACGCGAGTCTCGCGCGCTGCGTTTTTTGGAGATCTTCGGGGTCTCCGCCTTGGCGGACCGTTTCCCCACGCAGCTCTCCGGCGGCCAGCAACAGCGCGTCGCGCTTGCCCGTATGCTTGCCGCGCGACCGGGGATCCTCATGTTCGACGAGCCGTTCTCGGCCTTGGATTCGTATCTTAAAAGTGCACTCGAGCAAAACCTTCTCGACGTGTTCTCCGTGGTGGACCGCACGGTGCTCTACGTGAGCCACGATATAGACGAGGCGTGCCGCCTGTGCGATCGCATCTGCGTGATGCACAACGGGCACGTGGAGGAAAGCGGGGGCGCGGGGGAGCTGATGGCGCACCCGCAAACGCTGGCGGGCATGAGACTCACGGGCTGTAAGAACACCTCTCGGGCGCGCAGGGTGTCCCCGACCGTGGTCGAGGCGATTGACTGGGGCATGACGTTCGACATGGGCCGTGAGGTTCCCGACGACGTGGCCTACCTTGGCGTTCGCGCTCGGCATATCCATCGCGACCGCGTTCGCGCGGAAGGTGAACTCGGGCGCAACAGCTTTGATTTGCATGTGGCGCGCGTGAGCGATGCGCGATTTGAGCGATTGGTGCTTCTCGAGCCTCCGCTCGGGGGGTCGCGTGCGCGCATCCAGTGGAAGGTCGATATCCTCGATGCGCCTACGGGCTCTCTGCCCGAGGCGGGCGAGACGCTGCGCCTGCATTTCGATGCGAGCAGGCTGCTTTTGGTGAACCGATGACGCGTCCGGCGTCCTTTCGCGTTTTCAAATTGTATAACACGCGATGTGACCTGCGCTAAGCTACACTTGTAGCCGCTTATCGGCGGACTGGCGCCGTTTGCCTAAAACAAATACCAACTTAACGACTATGAAAATAAGTTAATGGCGTTGTGTCGACCGAGGGTTTCGCGGCCGAAGGGCCGCGGCTTGGAGGATTGCATGGTCAAGGAACGCCGAATCGTCCTTGCGGCTTTGACTGCGGGGACGGCGCTCGCGCTGTCGTGGACGCCGGTGCTGGCGATCGCCGCCGAGGTGGATGGACCCGTGACGGCTGCCGAGCGGGCGGGTTCAACCGCGAACCTGCCCAAGACGTATGAGTTTCACAAGGTGACGAAGGAGATCGAATCGGGCCAGACGTACTCGCTCGTCTCCTCCGATGCCCCTGCCGGCCAAAAACAGCGCATCTTGCACCTGACCGCTGGTAATCCAAAACTCGATCGTTGCCAGGTCGGAAGTGCCGCCGACAAGCTGACGCCGGTCGACTGCGCGATTGGCGGGCATGCGGGCAAGCACGAGCATGAGTGGACGGTCTCGGCGGTTGAGGGCGGTTATACGATCAAGTCGAATGCCGAGGATGTCTACCTCAACCTGACCGGGGGCGGGGGAGAGGCACGCGCGACTCCCCAGGTGCTTTCCATCGCGCCCGGCGAGCATGGCGGATACGTCGTGAGCGCGCAGGTCGAGGGTGCGACTCGGTATCTCATGCATGACGACCGCGGTTGGACTTCTGCAGATAAGCCGTATGAAGTGCTGTTCTATCAGCGCGTCGAGGTGCTGCCAGAGGTTGTGCCGAACCGCAAGCTGACCACGGGAACCACCCAGGATCGCCCCTTCGCCCCCAATACGGGCGGAAGCAAGAATTTCCGCATCCCATCCCTCATCACGCACAAGGACGGCAGCCTGCTCGCCGCCATCGACGCCCGCTGGAACCATGTGGGCGATGCCGCCGGTCTGGACACCATTTTCAGCCGCTCGACGGATGGCGGAAAGACCTGGTCCTTCAACTTCCCCAACTATTTCCCCGACTCCGTCGACGCCTTCAGCAACGAGGCGACTGCGTTCATCGACCCGGTGATGGCCCAGAAGGGCGATACGACCTACATGATGGTCGACCTATGGCCCGGTGGCGTCGCGCTCAACACGGCAAAGCACCAAGACCCCGTCAACGGCAGTGGATACGTTCAGATCGACGGGCGCCAGCGCCTCGTGCTCTTTGCCTCGCCGGTGCCGAGCGAGCAGCGCAAGGTGGGTGCCGAGCAGGGCGAGGGCTATACGCACTACGTGGGCGATTTCGCCGCCGACGGTTTCGCTCCCGTCTACCGGAAGGACGGGGGCGCAGTCGAGCGGTATGTCGACCGGCACTACTACCTCTATGATCGGAATAAAGACCCGCTCTATTGCCAGCAGCTTGGCAGCTCCGCCTTCGTGCAGCAGAACGTGTTCTTCTACAAGGCGGAACTCCACGTGATGGCGACGTCGTACCTGTGGCTCATCAGCTCGAACGACGCCGGGGCGACGTGGTCTGATCCGCTCATGCTCAATGAGCAGGTTCGCACCGATCTTCCCGGCGGTAACGCGGCGTTTTACGGCGTGGGGCCGGGTCGCGGCCTGGTGACGTCGGGCGGCCGCATCGTGCTCCCGTGCTATACCTTCATCCGCGGCAAGGGAGATGGCAATGCCAGCGTCATCTACTCCGACGACGGCGTTACCTGGAAGCGCAGCACCTCCCTGCAGCACCAGACATCGGAGTCGACGGTCGTCGAGGTCGACGGCGTCCTCTATCTGTTCGCGCGCCACGGCTGGTATGCGGTCTCGCACGACGGCGGTGCCACGTGGGAAGAGGAGAGGAGCCTGCGCGATTCCGGCATAGACGTCTACACCGGCTGCCAGATCAGCGCGCTCAAGTATTCCAAGCTCATCGACGGCAAACCGGCGATCCTGCTCTCGTGCCCCACGGGGAGCGGCCGCGCAAACGGCAAGATATACGTCGGCCTCGTCGGGGAAGACGGCGGCATCGAGTGGAAATACGGTCATGAGGTGCCCGGCGCTCAGGGGCGGTTCGCCTACTCCTGTCTGACCGAGCGGACGGACGGTTCCGTCGACCTGCTCTGGGAAGGCGAGGGCGACGCCTCGAACTTCACGCACTTCGAGATGGCCCAAATCGCTCCGGGCGCGGAGGTCTCCAGCAAGCGCGCGGTCTCGGTCCCGCTGTACGGGTCGGTCAAGATGAAGGTCGCCGCTTCGTTCTCCGGCTTCGGGGGCGTTGACGGTTCCATCGCCAAGATCAAGCTCGACAAAAACGATGACGGTACGGCGACGCTGACGATCGAAGGCCTCAAGGAGGGGGAAGTCACCTTCACCGATGCGGCTTCGGGCATCGAGTACGTGGTCACGGTCGCCCCCTCGGCGTTGGAGGAAGTGAAGGTCGAGCAGGGAAAGGAGGTGTTCATCCCTGTTTCCGCCGGTACGATCGAGCGCAAGCCCGATACCTCGGTGGCGCGAGTCGAGATGGCGGAGGCTTCCTTTGTCGAGGTTTGGGGCGAGTCGGCGGCGGCTCTGGGCTCGGATCCCTCCTTTGCCGAGGGAGTGGCGCGCCTGAGCTCGGCGCTCTACACGTTCGAGAAGACAGATGATGCATGGGCCATCTCCGGGAAGACGGCTGCCGGTGAGCGGGTGTACCTGAACCTGTCCGGCGGCAAGATGATGAGCCCCAACAAGGCTCAATCTCATCCGATCGAGCTCAAATCGAATGATGACGGTACGTTCAAGCTATACGACCGCGGTCAGCTCGATGACAAGGTGAGTGGAGCTCATCTGCATTTTTGGCGCGACGGAAAGGCGAAGTTCGACCGCTGCCGCAACTCCTGTGGAGCCGGTGATGCATTTGAGCTGTGGAAGCGCGCCGGGGAAGCGCGGGGTGCGTCCGAAATCCCCGGGTACGAGCGCGTCGCCTCCGCTTCGGAGCTTGAGGACGGAGAGAGCTATCTGATCGTCGCAAAGGTGGGGGACGCTCGCTACGTTTTGAATCCCGCGCGCGAGGGGGCGGGAGAGTACGCCCATGTCGCCAAAGTCGACCCCGATCGCGTCCAGTACCGCCTCAAGGTCACGGCCGTGGGTCCCGGGACGACGGATGTCCTGGTGGGCGGTACTGTCTACCGCATCACGGTCCCCGGTGACCCTACCCCTGAATTCCCTGAGGGCCCAGGCGAGGGAAATGGTCAGGGTGATGGGCACTTGGATCCGGAGGACCAGGAGCAGGGCTCCGGCCAGGGTCAGGTCGGCGGTCAGGGCCATGACGGAGGACAGCATGGCGGGTCCCACAGCGCCTCCGGGAAGCCCGGCTCCGGGCTTCCCCAGACTGGCGACCCCGCGGTTATGACCGCCGGCGTGTCCGCCCTTGGTGCGCTGATCGGCGGTCTCGGCCTCAGGTTCCGCAAGCGCACGTGACGGGTCGCCTGCCAATGCGGGAAGGCGGTTCGCGCTGATATGGGGCGCCGGCATGTGGCCGGCGCCCTTTTGCGCATATTGCGGCCCATCGGCCTTCCAAGCTGGTGTGCCGGGTTCGACAACAGTGTCATTTGATGGAAAAGGGCCCGGCACCACAACGGTCCGGGCCCATAACGTTTCCTGGAGCGGGCGACGGGAGTCGAACCCGCCTCATCAGCTTGGAAGGCTGAGGTTCTACCGATGAACTACGCCCGCATATATGGTCGGGATGACAGGATTCGAACCTGCGACATCCTGCTCCCAAAGCAGGCGCGCTACCAAACTGCGCCACATCCCGATGACGTTGAGCAGCTGGGGTAGGATCTACCCTGCTTGTCCCAAGGCGGATTGATTATAGAGTACCCGGCGGTCTTCGGCAACGGTCGTCTCGCTCGCAGCACAACAGCAACAAGACCCGAGACGCTCCGCGGTCTTCGCGGTCTGTTAACCGATGGGAAACCTGGGTTGGTTCTCCGCAATCGCTTTACCGGACCGTAGTACCATATGCAGCGCAACGAGATTCCCATTCTTTGGAGGAGCGTCACCATGGCCTATACCGATAGGGTCATCGCCGATCTGCACGAGCGCTACGCCGATCAGCCCGAGTTCATCCAGGCCGCCGACGAGGTTCTGACCTCGATCGCCCCGGCCGTCAACGACAATCCCGCCTACGAGGCCGCCGGCCTGCTCGAGCGCCTCGTCGAGCCCGAGCGCGTGATCATGTTCCGCGTCCCCTGGATCGACGACGAGGGCAAGTGCCAGGTCAACCGCGGCTTTCGCGTGGAGTACAACTCCGCCATCGGCCCGTACAAGGGCGGCCTGCGCTTCAACCCCACCGTCACCCTCGGCATGCTCAAGTTCCTCGGTTTCGAGCAGATCTTCAAGAACGCGCTCACCACACTGCCCATGGGCGGCGGCAAGGGCGGTTCGGACTTCGACCCCAAGGGCAAGTCCAATAACGAGATCATGCGCTTCTGCCAGTCGTTCATGACCGAGCTCTACCGCCACATCGGCCCCAACACCGATGTCCCCGCCGGCGACCTGGGTGTTGGCGGCCGCGAGGTCGCGTACATGTTCGGTCAGTACAAGCGCCTCAAGAACGAGTGGACCGGCGTGCTCACCGGCAAGGGCCTCTCCTTCGGCGGTTCGCTCGCCCGCACCGAGGCCACGGGCTACGGCCTCGTCTACTTCGTGGACGAGTACCTCAAGTGCCACAACGACTCCTTCGAGGGCAAGACCGTCGTGGTGCACGGCTCCGGCAACGTGGCGATCTATGCCGTCCAGAAGGCGACGCAGCTCGGTGGTAAGGTCATCGCCGCCTCCGATACCAATGGCTGGGTCGAGGATCCCGAGGGCATCGATTACAAGGTCCTCGAGGACATCTACAACAAGAAGCGCTCCGGCAACGATCGCGGCGTGAGCCTCGCCATGTATGTCGACGCGCGCCCCAACGCCGTGTGGCACGCCGAGGACGGCCGCGGCGTTTGGCAGCTTCCCTGCGATATCGCGCTGCCCTGCGCGCGCGAGAACACCCTGCTGCTCGAGGACGCCCAGGCGCTCGTGGCGAACGGCTGCAAGGTGGTGGGGGAGGGTGCCAACATGCCCACGACCACCGATGCGACCAACTACCTCATCGAGAACGGCGTCGCGTTCATGCCCGGCAAGGCTGCCAACGCCGGCGGCGTGGCTACTTCCGGTCTGGAGATGAGCCAGAACGCCGAGCACCTTTCCTGGAGCTTCGAGGAGGTCGATGCCAAGCTCGAGGGCATCATGCGCGGCATCTACCACGCGTGCGACGATGCGGCCACCGAATACGGCTATGAGGGCAACTACATGGTCGGTGCCAACATCGCCGGCTTCAAGAAGGTCGCCGACGCCATGATGGCCCAGGGCATCGTGTAGCGACGAGCTGTGGAAACTGGATAGTTCGAGGGACGTGTGCAGCGGCGCGCGTCCCTTTTTGCTATTATGTTCGCCTGTGTGACCAGATGCGGGCGTGGCGGAATTGGTAGACGCGCTGGATTTAGGTTCCAGTGGGCTTCCCGTGAAGGTTCGAGTCCTTTCGCCCGCACCAGTCGCGCACACGAGGTATCAAAGGGATCGGCACCCAAATCCTTGCCGAGCGTATTAGAGGAGGAACGTTGAACATCACTTCTGACGTGAAGGACGCCAAGCTCACCGCCACGGTCACCATCCCGGCCGCCGACGTCGACGCCGCCATCAAGAAGGCCTACAAGGAGGCCGCCAAGAAGTACCGCTTCCCCGGCTTCCGCGCCGGCAAGGCTCCCCGTCCCGTGATCGACTCCGCCCTGGGCAAGGAGGCCATGCTCGCGCAGGCCACCAACGAGCTGATCGGCTCCAACGAGGGCAACGTCCTCAACGAGCTCGACATCGTTCCCGTCAAGGAGGGCGATTACCAGGAGATCGACCTGTGCGCCGACGGCACTGACTACACCTACACCGTCGAGTTCACCCTGCGTCCGTCCGCCGAGCTCTCCTCCTATGACGCCGTCGAGATCGAGATGCCCCCCGCGGAGGTCACCGAGGCCGAGATCGACAGCCAGGTCGATATGCTCATGGGCTACCACGCCACCTTCGAGGACGTCGAGCGCGCCGTCGAGGCCTCCGACTACGTGACCGTCGACATCAAGAACGTCGCGAACGCCGAGGCGCTCGCCGGCGAGGGCCGCGTCATCGCCATGGGCTCCGGCAACCTGCCGAAGGAGTTCGACGAGGGCCTGCTGGGCATGAACGTCGACGAGACCAAGACCATCTCCTGGACCCCCGAGGTCGAGGGCGCCGAGGAGGCCTCCGTCGAGGTCACCGTCAAGGTTGTCAAGGAGCGCAAGCTCCCCGAGCTCAACGATGAGTTCGCGAAGACCAACTTCGGTTTCGACGGCGTGGACGCCATGCGCGACGCCGTGAAGCTCGAGATCGAGTCCGACAAGTCCTCCCAGCTGCCCCAGCTCAAGGAGAACCGCTGCGTCTCCAAGCTCGCCGAGCGTCTCCAGCTCGACGAGATGGACGAGGATTACGAGCAGTCCGTCTTCCAGGAGCTCGGTCAGAACTTCCTGCAGAGCCTCTCCGCCCGCGGCATGAGCCTCGACGGCTGGCTGCAGGCCAACCGCATCAGCTCCGAGGATTTCATCGCCGACCTGCACCGCCAGGCCAACGATGTCGCCCGCGAGTCCCTGGCGCTCGACGCCCTCGCCCGTGAGCTCAAGATCGAGGTCACCGCTGAGGACGTCGACGGCGAGTTCGAGCGCGCCGGCATCGAGGACGTCGAGGCCTCCAAGGCCCAGTTCGTCGCCGATGGCCGCATGCCCGCCGTCCGCGACTCCATCCGTCGCTCCAAGGCCGTCGACTGGCTGGTCGAGAACGCGAAGGTGACCGAGGTCGACGAGGCCGCTCGCGCCGCCGAGGCCAAGGCCGAGTAGTCGCAGGCTCTCACGCACGTGATGCGGCGCATGCGAGTTTGCGTCTGCGAAAACGTGTATCATACACAGCTGAACGGCTGAAGTTCTTACGGTGCCCCACCGCGCGAAGTCGAGGTAGGGCACCGTATGTTTCTATCGAGCGTGCGCGCGCCGTCCGCACGTGCCGAACTTGCCTCGCGTCGCATCTGCGGCGCACAACCCGAAAGGAGCCATATGATCAATCGCATCGACTCCGCGCTCGTGCCCTACGTCATCGAGCAGACCCCTCGCGGTGAGCGCAGCTACGACATCTACTCCCGTCTTCTGAACGACCGCATCGTCTTTCTGGGCGAGGAGGTCAACTCGGTGACCGCCAATCTGGTCATCGCGCAGCTTCTGCACCTCGAGAGCCAAGATGCCGAGAAGGACATCTCCCTCTACATCAATTCGCCGGGTGGCGAGGTCTACTCCGGCCTGGCCATCCTGGACACGATGAACTACATCAAGCCCGACGTCTCCACCATCTGCGTGGGCATGGCTGCCTCCATGGCCGCCGTCCTTCTGGCTGCCGGCGCCCCCGGCAAGCGCTTCAGCCTGCCGCACTCCAAGATCATGATCCATCAGCCCAGCGGCGGCGCCCAGGGCCAGCAGACCGAGATCGAGATCGCCGCCCGCGAGATCCGCGAGACCCGCAATACCCTGAACCAGATCCTCGCCGATTGCACCGGCAAGCCGTTCGAGCAGGTAGAGCGCGACACCGAGCGCGACAACTATCTCCGCGCCGAGCAGGCGCTCGAGTATGGCCTCATCGATCGCATCGTCACGTCCCGCAACGACTCCGGGAGCGAGCGCTAATGGCGGGCGACGAGTTCGGCCGCACTCCGGGAATGGAGGGCGACGGCCAGGTTCGCTGTTCTTTTTGCGGCAAGACCCAGGAGCAGGTTCGCAAGCTCGTCAAGGGTCAGGATGGCATGTTCATCTGCGATGAATGCGTCGAGGCCTGCAATGAGATCCTCGAGCAGTCTTTCGCGCAGGACGAGATGATGCGTGCCTTTGGCTCTTACGTGAATCATGCCGAGCCCATGGACGATTTCGACATGGACGAGGATGAGGCACCGGCCCCCACCATGCGCGAGACCGCCGAGCGCATCATCACGCGCGTGCCCACCCCGCACGAGATTTACGACGCGCTGTCCCAGTACGTCATGGGCCAGGAGGACGCCAAGCGCGCCATGTCCGTGGCCGTGTACAACCATTACCGCCGCGTTTTGATGGGCGATGCCGCCGAGGGTTCCCTGGGTGCGCATGCCGTTGACGAGGATGTCGAGCTTGCCAAGAGCAACATCTTGCTCCTCGGCCCCACGGGCACCGGCAAGACGCTGCTCGCGCAGACGCTGGCCCGCGTGCTCGAGGTTCCCTTCGCCATCGCCGACGCCACGGCCCTCACCGAGGCCGGTTATGTGGGCGAGGACGTTGAGAACATCCTGCTCAAGCTCATCACCGCCGCTGACGGCGACATCGACCGCGCGCAGATCGGCATCATCTACGTGGACGAGATCGACAAGATCGCCCGCAAGGCCGAGAACCTCTCCATCACGCGCGATGTCTCCGGCGAGGGCGTGCAGCAGGCGCTCCTCAAGATCCTCGAGGGCACGGTCGCGAGCGTTCCTCCCACCGGCGGGCGCAAGCACCCGCAGCAGGAGCTCCTGCAGATCGACACCACGAACATCCTGTTCATCTGCGGCGGCGCCTTCGTGGGCCTCGACAAGATCATCTCCGATCGCGTGGGCAACCAGGGCATCGGCTTCAACTCCGAGATTGCCGGCCCCACCTCCAAGGATGAGAACGTCTTGCTCAAGCAGGTGCTTCCCGAGGACCTCAACAACTTCGGCATGATCCCCGAGTTCATCGGCCGCACCCCGGTCATCACCCAGACCCAGGCGCTTTCCGAGGACGATCTCGTGGGCATCCTCACCGAGCCCAAGAACGCCGTGGTCAAGCAGTATCGCCGCATGTTCTCGCTCGAGGGTGTGGAGCTCGTGTTCGAGCCCGACGCCCTGCATGAAATCGCCAAGAAGGCGCTCGCACGCAAGACCGGCGCTCGCGGCCTTCGCTCGATTTGCGAGGAGCTGCTCCAGCAGACCATGTTCGACCTGCCCAGCGAGGAGGGCGTGTGCCAAGTCGTGGTGACCGCCGCGGCAGCTCGCGGCGAGGAGCAACCGTGCCGCGTGTACGAGGGCGCGCCTGTGGTCGATTTGGATATCGACCTCGACTAGCCTTCATCCATCGACTCGTGTGCCGCCGCGCCGAGGGGAGCAGATCTCCTCGGCGCGGCGGTTGTTATGTGCATGGGTTGGCGCGTGCTCCGCATGTCTGGCCGACGCCGATTCGCTCCGACGCCGATTCTCTCGTCATATCGTTTTCCGCGTTCACGATTTCCAGGTATTCTTCGCACGTGAGGGACCGGATTCTCGACCGTTTAAATGCTTTGGCGTCGTTAAGTGAGGATGGGGAGGCGACTCCCATGTCTCCGCCTCCATTGCATTGATTCAGCGCGTCACGGGCTGCTTTGCGGCCCTTTCTGCTCCCGTCCACGCAGTCGATAAGGATGTTGGTGTCGGATAGCGCCCGTCTGCGATTGAAGTTGCGCAGCGGTGGGTTGCTGATCGCCATAGTACTTCTCCATCAGTCGGTTGGTCTCAAACTCTCGCATCCCCTCGATGCTAAGGTTCGTCAGCCAGTCGGAATCTTCAAGTTGTTCAGGGGAATCGCAGAACGCGAAAAAGCGCTCCAGCGGATCAACCTCGGCCTCTTGCTCGGCGGCCGACACGGGAACGTGACCGGTTTTCGCGATATTCTCCCAAACGATGTTGATGACTTCACCCACGGTGAGACCGGCGGCGAGGATGTGGGCGTCTGCACGTTCCTTTACCGTGGCGTCGACGCGCCCTGACACGATCGCTGTTGGCATGGTCCGTCCAATCATTTGAGCCGTATGCGCGTATACAGGTCTTATTCCCAATAGATTGCACGCCATGCGGTGCCAAGGAACCCGCCTACACGTCCGCAGACTCCAGTAAGGATCCCGCAACGCCGACGCTGCCCTACGCCTTCGGCATGGGAGGGCAGTGTTGCGCAAGCCGGCCGAAGAAGCCCTCGAGGTCGGATCGATAGGCGGGTAAATCGTAGTCGATGACCTGCGATGGCGAGTAGGCTTCACGGTACGCGGAACTCGTCATGCCGGAGACTTTGAGGAATTGCCGGTCGAACGTCCTTATCGAGGCGTAATGGCACATCCGCGCGATCTCGCCGACGGACCGGTCCGTTTGCACGAGCAGGCGACGAGCGGCGTTCACCCGCGCAACGGCGGTGTATGCGGGCAAGGACAGCCCGAGTGTGGGTTTGATGAGCCGGGATGCGTGGGTTCTGGAAACGTCGAGCGCGGACGCCATATTGTCGAGAGACGGGTTCTCGGTGTCCACCTCGATGTAGGCGGCGTGGGCGAATCGGTCCTCAAGGGTCGATTCGCGCGGGCGCGCGAGTTCGCGGTCCTCGGAGATCCTTGTGGCGAGGGCGTCGAGCAAGAGCCCGAACTCGCTCATGAGTTTGATGCCGGTCTTGAACGCGGCTGGCCGCTCGACTAGCTGCTCGATGGCACGATTGAACAAGGGGTCGGCGAGTGCGTTTTCCACAAGGAAGAACGGAAGGCAGAGTTTGCCCGTGAACGCGGTGAACTGAGGCATGAGGTCGGTGCCCACCCCTGCGAGCATGGCACGGCAGTCGACGTCGAGCGCGAACCCATGGGTGACCGAGCGGTTTATGAATATCAGATCGCCCGGAACGACGCGACGGACCCGCCCATCGGCGTAGACCACACCGCCGCCCCGTTCGATATAGATGATCTCGTGGCCCGCTTGCCTGTGGAGCGGATATATGCCGGCGCGAGCGGAGATGGCCACGATGGGGGGAAAGTAGCTTCCCGTAGCGTTCGTGAGGTGCCGTTCGCCCATGTTGAACCCCCTAAATCGGCCCGCATTGTTTCCGGTTCTTTAACACTTTCGCCAAATCGATCATCGCGTTCGTATTGTAGCGAAGCGCCAAGATGGCAACAATTGTCCATCCGTTTCGACACCCCTTCGTCACTTTCGCATGCTAAAGCGCAACTTCTGTCCACTTAACTACTTTATTACGATAAAGCAAAATGGATAAATCTAACGAAATATCGAAACAATCGCATAGAGCGAGATGAGTATCGAATCTGATGTGATGCTAGGATACGGACAACTTTCACGACGTGTGAAAGTGCCTGCACGCGAGAATCGAAAAGAAAGGGTGATAGGGATGGCTGATTGCATAAATGGAAAGAGCGGCGTTTCCCGCCGTGCGTTCGTGGGCGGCATCGGCGCCGCCGCGATGGCCGTACTTTCGGCGGGGCTGACCGGATGCGGTTCCGATGCGGGCGGCGAGGTTGACGCCGACGGGTACAAGGACACGCTCGTCGTCGCTGCCTATGGCGACCAGGATACGCTCGATCCGCAGGTGAACGTCACGAACGACAAGGTGCTCCGCCTGCTCTACAGCGGCCTTCTGGTGGTCGGCGACGACGGGTCGGTCACCGAGGACCTCGCCGAGTCTTATGAGATGAGCGAGGACGGCCTCACGTGGACCTTCCACCTCAAGGAGGGCGTGAAGTTCGCCAACGGCTAGGACCTGACGTCGGCCGATGTCGTCGCCACGTTCGAGCGCCTCATCAACCCCGATCACCCGCTGCGCTATTCCGACACCGTCGCGTTCATCGAGAAGGTCGAGGCGACCGACGAGAAGACCGTCGTCATGACCATGAACACCACGTACGGCGCGGTTGAGGACACGCTGGCCATGCAATGCTGCTTCATCATGTGCAAGAGCACGATCGAAGAGTTCGGCTATGACATCGGCACCGACCCCGCCACCATCAACGGCACCGGTCCCTACAAGGTGTCGAGTTGGGATATCGAGGAGCAGATGACCTTCGAGACCAACCCGAATTGGTACAAGGGCGCCCCGGGCACCGCGAACATCGTCATGAAGGTCATCCCCGAGGCGTCGAGCCGCGCCATGGCGCTTGAGAACGGAGAGGTCGACATCGTCGACCGTCCCGCCGTCGATGACGTCGAGCGCCTGAGCTCCCAAGAGGGCCTCACCTTGGTCAGCCAGCCCGGTTACGGCCTGCAGGGCTTCCAGTTCAACTGCTCCGAGTATTCCAAGTGCCATGACGTCAATGTGCGCAAGGCGATCAGCGTCGCCATCGACCGCGAGACCATCGTCGGCTCCCTGTTCAAGGAGATCGGCGAGACTGCGACGCACGGCCCGCTCGTTCCCCAGTGCCGCGGCTACGTCGACCTCGGCGTTCCCGGGCGTGATGTCGACGCCGCCAAGGAGCTCCTCGCCGAGGCGGGCTACGCCGACGGCCTCGACATGGTGATCATGACCTACGACGGCTACAACAAGGGCGTGGCGCTCGCGGAGGCCATCAAGGACCAGATCAAGGACGCCGGCATCAATGCCGAGATCGTCACCGTCGACGCCGCGACCTTCAACTCCACCCTCAACGGCATCAAGCCCGAGGAGATGGAGTACGACATGTTCATCATGGGCTTCGGTGGCAGCTCGCTCGACCCCGACGCCTCGCTGCGCCGCATCTGCGTCACCAGCGAGGACGGCCTCAACACCAACAACTATGGTTGGTACTCCAACGCCCGCGTCGACGAGCTGCTCAACGGTGCCATCACGCTGGTCGACCAGGAGAAGCGCATGGAGATGTACGCCGAGGCGCAGAAGATCATCTACACCGAGGACCCGTTCGCCGTGTATATGAACCTGCGCAACAGCCTGTACGTCATGTCCGAGAGGGTCGAGGAGTTCTCCCTCAACAAGCTGCAGGTTCCCTGCTTCGAGACGATCAAGGTCAAGGCGTAGCCCTGGGCCTGGTCATAGGTTCGCAAGGGGCCCGAACGCCATCCCGGGCCCCTTGCCATTTTGTCCGATAGGAGGTCGGCGACCATGCTGAAGTACGTCATCAAGCGCTTCCTGCAGATGATCGTCATGTTGTTCGCGCTCTCGGTGGTCGGCTTCCTGATGCTCCGGCTGAGTCCGGGCGACCCGGTCACCCTGATGCTCGGCCTGGGAGCCGGCGCCGAGGCCATCGCAGCCGAACGCGCCCGACTCGGTTTGGACTACCCGCTCCCGCAGCAGTACGTGATGTGGCTCACCAACGTGTTCCAGGGGGATTTCGGGACATCGATCACCACGCACAAGCCGGTGCTCGTCGAGATCGTCCGTCGCTACCCGCTTACACTCGTGCTCGCGGTTGGATCGACCACCCTCTCCGCGGTCGTCGGCATCGCGTTCGGCATCATCTCGTCCGTGCACCACGGCAAGCTGACCGACAACATCCTGATGTTCGTCTCGCTCATCGCGGTGTCGACCCCCTCGTTCTTCCTGGCGATCTTGCTGCTCATCGTCTTCTCAGTGACGCTCAAGTGGTTCCCGTCCGGAGGCGCCGCCACCTGGGTGGGGTTCGTGCTGCCCATCATCACCCTGGGTATGCAGGAGGTCGGCTACATCACGCGCATCACCCGCTCCGCCATGCTCGACGTGCTTGGCGAGGACTACATCCGGACCTCGCGCGCCCGCGGTGTGGCCGAGCACGTGGTCGTGTGCGTGCATGCGCTCAAGAACGCCATCATCCCGGTTCTGACCTCGATCGGCCTGCGGTTCGGCTCTCTGCTCGCGGGTGCCACGCTCGTCGAGACGGTGTTCTCGCTCGCCGGCATCGGCCGTCTCACGGTCGACGCGGTGGCCGGACGCGACTATCCACTCATCCAGGGATGCGTGCTCGTGCTGGCGGCAACGTTCGTCATTGTGAACACGGTCGTCGACGTGCTCTACACGGTCGCCGACCCGCGCATCGAGTTCGATTCGTAAGAAAGGGGGCGTCACATGAAAGAGGTCTTCAAGCGCTTCTGCCGCAGGAAGATGTCGGTGGTCGCCGGCATCGTGCTGATCGCGGTCATCGCCGCGTGCGCGCTCGCCCCGTTCTACATGACGGTCGACCCGCTCGGTCAGAACCTGCTCAACACCTACGCCCGCCCGAGTGCGGAGCACATCCTGGGCACCGACAACCTCGGCCGCGACATCCTCGTGCGCCTGCTGTACGGTGGCCGCAGCTCGCTTGCGATCAGCTTCACGGGCGTGCTCTCCGGCACGGCGGTCGGAGTGGTCCTGGGCGTGCTCGCCGGCTATTTCGGCGGCCTGGTCGACACGCTCATATCCCGCCTCATCGACGTGCTGCTCGCGTTCCCCGGCCTGCTGCTCGCGATCGTCGTCGTCGCGATTCTGGGCCCCGGCGAGCAGAACACCGTCGTCGCCATCGCCATCTTTTCGGTTCCGACGGTCGCCCGTATGGTCCGCGGTGAGGTGCTCAAGATCCGGTCCGCGGACTATATAGCGGTGTGCAAGGTGATGGGTGAGAGCAGCGCCCGCGTCATCGTGCGCCATATCATCCCCAACGCCATCTCGCAGATCATCGTGAACGTCACGCTGCAGCTGGGCACCGCGATCTTGACTACCTCGGCATTGTCGTTTTTGGGCCTGGGCGTCCAGCCCCCCGCGCCCGAGTGGGGCGCCATGCTCTCGAGCGCCCGCGACGTGCTCCGTTCCTACCCGCTGCCCGCGATCGTGCCCGGCGTTGCGATCACGCTCGTGGTCGTGTGTTTCAGCCTGGTTGGCGACGGCATGCGCGATGCGCTCGACCCGCGTCTGAAGAACGCGTAGAGGAGGGAGGGATTTCGATGAACGAGAACAACGCAACCGCACCCGTCGAGGCGGCTTCGCCCGATTCCGGCGCCCGCGAGCCGCTGCTCAAGGTGCGCGGCCTCACCACCGCGTTCAAGTCGAACGGTGCCATGGTGCCTATCATCGAGGACATCGGCTTCAACTTGTATCCGCAGGAGACGCTCGCGATCGTGGGCGAGTCGGGCTGCGGCAAATCGGTGACGAGCCTCTCGATCATGCGCCTTATCCAAAAGCCCGGCCAGATCATGGCGGGCAGCGTCGAGCTCGAGGGCCGCGACTTGCTTAAGCTCTCCGAGGAGGAGATGCGCTCGGTACGCGGCAACAAGGTCTCGATGATCTTCCAGGAGCCCATGACGAGCCTGAACCCTGTGTTCACCGTGGGGCGCCAGGTGATGGAGTCGTTCCAGATTCACCAGCACCTCTCGAAGGCGGAGGCGCGGGAGAAGACGATCGAGATGCTGCGCCTCGTCGGCATCCCCGCACCCGAGACGGTGTTCAAGGAGTATCCCCACGAGCTCTCCGGCGGCCTGCGCCAGCGTGCCATGATCGCCATGGCCCTCGCCTGCAAGCCCCGCGTCCTGATCGCTGACGAGCCTACCACGGCGCTCGACGTCACCATCCAGGCGCAGATCCTGTTCCTGCTGCGCGACCTGATGGAGCAGACCGGAACGGCGACGATCCTCATCACCCACGACCTGGGCGTCGTGGCGAAGATCGCGACGTACGTGATGGTCATGTACGCCGGGCAGGCGGTCGAGTACGGAACGGTCCGGCAGATCATCGAGGACCCCCTGCACCCGTATACGCTCGGCCTGCTGAAGTGCCTGCCGCGCCTGCACGAGAAGGTCGACCGTCTGTATACCATCAAGGGCGCCGTCCCCAGCCCGGATTCGTATCCGGTGGGGTGCCGGTTCTGCCCGCGTTGCGATCGCGCGTGCGAGCGGTGCCGAACCCAGCGCCCGCCGCTGATGGAGCTTCCCGACGGCCGTCGCGTGCGGTGCTGGCTGTATGCCGACGCCGAGGGCGCCGTGAACGTTTCCGAGGAATCCGAGAAAGGGGGCGTGTCCTCATGATGGAGCAAGATGACCGAATCGACGCCGTCGAGCCGTCCGCCGACGCACCTGCCGCGCCGCCGCTGCTGAGCGTCAAGGGTCTCAAGGTCTACTATCCCGTGAAGGCGAAAAACCGCCTCAGCAGCCGCGTGTCCTATCTCAAGGCGGTCGATGACGTGAGCCTCGAGGTCGCCGAGAACGAGACCGTGGGCATCGTGGGCGAGTCGGGCTGCGGAAAATCGACGATGGGCAAGGCGATCGTCGGCCTGCTCGAGCCGACTGAGGGCACGATTTCGTTCGAGGGGCGTCCATACGGGGATATCTCCACCAAAGAGCGCGCCAAGAACATCCAGATCATCTTCCAGGACCCGTACTCGTCCCTCGATCCGCGCATGACCGTCGGCGAATCGATCGAGGAGCCGCTCTCGGTGATCGAGGGGATGTCGCGCGGGGAGCGCCATCGCCGCGGCCTCGAGCTCATGGAGGAGGTCGGTCTGCGCGCCGACCAGTACGACCGCTATCCGCACGAGTTCTCCGGCGGTCAGCGCCAGCGCATCGGCATCGCCCGCGCGCTTGCCACGAACCCTAAGATCGTCGTGTGCGACGAGGCGGTCTCCGCACTCGACGTGTCGATCCAGGCTCAGATCCTCAACCTGATCAACGACCTCAAGCAGCGCCACAAGCTGTCGTTCCTATTCATCTCGCACAACCTCAGCGTCGTGCAGCACATCTGCGACAAGGTCGCCGTGATGTACCTGGGCCACATCGTTGAGTATGGCGATGTCGACTCGATCTTCGAGAACCCCCGGCATCCCTACACGCAGGCGCTGCTCGACGCGATCCCGCTCATCAAGATCGGGCTCGACTCGGGCATCCGGGGCATCGAGGGCGATGTCCCCAGCGCGCTCGACCCGCCTTCGGGATGCTGTTTCCACACGCGCTGCCCGCATGCCACCGAGGAATGCGCCCGGATGCGTCCGGAAGCGGTCCGCGTGGGCGAACGGCATTGGTGCGCCTGCCGCCTCGTCGGTCTGGCTGACGGCGCGGCATCCTGCGCCGGCGGCGCGACTGGCGCTGAGGCGGATTGACGCCCATCGCGCGGCCGCTCGCGCCGTGCCTCGGATGGCGGAAAAGGGAAGAGGGCGCCAAGACTCGATAGCGCCATTCCATAGCAAACGAAAGGAGCATGTGACCATGATCGAGAGAACGCTCAACCGAGCCTATGAGGTGTCGGACCCCAACCCCAGCACATACACCCCCGACGAGGGACTCAGGGCCATCGAGGAGAAGCTCGCCGCCGATCCCGACAACGCGGCGCTGTGGATGGAGAAGGGCCTCGCCCTTGCCGAGGCCGCCCTGTACCGCGAGTCCGAGGAGTGCTATGCGCACGCCATCTCGCTCGAGCCCTTCAACGGCATCCTGTATCGTCACATGGCGCACCGCATGCTGTCCCAGTGGCGTTTCGAGGATGCGCGCGCCGGCTTCACCGTCGCCTCGCGCCTCATCCCCGAGAACTGGGACGTGTGGTACCACCTCGGCCTGTCGCAGTTCCTGCTGCGCGACTACGAGAAGGCCGCCAAGGCGTATCAGCGATGCCTCGAGCTCTCCCAAGACGTGGGCGAGTATATCGCTGTGTGCGACTGGTATTACATGACGCTGCGCCGTCTGGGGAGGGACGAGGAGGCGCTCGCGGTCCTCGACTATGTCCCCGATGAGGGCTACGACGGCGAGAACCTCGACTACTTCGAGCGCACGCGCATGTATAAGGGCCTGCTGAAGCCCGAGGAGGTGCTGCCCGAGGACCTGAGCACCCTCGACGCGATCGACGTCATCACGCGCGGCTTCGGAGTCTCGAACTTCTACCGCATGGAGGGCAACGCCGAGAAGGCGGACGAGATCGTCGACGCCATCATCGAGGCAGGCGACACGCGCGAGTGCTACTTCGCCTTCGGCTACCTCGCCGCCATGGCCGACAAGCTCGAGCGCTAGGGGGACCTCATGACCGTTTTGAAAGACCATCAGGTCGCCGATGCGCAGCGCACGGATGCCGAGCTGCCCGCAGAGGCGACCCACCTCAAGGAGGCGCTCGCCTCCGACCCGCGCAACGCGGGGCTGTGGATGGAGTACGGCCTGGCGCTCGCGGGCGGCATGCTGATGCGCGAGGCGGTCGAGGCGTATTCGCACGCCATCGCCCTCGACCCGTTTTGCGGCATCCTGTACCGCCATCGCGGGCATCGCCACCTGAGCTGCTGGGAGTTCCCGGAGGCCGCCGCCGACTTCGAGATGGCGGCGCGCCTCATCCCGGAGAACTGGGACGTGTGGTACCATCTCGCGCTCTCGTACTACCTCATGGGCCAGTACGACGATGCCCAGGCCGCCTACAAGCGCTGCCTTGCGCTCACCGATATGGAGGACATCGAGGCGTTCCCCGCGGTGATCGACTGGTCGTGGCGGACCGCGTGCCGTCGCGGCGACGAGGCGTATGCTGCCGAGCTGCTCGCCATGCTGCCCCCCGATTTCCCGATTGGCACCGACGAGTGCGGATACGCCTTGAACTGCGCAGTGTACCAAGGGCGCGCGCAGGTGGATGAGGTGCTTGCGATGTGCGGGGGCAAGGACCCGCTCAACGCTGCGACGAACACCTACGCCATGGCGAATTACCTTCGCGAGACGGGCCGGGAGGCGCGTGGCGTCGATGAGCTCAAGCGCCTCCTGTCCGATTTGGATGCCGACGGCTGGTGCACGTTTGGCTACCTTGCCGCCATGGTCGACCTCGCCCGCCTGCGAGACGGGGCGTGAGGGGGAGGGGGGTCCACTGTCGCATATATGCTCCGCATAGGGCGGTCGGCCGTGCGCCGGCCGCCCTTTCGGGCATGAAGGCGGCCTCGCCCCGTACGCGCCCCGGCTCGCTGGTGATGACCCGCGTCGGTCCTGCTTCCGCTCGACCGGGATTGCGTGTGCAGAACGTACCTGTCCCCACATCGCACACCTTGCGTGCTATCCTGTTGAGCAATTACGCAAACTTCGACTCTTCGGGAGCACGGCTATGGCAGAAGAGATGCCCAAGAACTACGACCCGGCGGTGAACGAACCCGCCATCCTGCAGAAGTGGCTCGACGGCGGCTACTACAAGCGCCGTGAGGGCGTGGGCGATTGCACCGTCACCATCCCTCCGCCCAACGTCACCGGCATACTCCACATGGGTCACGCCACCGATGACTCCATCCAGGACGCCATCGTGCGCATGGCCCGCATGCGCGGTCGCTCCACCCGTTGGATCCTCGGCACCGACCACGCCGGCATCGCCACGCAGACCAAGGTGGATAAGAAGCTGAAGAGCGAGGGGGTCTCCCGCCTGGAGATCGGGCGCGAGAAGTTCCTCGATGCCTGCTGGGATTGGACGCACGAGTACGGCGGCACCATCGTCGAGCAGATCAAGCGCATGGGTTGCTCCGTCGACTTCGATGACGAGCGCTTCACCATGGATGACGAGTACGCCGAGGCGGTCCGCAAGGTTTTTTGCGACTGGTACCACGACGGCCTGATCTACCGTGGTAAGCGCATCGTCAACTGGTGCCCCGACTGCACCACCGCCATCTCCGACGATGAGGCGGAGTACAAGGATGAGAAGGGCCACCTGTGGCACCTGCGCTATCCCCTGACCGAGCCGGTCAACGGCCAGGAGTACATCGTCGTCGCCACCACGCGTCCCGAGACCATGCTCGGCGACACCGGTATCGCCG
>CAUCLI010000015.1 GCA_958443615.1 uncultured Collinsella sp.
CAAGCAAATTCACATCTTGCCAGTCACCTATAACGGCGTTCCTGCAAAAAGGTGTGCTTATTTGGACCACATTCCGCCACTCAACATATGTCAATAGCTCCGTCTCAGGTTCATTTACCTGCGAAATCAGTGGAGCTTCCTTGCGATGGCCCTATTCTTTCCCATCATGCCCCTCTATAAGATCACTATCACATTCACTATCACTATCATTGCAACCTGATATTGATACTGATAGTATTAGTTGCGAGGTGGTTGACATGGCGATTCCCGTGAACATCGAATCCCTGCTCGGCGGGAGCATTATCGAGAGTGAGCGTATCGAGTACAAGGAGGCGTGGAACGCCGAGGCGTCCCTCAAGACCATCTGCGCCTTTGCGAACGATATCGATAATTGGGGCGGCGGCTATATCGTCCTGGGCGTTCACGAGAACGCCGATGGCACGAAATCTGCCGAGGGCCTCCCCCTCGAATGCATCGATCGGGTCCTGAAGGATATTCTCAACAAGTGCAAGCTGATCAGACCCGACTACATGCCCATCGCCGATGTCGCCACCTTTCAGGAAAAGCACTTCGTCGTCTTATGGTGCCCCGGCGGCAGCGTCAGACCCTATTCCTGCCCCAAGACCATTGGGAAAGGGGCGCGCGAGCGCATAAGCTACATCAGAAAGATGGCCAGCACCATCGAGCCGAGCAACACCGACCTGCGCGAGCTCTACAACCTGTCCAACAACGTCCCCTTCGACGATCGCCCCAACCACGAGGCGAGCATCAATGACCTCGATAAGCAGCTCATTCGAACGTTCCTCAAGCGAATAGACAGTGACCTGTACAACGAGATGGATTCCATGCCGTTTGACGAGCTCTGCAGAGCCATGGATATCGCAACGGGGCCATCCGAATACCTCAAGCCCAAAAATGTCGGCCTCATGTTCTTCTCGCCGCAGCCCGATCGATTCTTCCCCTGCGCCCAAATCGACGTAGTCGAATTCCCAGACGGACTGGGCGGTCAGCGCATCATCGAGCACACCTTTGACGGTCCACTCGATTACCAGCTCACCCAAGCCCTGCGCTACCTCAAGGGAATCGTCGTAGAAGAGCTGGTCGTCAAACATGAAGACAGGGCCGAAGCCGATCGGTTTTTCAACTATCCGTACGGCGCGCTTGAGGAAGTGCTGTCCAATGCGGTGTATCACAAGGGATATGACGTGCGCGAACCCATTGAGGTTCGCGTGCTGCCGGACCGGATCGAGGTTCTCAGCCATCCCGGCGCGGATCGCTCCATCAGCATCGAGGGCCTGAAAACGTACCGGGCGATCAGCCGAAGGTATCGAAACAGAAGGGTTGGGGACTTCCTCAAGGAGCTGCACCTGACAGAGGGGCGCAACACCGGCATGGCCAAGATCCTGCATGCCATGCGCGCCAACGGGTCCCCCGACCCTGTGTTCGAAACCGATGTGGAGCGTTTATATTTCCTTGTTACGCTGCCAATCCACCCTCGGTTCCTCTCCACCGGCGAACATGCGGTCGAGCCAAAAGCGCCCGCCCATGGAACGAAGCGGATCGTCCGCACCGACGAGAACCGAATGAAGCTCGGCAACCTGGACCTTGAGGTCAAAACGTATGAGATGGGACCGACCGAGATGGACGTCTTGTCCTTTCTCCTTGAGCATCCCCATGCGACAGTCCCCCAGGTCTCTTCCGCACTGGGCACCTCAACCGCGACGGTCAATCGCCGCATTGCGGCACTCAAGCGGTCGGGGGCGCTCGTCCGCGTTGGAAACGCCAGGTCGGGCCACTGGAAGGCCGGCAATTAAGCACAGGCGTCTTCGCGGCGCCAACGATCGAAGGTGCCCAGCGACACCCCAAGGCACTCGGCGGCGGCGCGGCGCGTCACGGCGCCCCGACCGAAATCCTCGATGACCGCGTCGTAATTCTTTGGCCGCTCTTTGCGCGGTCGCCCGAACCTCACGCCGCGGGCTCTCGCCGCGGCGATCCCCTCGGCTTGCCGTTGACGGATGTTGTCGCGCTCAACATGGGCAACGTAGCTCAATAACTGAAGAACGATATCGGCGATGAGCTCGCCGGTCACACCGCCGGCGGTATTCCGCGTATCGAGCAATGGCATGTCCATCACCACGATTGATGCGCCACAATCGCGCGTCACATACCTCCATTGCGCAAGGATCTCGTCGTAGTTCCTGCCCAGGCGATCTATGCTCTTCACCACGAGCACATCTCCGGGTGTCAACACTCGCGTCAACCCGATCCATGCCGGCCGATCGAAATCCTTGCCGCTCGCCTTATCGGCAAACAGATGATCGGGCTGCACGCCGAATGCCTCCAAGGCGTCCAGCTGCCGCGCGAGCTGCTGGTCCTGCGTCGACACGCGCGCGTAGCCGTACAACGTTCCGCCACCGCGAGAATCGTCGACGCCGATGCTTGCCGCACTCCCGCTATCCACCACGTCCATGTATGCCCTCCAATCGGCTTAAGTTGCACCGATTGGAAGATTCCCCGACACCTAAAACCGGGGTTCAGCCGCGAGGCAAGCCCCTTCCGTCTGCCCTGCGATCAGCTTCAAGCACTTCAAGGTCGTGCCGATCGCTTTAGATTATACGAACGTTTGTTCTATTGTGTGATATTATATAGACAGCGAACGGGCGGTGCCCTCCGAGTCTTGCAGGAAGGTTGGAGGGATCCCCATGCGAACACTCACGCAGTTGTTGTTGGCACTCGCAATCGTGATGGCTCTTGCCATCTGCTTGATTGTCCTTGTTGCTTACTAATGGCTGGGTGATGCCCGCATAAGGGACGAGCCGCCTTGTGGGAAGCGGCTCGTCGAGTGGGTGTCACCCACCCAAGTCTATTTCACAGGAGAGCTCTAACCTCTTGTTCGTTAGAGTATGCCCCATCCCGCGCAATCCCGCATGCGTCCGGGGTGTGCTCGCCTGGATCCATAGAACCGGAGGAGGGAGGCCGAATCGTGAACGCATTCGAGCGGTACGCGCCATTTGTGCAGGACTTCATCTACTCGCATGGCTGGGAATCGCTGCGCTCCATCCAAGTCGCGGCAGCAGACGCGATCTTCAACACCGATGAGAACGTCCTGCTCACCGCCTCAACCGCCTCAGGTAAGACCGAGGCGGCCTTCTTCCCCATCCTGACCGAGTTCTGGGAAGATCCGCCCGCAACGGTCGGCGCCCTGTACATCGGCCCGCTCAAAGCCCTCATCAACGATCAGTTCCACCGCCTGGACGCTCTGTGCGAGGAGGCGGACATCCCCGTTTGGCATTGGCACGGCGACGTCGCGGCGTCGCACAAGGCGAAGCTCCTCAAAAAGCCGAGCGGCATCCTCCAAATCACGCCCGAATCCCTCGAGGCGCTCCTGCTGCACCGGCATGCGGCCGTGGGCCGCCTCTTCGGCGACCTGCACTACATCGTCATCGACGAGGTCCATTCCCTGCTGCGCGGCGACCGCGGGGGTCAGGCACTCTGCCTCATCGAGCGTCTCTCGCGCATGGCGGGCGTGAACCCCCGCCGCATCGGGCTCTCCGCGACGATCGGCGAACCCGAGCGCGCGGGGGCATTCCTCTCCGCCGGAACGGGGCGCGGGTGCATCATCCCCCGCTTCGAGGAGCCGCGCCGCACCTGGCGTCTCTCCATGGAGCACTTTTACATCGGCGGCCCGCAAGCCCAGGAGCGAACCGCGGAGACACTCGGGGCAGCGGAGGCCGACTTGCTCGACGACGGAAGGGCGCGCGAGCTCCCCTCACCCGATGAGGTCCATCTGGAGGCGCCGTCAACCGGCGAGCTCATGGCGCGCACCGATACGGCGCCCCCCGAGGCAGACCCGGGACTCGGATACATCTTCGAGCACACGCGCGGACGCAAATGCCTCGTGTTCGTCAATTCTCGCGAAGAGGCGGAAGCGGTCTGCGCGAGCCTCCGCGCGTATTGCGAGGCGCGACATGAACCCGACCGCTTCCTCATCCATCACGGGAACCTCTCCGCCGCATATCGTCAGAGCGCGGAGGAGCTCATGCGCGACGAGGAGCAGGCGCAAACCACCGTCACAACGGCGACACTCGAACTCGGCATAGACATCGGGCGCCTCGAACGGGCCTTTCAGATCGATGCCCCGTTCACGGTGTCCAGTTTCCTGCAGAGAATGGGTCGCACCGGCAGGCGCGACCTTCCCCCTGAGATGCACTTCGTCATGCGCGAGGAGCAACCCGAGCCGCGCGCCATGCTGCCGGAGACCATCCCTTGGAAGCTGCTTCAAGGGGCGGCCCTCGTGCAGCTATACCGCGAGGAGCACTGGGTCGAACCGCCGGCGCTCGAACGCCTTCCCTACAGCCTGCTGTACCACCAAGTCATGAGCACGCTCGCAAGTTGCGGGGAGCTCACGCCCGCCGAGCTCGCCGCACGCGTCCTGACCCTCTCCTATTTCCATCGCGTGAGCACCGACGACCTGCGCTGCCTGTTGCGTCACCTTATCGAGATCGAGCACGTCGAGGTGACCGAGGGCGGGGGCCTGATCGTGGGTCTCGCGGGAGAGAGGCTCACCAATTCCTTCAAGTTCTACGCCGTCTTCCAGGAGAATGAGGAGTTCACCGTCCGCAGCGAGTCCGCGGAACTCGGCACGATCGTGAACCCGCCGCCGGCGGGCGAGCGCATCGCCATCGCCGGGCACTGCTGGCTCGTCGAGGAGGTCGACTGGAAGCGGCGCCTCGTGTACTGCACGCAGGTCAAGGGTCGCGTGCCCGCGTATTTCGGGGACTGCGCCGGAGATATCGACACGCATGTGCTCGAGCGCATGGAGCGGGTCCTCGAGGAGCACGATGTCTATCCGTATCTGATGGGAAACGCCCGCGCGCGCCTCTCGCAGGCCCGGCACGTGGCCGCCAACGCCGGCATCGCCGGACGCGACGCGAGCCCGCTCATCAACCTGGGCGGAGACACCTGGGCACTGTTCCCCTGGCTCGGCAGCTACGCGTTCCTCGCACTCGAGCGGCTGCTCAAGATAAAATGCGCGGACGAGCTCGGGCTCAAGGGGCTCGACCCATCGCGCCCCTACTTCATGCAATTTCACATGAAGGCGGATGCCGAGACGTTCTTCGAGGTGGTCGCCGCCGAGGCCGAGGCCGACTTCGCGCCCATCGAACTCGTCTATCCGGGCGAAGTGCCGTATTTCGACAAATACGACGAATTCCTGCCCGCGGAACTCGTCCGCAAGGGGTTTGCGGAGGGCGTGCTCGACATCGATGGCATGCGCGAGCGCGTCACCGGCTGGCGCGACGAAGCTCGTCGCCGCGCGGAAGCTTAGGGTTTCGGGTCTTCGTCTCTCATGACCGAACCGAAAACCCCTTCGTCGAGATCGGATTCACCCGAGAACGCATACTCGCCATCCGTGGCGATGAGCAGGTAATTATCCTCCGCGGCAAACGAGGCATCCTCACAGGGGACCACGTGGACATGTGCGAACACCGCCGCCGCGGTCGCCATGGCGTCGCGCAGAACGTCGACGTTCTCCCCGCCCGATGCGGAAACGACGTTGGCAAGGTAGAGGCCTCCGGGGCGAAGGCACACCTTGATCTGGCACAGGGCCTCGACCGTGGCGAGGGACCGCACAGGCTCGGCGCCCGAGAAGCAATCGTTCACCACCGCATCGTAGCGCACGCCCTCGGCCAGGGCAGTCGACACGAACGAGCGCGCATCGGTGGTGATGACCCTCAGACGGGGGCCGGCGATGCGCTCCAACTCGTCGAGGTAAAACCAGCGGCGCGCCAAGCGCGTGACCGCCGGGTCGATCTCGACGACGTCCATCGCGAGCGAGCCATGGCTCGTAAGGGCATGTTTAGGGTACGCAAACCCACCGCCGCCCATCATGAGCACGCGGTCGATGCCGTGACCCGTCGCGGCGCGCATGGGCTCCTCCGCCTCGAACACGCGATCGAACGCACGGCAATATGCGAACACGGGCTCGAACCGACGCTCGTCCACATACGTCGCGCTCTGGTACACGCCGCCCTGCTGGAGCACGCGCACCGCACGCCCCTCGGCGTCGCGGACCTTCTTCACGCGGGCCATCCCCGATTTTGTGCGGACGAGCTGCAGGCATTGGGAGCCCACGACGAAAGCGGCAGCACCGACGGCGACCGCTCCGAGAGCCACACCTGCGGCGATGCCGGCCCCGGCCTGGGATATCGAGGGCTTCTTGCTCATGAGAGCTCCTTTTGCTGATAGAGGCCGTGGTCGACGAACCCCAGATGACGATAATACTCGCGCGTCCCGACCGCGCTGATCACGTTGAGGCGCGTATACCCGGCGGCACGGGCGATCTCGGAGGCACGGTCGATGAGACGACGGCCCAGCCCCAAATGCTGGGCGGACGTCCCGTTCGCTCCGAGCTGCGTCGCCATGCCGTACACATGCACCTCGCGGATCATCGCCTCGCCGGGCGCGACGGGCGGGCGGGCGCCCCGCTCCGCGTCCGCCGCGAACTCCTCCTCGGCCAGGGCGCGCACGTAGCCCTCATCCGGCAGGGACAGGCGCAGGAACCCGGCGATGCGGTTCTCGTCCGTCACCCATTGGAGGAAGCGCTCGCGCGTGTTGCTGGTTTCATATGAGACGACCTCCATGCGCAGGTCGTCGACCGAGACATCGCCCGTCGCCACCTCACGAAAGCGGATCTCGCGAATGCCGCGCGTATCGCCCTGCTTACGCAGATGGTTCTCGACGAGCTGGCGTAGGTTCGGCTTCTTATTGCCCGCGACGATATCATGCGAGGAGAAGTCGCGGATCATGCGGGAGATGCGGCAGAACGACGGCGTCGCCGCGACGTCGGCGACGAGCACGTCGAGCAGTTCTTCCTCCGTATAGGGAACCCACTCGCCAGCATCGAAGCGCTCTTGGAGTCGCGCTCCCTCGATCAAGGCACAGGGATAGAGCTTGATCTCGTCTGGCTGATACGGTGCCCCGCTCACGAGGCGCAGGTAATCGGCCTTGTCCCGTTCGGGCGTGGATCCCAAAAGATTGACCATGGCGTGCGCGTGGATCTTGAACCCGAAGATCCTCAGCAACTCAAATGCATGGGCGATCGCCCCGACATCGATGCCGCGGTCATTCGCATCCAAGACCTCCTGATTCAAAGACTGGACGCCCATCTGGACTTTCGTGCAACCGAGACGGCGGATCACGGTGAGGGCCTGCGGGGTGATCGCGTCGGGGCGCGTCTCGATCACGAGGCCGACCACGCGGCAGCGCGCGGTCTCGTTCTCGCGCTGGAGGTGCTCAAGCTCGGAGAAATCCGCGACCTGGCCCGACGCCGCCCGGTGCCATGGAGAGCCGGCGCCGTACAGCTCGCCAAAAGCCCGGTTGTACGTATGGGCATGGGCGTTCAGCTCGCGCTGCGTCGCCTCCGCCGCCCGCGCGAAGCCCTCGCCGTCCTGCGGGAATCCCAGCTCGCGATAGCGCGCGGCGCGCTCCCCCGCCCCGGTCGAAACGGCGGCGGGCGAGAAATCGTTCAACGCGCGGAACAACTCGGAGATGAACCAGACCTGATACCCCTGCGAATAATCGCTCCACGTCCCGCCGAGCACGATGAGCTCGATCTTGTCGATAGCATGCCCCATCTGCGAGAGGACGGTCAGGCGCGACGTGACCTGCAGGTACGGATCGAACCAGTTCTGCTCCGCCCGCTCGCAGGCGGGTTCGTTGTGCAAATAGCTCTTGGGCATGCGGATGTCGTTCGGACAAAACAGGCAATCGCCCCCGCAGGGCCAGGGTTTGGTGATGACCGTGATGGTCGCCACGCCTGATGCGCTGCGGCGCGGCTTCATGCGCAGGACGGACAAGAGCCGGTCCTCGAGCTCGGGAGTCACGTTCCAAGACTCCCAGCGCGCGCGATCCCCGGCCTTCACCTGCTGGTAAAACGGCAAGAGGCGGCGTTTCGCGAAGACGCGCTTGTCCTCGCCGGATCGACGGGCGGCGGCATGCCCCAACTTGAGCAGGGTCCGGTCGTCGACGCACCTGCCGGCGCGGAGCTCTTCCAGTATGTCGAGGATGATCTGTTCCATGGACTCCATTGTATATGAGGGCGAGAACGGGCCGCACTCCGGAGCGGCGATGCGCTTACAATTAAAAACTCGGGCATTCGATATTCGCCGATCGGAAGAACCATGGACCTCGCCTGCGCATGCACGCTCATCGAGCTCAACAACCGCTTTTACGCCGACCACGCCGCATCGTTCTCGGCGACGAGGAGCGCGCCGTGGGAAGGATGGCGCAAGGCGGCAGAGCTCTTGGAGCAGCGTGGCTGGGGGCGGGTCGGCAAGACACCGCAAGTCCTCGACCTCGCATGCGGAAACTTGCGCTTCGAGCACTTCCTCCGTTCGACCCTACCCGATGTCGATCCGGCCTTCCACGCAGTCGACGCCTGCCCCGAACTCGCTCAAGATGCCCGGTCGATCCCCGGCGTCACCTTCCATTGGGCAGACGTCCTCCAGGGCCTGCTTGCCGGAGATGGCATGCACAGCTTTGAGGCCGTCCCGCCGTGTGATCTCTCCGTGACATTCGGCTTCATGCACCACGTCCCCAGCGCCGCCATAAGGCACGCCGTGCTCGAGCTGCTCCTCGATCGGACGGCGCGCGGTGGCATCGTCATCGTCTCGTTCTGGCAATTCATGAACGACGCCCGACTCGCCCGCAAGGCCCTCGCTGCCGATGCCGCCGTGCGCGAGCGCTCGCTGATCGATACGGGCCAGCTGGATCGGAACGACCACTTCCTCGGATGGCAATCCGACCCCTCCCCCTTGCGCTACTGCCACCATTTCGACGAGAAGGAGATCGACGGGCTTGTAGCATCTGTGGGAACGCATGCCCGCGAACTCGCGCGCTACTCCGCCGACGGGAGCTCTGGTACCCTCAATCGGTACCTGGTGCTCGAGCGGACCGCATAACCGTGCCCATCCTGCGCCAGCCACCCCTCCCTCCTCAAACCACGCCCACCGGAAAGGCCCCCATGCACGCACGTATGCCCAAGAACTTCGTCCTCGATCAGCGCATCGAACGCGCCGCCGACGCCATCGAGACCGGCGCCGCGGCATACCGGGGTCGCTGGGCCGAGGCGTGCCTCCCCCTCGTTCCGGGCGGCCCCGACCGCTTCGGGCACGTGCACCTCGACCTCGGCTGCGGCAAGGGCGCCTATATCGCCGCCATGGCGCAGCGCCACCCCGACACCCTGTTCATCGGCATGGACAGCGAGCCCGTCTGCGTCGTGCATGCCGCGCAGCTCGTGCTGGACCTGGGTCTTAAGAACGCCCTGGTCATCCCCGGTGATGCCGCGAACCTGAGCGGCATCTTCGCCCCGGGCGAGCTCTCGAGCATCTCCATCAACTTCCCCACGCCGCACCCCAAGCGCCGCCACGCCCGCCTGCGTGTGACCACAGCCGAGCACCTCGACGGCTATCGACCGCTCGTCGCCGAAGGGGGCACGGTCGTGCTGCGAACCGATAGCCTCCCGTTGTTCGAGTATTCACTACCGCAGTTCAAAACCATCGGCTGGGACGTGATATGCGCGACGCACGATGACCGTTCCGCGCATCCCGAACAGCCGATCACCGAGTATGAGCAGCGCCTCACCGAGCAGGGCGCGACCGTCCACGCCATCTACGCGCGCCCCGCCGCCGAAGCTGCGGCGGCAGACCAGCTCCAAGCCGCGCTCGACCTGCCCCAAAGCCTCATCGACTACCTTCCCGATGATCTTTTTGCCGAAGACTACATCCCCTATGGCATGAGCTACGCCGTTGACAACCTCCGCAATCGCCGGCGTCACCTAGCTGCACGGGAAAATGCATAAATCGATCCTATTGCCGGTGCAGACTGCATAGATTTTTCGGACCCGCCTCACCAGGTGCGTTCAGATTCTCCAAAGTGGTCAAAATACCCAGTTTGTGCGCTGACACGCGAATCCCCCTGCAACAAAAGCCCAGGATTCGCTTTTCATCCAGCGGGTCCATGAGCTCCCGTCGAGACGCCGGTCGGTTTGACACCGACAAAAGCCCAGGATTACCGTAAGCGTAGGTGTATACATGCTCCCAAAGCGACGATTTTCAGCGCACAATTAGGGTATTTTGACCACCTTTTCAATTCTCAGTATTTTATGACCCCCTATTTCGCACACGCAGAGCCGACGGGGGCGTCGAGGCGGGGCGGGCAAGAGCGCACCCTGCGCGCCAACGCGCCCCGGCATACCTCTTTCGGTCATAATAAGCACCGACAACTGCAACGAAACGGAAAGCACCCATGTCTGAAGCGACCAACGCAATCGACCCCTTCGCCCACGGTTCCCTGGGGGCGCTCGCACCCAGCTGGTGGGAGCCGGAATCCAGCGACTCCGAACCGACATCCGATCCCGAACCCTGGCTGACCGCGGAAGAAGCCTACGAGCGCTTCATGGGTTGGGTCACCTCACGCGGGATCGAGCCTTGGCCGCACCAGGAGGACGCGCTGTTCTCGCTCGCCGCGGGCGGCAACGTCATCTTGGGCACCCCCACCGGTTCGGGCAAGTCGCTCGTCGCACTCGGCATGATGTTCATGGCCATGGCCAGCGGACAGCGCGCATACTACACGGCGCCCATCAAAGCCCTCGTTTCCGAGAAGTTCTTCTACCTGGTCGACATCCTCGGTCGCGACAACGTGGGCATGATCACCGGCGACTCGCACATCAACACCGGCGCCCCCGTGATCTGCTGCACCGCCGAGATCCTCGCCAACCAGGCGCTGCGCGAGGGCGAGGACACCGATGTGGGCTGCGTCGCCATGGACGAATTCCATTTCTTCTCCGACCCCGACCGCGGGTGGGCCTGGCAGGTCCCGCTGCTCACGCTGCCCCACACGCAGTTCCTGCTCATGAGCGCCACCTTGGGCGACATGACCGCCATCGGCGATACCCTCACCCGCACCACCGGCCGCGACCTGGAGCTCATCGCCGACGCGCCTCGCCCGGTGCCCCTCTCCTACGAATATGTGAAAACCGCCCTGGAGGGAACGGTCGAGCTGGCCCTGCGTCAGGGCGACTCGCCGCTCTACATCGTGCACTTCTCCCAGGACGCGGCCCTGCAATCCGCCCGTGCACTGGCGAGCTACGGCGTCGCCAGCAAGGAACAGCGCGAGGCGATCAAGGAGGCCATCAAGGGCGGTCGCTTCACCACGGCGTTCGGCAAGACGCTCAAACACCTCATCTCGAGCGGCGTGGGCCTGCACCACGCCGGCATGCTGCCACGCTACCGGTTGCTCGTCGAGAAGCTCGCCCAGCAGGGCCTTCTCCCCGTGATCTGCGGCACCGACACGCTCGGTGTGGGCATCAACGTACCCATCCACACCGTCCTGCTCACCGGCCTCACAAAATTCGACGGCTACAAGCAGCGCCGCCTGCGCTCGCGCGAGTTCCACCAGATCGCCGGGCGCGCGGGCCGCTCGGGCTTTGACACCGAGGGCGTGGTCATCGCCGAGGCGCCGGAGTTCGAGATCGAGAACCACAAGGCCGAGCTCAAGGCCATGGGCGACCCCAAGAAGATGAAGAAGCTCAAGAAAAAGCGGCCGCCGGAGGGTTTTGTCACCTGGAACGAGGACACCTTCACCCGCCTGATCGAGAGCGAGCCCGAAACCCTCAAGCCACGTCTGCGCATCACGCACTCCATGGTGCTCGCGGAGGTCGAGCAGGGCGGCGACGCATGGGAGCGCGTGCTCGAACTCATCGACGCGTCGCTGCAGACACCCGAAGAGAAGACCAAGCTCAAGGCCCGCGCGGCGGAGATCTTCGCCACCCTCATCGATGCCGGCGTCGTGGTGCGCGAGGCCTGCGGGACGGACGTGGACGCCGATGACGGCAGTATCGGCTCGATTTCGACGGTCTCGCTCACCGAGGCGCCCGCGAACCTGGATGAACTCCGGGCACTCGACGCCGCTCGCGATGAGGGCGACGGCGCGTGGGGCGAGGCCGAACGGGCGGTCGACGGGCCGGGCACCGCGACGGCCCACCCGCTCGACGGGGCGGCGACCTACTACCTCACGGTCGACCTCCCCGAGGACTTCGCCCTCGACCAGCCGCTCTCCCCGTTCCTGCTCGCCGCGCTCGAGCTGCTGGATCCGGAAAGCCCCACGTACACGCTCGACCTCATCTCCATGGTCGAGGCGACGCTCGAGGACCCCAAGCAGATTCTTCGCGCGCAGGAGCGCCGCGCCCGCGACGCGGCGATGAACGCCATGAAAGCGGAGGGCGTCGACTTTGAGGAGCGCCTCGACCGGCTGCAGGACGTCACCTACCCCAAGCCGCTCGAGGAGATGCTCGACGTCGCGTTCGCCACGTATTGCGCGCAGGTCCCATGGGCAAACGATTACGAGCTCAGCCCCAAGTCGGTCCTGCGCGACATGCTCGAGACCGGTTGCGACTTTAAGAGCTACATCGCGCAGTACAAGATCGCGCGCTGCGAGGGCATCCTGCTGCGGTACCTCACGGAAGCGTACCGCTCGCTCGACCGCACCGTGCCGGTGGAGCGCCGCACCGAGGAGCTCGACGATATCGTGTCCTGGCTGGGACTTGTGGTGCGCTCGGTCGACTCGAGCCTTGTGGACGAATGGGCCAACGCGGGCGCCGAACCCGGAGCCGCGCCGCTCAAGCGCGGCGACGAGGTCGTCGCCGACCGCCGAGGCATGACGCTCATGGTCCGCAACGCCCTGTTCCAGCGCGTCCGCCTCGCGGCGCGCGACAAGGCCGATGAGCTCGGCGTCCTCGACGAGGACTGGGGATTCGGCGAGCTGCGCTGGGGCCGCGTGCTGGATGCGTTCTACGAGGCGCACGAGGACCTGCTCACCGATGCCGACGCGCGATCGGCCGCATTCCTCGAGATCGATGAGACGGACGAGCTCACCGACCATGTGTGGCACGTGCACCAGGTGTTCCACGATTCGGACGGCGACCACGACTTCGGCATCATGGCGGACGTCGACCTGGACGCCACCCAAGACGGCGACGGCATCGTCTTCAAGAGCTACCGCGCCGGCGCGATCGAGGACCTGGTGCGCCAGCCTTAGGCCCCTCGATCTCCGCCGTCAGAGCACCATCGATTCACCCACGCGCCGCCGAACCCGCTTCCGCTGGGTCGGCGGCGCGTCGCGTTAAGTCATTTTTAACCTCCCGTTAAGCACCGTGACCAACCCGTCACGCAAGTGTCACGGGAGCGCATAAGTGCCCCTCCATCATGGATGACGTGCCGATATCCAACATCCAAGGAGCCGAGCCATGAGCACGTATGGAAGAAATGGCGTCCAGTCATCTCTGCGGGAATTTGACGGACCCCTCGAGGGCGGCAGATTCCGAACCGACCGCGGGGCGCGGCGACGTCGCACTGCCGCGCCGCCGCGCGCCGGCACGCCCCGTCGAGAACCTGCCGCCGCCAGCCGTAGGCCCGGCACGGCGCGGCGACCGCGAAGCCCCAAATCGCGCATGGGAAAGATGGCGCTCATCGGCCTCGGCATCGCAATCGCCTTCGTTCTCGCGGCACAGCCGATCATGCGGCAGGATGCCGGAACGACCGGAGGAAACGCGCTCCCCCAAGAGGAGATCGCTCACTCGACACCGGCGCATGCCTGGCGCAAAGGAGAGGTCCCGTTCCTGTACCAAATCGACCCCCAATGGTCCGACGAACCCTACGCGGGAGGGAACATCCATGAGAACGGATGCGGACCGACCTGCCTCTCCATGGTCTATGTGTCCCTTACGGGAAGGACCGATCTCGACCCCGCCGCGATGGCGCGCTTCAGCGAGCAAAACGGTTTCACCGTCGACGGCATGACGGCCTGGACGCTTATGACAGATGGCGCGGCGATGCTCGGCCTTCGCAGCTCCGAACTCTCCGCAAGCGCCGAGGTCGTCCGTGCCGAGCTCGAGGCGGGGCGGCCGATCATATGCAGCGTGCGACCCGGCGACTTCACCACCACGGGGCACTTCATCGTGCTCGCAGGCCTGACCGACGATGGGCAGGTCGTGGTGCGGGACCCGAATAGCGCCGGCAACGGCGACCACCCTTGGGACCTCGAGCGGATTCTTGGCCAATGTGCCAACCTGTAGAGCTTCTCCGCGTAACCCCGCAGACGGGGCCTCTCCGACGCGGCTTCACCTCCGCGCCGCCGCGCCCTCGCCGTCGCGGCCACGCCGGAGCGGCCACGCCGGAGCGCCCCGCATATACGGACGCGCGAACACCATGCGCATGCGCGCCTAGCGCAAACGCGCTACCATGGAGGAAAGCCCAACACGCATGCGCGCAGCTCAGGCGCGCACAGAAAGGTGGCATCGCACATGAAGCTCGCAGTTCCCTCCGTCGGCGAAGGCGGCCTCGAGGCCCAGCGCTCCGCCCACTTCGGCCACGCCGATTGCTTCACGATCCTGAACATCGAGAACGGCACCGTCGCGCTCGACGGCATCATCGCCAATCCCCCGCATGAGGAGGGCGGCTGCATGCGGCCCGTACGTATCCTCGCCGACGCCGGCATCGACGCCATCGTGGCCGTGGGCATGGGCATGCGCCCCATGCAGGGCTTCGCCGCCGCCGGCATCACCGTCCTGCACGACGCCGAATCCCCCACGGTGGGCGCCGCCGCCGAGCGCGTGGCCGCCGGCCAGCTCGAGGCCATGGGCCCGGAGCACGCCTGCCATCACTAGGGTCTGCGCCGGCATTCCCATTCACGCCCAAGGCGTCGTCCGCCAACGTGCGCGGACGGCGCCTTTGTTCATACGGGGCCCCTTTAAGCCCATCCCATCATCACGGCAAACAATGCGCTGCCAAACAGCACCACGACCATGCCAATGGCCCCGTAGACGGTTTCGCGCAAGATGCCCCACCGCGCGAGCTTTGGATATCTCGCGCGCAGCCTCCGACGATCCATCAGGAGATACGCCCCGATGATGAGGAGCGGATCGACGCACAGGATGTTCTGCGCGAACAAATACTCCATCGACCGCCCCGCGTCCCTGGGCACGGGATTGAAAATCGTCTCGATGCTCATCCACAGCATCATGGCGAGCATCACGAGAATCGCGCTGTTCCAGACACGCCCCGCCCATGAGGGGATCAGTGAAAGCGGGTTCCAGTTTCTCAGTGCCGGCAACCTAAAGCTCATCGAGCGGACGGGGATCCGCCCGCCCGTCGCGCACGTCGATGCGGAAGGGCGCGATTCGGCCGCGATCGATATCGCCGCGCCAAAATCCGCAACCGAAGCATATCGATCGGCGGGATCGAACGCACAGGCCGTGCCCACGAGCTGCGCCCATGCCTCGCCCATGCCCTTCTCCCTGCACTCGGCAGCCCCGCAGGTGTTCGGGGGCTGCTCGCCCGTCAGGCAGAAATACAAGATCTTGCCCAACGCATACACATCGGTTCGCTCGTCGGTCTGGCCAAAGCCGAACTGCTCGGGCGGGGCATAGCATCGCGTGAGGAAATGCGTGGTGTCGCTCGATGCGTCCGGATGCCACATCCGCGCGCTTCCAAAGTCGATGACGACGGCCTTGCCATCGCGCATGATGACGTTCGATGGCTTGAGGTCGCGGTGTATCAGAGGGCGCGGCAATGCCGTGTGGAGCTCCGTAACCGCTCGGCTCAGCGGCGGCAGCACGAGCACCGCCAGGTGCTCCCCCGCGCCGATAGCCCTTTGCAGCGCGTCGACCGTGCATCCGTCGACATGCTCCATCACCACCGTCAAGGTGTTCCCGCTGCGCGCACACTCGACCAATCGAGGCACACATGCGAGGCTTTCGCCCCGCTCTTGAGCGCGCCACAGCTCCTCGTACGCCGCGCCGGCGCCGGAAGCGGCATCGATGACCTTGCGAACGTACCTGCCGGCGGCGCCCTCCCTCGGACGGCCCCGCACCAGCTCCGTCGTCTCAAACTCCGATTGCTTGATCACACGCTCGACATGCCAGGTCGTGGCCTCGGCAGATCGAGTCAAGTATGCCTCAAGCCCATGATGGAACGTCTCGTCCCCAGAGCCCGAGGCATCGGCCGCGGATATGTCATCGGAATTCTTCATGGCCTGCATCATACCAGCGCGCAAGGACAATTAGCAGACGGTCTCCTCGCCCAGGCGATAAAGTTCCTCGTTGACCTTCTGAAGGCTGCACCCCTGGTCGATGCAGAAGATGATGATCGCGTCGCGGCGGCACTTCGGGTTGAGCGAGCTCACCCCCGCGGCGCGTAGCGCGCGATTCGTCTCCCGCAGCGTCAGCGCCATGGCAAACGCGATTTGAAGGACCTTATCGCGCGAGGGATTGCGGGCCCCGGTGAAGATCTGATAGCCGAACGTCTCGTTGAGGTCGGCCATGCGCACCACGCGCGAGCGCTTGAGATTCTTTTTCTCGAGCATATGGCACAGGAACTCGGACAGCGTCTCGGCGGAAAAATCGTGGTCCTCGATGAAGCCGTCGAGCGTCGGCGCCTCGATCAGCTCCTGCAACACCTGCTCTGTCAATCGCTCTGTCATGCCGTCCTCACCCAACGCCCTTCACACCCATGGTATACCGCGAGACGACCAACCGAATCGCGCCGCCCGGTCATTTCCCGCCACAGCGCCGATGCCGGCACGTTACGCCACGGTCCAAGTCACAGCGGGATCATCCGCGATGGGGCTGGAGAAGTAGAGCACCTTGGACAGCGTCCCATCGAAGTAGATGTTGCCCGAAACCGATCCGCCGACGGAAAGGTCGCCGTAGTTGATCGCATTCTCTTCGCCATCGAAATACGTGATATCGCTGCGAACGCCCGTCTCGTTCTCCCCCTTCCAGTCGTATGAACTGAAGGAGGCGGGCTCATCGCCGTTGTTTTCGTAGGTGACGTTGACCCGGGTCACGTCGGTCCCATCGTACTTGACCAGACCGGGAGCCACCTCGTTGACCGTCACGGACAAGCCGTTTTCGAGCTCGACCTTGGAACCGATCGCCAGCTCATCTGCGGGCTTCGGCTCGCCGTCCTCCCTCTTCCCATCGCCCTCAGACGACTGAACCGCCTGGGGCCCGTTCATCGCGTCGTCGACAGCGGCGCTGTACATGCTCTGACTCATCAGGACGGCGGCAACTGCCACGACATTCACCGCGACCGCAATTCCCGCCAAACCCTTGCCCGCCCGCTTGCCGCGAGCGCACGAGACCATGCCCGCAATCGCAAGCGCCGCGCCGATCAGCGCAACGAAAAACGAGATGTTGTTGATGAACGGCATCAATGATGTGAGCAGAGCCAGAGTGCCGATGATCAGGCCCGCGATCGCAAGGCCGGAGCGACGCTGCTTGCCAGAAGTCTCTTCCATGGTTTCATCCTTCCACAACAGAGGGCCCTTCCGTCGGCCCTCGACTGGCCCCATTATTGGAAAGCGCCCCCTGGGTTTCATTAGCCCGCAGCTAATGAGCCGACACCCCATCGTCGTGAGGCTTGCTCTACCATGTTCACCAGAGAGCGAACCGGGAGGAACCTATGGCGAGCAACAAAAGATCGGCGCGCACAAAGCAACGTGCGGCATTTGAGGCTGGGTTTGACGGAAACGCCATGGGCGACCTATTCGCACGCGAGCGGGAGCGCGAAGATCGCCTCGATGCCGAACACGAGACAGCACTCCGCCGCAAAGCCTGCGAGTCCAAGAACCGCTACTCGAGCAAAGCGGAGGCAGAGGACGCCATAGCCTCATGCGCCGAGCACGGGCGCCGCGGGCTTTCGTCCTACCGCTGCCCCCACTGCAACGGATGGCACCTCACGAGCCACCCGCGATAAGTCGGCCGGCCGTCGTTGGGCCGAGCGCCGCAAGCCGCCGGCACTCAAACGCCATCCATTGCCCTCTTGAACTTAAGCGTGGTAAGGGCATTCGCCCCCGAGGCATGCCTTGTTCAGCGACGCCACGGCGCACTCCGGCACCTGCTCACCGACTTTGAGACGCAACCCAAAATAGTCGTTAAACCATGGGACGGCCACGCGAACGGCGATGCGCGAATCTCGCTTGCAGCAACGAGGCGAGCCCGCCCGGGCGATAGCGGCCAGGATATCCGAAACCATGAGCTGCCCCTCGCTCCACCCTTTGGAGCGCAAAGGCGCGTTGTCGGCCAGAACGGCAAACGCCATGCCGCAAGAGACCGCCGCCCCGCACATACCCCACTTGGCGCATGTAGCTCCCGGCACGCAGGCGGCGCGAGAGTCGAGCTCCGCCAGGGCGTCGGAAAGATTGACGCCGTCGTGGCAGGCGGAAGGCCATGCGCAGGCGAGCAATGAGGCGCCGACCAGGAAGTGATGCACGGGACCGAACGCCGCGCAGCGCTCATCGGACATGAGTGCCTCCAGCAGCGCTGCGGGATCTTCGCCCCGCCACGCCAAGCACGCCTCGTGAATCCAGACCCTATCTTCCGTGGTCGCCATGCCCCCACCTTCCCATTTACACATAGACATCTGTCGATATGTTATCATATAGACATACATCGATATGTAATCACAGCTGGTAGATGATGGGAGATTCGGGGATATGGGCAAACCGGTCGTGGCATTCGTCTGCACGCACAACGCCTGTCGGAGCCAGATCGCAGAGGCGATGGCGCACCAGTTCGCAGGCGACGTCATGATCGCGCATTCCGCGGGAACGCACCCGGTGGAGACCGTCAACCCCGACGCCGCGCGCCTGCTGGCAAGCGAATACGGATTCGATGTGGCGTCGCTCGAACCAAAATCCCTGACCCGTCTGCCCGATGTCGACATCCTCATCACCATGGGATGCGGCGTTGAATGCCCCTCCCTGTCGGCAATGTATCGCGAGGACTGGGGGCTGGAAGACCCCACCGGCAAGGACGACGGCACGTTCCTGAAAACGATGCGCGTCATCCAGCAGCGGGTCATCGGGCTTAGGGCCCGCATCGTGGCTGGCGAGTTCGACCGCGAACGGCTCGCATCGAACCTCAAGGCGCTGGGCGACCCCAACCGCCTCCGCATCGTCGAGCTCTTGTGGAACGGCGAGGAGCAATGCGCCTGCAACCTCCTCTCGGAGCTCGAGATCTCGCAGCCCACGCTCTCCCATCACATGGCGGCGCTTCGAGATACCGACATCGTGCGCGCCCGCAGGGACGGGCGCTGGATGCACTACCGGCTCGATCACGATGTCCTCGATGCGATCGCCGCGCTGCTGGGGCAGAGCATCGCCTACCGCGCATGGGAAGACGCGGACGATTAGGCCCACGCACCCGAAATACCATCGGTACGCCGCGCGCGCCGGGCGATGGACCGTCCGCCTCGGCCGTGCTACACTCACCATCGCCCGCCCGGTAGATCCGGGCCCCATGCGAGGGCACCACCGCGAAGAGACAAGGCGACCATGCGCTTCTAGACATCCCCATCAACTGACCCGTTGACCTCCGATAGAACAAGGAGGGGATGTCTTCATGCAGCTCGCACTCTCGCGCGTGACCTACACGCACCCCGCGGCGCAAGACCCCATTTTGAATAACGTGACCATCACCTTCCCGCAGGGCTGGACCGGCCTTTTGGGCGACAACGGCTGTGGCAAGTCCACACTCGCCAAAATCGCCTGCGGCTTGATCGCACCCGACTCCGGCACCGTATCGTATGGGCTGTTCGCCGTCTATTGTCCGCAAGAAGCCGACGAGGCGCCTCATGCGCTCGCGGACTTCGCACTCGACTTTGGCCGCGATGCCCGCAGCCTCCGCAAACGCCTCAACCTCACCGACGACATGCCCTGGCGCTGGGACGAGCTCAGCTTCGGCGAGCGGAAGAAGCTGCAAATCGCCTGCGCCCTGTGGCAGCGCCCCGATGTGCTCGCGATCGACGAGCCCACCAACCACCTCGACCGCGAGGCACGCATGCAGCTGAGATCCCTGCTCGCGGGATTTTCCGGCATCGGCATCCTGGTGAGCCACGACCGCGAGCTGCTGGATGCGCTCGTAGACCGCTGCGCATCGTTCGAGCCCACGGGGCCACAGGGCGAGATGCGCATCGTCGTGCGGCCCGGAGGTTACACGCAGGCAAGCGAACAGGCAAAACGCGAGCGCAGGGCAAACGCCGACGAGCGAAAGCGCGCCAAAGACGAGCTCTCCCGCCTCACCGCCGAGCGGGAGCAGCGCTCCCAAGAGGCCGCGCGGGCGGATGCCAGGCGATCGAAGCGGGGGCTCGACCCCAAGGACAGGAGCGCGCGGGCGAAAATCGACCTCGCCATCTTCACCGGGCAGGACGGCGCTAGGGGCAAGCTGCTGCGGCAGATGGACGGCCGCATGGCCGCGGCGCAAAACAGGGCCGACGCGATATTCGTCCCCAAACGCTACGACGGCAGCCTGTTCCTGGACGCCAAACCCAGCCCCCGCAAAACCGTGCTCCACATACCCGCGGGCATCATCCCGTGCGGCGAGGGGACACTTGAGCTGCCAGAGATCTTCGTGGGGAACACCGACCGAATCGGCATCGTGGGACCGAACGGAGCGGGTAAATCCACCCTGCTCGACCACGTGCGCGACATGCTCGGGAAGCAGGCCGAGCAACTGGGGGTGAACGCCCTCACGGTCCTCGACATCCCTCAGGAGCCGAATCCCACGCGGCGCAGGCGGGTCCTCGAGACGGTCCGCTCCCTCTCCCCCGCCGATCGGGGTCGCGTGCTCAGCTGCGCCGCACAATTGAATTCCGACCCCGACCGCATCCTGGAAGGAGCCGCCACCAGCCCCGGCGAACTGCGGAAACTCATGATCGCCCTCGGCCTGCTGGACGCGCCCGCGCTCATCATCATGGACGAGCCCACCAACCATCTCGACCTGCACTCGGTCGAGGCGCTCGAACGGGCGCTCGCGCAGTTCGGCGGCGCGCTGCTGCTGGTGAGCCACGACCGCGCGTTCCTGCGCGCGTGCACAAACATCACCTGGGAGATCAAAGGCGGGACCCTGCTCCAGCGTTTGTAAATCGGAAGCGCTCCCATCCGCGGCGTCGCGGGCGAAACGAGAAAGCGGGCGGGTCCATCTCGCCCGGTTTAGGCAAACAGCGCCCTCAACCGGAACAAACGCCACCCCATTCGAAGTTCTGCCGCAGTTTTCGAGGACCTCGTGAGTAGACGACGATTACACCCCGACAAAGTCGCAGGTAGAACGCTTGCCGGTTTTTTGTCTACCTTCAAGGTCACCGAAAACTGCGGCAAAACTTCCCTTCGGAAGCGAACAGGGGGTTCCGCTCATCGCGAACGGAACCCCCTGCATCGATAACAGCCGGATTCGGGGAGGGCGCGAGTTTGAAATATCGTCTGCCCTCATGGGGATCAACTTGCGCCTGCCCCGATTGACCTATTACTCGAATTCGATCGTGCCGCAGGGCTTCGGGGTGAGGTCGTACAGGACACGGCAGATGCCGTCGACCTCGGAGGCGATGCGGTCGCCGATCTTCTTGAGGAGCGCCCAGTCGAGCTCGGGCACCTCGGCGGTCATGGCGTCGACGGTGTTGACGGCGCGGATGAACGCCGGCCACTCGTAGAGGCGCTTGCCCTCCTTCACGCCGGTGACGCGGAAGTCGGGCACGGACACGAAGTACTGCCAGACCTTGCCCTCAAGACCGGCCGCGGCAAACTCCTCGCGCAGGATCGCGTCGGCCTCGCGCAGGGCCTCCAGGCGATCGCGGGTGATGGCACCCAGGCAGCGCACGCCCAGGCCGGGGCCCGGGAAGGGCTGGCGCTCGACCATGTTCTCGGGCAGGCCGAGCTCGCGACCGACCACGCGGACCTCGTCCTTGTACAGCAGGCGGACGGGCTCGCAGAGCTCGAACTGCAGGTCGTCCGGCAGACCGCCGACGTTGTGGTGGGCCTTCACGCCGTCGGACTCGAGGATGTCGGGGTAGATGGTGCCCTGGGCGAGGAAGGAAACCTCGTCGCCCACCTTGCGGGCCTCCTCCTCGAACACGCGGATGAACTCGGCGCCGATGATCTTGCGCTTTGCCTCGGGCTCGGCCACGCCGTCGAGCAGGGACAGGAAGCGGTCCGTGGCGTCGACGTAGACGAGGTTGGCGTCGAGCTGATTGCGGAACACGTCGACGACCTGCTCGGACTCGCCCTTGCGCATGAGGCCGTGGTTCACGTGCACGCAGATGAGCTGCTTGCCGATGGCCTTGATCAGCAGCGCGGCGACCACTGAGGAGTCGACGCCGCCGGACAGGGCCAGAAGGGCCTTCTTATCACCGATCTGCTCGCGGCAGGCGGCGACCTGCTCCTCGATGAAGGCCTGAGCGAGCTCGGGGGTGGTGATGCGGACCATGTCGTCGGGGCGCTTGTTCAGATCCATGGGTCTCCTTTCAAGGGCGCGCGCTGCGGGCGCGACGGGACGTCTTTTTGGCGGGACGTCATATACCACACAGCATTATGCCTTTTCCGCGTGATAGATGCGGGAGAATCGTGCGGTGATGATACGATTTCCACCGTAGAAATCTTCAAAAGGAGGACCGATGGTCACCCTATCCGACGCCCGCATCGACGAGCTCATCGCCGAGGACGTACCTTATATCGACTTGACCAGCCATATCCTGGGCGTCGACGCCCAACCGGGAGAGATGGAGTACTTCACCCGCGAGGCCTGCGTGCTCGCCGGAGGCGAGGTGGCCTCCCGCATCGCCTCCAAGCTCGGGTGCACCGTCACATGCATCCTGCCCGACGGCACGGAGCTCGAGGCGGGCCAGGCCTTCATGACGCTTCGCGGAACCGCCTCCCAGCTTCATCAGGCCTGGAAGGTCTGCCTCAACGTCTTCGACCACCTCTCCGCCGTGGCCACCAAGACCCGCATGATGGTCGATGCCGCGCATGCCGCCAACCCGTCCTGCGAGGTCCTCACCACGCGCAAGAGCATGCCGGGCGTGAAGGACCTCCTCGTTGAGGCCACCATCGCGGGCGGGGCGTTCCCCCACCGCCTGGGCCTGTCCGAGACGGTCCTGGTGTTCGACCATCACCTCTCGTTCATGGGAGGAATCGACGCGTTCATCGAGCAGCTGCCGCAAATCCGCTCTCGCTGCATCGAGAAGAAGCTGTTCGTCGAGGTGAACGCCGAGCAGGCGCTCGCCCTCGCATGGCACAACGCCGCCTGCACGCGCGCCTGCGCCGCCTCGCGCGGGGGCGTTGCCTGGGCCGGCGTCGACGGCGTCCAGCTCGATAAGGTTGCCATCGACGAGCTTGCCGAGCTGGTGGGCAACCTGCGCGCACTCGACCCGCGCCTCACCATCATCGCCGCCGGCGGCGTCAATCCGGGCAACGCCGGGGAGTACGCGGCCACCGGCGTGGACGGACTCGCCACCACCGCGCCCTTCACCGCCAAGCCCATCGACATGAGCGTCCGCATGCGACGCCTGGGATAGGAAACCATGGCCCCCTCTTCTGAACCCGCCCCTTCCGCCGCCTGCGAGAGCACCGCCGACGCCAACACGGGCGCAACCAACGCCGAAGGCGCCGTCGCGCGCGCGGGCACCGCGAGCGACGCCGAAGGCACCTCCGCCAATACGGGCGCCGCCGTCGCCGCCGACACGACCCCGGTGAAGCGCTACTCGCTCACCACCGCCATCTGCCTGATCGTGGGCATCTGCATCGGGTCGGGCATCTTCTTCAAGTCCGACAACATCCTCATCGCCACCGGCGGCAACGTCGCGCTCGGCGTCGCCATGATGCTGCTCGCCGCCACGACCATCATCTTCGGCGGCCTCACCCTGGCCCGCTTCGCCGCGCGCACCACCGGCCACGGAGGCCTGATCGCCTATGCGGAGGAATTCCTGGGCCCGCGCCGCGCCGCGCTCATCGGCTGGAACTTCACCTTCCTGTACATGCCCGTCGTCTGCTCGGTGCTCAGCTGGGTCGTGGGCGTATACGCGTGCATGACCTTCAACCTGCCCGGGACGTTTGCCTGGCAGATGGGCGTCGGCCTGGCATTCCTGCTGGCTTGCACCGCGTGGAACATCCTGTGGCCCACCTTGAGCGGCTACTTCCAAAATCTCACCACGCTGGCCAAGGCCCTGCCTCTGGTGCTCGTTGGCGTCATCGGCCTTATGGTGAACGACCCGGTCGCCCAGCTGAGCTCCGACATCGCCGCCGCCCCCGCAGCCGGCACCGCCTGGATCGCCGCCGCTGCGCCCATCGCCTTCGCCTTCGACGGCTGGAGCTCCGCGGTGAGCATCGCCCCCGAGCTCAAGGACGCGCAACGCAACCTGCCCCGCGCCCTCGTCGCCGCGCCCATCATCATCCTCGCGCTTTACCTGGGATACTTCGTGGGTATCTCGTGCTTCCTCGGCCCGCAGACCGTCATCGAGGCGGGCGACGCCAGCCTCTCGCTCATGTTCGTCAAGCTCTTCGGCGAGCAGGCGGGTGCGCTGCCCAACGTCATCGCCTTCATCGCCGTGCTCGGAGGCGCCAACGGCATGGTGCTCGCCACCCTGCGCATGCCCCAATCCCTGGCGCTTCACCACATGATGCCGTTCGAGCACACCGTGAGCCGCATGAACGCGACCCTGCGCTTCCCGGTGGTGAGCGCCGTGATCGCGCTCATCACCACGTTGTTCTGGGTGGGGGTGCACACGGTGGTGAGCACCCTGGGGTTGCTTCCCAACGGCGACATCTCCGAGGTCGTGGTGGCGATGACCATGCTGATCCTACCGCTGTACTATATCGAGGCCCTGCGCGGGGCGCTGCGCGAGGATGCCCCCGCGCTCACGCGCGCCCGCCGTGCCGCAGCGTCGGCAATCGCGCTCGCCAGCTCGCTCGCCATCGGCCTGTCGAGCATCTCCGACCCCACGCGTTGGCCGTTCGTCGCAGCCTTCACGGCGCTGCTCCTCGTGATGACTTTCGCGCTCACACCCAAGCGGGGCGCATAGGGCGCGCCGGCAATCCGCCCGGCCCGCCTTACCGCAGCGCCATCAGAATCGCGCGACTGAACTCGCCCAAAACCGCCAGGTCGATCCATTCGCCCGCAAAGACCGCCTCGACCTGGATGAGGGCGGTCTCGCTGCCGAACAGCCCGGGCAACACCGCAACCGGCCCGGGGCACACCACCATGAGCGCGATGACACCGATCACGCCGGCGAAGGCCAACAGCGCGCCTTCGCCAAACGCGCCCTCGTCATCTTCAAGTTCGAGCTCCTCTACCTCAGAATCGGAATCCCGAAGCTGGCTCAGCGTCGTTCGCACCATGCGGGCCATGGCGTAGACGCCCGCCACCACCCAGACGAGCATCGCAACCAGCGATGTCGTCGTCATCAAAAAGCACAGCCCCGTCAACAGCGCGAAAGCCGGAGTGGCACCGGTATCCAGGGCAAACATGCCGAACACCGCGTCGAAGATCCAATACACCGGCAGGTGGACCACCGCAATGGCGACCATTGCCCGAAGCATCCATGTCAATCCCCCCGTCAACCACATCGGCAATCCGCGCCACCACCCAAGAATCGCCCCGCGCGCCCCCATTGTCACACCGTCCCTTCAAGCCCAGCCGCGCCCCGGGCCAAAATCGCCCCGGATGACGGCATCGACCTCCCCGCCATGCTCAAGCAAAAACGCGCGGGCCGCACTGAAGAAACGATCGAGCGCGTCGCTCGTAAGATCGCAGGTAAGCGTTGTCGAATAGAGGACCTCGCCGTCACGCGCATCCACAGCCACCGGACGCCAGGCATCGTCGCCCATCCCCAAATGCGCAATTGCAAGCATCGCGCGCTTGCGGCGTTCCTCACCCTCGATGCGCTTGGCCAAATGAACGCGCACCCACATGCGGCGCCCCTCCTCGCTCGTCACGCTCACGTCGTAATCCCATTCGCCTACCGACAACGTTCCCGCGGCACTGTTCTTTCCCGTAACCCAAAGTTCGGCGACCTCGCTCCGGGCAAACGCGGGCACCGTTTCGTCTTTGATAATCATCGAAGCTCTCCTTTCCGATTTCCGATTTGGCCTCTCGCCTTCATCGGCCTTCACCGCTAGTCCGCATCGGCGCCATTGGCGCGCTCAAGCATGCGGCGCAACGCCCACATGCGCTCATCTTCATCCGGATCGAAGATGGACAAATCGTCCTCTCCAGCCTCCAGGCGTTTGAGAACGCCACGGATACGGCCCGCCGTACGGGCAGCCATCTTCACCAGCTCCTCAATCCCCCAGGACTCATACAGAGCCTCGACGCAGTAATGGACGCGCTCGCCCGCATACCATGCATGATCAAGACCGGGGACTTCCCCCTGTGGGGCAGTCACAAGACGGCAATGCTTGTAGAGAAACGCCATGCAGAAATTGGCATATCCCCAAAACAGGTCGATGCCTTCGGCGGGCAGGTCGACCCCGGTGTCGGCGCTCACCCTCACGATGCCGTGGGAGGCGTCCAACTCCACACGCAAGGGCATGCCCTCCTGTCGGGTCATGAACACGTTTTCGTCACCCGTCGCCCGAAACGCGATCTCCGCCAAGCCCAGTTCATCGACGAACGCTTCACGCGCGCGGGCCGCCACCTGTGGCTCGAGTTCCCGCATCCGTTCAAATTCCGTCACCATTCCCGTTCCCTTCCTCGTGGACAATGAGATTCGAGGCGCCTCACCGCCTCGGTCGGTCTCATCTTGCCGCCACCGCGCATGCGCTCCCAGGGCCGGCATCGGGCGCGGAGGGGGCGATCGGCCCTCCCCTCCGCGCCCCGATCGCGCCCGACATACCCTGCGGCCTGCGGAGATTCCTGAACTACAATGAGGCCACATATGCCCACTGCGCACGAAGGCGGGTACCTCATGACCCTGAACGCATCATCGAATTGCATCTATTCCGATTGGATCTTGCCCCTGCTGCGCGAGCTCGGTAAAAGCTCCACCTGCGACCGCTCGTTCACCACGTGGGAATCCCTGGAGGACCTTCTCGAGCTCAACGAAGACGCACGCAAACGGGCCCTCAAGCAAAAGGGCGGAAGAGGCTTCCCAATCGCATATAACGTCTTCAACCACGTGCTGAGTGCCCTCGTCGAAATGGGCTGCGAGTTCCACGGCCCGCGGCCCGCAGTGCAGCTGTGCGCCAAGCACCTCGCCGCCCGCGGGGTCCACATCGCGCAGATCGAGCACCCCGGCACCGAACTGGGAGAGCTCTGGCAGCGCGCCGATCGCATCGAACGTCGGCGCGTGTTTCGCAAAGCGGATAAACTGCAGGCCGCAAACCTCGCCGACCTGCTGCCCGATGAGGCGACCTTCATCCGGGCATGCACCGCAATCGCAAGGCACTGCCTCGTCGAGGCGAGCCCAACCGTGACGGGCGCGCAGCAGCCAGGCGTCCCGCTGAACACCAACCCGTGCAAGCGAGCGGATCCGAGCGGGGACCTTCGGAATGAACGGTCTGTTGGGCAGTGGGGATGTCCCCCGCAGAGGACCGATCCCATCGCCGGTCCCCCGCCCTTGGCGATGCTGCTCCCCCTCCTGCGGGGAACGCGCGCTGCAGGACTCGAATATCCGCTGTTCGACGACGGCCTTGGCCCCATCGACTACGGCATCCCCTCCAACGAAGCCGAGCTCATAGCCCGCTTGACGCCTCCCGCCCTTGCCGAGCGGCTTGCAGAAGCGGGCCTGCAACCCGCCGACCTCTGCCAACTGGAATCCTTCTCGCGGGGCCGCGAGGTCGCGGCCCGCTGGCTCGCGGCGGATGGCCCGCATCGCTTCGCGATACTCGTGGGTCGGGCGCGTCTCGCCCTCACCCCGCTTTGCGACCGGGCGCTCTTGCTCCGCCGCATGAAGCATCTCGACTCGACGCTCGCCGATACCCCCGGCAACACCGGGCTCGCAGCGGGTACGATTCCCCTGATCATCCGCCACGCCCAAGGCGATGTCGCGTATATGCTCGCCGCCCTCTTCACGGCGCTCGCATTGGGCGGGCCGAACCTCGACCTGCTCGACAAGATCATCCGCCCGTAAGGAGATGCCACATGGACACCGCTCAGACCCCATTCGAAACCCTCGGCCCCGTAGATGTCCGAGAAGCCACCTGCGATGAGCCGAGCTGCCCCGGCCTCGCAGATGCAGAGCTCCCGAGCGGCTCGCAGGAGGAGCGTGATTTCCTGCACCGCCTTTTAAACGAGTGCGTGCAAGAGGGGCCACGCGAAGTGGAGGTGAGCTTCGCCTCGGTGTGCGATGCGGTGATTGCCGTTGGGGACCCGGACAGGGCGAGCGGCCTGTCGCGCCTGGGTGCGGACCGCGCCCGAATCGCCGCATGGGTCGTCGAACACGCAGACGAGACATCGTTCGATAAGAACGACTGGCATGCACTGTACCAGCGCTTCAATTCAGATGACTACCGCTCCGGCCTCGCCGTCGCCCAGGCGGGACTCAAGTTCTTCCGCTACGACACCACGTTGCTCGGTGACGCCCTTCAGGCATGCAGCGCCCTGGCCTGTTGGGAGGTCGGAGACCGCATTCTTACCGACGCGCTCGACGTCGACATGCGCTTCATCGAGGACTGGTACCTGCCCGTTTGGGTGAGCAAGTACTACCGCTCCAAAGCCCAGTCGGCAACCTCGCAAAATCGCCTCAAACTGCTGGAATCCGCCCTCGCCTACGTACGCGATGCCAAGCTCCACATGCCCTACGAAGACCGCGTGCTCAACCAGGAGGCCGAGATTCTCATCGAGATGAACGATATCGCCGGGGCCCGCAAGGTGCTCGATGAGGCGATCTTTGAGGAGCACGTCAATGGGGAGGGACTGTCTTGCCACATCATGGCGCCGCAGTGCTGCCTCACCTACCTCGATTCACTGCTCTCCGAGACCGACGAATACGACCGCATCATCCAGGTCGCCCAAGTCGGCATCCGCTGCTCCGCAACGACTGACCGCAAGGTGAGGACGGGCTACTTCCTCTTTCGCATGGCGCTCGCAAAAGACTGCAAGATCCATGCAGCCGCCGAGAAGGACCCCAAGGCGTACGGAAACCCCGACCTCGTGCGCGATGCGCTGCGCTCCTACGCGCTTGCCTACAGCATGAAGATCGACCCCTTGTACAAGGAGATCATCGCCGAGCGATTCGCCATCCTCGAGGTCATGAGCGGCATCTCCGACGTCGCCCTCGATCAGTTCTGCACGAGCGGACATGGGGCGTAACGGCGCCGCGGCAATAGCATGCGCCCGGGGCGGCGTCGGAGTTTCCCGACGCCGCCCTTTCTTTACCGAAGATCCCCCGGAGCACACCGTGTCGGACCCTGCCGACAGCCGCGGAACCGTCCGTCCCTTGCCCCGCCTTCGCCCCACGTTCGCCCTTAATCGCCGAGGTCATGAGCCATACAGTAAAGATGCCTTAAGGCACAGGCAAACAAAACAAGGAGGTCACCATGATCAAGAGCAGCATCCGCTTCTACGGCGACGAGTGCGAGGGCGCGGAAATCGATTGCCCGTATTGCTCGGGCACCGCGATCGTCACCGACTCCGGCACCTACTGCCCCGACTGCGCCGATGACGACTAGCATCTGACCAGGCCGGCAACGGTCGAGTCGAGTTGAACAAGGCAGAGGCCCCCGGCGACACGCGGTCGTCGGGGGCCTTGCCATGCGGCTCCCTCGCCCCTACTCCGCGGCGGCGTCCCCCGCCCCGAGGCTGCGGGCCTCGCGCTGATCGCGGGCCTCGGCAAACGCGGCCTTCATGGTGGGGTTGTTCCAGGTGAGTTTGCGAATGGTGAGGCTCTGCGCCTTGTCGTTGGCCAAACGCAAGTTGTTCTCACTCGAGAGCAGGTTTTCCTTCACCTTCTGCAGGTGGTCGATGGTCTTGTCGATCTCGGATATGGCAGACTGGAACTTGCGGCTCGCCAAATCGTAGTTGCGGTTGAAGCCGTCCTGGAAATCCAGCAACTTGTCCTCAAACTCCGTGACGTCGATGTTCTGCTGGCGCACGAGCTCGAGCTCCTGCTTGTAGGCGAGCGCGTTCATGGCGGCGTTGCGCAGCAGCGTGATCATGGGGATGAAGAACTGCGGGCGGATCACGTACATCTTCTCGTAGCGATAGCTCACATCCACGATACCCGTGTTGTACAGCTCGCTCTCCGGCTCGAGCAGGGTGACCAGCACCGCGTACTCGCAGCCCTTCTTCTTGCGGTCCGAATCGAGCTTCTTGAAGAAGTCCTCGTTCTTGTGCTTGGTGGCCGTGGTGTCGTTCTCGTTCTTCATCTCGAACATGATCGAGACGATCTCGTTGCCGGCCTCATCGCACTCGCGGAAGATGAAGTCGCCCTTGGTGCCGTCGGAGGCGTCGTTGTCCTTCTCGAAGTAGGCGCGCGGGAACGCCGTGGCGCGCAGTTGGTTGAACTGGGTCTCGCAGTGCTGCTCGAGGGTCTCGCCCACCATCTTGGTGGAGAGGCGGGCCTTCATGTCGCGCAGGCGCTCGATCTCCTCGTCCTTGTAACGAACCAGTTCCTGAGTGCTCTTGCGCACCTGCTCGATCTCGAGCGCATGGGCGGTCTCGATCTGCTGCTTCTCGGCGGCGCGGACCTCCTGTTCATGGGAGAGCTCGAAGCGGGCGGCGTCCAGGTCGCGGGCGAGCTTGGTGCGCTCCTCCTCAAACGCCGTGCGAGCCTCGGTCACCGCCCGCGTCACCGCAAGGTCGCGCTGGGTGGCGCCGGCATCCAGCTGAGCCTTGAGCGAGGCGATCTGCGTATCGCGCGCGGCAAGCTGCTCGCGGAGCTCCTCCTTTTGATCCGCGGCGTCCTGCTGGGCGACCATGCGCTCGCGCTGGGCGGCGGCCTTCACCGCAGACTCGCGCTCCTCAACGGCGGACTCGAGCTTGGCGGAAAGCTCGGCGATGCGGGCATCCGCCTCGGCGCGGACGCGCATGAGCTCGGCCGTACGCTCGCTCTGCTCCTTTGCGAGCTGGGCGGCCCCGGCGGACTGGGCCTGTTGCAAGGCCGCGGCGCTGGCGGCACGGGCCTCCTGCAGCTCTGACGCACTGCGGGCCTTGGCCTCCTGCAGCTCGGCAGAGCTGCGGGCGAGCGCCTCCTGGAGCTGCGCCTTTTGGGCGGCCATCACGCGGTCGAGCTCGGCCTTGGCCTGAGAGCGGGCGAGTTCGAGGGCCTGCTCGTGCTCGCGGCGCAGTGATGCGGCGCGCTGTTCCACCTCATGGGCGAACTGGTCGTCGCGCACTTGGCGAACGATGCCCTCGTAATCGCTCTCGTCGAGATTGATGGCCGTCCCGCACTTGGGGCACGTGATCTGGTTCATATGCGCTCCTCGCTCCACCGCTGCACCCGGGCGCGTCCGAAGTGCGCCACTGCATGTTCCTTACCGTCAGACTATACCCGCCCGTGCGGACAAAACTCTGTACGGGCGACTCGAGACCGACCCAACGGGATGCGGCGCCCGCGACGCGCCAGAACGCCGGACGCGACTTCCGCAGCTACAGACGTCTTTCAAGTATGACCATGTCCTTTAGCCGAACGCCGGCCTCAACGATGGGGTGATCGTAATTCTCGATGAAAAAGTTCGGCAGCACATGCGAACGCGTGAAGCCACACGCCTCGTAAAAGGGAACGGTCAGAGGACTGTCGCCTGTACCGACCCGCAATATGTCGTACTCGCGGGTCGTATGCTGAGCGGCGAATTCCAAAAGAGCCCGGCCAACGCCGCTGCGCTGATGCGCCGGATCGACGGCAAGGCTCTTGACCTCGGCAATGCGAAGACCTCGTTCATCAACGCCCTCGTCAGTCACGATCATGCATCCAAGCGCGCGATCGGGCGCGGGCACGGGCGCGGGCGCGGGCGCGGAGCCAGCCTTGGGACGGGGTTCATCCTCAGTGAAGGCAGCGAACATCTCACCTCGGTGGAGGTAAAGCTCGACCATGCCCCACTGCTCATCCGCGAGCAGCAGCAGGTCGCGATACCGATCGCGGTCGCAGTGGACCGGCACGATGCACGCTGGTGGCGTCACACGCTCCTCCAAGGGGCTCGAATGGACTCACGCCGCCATTCTATCGTGCGTCACGCACGAACACGGCGGCGCGGACCTGATGCCAGGGGCTGCGCTCGGGAGCGACCTGGAGCACGCGGCACTCGAAGGCAGTGCCGTGCCCATAGAAGAACAGGGTCGAGAGCGGGCCCACCGAGTCCGCGGGAACGTAACCGAGCATGGTGCCATGGAATTTGACCGCGATGGCCTCCGCGTCATAAGGGTTGTCGCGCTCGGGCACGAGCTCCAGGGTGTCGCCGGCCTTGAGCTCGCCCAGGACCAGCGCACCGTCGTGATGCTGGAACCCGGCGATATGGAACGAGAACAAATTGCGAGACGGTTCGTACATGATGGGACCCCCTTCAAGCCCTGCGCCGCGCCTTGCGAGCACGGCCATTTTCATGGCTTAAAGGTACGGCCCCGTGCGGACAAAACTATATCCAGCAGATCTTGACGCTGGGCAGCGCATTGGTAGATCATGCAGCCAGACGAAGGAGGCCGTCCATGCATACCGTCCAATACGAACTTGTCAACATTCCCGCCAACGATCTGACAAGAATCAAGCTGCCGAGATTCCAGCGTAAACTCGTATGGCCAAAAAGCAAGAAAGAACGGTTTATCAACACCCTTCACGAAGGACTGCCTTTCGGGTCGGTACTGGTCTACCCCGAAAGCCAAGAACCGGATGCCGACCTCCTCATCATCGATGGCCAACAAAGGCTCTCGACCATCATCGAATTCAATCGTGATCGCCTAAAATTTTGGAAACCGCTCAATCCCGAAACATACAACAGCGCTCTTCTTTCCATCAATAGCGCACTCCCAAATGACGTCCAACTCAGCGAGTCCGAATTCGACATTCTCCTTCACCAAGATAAACAGTCGCTAGATGACTGGCTCGACGATATCGATGACAAGACAAGCAGGAAAGCCGTGCGCGCCGAATTTAGCAAGATCAAACAAGAGCTGTCTGATTACGTCGACCTCTCTAGCCTCCTCATTCCCGCAATTAAATTCATTGGAGACAAGAGCCTTATCGCGGAGGTTTTCTCTCGACTAAACCAAGGAGGCGTCAAGCTTTCGAAATATCAGGTATTTAGTGCAGCTTGGATCCACACGCAAATCAGGCTGTCTACATCCGAACTTCAAAGCTCCATTTTGGAGAATGTTAAAAGGTACTACACCTCGATGGGAAACAGCGCCGCCTTTGAACTTGACGGCTTTTCCGAGGACGCACTGTCTGCAACAAGAATAATCACACTCTCCGATCTTGCCATCGCCCTCGGAATGTACATGCAAGAGCACCTGAAATCACTTGCCCCTCAGACCGAAAACAAGATCGCAGAACTGGGATTCGGCCTTTTGGGAGTCGCCGTCGATCTCGACAATCGAAAGCTGGGGAAACTTCTCGACTACTCGGATTATATTCAATCCAATCTTCAAATCATCCTCGAAAAGACTGCTCGCATCTGCAATAACCTGCAAGACGTGTTTTCTAAAATGTTGAAGGTCGTCAAAGCGAATAAAAATGACGAATACGCTCGCGCCCTTTCTACAAATTTCAAAACGTTGTCTTACTTCGCGGCACTTTGGCACCTAGACCCAGACACCGATGAATATCGCAATACCCTCAAAAACATCAAGGGCCATTACTTGCTCGATGCCTTGACGGGAGTATGGAGTTCGGCTGGCGACCAGCGCCTTCTCGAGTATCAGCCCAGCAATAAAAAGCGCGATTATCTCACCCCTGTCAATCAAGACGAACTTGAATCCGCGTTCGACCAATGGCTCTCTTCAAGCACTGCGGGCATGCGCTTCAACGGTGAAACCAAAGCGATCATCACGATTCACGCCAATTTGACATACTTGGCGAAGACGGTTCCAAACGGAGAGAGCTTTGAACTCGAGCATATCATTGCAAAAAAATACTTCGAAGCAGCGGATGAGAAGACACGAAAGGCACTGTTTGGCAACTCCATAGGCAACTGCATGTTTCTTCCCAAGGGACTCAATAACCGAAAGAAAGCCAAGACTCTTTACGAGGTTAATTCCAATGGGCGCTATACCAAACTCATCACCGAATCTTTTTACTTTTCCGAGCAGGACCTAAACGATGCAGTTGACGCGATCGCATCTGGTGACCATGAACTCGCCAACGATATCATCCAGAAACGAGCAAGACTCATCGCCGACGACACCGTCCGGATCCTACTCATATAAGCAATTGGGCGCAACGCATCCAAAATCACCTGGAATCTAGTCGACGCGCAATCGCTTTGCCAATCAAATGGGGAATCCCCACGATAAGGGCGTTTCCCATGCAAAAAGCGCGATTGATGTCGGTCATGCCGGTATCGGTCCAGCCTTTCGGGAAGCCCTGCAGCTGATCGAGCTCGTCAGGCACCAAACGGCGGAAGCGCCCATCCGACGTTGCAACGATATGTTTGCTGCGAGAAGCCGACCCCCCCCCCTCACTGGTAAGGATGGTTCGGGCTGGCGCATCCACAGGGTGGGGAAACGCCATGCCCCCCACAGAATATC
>CAUCLI010000016.1 GCA_958443615.1 uncultured Collinsella sp.
GACCTTGTGGCCCGCGCGCGCCAGCTCGACGGCGAGCGTGCCGGTGACGAGGGACTTGCCCACGCCGCCCTTGCCGGACAGCACGGCGATGACGCGCTTGACCTCGGACAAGTTGTTCTCCTCGAATTCCTGTGGGGCGGTCTGGCCGCCAGCGGCGTTCGCGTGTTCGCAGCTCATATGCGATTCCTTTCACGTGCGAATCTGAACGAGTCCCATTGTACTCGCCTTGGGGAGCTGCGGCGTGCGGACGCCGATGCCAGTCTCCGTCCCCGCGTCCGTCCGCCGATTGCCGTCGTTCCATAAGGCGAATAACCGTTTTATCTTTGGGGGAGAATGGCTACGGTAAGAAAGATGGGCGCGAAGACAGTGCGCGCCCCGTACCCGAAAGGAACGCTCATGCTGCTCGAAGGCAAGAAGGCAATCATCACCGGCGGAACCCGTGGTATCGGCTACGCCATCGCGGCCCGCTTCATCGAGGAGGGCGCGTGCGTGACCGTGTTCGGCTCCCGTCAGGAGACGGCCGATAAGGCTGTCGAGCAGCTGCTCGCCGCCTATCCCGAGGCCAAGGTTTGGGGCCGCACCTGCGATCTCACCGACCTCGACGCCGTGACCGAGGCCTTCCGTGCCGCCGCCGAGGATATGGGCGGCGTCGACACCATCGTCAACAACGCCGGCATCTCCCAGTCCACCCCGCTGCTCGACTACACGGCTGAGGACTGGAAGAAGATCGTGGACCTCAACGTCACCGCGGTCTTCAACGGCTGCCGCGCCGGCGCCCAGCTCATGATCGAGGCCGGCCACGGCGGCACCATCACCACCACCAGCTCCATGGTCTCCAAGTACGGTCAGCCTTCCGGTTGCGGCTACCCGACCTCCAAGTACGCCGTCAACGGCCTCACCCAGAGCCTCTCCCGCGAGCTCGCCCCCAAGGGCATCCGCGTGAACGCCGTGGCGCCGGGCATCACCAAGACGGACATGGTCGCAGCCCTGCCTGAGAAGATGATCCAGCCGCTCATCGCCACCATCCCGCTTGGCCGCATCGGCGAGCCCGAGGACGTCGCCAACGCCTTCGTGTACCTGGCGAGCGACATGAGCTCCTATGTCACCGGCGCGGTCATCCCCGTCGACGGCGCAGCCCGCAGCTAGGCGCACCTCACGGCACGTACTCAGCTAGATAGGCGGCGACACCCGCATAAGCTGATTCGGGCGGACCGGGAGCGGCTCTCGGTCCGCCCTTTCGCGTCTCCGACATGCGTGCCGATCGTTGTGACCTGCGCGCATGTCGCAGGGCTTCCCGTTCAATTATTCCGAGGCATGTGTGCTCGTGTCCTGGACGCCGCCGCTTGCGAGGACATGCAATGCGCGCGCAAAAGTGCGCAATTGAGGACCGTCCCCAACTGCGCATGGGCGTGATCGGTAGCACAACTCGACAAAACTTCGGCAAATCGCGAAGTTTTGTCGAGTTGTGCTACCGTTTTGCGATCTGGCGCGTTCTGTGGCGGACGTGGTGGGCCTCGCGCCGGGAAACCGATCCCGTGCACCCTCGAGCACCCCGCCCAATCGAACAAAGCGTGCAGGAAACGTGGGCGGTTGCCAGGCGAACATGCGTGCGACCGTATGGCGGTACACTAAGGGGTTAGATGCGAAAGTGTCTATGAGCCATATCCGATTTCGCGTCAGATAAGGACTTCCCCATGTCTGATTCCTCCATCGTCATCAAGGGCGCCCGCGAGCACAACCTGCAGGACATCGATGTCGAGATACCGCGTGACAAGCTCGTCGTGATCACGGGCCTGTCCGGCTCGGGCAAATCGAGCCTCGCCTTCGACACCATCTACGCGGAAGGGCAGCGCCGCTACGTCGAGAGCCTCTCCAGCTATGCGCGCCAGTTCCTCGGCCAGATGGACAAGCCCGATCTCGACTCGATCGACGGGCTTTCGCCTGCGGTCTCCATCGATCAGAAGACGACTTCCAAGAACCCGCGCTCCACGGTCGGCACCGTCACCGAGATCTACGATTACCTGCGCCTGCTCTACGCGCGCATCGGCGTGCCCCACTGTCCCGAGTGCGGTCGCGAGATCGAGCGCCAGACGACCGACCAGGTCGCTGACAAGATTCTCGCCGCCGGCCAAGGGCGCCGCGCCTTCGTGCTCGCGCCCGTGGTGCAGGGGCGCAAGGGCGAGTTCGTCAAGCTCCTCGAGGACTTGCGCGCCGAGGGCTTCTCGCGCGTGCGCATCGACGGCGAGGTCCGCAGCCTCGATGAGACCATCGAGCTCGACAAGAAGTTCAAGCACACGATCGAGGTCGTCGTCGACCGCATCGTGATCCGCGAGACGAGCCTGGGCCGCATCGCCGAATCCGTCGAGCAGGCGACCAAGCTCGCCCATGGCAACGTGTCGGTCTACCTGCTGCCCGACCGCGACGCGCCGGAAGGGGAGGACGGCGACCTGCTCACGTACTCGCTCGCACTCGCCTGTCCCGAGCACGGCCACTCCATCGACGACCTGCAGCCGCGCGACTTCTCCTTCAACGCCCCCTACGGCGCCTGCCCCGAGTGCGACGGTTTGGGCTTTAAGAAAGTCGTCGATGCCGAGGCGCTCATCGAGGATCCGAGCCTCTCCATCGAGGAGGGCGTATTCGGCAGCTTCTTCGGCAAATCGAACTACTATCCGCAGATCTTCCGCGCTCTGTGCGTCCACCTCAAAGTCGATCCCGCAACGCCTTGGAAAGACCTGCCCGCGCGCGTGCGCAAGGTGTTCCTCGACGGCTTGGGCGACAAGAAGATGCGCGTCGATTACAAGACGCAAGATGGCCGTGACACGCATTGGTTCACCAAGTACTCCGGCGTCCGCAACATCTTGTACGAGCGCTACATCGAGACGACGAACGAGAACACCAAGGCGAAGCTCGAGCGCTACATTCGCGAGGAGCCTTGTTCGACATGCCGTGGGGCGCGCCTGCGACCCGAGATGCTCGCGGTCACCGTGGGCGGCAAGTCCATCTACGAGGTCTGCTGCATGAGCTGCCGAGAGTCGCTCGCGTTCTTCGACGGCCTCGAGCTCACCGAGCGTGAGGCGTTCATCGGCCGCGCCATTGTGAAGGAGATCGGCGAGCGTCTGCGCTTCCTGGTGGACGTCGGTCTCGACTACCTCACCCTCGACCGAGCATCCGCCACGCTCTCCGGTGGAGAGGCCCAGCGCATCCGCCTCGCGACCCAGATCGGCGCCGGGCTCATGGGCGTGCTCTACATCCTGGACGAGCCGTCGATCGGCCTTCACCAGCGCGACAACGAGCGGCTCATCGCCACGCTCGAGCGTTTGCGCGACCTCGGCAACACCGTCATCGTGGTCGAGCACGACGAGGACACCATCCGCGCGGCGGATTTCGTGGTTGATATGGGGCCGGGTGCCGGCGAGCACGGCGGCAAGGTCGTGTGCGCCGGGACGGCGGAGCAGCTCATGGGCTGCCCCGATTCGCTCACGGGCGCCTATCTCTCGGGCGCGCGCATGGTGCGTCTGCCCGAGGAGCGACGCAACCCGGGTCGCGGTGCGCTCAAGATCACGGGCGCCAAGGCCAACAACTTGCATAACGTCACCGCCGAGATCGAGTTCGGCACCCTCACGGTGGTGACGGGCGTTTCGGGTTCTGGCAAGAGCTCGCTGGTGACCGACACCATCGCCCCCGCGCTCACCAACGCGGTGCACAATTCGACCCGCGTCGTGGGGCCCTACAAGACGATCGAGGGCATCGACCAGATCGACAAGGTCATCGACATCGACCAGAGCCCGATCGGCCGCACGCCCCGTTCCAACCCGGCGACCTATATCGGCCTGTGGGACGACCTGCGCGCGCTGTTCGCGAGCGTGCCCGAGTCAAAGGCGCGCGGCTATTCGCCGGGTCGCTTCTCGTTCAACGTCCCCGGCGGTCGCTGCGAGGCATGCAAAGGCGACGGCCAGATCAAGATCGAGATGCACTTCCTGCCCGACATCTACGTCCCGTGCGAGGTCTGCGGCGGCAAGCGCTACAACCGCGAGACGCTCGAGGTGCGTTATCGCAACAAGACCATCGCCGACGTGCTCGACATGTCCGTGACCGAGGCGCTCGCGTTCTTCGGCAACATCCCGCAGATCAAGCGCAAGCTGCAGACGCTCTATGATGTGGGGCTGGGCTACGTGCGCCTGGGGCAGCCGGCGACGACGCTGTCCGGCGGCGAGGCGCAGCGCGTGAAGCTCGCGAAGGAGCTGCATCGCAAGCAGACGGGCAAGACGTTCTACATCCTGGACGAGCCCACCACGGGCCTGCACTTCGAAGACGTCCGCCAGCTCGTCGACGTGCTGCAGCGCTTGGTGGATGCGGGAAACACGGTCCTGGTGATCGAGCACAACCTCGATGTCATCAAGGTCGCCGACCGCATCATCGACCTCGGCCCCGCGGGCGGAGACGGCGGTGGGCCCATCGTGGTTTCCGGCACCCCGGAGAAGGTCGCGGCGTGCGAGAAGAGCTATACGGGCAAGTTCCTGGCACCTCTGCTCGCGCGAGATCGCGAGCGGATGGCGAAGGGGGCCGTGGAGGAATAGGCATGCCGTGCGCCGCTGGCGGCGCACGCGCGATTGCCGTCGAACGGCCTGCCGTTGAGATGAAAGGTTCGAGGGCGTATGGCGAAAGCCCCGAAGGTGCAGAAGACGAACGCGATGCGGGAGCTCGAGCGCAAGGGCGTCCCGTACATTTTGCATACCTATGAGGACGACGGCGTGGAGGCCCGCGGTTTGGGCGAGGCGATCGCCGAGCAGCTGGGCGAGGATCCGGGCCAGGGCTTCAAGACGCTCGTCACCGTGAGCCCCGCGGGCAACCACGTGGTGTGTTGCGTGCCCGTCGCCGAGGAGCTGGATTTCAAGGCCGCCGCCCGCGCGGTGGGGGAGAAGTCGCTTGAGATGCTGCCGACCAAACAGCTGACCGCGGTGACCGGCTATGTGCGCGGCGGGTGCTCGCCCATAGGCATGAAGCGCGCATTCCCCACCGTGTTCGATGAGACATGCGTGCTCTTCGACACCGTCTTCATCTCAGGGGGCCGCCGTGGCATCCAGCTCGAGGTGCCGGTTGAACACCTTCTGAACTGCGTTGATGCGGTTGTCGCGGACATCTGCCGCGCGTGATGCCCGTGTGACGGCGCCGCGCGGTCGAGCGGGAGCCCTCCCGGAGCCCCCGTGCGTGTCGATGATCTTGAGGGAGGGCGCGTACCTGGGATTCAGGTTAAAGCTGACCTTGAGAGTTCCCTGTGCGTTCTGTGAGAATCGGAGGCCGTCCCTATCGCCCCCATACAATATTGAACGTAGTTTTCTGTTCATTATCTCGGTTCGCGAAAGGACTCATACATGAGAATCCACCGCAGCCCTTCCTTTGGCGCCCGCTGCGCCGTTATCGCCGGACTCACGTGCGCCATCATGGCCACCTCCGTTCCCGTGCCCGCATATGCGGACCTGAGCTCCGATCTGGCTTCCGCCCGTGCCGAGCTCGAGCAGATCGGCACCGAGTACGCGGCCATCAACAATGAGATCTCCGTGCTCAGCACCGAGCTCCAGACCACCGTCAAGGAGATCGAGGAGACCTCCGGCAAGCTCAACGCCGCAAAGGACGAATTGGCGGGTTACACCTCGCTCGGCTATAAGGAGGGAGGCGTCTCCCTTACCAAGGTGATCGTGAATTCCACGAGCCTGAGCGATATGCTCTCCCGCCTGTACTACGCGAACAAGGTCTCAACTGCCCAAGCCGAGCTCATCAACGAGGTGAAGGAGCTCCAGGGCGAGCTTGAGAAGCAGCAGAGCGACCAGCAGGCCGCCATGGATAGCGCGAGTGAGCGCCTTGCGGAGCAGGCGGAGAACCAGGCGCGCGCCGCCGCGGTGGTCGCCTCCCTCGACGCCCAGCTCCAGGAGCAGCTCGCCGCCGAGGCGGCGGCAAACGAGGCTCTGCAGCAGGGGATGAACTCCGCTCAGGACAACAACGCCCCCGGCATCGGCACGGGCACCGGCAGCCAGGGCGGCGACCAGACGGATGTGACGCCCTCCGACCCCGATCCCGTCCCGCCGACCTCCCAGGGCGGCGGCAACTCCGGCGGCGGCAGCTCGGGCAGCTCGGGGTCCGGCAACTCTGGTGGCGGTAACGGCGGCGTGAGCACCGTCGGCGCCGCGGCGCTCAATGTCGCACTTCGCTACGAGGGCACTCCGTACGCGTGGGGAGGCGATTCCCCGGAGGAGGGCTTCGACTGCTCCGGCCTGACCATGTACTCCTACGCCCAGATCGGCATCTCGATCCCCCGCACCGATAGCGCCCAGCTCGCGGCGCTTCAGCGCAGGGGCCGCTTCACCACCAACATCAACGAGCTCCAGTACGGCGACCTCGTGTTCTTCCCCGGTCACGTCGCCTTCTACGTCGGCAACGGCAACTGCTACGGCGCCCGCCGCCCGGGCGTCGGCGCCAGCACGACCAAGATGGCGTATTTCGGAGCGTTCCTGGGCGGCGGCAACTTCTAATGCCCCGTGCCTTTTCGCAGGGCGACGCCCCCGGTGAAGGGGGCCTTCGCCGTAAGGGCGGTGCCCATTTCAGACGACCTGGAGACGAACCGGGTGAAATCCGCGCGATCGCATCGCGGCGCCCCGATGGGGGTGTCCGCGGCGGCGCCCATTTCAAGTCCGGCGCGGGCTCCTGCGCCCCGGCTGCAGGGGGCCGCCTCGATGTGCCGGGGTCTCCCGAGAAGGGCGCCACGGCTCAAGACGATATGACCGTCTCCGACTACGAAAGCGTCGGCCGCTCCGCCGGCCTCATGACGGTCCTGACGATCGTGTCGAGGGTGTCGGGCTTCATCCGAACGTGGGCGATGGCCGCGGCGATCGGCATGTCCTCGCTCTCCACCGCTTATCAGGTCGCAAACAACCTGCCCAATATGCTGTACGAGCTCGTGATGGGCGGCATGCTCGTCACCGCCTTCCTCCCCGTGTACATGGAGGTCCGCCGCGAGCGCGGCAATGCGGCGGCGAACGATTACGTCGGCAACCTCCTCGGCATCCTGCTCCTCGTCCTGGGCGGCATCTCGCTGCTGGGCACGGTGTTCGCCCCCGCGTTCATCTGGACCCAGGCGTTCATGAGCGGCGGGTCGACCGGATTGGATGCCGCGTCGTTCCTCTTCCGGTTCTTCGCCATCCAGATCCTGCTGTACGGCTTGGGCTCCGTGTACTCGGGCGTGCTCAACGCGCATCGCGATTACTTCTGGTCGACGTTCGCCCCCGTGCTGAACAACGTGATCGTCATCGCGAGCTTCGCGCTGTACGGCCCGGTTTCCGCCGCGAGCCCGATCGCCGGCGTGGTCCTCATCGCCGTCGGCACCACCCTCGGCGTGTTCGTCCAAATGGCCTGCCAGGTTCCAGCGCTCGCCAAGCACGGCGTCCGTCCCCGCATCCACATCGATTGGCGAGACCCCGCGCTGCGCCGCACGCTCGCTCTGGGAATCCCGACGCTGCTCGCCACGGTCTGCATGTTCGTCAGCACGTCGGTCACCAACGCCGCCGCCCTGTATGTCCAGCCCGAGACGGGGCCCTCCGTCATCGCGTATGCCAGGCTTTGGTACACCCTTCCCTATGCGCTTATCGCCGCCTCGCTGTCGACCGCGCTCTACACCGAGTTGAGCCGTGACGTCCAGGCGGGCGACGAGGAGAGCGTCCGCGAGGGCATCGCCAACGGCGTCTCCCAGATGATGTTCTTCCTGATTCCCTTCGCGCTGTACCTCATGGTGTACAGCTACCCGCTGAGCATGGTGTACTGCACGGGGAAGTTCGATGTCGACGGCGTCGCGCTCGTCGCGAGCTTCCTTCGCTACCTGGCGGTCTCCCTGCCCCTGTACGGCACGTTCGCCCTCATGCAGAAGAGCTTCTCGGCGCTCATGGACATGAGGCCCTACAGCCGGTACTGCCTCTATTCGGCGGTCGCCCAGGTCGCATTCATCCTGATCGCCGGCATCGCGCTTCACGGCGGCATGTCCGCGATCGCGCTCTCCACCCTCGCGTACTATGTGACGCTGAATGTCTTCTCGTTGACATGGCTGCGCAGGAGGCTGGGCGGGATCTGCCTGCGCGGGATCGCCCGCGGCGTTCTCGCCGGCCTGATTCTCGGGGGTCTCGGTGCCGCTGCCGGCGCGTGCGGCATGTGGGCCCTCGAGGCGACGTTCGGCTCCCTTGAGGGGTCGGTCCTCAGGACGCTCGCCTACATCGCCGCTTCCGGCGTGCTTTCGCTCATGGTGACCTTCGGCGGCGCGGTGGCGCTCAAAGTCCCCGAGGCGAGGGTCATCCGATCGATGGCGCGCCGCCTCGCGCGCCGTTAACGGCCCTCGCCCGCGCGGTTCTCGAAATAGTAGCCGACGCATCGGTCGGCGAGCACGTCCATCGCGTCGACGAGGTAGGCGGGGGGATTCTCGAGGTTCTGGTACGCCACGGACAGCTCGGTGCACCCCACGATGACCGCGTCGCATCCGTCCTCGTGCATGCGGTTTGCGAGGCGGAGGAAATCCGCGGGGTCGTAAGGCAGATTGCGCTTGATGCGGTCGTAGATGAGCGGCATGACGATCTCGCGCTGCTCATCTTCGGTGGGCAGCGCGACGTCGAGGCCGGCGTTGGAAAGGTATTCCTGGAAGACGCCGGATGACAGCGTTCCGTCGGTCGCAAGCAGCCCGATCGTGGCGCCCGTCCCGTAGGCATCGACGATGCGCTCCGTGGTCTCCTTCATGATGTTAAGCACGGGGATGGATGCCGCGTCGGCGATCTGCTCGTAAAAATAATGAGCGGTGTTGCACGGGATTGCGATGTAGTCGGCACCCGCCTGCTCGAGCCAGACGGCGACGTTTTTCATCTCGGGGAGCGGATCGGGTTTGTCGCGGTCGAGGATGAAGGCCGTGCGGTCCGGAATCTGCGGGTCGTTGAACACGATCATGGGGATGTTGTCCTGATCGCATTCGGCCGGGGTCTTCTGAATGATCAGCTCCATGAAGTACGCCGTGGCCAAGGGGCCGACGCCTCCGAGTATGCCGAGCACGGGTTTCTGCATATGTTCGCTCCCGAATTGTCATATTGGTTGATTGTTCAGCCCATGCTCCGGCCGGATGGTCGGAGCGGGTAGAATTTTGGGGATTCATCGCTTGGGTGAAGCCCTGGGGCTTTTCGATTCATTATAACGAAGGGATTGATCGCATGAGACCAACTGCACCTGACGAGCAAGACCTCCCGAGGGTTCTGCAGCCCGTCATCATCGGGGCGGATTTTTGCGGTTATGCCTATATTCGATGCTTCTGGGAGGCATATGGCGTCGAGTCCATCGTCCTGGCCTCCGCCGACATCAAGACCCACTCGTGCAGCCGCTTCGCGGATTACCGCGTCATCGACGGCCTTGATGACGAGGTGGTCCTGTTGCGGGAGCTCGAGTGCCTGGGCGACGAGCTGATCGCCGCCGGGAGCGTCCCCTTCCTCGTGGGCTGCGGAGACCATTACGCGCGTCTCATCTCGCAGAACAAGCCGCTGCTCGAGGAGCGCTATTACGTTCCCTACATCGATTTCGACCTTCTCGACGAGATCACCCAGAAAGAGAATTTCTATCGGATCTGCGAGGAGATCGGCATCCCGTATCCCAAGACGGTCTATCTCGATTGCGCCGATCCCGATGCGGAGCTCGACGACGGCGGCATGACATATCCCCTGATCGCCAAGCCCTCAAATTCCGCGGCGTACCACTATGCCGACATCCCGAACAAGAAGAAGGTGTTTCTCGTCCAAGACAGGCAGGAGCTCGAGACGATTTTCGGGGACCTCAAGCGCTCGTGCTACGACCGCTCCCTGATCGTCCAGGAATTCATCCCGGGAGATGACACCCAGATCCGCATCTTGTCCGCTTACACGGATTCGGATGCGAATCCCGTGTTCATGTGCGGCGGACGCGTCGTGCTCGAGGACCATTCTCCCACCGCGATCGGCAATCCCGCCGTCATCATCCCCGAGAGCAACCAGCGCGTCCTGGAGGACGCGGCGCGTTTCATGAAGCACGTCGGTTACCATGGCATGGCGAATTTCGACGTGAAGTTCGACGAGCGCGACGGGTCCTATCGTTTCTTCGAGATCAACACCCGTCCCGGCCGCAGCTCCTTCTTCGCCTGGCAGGCGGGAGTGAACTTCGCGAAGGTCCAGGTCGATGATGTGCTGATGGGGGCTCAATTGGGCGAGATCGCCGCTGACAGGCCGTTCGTCTACACGACCGTGCCCCCGTATGTCGTGAGGAGGTCCGTCGCCGATCCCGAGATCCGCGCACGGGTGCTCGGGGCGTTCAAAGACGGCACCGCCCAGTTCCCCCTCTTTTGGGAGCGGGAGTCTCTTCCCCAGAAGTTCTGGGCGGCCGTCAACTACTACCATCAGATCTCGAAGTTCCAAAAATACGTCTGGGGGCGCGGTGCCGCCGACCTCGCATAGGTGAGCGCGGCGCGATCCTGCGGTATGATTGGCGCGTCGGTCTCGAACGAACCTTCGCGGCCTCGATTGAATGCAGATTGAACGTAGAACGATCGAAAGGGTCACGCTATGAAGATGCTCATCAGCGAGCGCTTCGCCCACACCGCCCGCACGGGCGGTGTGCTCGCGCTCGCCGGGGTGCTGGCGTGGGGCTGCGTGATGGCGGCCCCATCGGCGGTGTTCGCGGACGACCCCGCCGGCCTCAAGGCCGAACTCGAAGCCGCCTCATCCAAGCTCGACGCGATGTACGAGAAGGCGGCGGCGGTAAGCGAGGAGCTGAATGGCACCAAGATCGCGCTGGGGAGCACCGAGCGCGATATCGAGCAGGCGAAACTCGATATCGAATCGAAACAGGCCGAGCTCGCCGCGGCGCAGGACGACCTGAGCGGAAGGGTGGTCGACGACTACAAGGGCGGGGGAGTCTCCCTGCTCTCGATGTTCCTCGGATCTTCGAGTCTCGATGAGATGATGGCCCGTATCACGTATGCCAACAAGGTCGCCGAAGCCGATCGCCGCGCCATCGCGAGTGTCCGCAGCATCCAGCGCGACCTGGTGCAGCGACGGTCCGATCTCGAGGCGAAGCGCGATGAGCAGAGGGAGCTTCTCGAACAGCAGGAGGAGCGATCCGATGAGCTGCAGCTCCAGATTTCGAGCGCCGAGTCCTACGTGGAGTCCCTGGACGATCAGGTGCGCGCGGCGCTCGAGGCCCAGCGCGCGGAGGAGGCCCTGAGGGAGCAGGAGGAGGCGCAATCCGTCATGGGCGGAGGAGCCTTGCCCGGTGACGCCCTGCAGGAGGGGACGGATGCGGGCGGAGGCCCCCAAAAACCGACGCCCGGCCCATCTGAGTCCGGAGAGCTCTCCTCCGAGCAGCGCCAGGTCGTCGTGAACGCCGCGTTGTCGATGGTGGGGGGCCGCTACGTCTTCGGCGCCTACGATCCCGCCAACCGCACGTTCGACTGCTCCGGCCTCGTCCAGTACTGCTATGCCCAGGTGGGCATCGGGTTGGACCATTACACGGAGAGCCAGAAGAGGTATTGCACCAAGAGCATCTCCGAGGCCCGCCCCGGAGATATCGTGTATAGGCGCAACCATACCGGGATCTACATCGGCAACGGCCGCACGGTCGAGGCCCACAGTCCCGCCGAGGGGATCGGCTGGGGCTCCGCCAGCCGTTTCGTGAGCTGCGGCTCCCCGCTGCCTTAGACGTAAGTGAAATGGGACGCGGCTCCGCCAGCCGTTTCGCGTCCCGCAACGTGTGATTGGAAAAGCTCGTCGTGGGGAGATCGGAATTGAACGACAAGGGCCGTATTCTCTCGCTCGACGAGCAAGTCGCAGAGGCCCCCACGGACCCCGGTTGCTATCTGTGGAAAGACGCCGAGGGCAAGGTCATCTACGTCGGCAAGGCCAAGAACCTGCGCGCCCGCCTCAGGCAATACGTGACGCTCTCCGACGACCGTGCGAAGATCCCGCTCATGATGCAGCTCGTCTCGAGCTTCGACTACATCGTCGTGGAGAACGAGCATGAGGCGCTCGTGTTGGAGCGAGAGCTCATCGCGCAATACCGCCCGTATTTCAACGTGGATTACAAGGACGACAAGTCCTACCCGTACATCGCCATCACGCGCGGGGACGTCTTCCCCGCGATCAAGTACACGCGCGAGAAGCATCGTCCCGATACGCGGTATTACGGGCCGTACACCGATAGCCGCGCCGCGCGCGAGACCATCGACACGCTGCGCAAGGTCTGCCCGGTGTGCATCGCCACGTGCGCGGAGTGGAAACGCGTCCGCCGCCTGCTCGAGAAGCGCCCCGACGACGCCGACGTGATCGAGCTCATCTGCGCCAGCCGCGGCCGCCCGTGTTTCGATTACCACGTCGGACGCGGCCCCGGCGTATGCGCGGGCATGATCGGGCGCGACGAATACGCGAAGAACGTGCGCCGCGTCGAGCGCTTCCTCTCGGGTCAGCGGCGCGACCTCGTCGACGAGCTCAAAGGAGATATGGCCGATGCGGCGGCCGACCTTGACTTCGAGCGCGCCGCGCGCATCAAGCGCCGGCTCGAGGTCATCGATGGCCTGGACGACCGTCAGCAAGTCGTGTTCCCCACGAGCGTCGACCTGGATCTCATCGGCTTTTACCGGGAGGAGACCATCGCCGGCGCTTGCGTGTTCGTGGTCCGCGAGGGGCGCGTGCAACGCACGTGCGAGTTCATCCTGGACAAGGGCTTCGATGTGGACGAGGTCGAGCTGGTGGCCGGATTCGTCAAGCGCTATTACGATGAGACCGCCGACATACCGCATGAGGTCGATCTCGCGACCGAGCTGCCCGATGCGGAGGTGATGGGGGAGTGGCTCACGGGCAAGCGCGGGCGCGTGTGCCGCCTGCACCGCCCTCAGCGCGGCGAGAAACATCGCCTCCTGCAGATGGCGGAGCGCAACGCCCGGCACGCCCTCATGCGCTATATGATGCGCACCGGCTACTCCGACGATCGGACGAACCAGGCGCTGCTCCAGCTCGAGAGCGCCTTGGCCCTCGAGGCGCCCCCCATGCGCATCGAGTGCTTCGACATCTCGACCCTGCATGGTGCGTTCACGGTCGCCTCCATGGTCGTGTTCACCAACGGGAAGCCCGACAAGAGCCAGTACCGTCGATTCAAGATCCGTGCGGAGTTGGATGAGGCCAACGACTTTATCTCGATGTCGGAAGTCCTCGCGCGCCGTTACGCCCCCGAGCGCATGGATGACGAGCGGTTCGGCAGCAGGCCGGATCTGCTGGTGGTCGACGGCGGCCGCCCGCAGCTCACCGCCGCCATTCGCCAGCTCGAGGAACTCGGACTCGATATCCCGGTCTGCGGCCTGGCGAAGGCGGACGAGGAGGTGTTCGTCCCCTGGGATGACACGCCGATCGTCCTGCCGAGCGGATCCGCATCGCTGTACCTCATCAAGCAGGTGAGAGACGAGAGCCACCGCTTTGCGATCACCTTCCATCGCGAGTTGCGCGGCAAGGCGATGACCGTGTCGATCCTGGACGAGGTTCCCGGCATCGGACCCACGCGCAAAAAGGCGATCATGAAGAGGTTCGGGTCGATGAAGCGTCTCCGTGCGGCATCCGAAGAGGACATCGCCTCGGTTCCCGGTGTGCCCGGGGAGGTCGCTCGGGCGGTTTTCGAATCGCTGCGCGCCCTCGGTGCCGAGACGGCAGCCGAGGGGGATTCCACCGAGGGTGCAAGTGGTATTAAATAACCATGGTATGTAATCCTATTTGGATACCTCTTTAATACCAGTAAAAATCATGCTTTACCTGCGCACTTTAGGAAGATAAAGCACTTTACTGGGAAACTGGTACCCTCTTTAATACCATTGCCGAAAAATGTCAACAATCTCGTAAACGGTCGGTTTTCCGTCTGGGCGGAAGCGGGACCGTTCGTCGAGCGGACTCTCGAAAAATGCGGGGCTGCCATTAGGCTAGAAATGTCTGTAATGTGCGCCGTCGCACGACGGCGCCGAGCGCTTGATTGGAGTTCCCATGCGCGATCTTCTGAACACGGGCGTGTCCCGCCGCTCCTTCCTCGGTCTTGCCGGTGGCGCTGCCGCCGTCGCGGGCCTTGGCCTCGCCGGTTGCGGTGGCGGCGACAAGCCCGCAGGTTCCGCTCCCGCCGAGGGTACCGTGGGTGGCGGCGTGATCACCGCCGGCTCTGCCTACACCACCACCAACTTCGATCCTTCCAGCACCTCCTCCGCCCTCGCCTGCGGCACCAACTGGCATGTCGTCGAGGGTCTCTACGGCCTCGACTTCCACGATTACAGCGTCTTCAACGAGCTGGCCGCCGGCGATCCCGAGCAGATCGACGACACCACCTACGAGATCGCCCTGCGCAAGGACGCCAAGTTCTCCGACGGCACCCCTGTGACCGCCAACGATGTCGCCGACTCCTTCCTGCGCTCCACCGCCGAGGGCAACATCTACATCCCGATGCTCGCCCCCATCGCCTCCGTCGAGGCCAAGGACGACGCCACCGTCACCGTCAAGACCACCGTCCCGAACTTCTCCCTGCTGAAGGAGCGTCTGGCCATCGTCCGCGTCGTGCCCGCCTCCTCCACCAAGGAGGACATGACCGCCAAACCCGTCGGCTCCGGCCCCTGGATGTACGACGTCATCGACGACTCCAAGGTCGAGATGGTCCCGAACCCGGAGTACAACGGCGATCACCCCGCCAAGGATGAGAAGCTGCACATCGACATCCTCGTCGACCCGACCGCCCGCGTCCAGGCCCAGCAGGAGGGCACCACGCTTGTCATGGAGATGGTCACCGCCGACGCCGTCGACCAGCTTCAGAACGCCGGCTGCCAGATGGATACCGTCGATGGCTTCGGCACCCGCTTCATGCTCTTCAACACCCAGAAGGCCCCGTGGGACAACGTCAACGCCCGTCAGGCCGTCATGTTCGCCCTCGATTACGAGAAGATGATCGAGAACGCGTTCGCCGGTCTCGCCACCGCCCCCACCTGCTACCTGCCCAAGTCCTACACCAACTACAACGAGGCCTCCGTCGTCTACAAGCACGACCTCGATAAGGCCAAGGCCCTCCTCGAGGAGGCCGGCGTGACCGGTGGCGCCATCAGGCTCCTCACGACCGACAACGAGCAGGTCAAGAGCATGTCCGTCCAGGTTCAGCAGGACCTCAAGGAGCTCGGCTTCGACGCCGAGATCGTGACCCGCACCTCCGCCGACACCTATGCCGACATCGACGCAGGCGGCGACTTCGACCTCCTGCTCGCCCCTGGCGATCCTTCCTGCTTCGGCGCCGACCCCGACCTCCTCATGAACTGGTGGTACGGCGACAACGCCTGGATGAAGGTCCGCGCCCGCTGGAGCGAGTCCGCCGAGTGGAAGGAGCTCACCGAGCTCATGGCCTCCGCTCTCGGCCAGACCGGCGATGAGCAGCAGAAGACCTGGAACAAGTGCTTCGACATGATCGCCGAGCAGGCCGTCCTGTACCCGGTCCTCCAGGTCAAGACCGTCACCGCCTCTTGGCGTGACACCCCCAACGGCGAGGGCGTCCGCATCGACGGCTTCGAGGGCATCGGCACCACCGGCATGTCCTTCATCGACTGCGCCACGGTTACCGAGTAACAAGGTTGCAATGCCCGAAGGCCGAGCACCCGCTCGGATGTGATTCGGGTATATGAGCGTGGGGCTCGGGTGACATGGTCCGCCCGGGCCCCTTTTGGTTCTGTAGATGTAGAGGGGGAAGAAGTGAATAACCTTTTGCGCCTCATCGGACGACGTCTCGTCGCGCTGCCCATCATGGCATTGGGCGTCACGCTTCTGGTGTTCGGCCTCATGTCGTTCACCGATCCGAGTATTCCTGCGCGCAACGCCCTCGGCGAGGGCGCCTCGCAGGAGGCGATTGAACAGTATATGGAGGACCAGGGGCTGAACGACCCGCTGCCCGAGCGGTACGTGAACTACATCGGCGGTCTGCTCCACGGCGACCTCGGCACCTATGGCGCCGGTCGCACACCGGTCATCGACCGCATCTCTACCGCGTTGCCCGTCACGATGCAGCTGACCTTCATCGGACTCATCATCGGTGCCGTGGTCTCGTTCGTGCTGGGCGTCATCGCCGCGCTGTACCGCGACAAGTGGCCCGATCAGCTGATCCGCGTGTTCTCCATCGCCGGCATCGCGACGCCGTCCTTCTGGTTCGCCGTCCTTTTGATCTTGCTGTTCTCGTCGTACATGCACGTCTTGCCCGCATCCGGCCCGCTGCCCCACTTCACGAGCAACCCCGGCGGCTACATGGCCCGCATGCTCATGCCCGCCATCGCGTTGGCCTTCCCGCTCACCGGCCAGATGACCCGCATCGTTCGTACGGCCATGGTCGAGGAGCTCGATAAGGACTACGTCCGCACCGCTCGCGGCGGCGGCCTGCCCGAGTTCGTCGTCATCGCCCGCAACGTGCTGCGCAACGCGCTCATCACCCCCGTCACCACGCTCGGCCTGAAGATCGGCTACCTCATGGGCGGCGCCGTCGTCATCGAGGTCATCTTCAACCTGCCCGGCATGGGCACGGCCATCCTCGCCGGCATCACCGGCGGCGAGACGATGCTCGTCCAGGGCGTCGTCATCGTCGTGGCCCTGGCCTTCGTCATCATCAACATCGTGGTTGACATGCTCTATCTGCTCATCAACCCGCGCATTAGGACGGTGTAGGCCATGGTTAAGATTCGTGAAGAGCAAACCGCTAAGCTCGAGGAGGCGGCTTCCCGCGGCATGAAGTTCGGCGGCTTCAAGAACATGAGGATGAGCAGCAAGATCTCCCTCGTCCTTCTTGTCTTGGTGGCGCTTACCGCGATCCTGGCTCCCCTGATCGCCCCGCATGACCCGCTCGAGATCTTCACCGCGCGTCAGGCGCCCGGCGACGGCTTTTTGTTCGGAACCGACGACAAGGGCCGTGACATTCTGTCCCGCATGCTCTACGGCGGGCGCTACTCCCTCGTGATCGGCTTCGGTGCCACCTTGTTCGCCCTGTTCTTCGGTTCGATCGTCGGCGCCATCGCCGCGGTGGCCCGCAAGAGCGTCTCCGAGGTCATCATGCGCGTCCTGGACATCATCATGTCCGTCCCCGGTATCGCGCTCGCGGCCGTCCTCGTCTTGATTTTGGGCAACTCCGTCCCGGCGATCATCTTCTCCATCGGCTTCATGTACACGCCGCAGATCGCCCGCATCGTCCGCGCGAACATCGTGTCCGAGTACGGTGAGGACTACGTCCGAGCCGTCATCGTCTCCGGCGCCCAGGCCCCGTGGATCCTCATCAAGCACGTTCTGCGCAACTGCATCGCGCCCATCATGGTCTTCACCGTGACGCTCGTTGCGGACGCCATCATCTTCGAGGCGTCCCTGACCTTCATCGGCGCCGGCATCACCGAGCCCACCGCCACGTGGGGCAACATCCTCGCCGACGCCCGCGGCGGCGTGCTCGCCGGCCGCTGGTGGCAGGCGCTCTTCCCGGGTATCGCTATCATGGTCACCTGCCTTGCCCTGAACATCCTCTCCGAGGGCCTGACCGACGCCATGGCGGCCAAGCCCGGCGCGATGGTCGCCAGCGACGATGAGGACGTCGAGAGCCGCCGTGCCGACGACATCCTCGCCTCCGACCCCGTCCGTGCTTACGCCGAGCAGGCTGAGAGCCTCAACCGTCGTCTCGCCGCGCTGCGCGAGGTTGAGCTGCAGCGCACCGACCGCCATGTGCCCGACCTGTCCGTCGAGCCGCTGCTGCAGGTCAAGAACCTGAGCATCCAGTTCGACACCCACGGCGACGTCAAGGTCGTCGACAGCGTCAGCTTCGATGTCCGACCCGGCCAGTGCATGGCGCTCGTGGGCGAGTCCGGCTGCGGCAAGTCCATCACCACCAAGGTGATCATGAGCCTCACCGATCCCAACGAGACCGTCACCGGCGAGGTTCTCTTCGGCGGCACCGACCTGCTCAAGCTCACCAAGGACGAGCATCGCAAGCTGCTCGGCCACGAGATCGCCATGGTCCTCCCCGACGACCCGTCCTCCCTGAACCCCCCGAAGCCCACCACCCCCCCGACGGAGCAGCTCACGAGCCGCGGCGGCACCCGTTCCGCCGAGGAGCTCCTCGAGCTCGTCGGCCTCGATCCCAAGCGCACGCTCGAGAGCTATCCGCACGAGCTCTCCGGCGGCCAGCGCCAGCGCGTCCTCATCGCCATGGCCCTGACCCGCGACCCGAAGCTCATCATCTGCGACGAGCCCACCACCGCCCTGGACGTGACCGTCCAGAAGCAGGTCATCAAGCTTCTGAACGACCTTCAGGCCAAGCTCGGCTTCGCCATGATCTTCGTGTCCCATGACCTGGCGCTCGTCGCCGAGGTCGCGAGCGAGATCACGGTCATGTACGCCGGCCAGGTCATCGAGCAGGCTCCCACCACCGAGCTGCTCACCAACCCGATCCACGAGTACACCCGCGGCCTTCTCGGCTCCGTGCTCTCGATCGAGGAGGGCGCCAAGGACGGCTCGCGCCTGCACCAGGTGCCCGGCTCCGTGCCGTCGCCGCAGGATTTCCCGCGTGGCGACCGCTTCGCTCCGCGTTCGAGCCACCCCACGCTGGGCCTCGATGTCCATCCCGTTATCAAGGAGCTCCCCGGGAAGAACCACCGCTTCTCCGAGCTGCCTGACGCCTACCTCAAGGAGAACGGTCTCACGCCGTACCTCGAGCGCGTGGCCGCTACCGAGCAGGAGGTGATGTAGATGAGCGACGCCCAGAAGGAGCCGATCATCTTCCTCGACGATATTTCCGTCACGTTCAAGACGCGTACCGGCTCGCTGCTGCACCCCAATCTGGTGCACGCCGTCAACCATGTGACCATCAAGCTCATGCCCGGCGAGTCCATCGGCATCGTCGGCGAGTCCGGCTGCGGCAAGTCCACCACCGCCAACGTCATGTGCGGCCTCCAGTCGCCGACCTCGGGCAAGGTCTATTTCAAGGGCGAGGACGTCACCAAGCGCACATCCGACCTTCGCAAGAAGATGGGCCGTGTCGTCTCGGTCGTGTTCCAGGACCCCGCCACGGCGCTCAATCCCCGAATGATCGTGCACGATCAGCTGCTCGATCCGCTGCTGGTCCATAAGGTCGGCAGCTCCGCCGAGCAGGAGAGGCGCATCAAGGAGCTCGTGGAGCTCGTCGGCTTGCCGAAGAGCGCCCTGCGCGCCATGCCCGGTCAGCTTTCCGGCGGTCAGCGCCAGCGCGTCGCCATCGCACGCGCCATGTCCCTCAAGCCGGACGCGATCATCGCCGACGAGCCGACCTCGGCCCTCGACGTTTCCGTGCGCGCGCAGATCCTGAACCTGCTCACCGACCTCAAGAAGGACCTCGGCCTGTCCATGATGTTCATCTCCCACGACATCCAGACGGTCCGTTACATCTCCGACAAGATCGTGGTCATGAACCACGGTCAGATTATGGAGGAGGGCCCCGCCAAGCAGGTCTTCGAGCACCCGCAGGATCCCTACACTAAGATGCTGCTCGGGGCGGCGCCCTCGCTGCTCCACCCCAATCTGGGTAAATAGCGGCTGGATTCCGGATGCCATGGTACCGGTAGCGATCTTTCCGGGCCGTTGCATCGCGGATCGCGGGCGCCGCGCCGCACGCGCGGCGGGGCGCCCTTTTCGTTCGTCTGCCGTGCCCGGGCGTTGCCCGGGAGGAGAGTATAAGGAGACTTCCTCATGGCCAACAAGATCTACCGCGGCGTCATCCCGCCGGTCGTCGTCCCCGATACCGAGGACCGCAAGCTCGATGTCGCCTCTTTCGAGCGCAATATCAACCGCATGATCGACGCGGGTGTCGACGGCCTGTTCTTCCTCGGCTCCTCCGGCGAGGTCGTCTTCTCCACCGACGAGCGTCGCGATGAGGTCGTTCGCGAGGCGGTCCGCATCGTCGACCATCGCGTGCCCGTGTTCGTCGGCATCATCGACACCGAGACCGAGCGCGTGCTCGAGCATGGCCGCCGCGCCCAGGAGCTCGGCGCCGACGTCCTGGTCGCCACGTGCCCCTTCTACGCCCTCGGCGGCCTCGCCGAGGTCGAGGAGCACTTCCGCATCCTGCATGAGGAGCTCGACCTCCCAATCTTCGCCTACGACATCCCCGTGTGCGTCCACACCAAGCTTCCCTGGAAGCTTTTGGCCAAGCTCGGCGCCGAGGGCGTGCTCGCGGGCGTGAAGGACTCCTCCGGTGACGACATTTCCTTCCGTTACCTCTGCCAGGAGAACGAGAAGCTCGGCCACCCGATGAGCCTGCTGACCGGTCATGAGATCGTCGTCGACGGCGCGTACCTCTCCGGCGCGGACGGTTCCGTCCCCGGCCTGGGCAACGTCGACCCCGAGGGTTACGTCCGCATGTGGAAGGCCGCGGAGGCCGGCGATTGGGCGACGGTCAAGCTGGAGCAGGACAAGCTCAACGAGCTCTCCCACATCTTCGATTGCACCGACGGCGTCCAGGGCTACGGCGCCGGCGTCGGCGCCTTCAAGACCGCCCTCATGCTCATGGGCGTCTTCGAGTCCAACCAGATGCTCCGTCCCGTCAAGCCCCTGTCGGGTGCCAACGTCGAGGCCATCCGCGGCGTGCTCACCGAGTGCGGTCTGCTCTAGTCGGAGGTAATCATGGCTGATACGCGTTACGTTTGCTCCGTCGATATCGGCGGAACCAAGATCGCAAGCGCCATCATGGAGTATCCGGCGGACGGCTCCCGCCCGCATCCGGTGTATGAGGCCGAGATCCCGACGAACGCCTCGGAAGGCGGCGAGGTCGTCTATTCCCGCATCGAGGGCGCCATCCGCGATGCCCTCGCGAGCGATCCCGACCGCGAGGTCCTCGGCGTCGGTGTGGCCGCGGCGGGCGTCGTCGATCCTAAGACCGGCTCCATCGCCTATGCCAATGAGATCATGCCCGGCTGGAGCGGCATCGAGCTCGGGCCGCGTCTGCGCGAGGCGCTCGGCATGCCTGTCGCCGTCGTCGGCGACGTTCAAGCCCATGGTCTCGGCGAGGCCCACTGGGGTGTCGGGCGCGATCGGTATTCTGTGCTCTGCCTCGGCATCGGCACCGGCATCGGCGGCGCGTATGTCGAGGATGGCCGCGTCATGCGCGGCTTTCACGGCGCCGCGGGCCATATGGGCCACATCGAGTCCACGGCCGCCCAGGGCATCCCCTGCGCCTGCGGGCGCTCGGGGCATCTGGAGTCCGTCGCCTCCGGCACCTCCATCGGCCGCATGTTCGAGGAGCGTTACGGCCGTGTGGACGAGTCCCGCCCCACCGTCGGCCGCGACGTGAACGATCTGTGCCGCGCCGGTGACGAACGCGCCGTCTCCGTCATCCATGATGCCGGCTTCGCGCTCGGCGCGAGTCTGGGTTCCCTTGCCAACATCCTCGATCCCGAGGTCATCGTCTTGTCTGGCGGCGTGATCCACCAGGGTCCCGACTGGCGCAGTGAGACGTGGAAGACGAGTGTTGCGGAGGGTTATGCGAGCCAGGCGCTCGACCCGCTGCTCTCGACTCCGATTCTCATCGGCGAGCTCGAGGGCGACGCACCGCTCATCGGCGCCGCCGAACATCTCTTGGCATCTCTGTAATGTAGGCGCCCCGGCCCGATCGCACAGGTGCGGTCGGGCCGCTTTGGCGCCTGGACCTTTAATTTGAAAGGGGAATGCATGCATCCCATCATCGAATCGCTCAAGGGCAAGCTCATCGTGAGCGTCCAGGCCTACCCCGGCGAGCCCCTGCGCACCCCGGAGATCATGGCGAGCATGTCCCGCGCGTGCGAGCTGGGTGGCGCGGCGGCGATCCGCTGCCAGGGACTGTCCGACATCGCCGCCATCAAGGGCCGTGTCGAGATCCCGGTCATCGGATTGTGGAAGGACGGCCATGAGGGCGTCTACATCACGCCCACGTTGCGCCACGCGCGCGCTTGCGTTGCCGCCGGGGCGGATATCGTCGCCATCGATGCGACCGACCGACCCCGCCCGGACGGCAAGACGCTCGAGGAGACGGTGCGTCCGCTGCAGGAGGAGGGCGTCCTGCTCATGGCGGACTGCATGACCATCGAGGATATCTGCCGCGCGGTGGAGCTCGGTTTCGACTTGGTCTCCACCACGCTCTCTCACAACAAGCCCGCCATCGAGACCACGCTCGACGAGGGCCCGGATCTGCCGCTTCTGCGCCAGGCGACCGCCGAGTTCCCCGATTTGCCCATCATCTGCGAGGGTCATGTCCATACCCCGGCGGAGGGCCGCGCCGCGATCGACGCGGGTGCCTGGGCGGTCGTCGTGGGTACCGCCATCACGCATCCCACGAGTTTGACCTCTTGGTTCAAGGCGGCCATCGACGCATAGGCGAGGTCTTCTCCCAATCTGAACGCCTGACGACGGGCGCCCTTGCGACTGGGGCGCCCGTCGTTTTTCAGCCCCGCCCCATATTCCCGCCCATCGTCGATGATCCGATTTTGGGAGATGCGCTTCGTTGATTGGAAACAGGGGGATGTTCCAGCTCCGAGGGCGGTATCATGGGTGGGATTAAGACGCGAGGGGATCTCGCGCGAAGGCAAGGAGGGTACGCATGGATATTTCAACTGACCTGCTGTTCATGGAGCCGGTGTTCCACGGCAAGATCTGGGGCGGCCGAAAGCTCGAGGAGATGTACGGTTATGAGATCCCGGACGGTCCGGTGGGGGAGTGCTGGGGCATTTCCGCCCATCCCAACGGTGATTGCAAAATCGCCCGCGGTCCGCTGGCGGGCAAGTTCCTCTCCGAGGTTTGGGCGGAGCATCCCGAGCTGTTCGGCGGCATCGACGGCGATCGCTTCCCGTTGCTGGTCAAGATCTTGGATGCCACGGACGACCTGTCCGTCCAGGTGCACCCTGGAGACGCGTATGCCGCCGAGCACGAGAACGGCTCTCTCGGCAAGACCGAATGCTGGTACGTCATCGACTGCGATGACGATGCCACGATCATCGTCGGTCAGCGCGCAGCCTCTCGCGAGGAACTCGCCGCCGCCATCGAGGAGGGACGCTGGGACGAGGTTCTGAACGAGATCCCCATCCATCCCGGGGATTTCTTCCAGATCGACGCCGGCACGGTGCACGCCATCAAGCGCGGTACCGTGATTCTCGAGACGCAGCAGTCCAGTGACGTCACCTATCGCCTCTACGATTACGACCGCCGTCAGGACGACGGGTCCCTGCGCGAGCTGCACATCGACAAGTCCCTCGACGTCGTCGATTATGAGGCGAAGGCCCCGGAGACGGGCGAGGTCACGGCCCCCGAGGTGGATGGCGTCACGCATCTGGTGAGCTGCCCCGCCTACTCCGTCGACCGCGTGTATCTCGACGGTGCGCTCACGTACCCCGTGGCGAGCTCCGGCATCCCGTTCCTGTGCGCGACGGTGATGGCCGGCGAGGGTTCGGTCAACGGTTGCGCCCTCAAGGCGGGAGACCACTTCATCGCGACCGCGACGTGCGATGAGCTCTCGTTCGAAGGTTGCATGACCCTCATAGTGAGCCACGTCTAGGCTGTCATTTCACGCAAGACATGATTTCACCGCGCCCGGGCCTCCGCCGGGGCGCGGTGTTTTCGTTCGCTCCCCGCGCGAGGGGATATACTCGTACCAACGTCACGCCCTAAACGAAAGGCCCCCAATGCCCGAGCGCTCCGAGATCACGTCCGCCGAACTCGCCGACCGCGTTCCCGACATCGTCATCATCACCGGCATGTCCGGCTCGGGTCGCACCCAGGCCATGCACGTGTTCGAGGACATGGGGTACTTCTGCATCGACAACCTCCCGCCGAGCCTCATCTTGCAGCTCGCCGAGCTCATCGGCATCAACACGGGGGTGGGGCGCCATCTGTGCGTCACGAGCGACCTGCGCAGCCAGGGGCTGTTCGATGAGCTGCTCGACACCATCGAGAACCTGCGCGATCACGAGATGACCTGCAAGGTGCTCTTTTTGGAGGCCTCCGACGAGGTTCTCATCCGCCGCTACAGCGAGAACCGCCGCAGGCACCCGCTCGCCAAGCGCGGCGACACCATGGCCGATTCCATCCAGCGCGAGCGCATGGCGCTCGCGAGTATCCGCGAGCGCGCCGACATGGTCATCGATACGAGCCGCATGCGCACGGCGACGCTTCGAAAGCGCCTGCGCAGCGCATTTTCCGAGCTGACCGACGAGCAGCTCATGGACGTCCATGTCTTCTCCTTCGGCTTCAAGCACGGCATGCCCGTCGAGGCCGATCTCATGATCGACGTCCGCTTCCTGCCGAACCCCTTCTACGATCCGGAGATGCGGACGCTCACCGGTCTCGATGAGAAGGTCTCGTCCTTCGTGCTCGACCATCCGAAGACGGGCGAGTTCCTCGATGCGTGGTTCCGCCTGCTCGATGCCGTCATGCCCGGCTATATCGCCGAGGGCAAGCCGAGGCTGTCCATCGCGGTGGGGTGCACCGGTGGCCAGCACCGCAGCGTCGCGATCGCCGAGGCGACCGGCCGATACCTCGAGCGCCATCAGTACCATGTGAGCATCTCGCACCGAGACCTCGCCAAGGCGAACGTCAGGGGCTAGGGATGTCGTCGCAGCGCCTCAAGGCGGTCTCCATCGGGGGCGGCACCGGGCAACCGCGCATCATCGCCGCCCTACGGCTCATGGGCGCCCAGATCGACTCCGTTGTCGCCATGGCCGATGACGGGGGCTCGACCGGGCTCCTGCGCGAGCGCGAGCACATGGTTCCGCCCGGTGACGTGCGCAAGTGCCTGTCCGCCCTCGCCGCCGACCCCGCGTCCCCGCTCGCCCGGGCGTTCGCGCACCGCTTCTCCTACATCGATGACCACGCCCTCGGCAATCTACTCCTGGTCGCGCTCTCGAAGGAGGAGGGGTCGTTCACGGCCGCCATCCGCACCTGCGAGCGGCTGCTGGGCTGCATCGGCCACGTGCATCCGTCGACGCTCGACCTCGTGAGCCTTTCCGGAAGGACCCGCGAGGGGCTTGTCGTGCACGGTCAGGCGAACATCTCCTACGGCATGAGGTCGTTTGAGGAGGTTTGGCTCGATCCCGCGGATGCCGAGGCGGATCGCGATGCCGTCGACGCCATCATGGGAGCCGATCTCGTGGTCCTCGGCCCGGGCTCGCTGTTCACCTCCATCGTTCCCAACGTGCTGGTTCCTGGCATCCGCGACGCCCTTGTCTCCACCGCCGCCAGGCGGGTCTTCATCTGCCCCAAGATCGACTCGCTGGGGGAGACGTCCGGCATGAGCGTGGCGGACCATGTCGAGGTCCTCGCCGCATGCGGGTTGCGTGGCGCGCTCGATGCCGTCTTGGTCCACCGCGCCGAGTCCCCCGAGTTCGTCTTTCCCTACGAGAAACGGGCTTGGGAGCGAGCGGTCGCCGAGGCCGCCCGCGCGGCCGACGCCGGCACCGCCCCCGGCGATGTCGTGCCCGCCTCGACGATAGCGGCGGTCAAGGGGGCGCCCTTCGGGCCGATACGCGCGTCGGAGGAAGATATCGAGCGCATCCGGGCGCTCGCGGGTTCGGTTGTCATCAGGGATTTCACGGGCGGGGAGTCCCCCGCGGTTCACGATGCCGGTCGCCTTGCCCGGGCGCTGGCCGAGGTGGTGAGGTAGTTGTCGTTCACGGCAGAGGTTCGCGATGAGCTCGCGAGGTGCGCGCCCGAGTGCGCGTATTGCGACGTCTCGACGCTCGCCGCGCTCGTTCGCGTGTGCGGGACGCTCTCGATCAGCGGCCAGGGGGGCTATCAGCTGCAGGTCGCGACGGAGACCGGCGCCGTCGCCCGCACCATGATCGAACTCACGCACAAGATCTTGAAGCTCAAGACCGACCTCACGGTGAGGCGGTCCGTGTTGCACCGCGTGCGGAACTACCTTATCGTCCTGCCCGACCAGCCCGATCTCGAGAAGGCGCTCGTCCTGCTGGGCATACTCGACCGCTCGGGGGGCCTCGTCGCCGGCGTGCCCCGCCATGTCGCGAATCGCGCGTGCTGCCGCCGAGCCTTCGTGCGGGGGAGCCTCATCGCGGGTGGCTTCGTCGCGGACCCGCGCGGCGACTTCCATCTCGAGATCGCGGTGCAGGGCGAGCAGTTCGCCCATGACCTCGCCGAGCTCATCTGCGGCATGGGGGTGCAGGCGCGCGTCAATCCGCGTCGCGGTGCCTATGCGGTCTACGTCAAGAGCGCCGAGGACATCCGACGTCTGCTGATGAAGCTGGGCGCCGTGCGGGCGGTCTCCGAGATCGAGGAGGCGCGCGCGGTCAAGCACGTGAAGAACCAGGTGAATCGCCGCGTCAACGCCGAGCTCGCCAACCAGACGCGCAGCGCGGGGGCGGCGCAGCGGCAGCTGGAGCTCATCGAGGAGCTTGAGGCGCTCGGTCTGCGCCCGGGCCTCCCCGAGGGCCTTGAGACGTTTTGCCGTCTCAGGGAGGATCACCCCGACCTGTCCCTGCGCGACTTGGGGGAGATGGCCGACCCTCCGCTCTCGAAGTCGGCGCTGTATCATCGGCTGCTGCGCCTCGAGAGGATCGCCGAGGAGGCGCGCACGTCCTGAAGTGGGAATTGAAGCGTCTCAAGTTGAGCGGCGCCCCCTCAACGGGGGTTGGTAGATGGTGATGAAACGTTTCAAACAGGGACTTTCTTCCGAAAGTTGCCAATCACGCGATTGAGCAAGCGGAAAAAAGGTATATTTGGTGAGTGGTTAGTTTTCGGACTTCAACGGCGGGCAGCCAGCCCGCGGGAGGTCCAATGAAAGGAGACATACATGGCAGTTAAGGTTGCTATCAACGGCTTCGGTCGCATCGGTCGTCTGGCCTTCCGTCAGATGTTCGGTCACGAGGGCTCCGAGATCGTCGCCATCAACGACCTCACCTCTCCCGACATGCTCGCGTACCTGCTGAAGTACGACTCCACGCAGGGCAACTACTCCCGCGATCACAAGGTTGAGGCCACCGAGGACTCCATCATCGTCGACGGCAAGGAGATCAAGATCTACGCCGAGGCCGACGCTAACAACCTGCCTTGGGGCGACCTCGACGTCGACGTCGTGCTCGAGTGCACCGGTTTCTACACCTCCAAGGCCAAGGCCCAGGCTCACATCAACGCCGGCGCCAAGAAGGTCGTCATCTCCGCTCCCGCGGGCAATGACCTCCCGACCATCGTCTACAACGTGAACCACGAGGATCTCACGGCTGAGGACAACATCATCTCCGCCGCCTCCTGCACCACCAACTGCCTCGCCCCGATGGCCAAGGGTCTGAACGACTTCGCCCCCATCGTGTCCGGCATCATGACCACCATCCACGCCTGGACCGGCGACCAGATGCCGCTCGACGGCCCGCAGCGCAAGGGCAACAAGCGTCGCGGCCGCGCCTGCGCCGTCAACATCGTCCCCAACAGCACCGGTGCCGCCAAGGCCATCGGCCTGGTTCTCCCCGAGCTCAACGGCAAGCTCATCGGTGCCGCCCAGCGCGTCCCCACGCCGACCGGCTCCCTCACCAACCTCTACGCCGTTGTCGACAAGGAGGTCACCGTCGACGAGGTCAACGCCGCTATGAAGGCTTACGCCGAGACCATCTCCGAGACCTTCGCCTACAACGAGGACGACATCGTCTCCACCGACATCATCGGCGAGACCCACGGCTCCATCTTCGACGCCACCCAGACCATGTGCAACCCGCTGGGCAATGGCCAGACCCTGGTGCAGGTCGTTTCTTGGTACGACAACGAGAACTCCTACACCTCCCAGATGGTCCGCACCATCAAGTACTTCGAGAAGTTCGTCGCCTAAGTTGAGCGGCATCTCTCGCAGCTAGACCAAGCGTCTATAGGAGGGCGCGGCCTCATGGCGTATGCCCGGGGTCGCGCCCTTTTTACCTGCGGTGGTCAAAACGCCCGCCGCTCGTCTTATGGAAAGGAATGGACATGGCTTTCACCAAGAAGACCGTCCGCGATATCGACGTCGACGGCAAGCGCGTCCTCGTCCGCGTCGACTTCAACGTGCCGATCAAGGATGGCGTCGTCGGCGACACCACCCGCATCAACGCCGCGCTGCCCACCATCAAGTACCTGGTGGACCACAACGCCCGCGTCATCCTCATGAGCCACCTTGGCCGTCCGGACGGCACCGGTTTCCAGCCCGAGTTCTCCCTCGAGCCCGTCGCCGCCAAGCTCGCCGAGCTCTCCGGCCTCGACGTGACCTTCGTCGCCGACACCTACGGTGAGAAGGCCGCCGCCGCCGTCGAGGCTCTCGAGCCCGGCAAGATCCTCGTTCTCGAGAACGTCCGCTTCGACAAGCGCGAGAAGAAGAACGACCCCGAGATCGCCAAGACGCTTGCCTCCTACGGCGACGTCTTCGTCCTCGACGCCTTCGGCACCGCCCACCGCTCTCAGGGCTCTGTCGTGGGCCCCGCCGAGTACCTGCCCGCGGTCGCCGGCTTCCTGCTTGAGAAGGAGGTCGACACCCTCACCGGCATCTTCGCCAACCCTGAGCGCCCGCTCGTCGCCATCGTCGGCGGTTCCAAGGTTTCCTCCAAGATCGGCGTCCTCGATCACCTCATCGACTCCGCCGACACCCTGATCATCGGTGGCGGCATGGCCTACACCTTCTTCCTCGCCCAGGGCATGAGCGTGGGCAACTCTCTCAAGGAGGAGGACTGGGTCGAGCGCGCCGGCGAGATGCTGAAGAAGGCCGAGGAGAAGGGCGTCAAGATCCTGCTCCCCATCGACAACCGCGTCGCCGACCACTTCGGCGAGGACGCCGTGCCCGAGGTCGTCGCCTCTGACGCGATCCCCGATGACCGCGAGGGCATGGACATCGGCCCCAAGACCGAGGAGCTCTACGCCGAGGCCATCAAGGGCGCCAAGACCGTGTTCTGGAACGGCCCCATGGGCGTCTTCGAGTTCGATAACTTCGCTCACGGCACCCAGGCGATCGCCGAGGCCGTCGCCGAGGCCGACTGCACGTCCATCATCGGCGGTGGCGACTCCGTCGCGGCCGTCAACAAGTTCAACCTGGCCGACAAGATGAGCTGGATCTCCACCGGCGGTGGCGCTTCCATGGAGCTCGTCGAGGGTAAGGCCCTTCCTGGAGTGGAGGCTCTGAACGATGCCGAATAATCGCACTACCCTTATCGCGGGCAACTGGAAGATGAACAACGACCGCGAGGCCGCCAAGGCCCTGGCCGCCGAGCTCGTCGAGGCCCTGCCCGAGGTTCCCGCCGGCGTCGAGGTCCTCGTGTGTCCGCCCACCATCGACCTGTGCTGCGTCGCTCACAAGCTCGAGGGTTCCGCCATCGCCCTGGGCGCCCAGAACTGCTACTGGGAGCCTGCCGGCGCCTACACCGGCGAGACCTCCGTCCCGATGCTCAAGTCCGCCGGCTGCACCTACTGCATCATCGGCCACTCTGAGCGTCGCGATTACTTCCACGAGTCCGACGAGGACCAGAACAAGAAGGCCAAGGCGCTCGTCGCCGGCGGCATCGTCCCCGTCTTCTGCTGCGGTGAGCCTCTTGAGGTTCGCGAGGCCGGCACCTACGTCGAGCACGTCGTCGCCCAGGTGAAGGCCGGTCTCGAGGGTCTCGAGCTCGCTTCCGCCGACCAGCTCGTCGTCGCTTACGAGCCCATCTGGGCCATTGGCACTGGCATGACCGCCACCGCCGATGACGCCCAGGAGGTCTGCCACGCCGTGCGCGAGGCGCTCGTCGAGCTCTTCGGCGCCGAGATGGCCGACGGCATCCGCGTGCTCTACGGCGGCTCCGCCAAGCCCGGCAACATCGCCGAGCTCGTGGCCAAGCCCGACGTGGACGGCGCCCTCGTGGGCGGCGCGTCCCTCAAGGCCTCGGACTTCTCCGAGATGGTCGTGAAGGCCGCGGAGTAACACCCGTCTTGCAATCGGGCCGCGGCGCTCACGCGCTGCGGCCCATTCTTTTTACTAAGGGAGAATTCACCATGGCTAACCGCCACCTTCCTGCACTGCTCGTCATCATGGACGGCTTCGGCCTGGCGCCCGAGGGCTCCGACAACGCCGTCAGCGCGGCCAACACGCCCTTCATCGACAGCCTGTATGCGAACTATCCGCACACCACCCTCGGCGCTTCCGGCGAGGACGTCGGCCTGCCCGACGGCCAGATGGGCAACTCCGAGGTCGGCCATCTCAACATCGGCGCCGGCCGCATCATCTTCCAGGAGCTCTCGCGCATCAACAACGCCATCAAGGACGGCTCCCTCAAGGAGAACGAGGTCTTCGTCAAGGCCATGGACGATTGCGCCGTCGCCGGCAAGACCCTGCACCTCATGGGCCTCATGAGCCCCGGTGGCGTTCACTCCATGCAGAGCCACTGCGAGGCCCTCGTGGCCATGGCTGCCGAGCGCGGCGTGAAGACCGTGCGCGTCCATTGCTTCATGGACGGCCGCGACGTCGACCCGCAGTCCGGCGCCGGCTACGTTTCCGAGCTCGCCGCCTTTCTGGCCGAGGTCTCCGAGAAGACCGGGTGCGATGCCCGCATCGCCACCGTTTCCGGCCGCTATTGGGCTATGGACCGCGATAACCGTTGGGAGCGCATCCAGAGCGCCTACGACGTGCTGGTTCAGCCTTCCGATGCCGAGGCCGATCCCGTCGCCGGCATCAAGGCCTTCTACGAGAAGGACCCGCGCGGTGACGAGTTCGTCGACCCGTTCGCCTGCCACAACGAGGGCATCCACGCCGGTGACGCCGTCATCTTCTTCAACTTCCGCCCCGATCGCGCCCGTCAGATGACCCGTGCCTTCACCGACGCCGACTTCGACGGCTTCGAGCGCGAGAAGATCGAGCTGTCCCACTTCGTGACGATGACCGAGTACGACCCGTCCTTCGATGTCGAGGTCGCGTTCCCCAAGACCTTCCCCGAGAACGTCCTGGCCGATGTCATCGCCGCCAATGGGCTCAAGCAGCTGCACACCGCCGAGACCGAGAAATACGCTCACGTGACGTTCTTCATGAACGGCGGCATCGAGGAGCCCAAGGCCGGCGAGGAGCGCGTCCTCGTCGCCAGCCCGAAGGTTGCCACCTACGACCTCAAGCCCGAGATGAGCGCGCCTGAGGTCACCGAGAAGCTCGTCGAGGCCATCAACGAGGATCGCGCCGATTTCTACATCGTGAACTTCGCCAACTGCGACATGGTCGGCCACACCGGCGTGTTCGAGGCCGCGGTCAAGGCCGTCGAGGCCGTCGACGAGGCGCTCGCACAGGTCATCCCGGCCATTCAGGCCAAGGGCGGCTTTGCGCTGATCACCGCCGACCACGGCAACGCCGATCACATGTTCGACGAGGTCGATGGCGAGAAGAAGCCCTTCACCGCGCACACCACCAACCGCGTGCCGTTCATCATCGTGAGCGACGCCGCCAAGCTCACCGGTATCGAGGACGGCCGTCTGTCCGATATCGCCCCGACCATGCTCGCCATGGCCGGTCTCGAGCCCAGCGCCGAGATGACCGGCCGCGTGCTGGCCGTCGAGGAGTAATCGCTCGCGGCAGCCGTCGAGGAGCGACCGTCGAGGAATGGCCGCCGAGGAGCGGCCGCGCAGCGAGGGTCGTTGTCGCCGACGGCGCCCGCGGTCCGTACTTGTGAGGTTTTCCGCCCGTCAGCCAAGTGCTGGCGGGCGGCTTTGTTTTTCGCGGGGCGCTTTCAGCTCGTCTAAGAAGCGCATCCGGTCCGAAGTTGCCTTCCCGGTCCGAACTAGCGCCTTTGCTTCGATGTCGCAATCTCGAGCGGCCCCATAAGCCCCCTGCCGTTCAACTTTGGTAGCACAACTCGACAAAACTTCGCGAATCTCGGAAGTTTTGTCGAGTTGTGCTACCGTTTGCGCGCGACAGTCCTCAACCGATGCTTCCCGCGCGCTTGCATGTCATAGCGCATCAATGATCAGGTGCTCTTCCAAGTGCGAATGAGCTGTTGCCGCAAATCGTTTTGCGCGCGCTGGAACGCGGCGCTGGGCTCGAGGCGAACCCTAAGATCTCGAGCCACCCCGTTCAACGCGCGATGAAGCGAGAGTTGATCGGAAAACTGCCCTTTGGTGATCACGTGCATGCGGATGCCCATGGCCGCCAGGGTTGCCAATCGCTCGGCATCGCGGGCGCGCTGAGGTGCCTCGGCATGGTCTTCACCGTCGTACTCGACACCCACCTTCATGTTGGGGGCGAGAATGTCGACTTCAAGCTCAGCCGATCTTGTCAAAGGGCGGGCATGGACCGGTACGTCGAGCCGGCAGTTGAGCTCAATGCCGCGGTACCCGAGTCCTCCGAGCCTTTGGGGGAGGGCGATCATCAAGGCGGTTGCAGTCTCCATGGGCGACCTCGAGTTGTCCCTCACGCGCGCAAGCGCGGTCTTGGCGCTTTTGGCACCTCTCAAGCCAACATGGGCTTCGATGAATGAGAGCGTTTCGCTGCGCGTCAAAAGCGCCGGGCGCGTTCGGTACGCGCCTCCATCGAGGGAGAGCTCGTAGCGACCGCAGAGCTCATAGCCGAATTCGACACGATCAAACGCACTCATCCAGCCGCCTGCCTGGATGAAGCAGAGGGCCTCGCAAACTACGCAGAGTCCTGGTACGAGTTCATGGACGTCGTTGGTGGTTAGAAGCGCGCCGAGTACATGGGAGTTGAAGATCGTCGTGTGTGCATTCGTGCGCGCGAATTTGAAAGACACGAGGATATCGAGTGCCTCGAGCTCCTGCCCGGGGACGCCACAGTCAGCGAGAAACCGCCTGATACGCTGTCCGACCTCGCGTGCGGGGATGCCGGGTTCGGAAATGCCGTAGTCGGTATCTCCGGCGAGGACCTTGTCGCGAAGTGGCGCATGGTAGAAGAGCCACGCCGTGCGGTGGGAAAGAACGACCGGTATGTCCATATGCCCCCTCTCGCGATAATGACAATGGATACCCTGATCTGCGCTGCCTCAACCGTACGGCGCTGTAAATTCGATACTGGAATGCGAAACGGTGAGCGAATGGCATGGGTCGGGATGGAGGTGCCGACATGCTTGCGCTGAGCGACGACATCGTGATCCTTCGCGATTTCATACAGGCGGACATCGAGGATTACGTGCACTGGGAGACGGTCGAGACGGAGTGGAAGCTCTGGGATGCGCTGTGGGAGCACGTGGGCCAGACCGACGCGCAGCGCGCCGCCGCACTCGCGGACGACGTCGCCTGGATGCGGGGGCATGCTCGTGAGGTGGCACTACTTCGGGATGACGCTCCTCGCCGGCGCTTCGAGGTCTGCGTGTTAGATGGGGGAGAGGACCCGCTCGATGGAGGGGGCGCCCCGCTTCGCGGTGAGGGGCACGGGCGCACAAGACGTTTTTATTCTGGCGAAGAGGGGCTGCCCCCGGCGCTTCACATCGGCGGCGTTTCGACCTATCGCATCGATGATGATTTCTCCATCGCGAAAGACGGCCCGCATCTCGCCTTGGGCATCGACATCAACAGCATGTCGGCGCGTGGTCACGGGTATGCGCTTCGCGCCCTTCGGTTGTTCACGGAGTATCTGTTTGAGGAGGGGGCGTCGGAGCTTTACTGTCAAACGTGGTCCGGCAACGAGCGCATGATCGGTTTGGCTCGCAGGCTTGGGTTTGCCGAGTGCCGTCGCAAGCCCGGCCAGCGTGAGGTGCGCGGACGCCGTTATGACGGGCTGACGTTCATACTCAAGAGCCCCTGTGCTTCCGAATGATGAGCTGCGGCCGTACGGCGAGTGCGTACATGAAGGCGTTGCCGAGCCCGTTGCGCGCCGCTAATTGGTAGCACAACTCGACAAAACTTCGCGAATCTCGGAAGTTTTGTCGAGTTGTG
>CAUCLI010000017.1 GCA_958443615.1 uncultured Collinsella sp.
GCGATGCGCAACTCGTAATCGAGATAGCTCACCACGAGGTCGATCAGGATGCGGTTGATGTCGCCCTCGACCACGTAATCGTCGGAGAATCGAGCCGCATCGAAGCGATCGCCCTCGTGCTCGGCATGGTCGAGCGGGAAGATGTTCCGCTGCACGAGTTCGATCGTGGAGGCGTTGGCATAGCGGTTGTACACCAGATCGACCGCGGAGCAATCGCCGTGCGCGATGGCCTCGACGAGCATATCGTGGATCTCATCGAGCTCGTCCTCATACGCCTGCTGTTCGCAATGGAAGATGACGTTGTCCACGCCGGTGAGCGAGAGCTTGCGGCCGACGACGATCTTGAAGCTGCCTACATCCTCGCGCATCGCCTGTTCGATGCGATGGTTGAAGGCGCCGCAGAAGCCGAAGTCGCTGCCCACGTAGACGCGGACGGCCGGCTTATCCGGGTCGGGCCGGAAAAGGTGCTTGTCGAGCAGGAAGTTGCGGTTGTTCATGACGAGGTCGAGCATGGCCGCCATCTCGCGCTCGAGCGCGAGATGGCGCTCTGCGCGGCGCTTGGCCGAGTCCACGCGCAGAAGCGCGTGGAAATTCATGAGCTTGACGATCGGCCTAAGATTCACGCGAGCCCCCTCCGACGAGCGGCTCGAACGTATCGATGATCTTGCGCATGGTGCGCGGCTCGAAGCGGTACTGGTTGAGGGCATCCATGAGCGCGGAGCCTCGCTCCATCTTGGACCTCATGGCCTCGCCCATCTCATCGATGTTCGCGAGCTCGAACACCTCGCGCGTCTCGAGATACGAGAGCAACTCGCGACGGACGGAGGCGCCGATCTTCTTGATGGCGGGATCCTGCACCGCGCCGCCCAGGCGGGATACGGACAGGCCGTAGTTGATGGCAGGCTTCTGACCCTTCTCGAACGCCTTGCGGGAAAGCACGATCTGACCGTCGGTGATGGAGACGATGTTCGTGGTGATGTAGTCCGTGATGTCCTCGCCCGTGGACTCGCACAGCGGCAAGATCGTGATGGAGCCGCCATTCACGTGCTGGCAACCCTTCTCGAGCAGACGGGAATGCTCGAAGAACATGTCGGCCGGATACGCGTCGCGACCCGGCGCCTTGCCCGTCATGAGGCCGATTTCGCGATAGGCCTCGGCATGGCGCTTGAGGTCGTCGATGACGACCAGGACGTCGCGGCCCTGCGCGAGGAATTCCTGCGCCATCGAGACGCCGACGTACGGGGCGAGCGTGAGGATCGCCGGAGGCTCGTCATTGCCGGCGGCGAGCATGATGGTGTAAGGCAGCGCACCCTGGCGGCCAAGGTCGCGATGAATCTCCTTGAGCTCGCGCTTCGTCTTGCCAAGGCCGACGTAGACGCACACGACGTCCTGCCCGCGCTGGTTCACGATGGCATCTAGCGCGATCTGGGTCTTGCCGGAGCGCTTGGCACCCACGATGAGCTGGCGCTGGCCGCGGCCGATGGGATAGATGAGGTCGATTCCGGCAATGCCGGTGGCCAGCGGACGGCACACCGGGGCCCGATCCATGAGCGGCATCGGGTCGCGGTCGACCGGAATCTCACGCACGCCGTCGAAACGCTCGCCGGTCATGAGGTCGTGGCCGAACATGTCGACGATGTGCCCGAGCGAGTCGGGAGAGAACTGGGCCATGAACTCGCTACCCGTGGCCACGACCTCGTCACCGGGGCGGATCTGACCCTCGGCGCGTACCAGGGTCACGGAGATGCCGTCGCGGTCGATTCCGGCGACGTACCCCTCGGAAGCCTCCCCGATCGTCACGCGCTCATAAAAGCCGATGCGGTCGAGGCCATCGACCTGGACCGTGTTACCCGAGACGGAACGGACGACTCCCAGGGCATGGGCGTTGTCGCCGGAGCGCATGGCGCGCACCTTCCGGGAGACGCAGTTCTCTACATATCCGCTCATGATAGGTCCTTAGAACGAAGGGAATAGTCGTACAGGGTGCCGCCGACGCGTACGAGGACGCCCTCGCAGACATCGGGGCTGATGTTGACGCGCACGGAACGGCCGCAAGAGAAGCGAGTGGGATCGAAGGAAGACCCCTCCCCCACCGTCACCACGACCTCGTCGGACTCGATGAGGCAGACGGCGTCCAGCCACTGGGAGAATGCGAGGGCATCGCTCCAACCGCGCTCCCGGACGTAATCCTCGAGGAGGTTGGCGCCATCGCGGTCGAGGGCGTCCCTCAGGACCGCGAGCTGACGTTCGCTCGGCAGCGAGACCAGATCGAAGAGCGTCTCGTGATCGAGCAGGCTGCGTATGGATCGAGCCGTGGCGCAACGGCCCGCCCGCTCGCGCGTGGCCTCCGGCGCGCGACGGACGGCATCGCGCACCGCGTCGGCGGTGTCGAACGCGTAAGCCGAACGCACCAGGCGGTAGGTCTGCGCGAAGGCCCCGTTGGCGAATGCCGCGTTGGGCAGCTGATCGGGCACGTGAGACGCGCGAACGGCGGGCGTGACGGGAGGAAGCCCCTCGTCGCGGGGCGCGAGCTCGCCCTCAAGCGCGCGCAGTTCACGTGATTTGGCCTCGATGAGCTCGTCGTAGGTGGAGACCGAATCGGCGAAGCCGCGCTTGAGGCGCGCCTTCACCGCCTGGGCGAGGCCGCGGATCACGAGCAGCAAAAACAGCGTCAGCGCGAAGACGACCGCGAAGTCTATGAGTAACAGGACGACAGACATGTGGGTCTCTTACGCGGCGAACGGGTTGAAGAACAGGAGCAGGAACGCGAAGGCGAAAAGCAGCAGCAGGAGCACCGCCATGACGACGGCGACGACCATGACGGCCTGGATGACATCGCTTTTGGTCTCGGGATTGCGGCCGACTGCCTCGGCGACGCGGGCGCCGAGGATGCCGAGGCCGAGCCCGACGCCCAAGAAGGCGAGGCCGAGGAGCAGGCCGATGGCCATGAGGTTAGCGGAGATGATCGATTCCATCCTGGTTGTTCCTTCCCACACGGGCACCGCCGAACGGCGCCCAAATCAATACCGAAGCGAATATCCGTGCATCATGGCGAGAAAAACCTTCAGATGCGCGAACGCACACACTACGAAGTCGTAACGTGCGTGATGTTGTTCTTCACCGTGCAGCTCGCCGAGAGCTCCACCGCCTCGCCGCGATACACGGCGTTCTCGAGCCTGAGTTCGAATGACCCATCCCCGGGATTGGCGAAGGTGGTGCTCCACCCTCCCGTGGCGGACGCCTTGGAGGTGTCGACCGCCTGGCGAGCGACCTCCATGCCCCTGCTGTACAGCACGAGCTCGGCGGAGTCCAAGGGATAGGAGGCACTCGTGGTCACGCGCGCGGTGATGGACTTGGACGAGAGCGAGGGCACCGTCACGCCGACGCCCATGGCCTTGGTGGTGACGTTGATGAAGTCGGCGGTCTTCTCCGTAGCACCATCGCCGTCCTGCTTATAGAGCGTGTAACCGAGCGTGATGCGATAGACGCTGTTGGGCGACAGCCCGTAGATGGTCTTCGTGGTCGAACCGGCGTTGAGCAGGACTTTCTCGGGCTGCCCGGGCTCGCCGCCGCTCACCTTGGATATAAGCGCGTAAACCGTGGCGAACGTGCCGTTGGGATCGTAGACCCGATAGTCGAAGGTGACGGAGGTGACGCCCGTCGACGTGCCCGTCAACGTGAGCTGCGGAGCGATGCCGGCATTCGGGTTCTTGCCCGACCCCTGAGATCCAGAACCGGTCGACCCGCTCGTTGAGCCCGAGGTGGAACCGGCTATAGAGGAACTGGAGCTCGAGCCCCCGGCACCGCCGGACGCCGAGGCGGAACCTCCCGAACCGCCCACGACGCCGGAGGTGGAACCGGAAGCGCCATCAGAGGCATCATCTGGCGCCTCGTCGAGCGGGCTGTACTCGTTCGTGGAGCCACCGATCTTTGAAAGGTCGACATCGGTGACGACGGAGCCGTCATCGCCGAGCGTCTGGAGGCGTTCGTTGGCGATGTCGAAGTGCAGCGCACCGGCGTTGAGCACAAGCGGCTGGACCGTCCTCACGTTCATATCGTGATTGGCGATCCACGCATTCCCCGCGCGATCCATGCGGACGGAGACGTACGGAGCCGTGTCGATCCCGGCGTCCTCGCAGGTGATCTGACGGGCGGCGAGCACATACTGCCGATCGGCAAGCTTGTACAGCCCGCCCGTGTCCGCATCGAGGACGGTGCACCCCGTCGACGAGGCGACGCCGCCGTCCTCGGCGACGCGCCACACGTCGCCCAACACGACGACCTCATCGGAGCCCTCGGCGTACAGGACGCCGTGTTCTCCGAGCTCATAGGAGGAGCCATCCTCACATGAGACGGTCCAATCCCCCGCCCAAGAAGTGCGGGCCGTGCCGGGGGCCGCAGTCTGCACGAACGCACCGTCCGTATCGTAGAACACAGTCCCCTGCTCCACCTCGTAGGCCTGCGAACCCATCGCGACCGCACGGAAGACGAACAGGGACATGCCGGCGATGGCGATGATCGCGACCGCGGCAAAAGCCGCGAACGATGCGCGCCCCTTGTTATCGGCTACCAATGCCCTCATGCGTTACGCCCCCTCTTGCGTCGTGTCATCGTTGAGCACGTAGACATACGTGCCGGTGGCCAACGTCGATCCGTCATCCCCGATGTAGGTCACCTGAGTCTGATAGTATCCGGCCTTCGGGAGCGAGACTCCGAGATCGAACACGTAATACTCGGATCCGTTGAGGGTCTTGAGCGTCGGGGTGAAATCGACGGTCTTGCTCTCGACGACCTCGGTCGAACTGTACGTGGTGTACTGGATGCGCTTGACGAGAGGCAAGTTCACCGATCCGTAGAAGTTCATCGTGAACTGATCGGGATGTTCCGCGTTCTGCGTGAGCTGAACGCTGCCGACATCGACGCCGCTGCTCGGCGTGGTCCTGCCCGTGCTCGTGGCGATCAACGTGTCCTCGCCGGGCTCGATTCGGTCGATGGCGTCCTTCCCGCCCTCGTTCATCTGATCGAGGACGCCGTAGATCTTCATCGTGTACGCCGTGCTCTCCTCGAGCTCCGCGAGGTCGAACTGCTTGTTGAGGTCCGTGATGCTGAAGACATCGTCATCGTACTCGGTCTTGATTTGCTCGTCCCCCTTGAAGAACCGCACCTTGTACGTGCCGCCCACAAGAGATCCCTCGCGGTCGAACACGCTGACCTTGAAGGTCAGGCCATAATGCTTGACCTCGGTCCCGGCCGGATTCGCCGCGGCGGATGCATCCGCAACGCCGTCCGCATCGGGGCTCTCCTGACCGGCGTCTTGCACCTCCGCGGTCGTGGAGATGCTCGGACGTGCCGAGATGCTGAAGATGGGCGCATCGAGCTGATCCAAGGTGAAGGAGCGCTCGGACCTGCCGATCAACGTCGGGTCCTCACCGCTTTCATGGGTCTTGGTGTAGCACTCGACGACGGCGACGTAAGACGCCCCGAGGGGGAGCTTCTTGGCGTTCTCGCTGCCGGGGTTGAACTCGAACAGGCGCGAATCCTGGTAGTTGTTGACACGGGAGGGCACGGAGACGAGCAGGGCACCGCCGGTTGGGTCACCGTTTTCGTCAGCCGCATAGATCGATACCGTGGTATCGAAGCCCAGGACCTGCTTAAGGCTGTAGGACACCACGAGGTTCTTGACGGCATATGGTGTCTTGTCATCCGGGACCAGTTGGACGGAGGTCAGGTCGACATCGACCTTATCGAGCAAGGAGAACTCATAGGCAAGATGGGTTCCCGACTCACGATCGACGACCGCCGTCTTTTTGTACTCACCGTTCGAATTGGACTTACGCACGTAGGCGAACAGCTCGAACTGGTAGGTGGCGCCCGCCTCGAGGCCGAGGCCCTCGTTATCCTCGATGCCCTTCGGGATGACGACCTTCGTCGGGCTGGAGCCGTTCGTGCTCACGTTCCCGTACGTGTAAGTATCGACTTCCTCCCAGCCGTTTCCGACCTTCTTCCTAAGGACAAGCTCGAGGGCGCTGTCTTTGGCCTCCATGCCCACGAGCTCCATGGACAGGGACACCTCGGCGCGGTCGACGCCGGGGGTGATGACGCCCTTCGAGACGATGGGCGGGATGGAGTCGAAGCTCGATGTGGCGCTGGCGAGGCGTCGGACGTGGTGCTCAGCCATTTGGTCACCACCGAGCGCCCGGTGGAGGCGCCAGAGGAATCGAGCAGGATCAGACCCTGAGAGGATGAGCGAACCTTGGCCTTGCTCGTCGCGCCCGTTTCAGAAAGGGGCTCGAACACGATATCCGCCGCATTGCCCCAGTCGCCGGTAAACGCGTTGGCATGGGAGAGCACGGGCATGGAACCCGTGAGACTGTTACCGCCGCCGGAAAGCGAAGTGGATGACGTATAGCTGTACGACGCGTTGGTGGGGACCTTGACGTAATCACCCGCGGCACCGGCGTCGGACACCAGTTGTTGGAAGGCGAAGCCGGTATAGGAGTCGACCTTCTCGGGCGTGAGACCGAAGGAGCCGTTGTCGTAGATCACCTTGGCGCTGACGGTGAAGTCCCTGCCGAGAAAATCGACGATGTCTTTGAGCTTGACCTCGGCCTCGACGGTGCCGCCACCGGTATCGCCGGGCGTCACGAGCGGGGCGACCTTCAGGGTTTTCGTGGCCCCATCGGCTGCCTCGAACGTCAGCTCAAGACCGGCGATGGCATACATGTCCGTGGGCGTGAGGCCGCTCGACGCCGTGAGCCTGACATCGAGGACACCGTGCCCGGAGTCGACCGTGGCGGTCAGGCCGCTGAACGCGGCGTTGGCGCCCTCCATGGACCAATCGCGCATGCGATCGACATACTGACGCACGAGCTGCGTCGTCTGCTGGTCGCCCTGGAAGTTGTAGTCGTAAAGGTTCTGCTTGACGAAGAGGGTGTACGTCGAGTTCGGCTTATAGGGCACCTGCACGGTCTTCCAATCCTTCGTGCAATCGCCTTCAAGCTTCAGCCCACTCGTCGATGAGGCGGTCCCCTGCGCGTAGCGGAACTCAGCCCTCTCGTAGCCATCCCTCGACTGGTCGAGCACGCCGTCGGGGTCCTTGGCCGTGTAGGTCCAGCTCACCTTGGCATCCCCGCGCGATGAGGGGTAGAGGCTGAACTCGGCCTGCTGATACGGGGCGTTCTGCTGCTTGGAGGTGAGCTCGACGTCCTTCTGGGCGCATTCGGGGTAGGTTATGATGGTCCCATCGTTGGTGATGCTGATGTCCATGGTGTAGGAGAAGCGGTAGCGATGCCCACGCGAGAGCTTGCCCTCCGTCTCGTCGAAAAACACCGTCCACACGGGAATCTCGCCGTTGGTCCCGACTTCCTGCGAATAGGTGAGCGCAGGCTTGGAAATGGAGCCCGTCACGGTGTCGATGGCGTAATAGGTGACCTTGCGCGCCACCTTGTTGCCGTTGGGGAACGAGCTGCTGACGCGGAACCCCACGACCGTCCCCGCATCGAGGCTTTCATCGACGTCATGCCCGTAGCTTTTCGCCTGACCGTTAGTGATGGGCGTGACCTGCACTGCGGACGTAAGGTCCTCGGGCAGTTCGGGCCATGTGTTCGCCGTCGTGATGGGATATGAGACGGTCTGCTGGTCGATGGGCAGGTCGTTGGCGACGTTTTTGCCGCTGCCGCTCGGATCGGGGTTGGAGGTGTAGTCCTCAGCGGGACCCACAACGAGCGTGTACTGCGTGTTCGCCTTGATGGACGAGTCGGACAGGTCGAAGAACGACGGCGTGATGGTCGCCGTGCTCTGATAGAGCGCGGCCTTCAACTCGCTCTTGTACGGATCGTCGACGGAGGTTCCGCCGGTCATGGTGCGCGACGCGATCTCGGTGCCCGTCTCCCGGCTGCCCTCGAACAGCGTGAACTTGATTTTGGACATCGTGCTCATCTCGAGATCGACGTCATGGGCGGAGTCGGCGGCCTTGAGATTGACCTTGACGGAGAAGGCCGACTGCGACGTGGTGTCGTTCTCGTAGTTGACCGCGAGTGTGTCGGGAAGCGGCGTGGTGAATTTGGCGGAGCCGATGAAGCCTGTGACCGGCTCGCCCGCATTGTCCATGGCGTCATCGTTCAAGTCGTAGGTGGCGAAGACCTGCACCGTATATTCGGTGTTGCTGCGAAGGTTGATGAGGTCGAGCGGAATGGTGACCGATCCCGTTGCGATGGAACCCTCGGAAGCGTCCTCCGGCCCGAACGTCAAGACGGCCGACTCGTAACCGACGCTATCGCGATAAACGATCTTGATGGGATGCGTGGTGTCCCACATGATGGCGCCGGCGTCGTCGATAGAAAGCCTGCCCTGGTACCTCTCGAACGTAACGTTGTCATCCTCGAGCCTGATCGTGGGGAACTTGCGTCCCGAGATGGAGAAGGTCTGCGTGAAGGCGGTGTCGTAGGTGATGACCTTCTCATTGTCGTCAAAGGAGACGAGCACACGGGCGACGTAGGTCTCCCCCGTCCTGATGGCGAGCTCGTCGATGGAGACGGTGGCGGAGGTGCCAGCCACGGGGTTGCCCGTCCACACGGGATCACCCTTGATCAGCGCCTCACCAGTGCCCTTCAAGTCGACATCGGCGGCCTTGTACACCTCCCAGGTGTAGCCGGTAATACCCTCATCCGGGTCAACGATCTGAGATTTTGGCAATTCAAGATAGAACTGGCGGGCCTTGCGATCCGTCGTGCTCTCGGGGTTCGGAAGCCCGGGCGCCTTTCGCAGGGTCTTGAGTGCGAGCCCGTCGCCGAAGGATTCGACGGTGACGTTGCTGTATGTGACGTCGCGCAGCTCGGCGGTGTAATCGGAATTGGATGAGAGGTTCTCGAACACGACGTCGACGCCGCCATCCATGCGCGCCGTGGTCACATCGACGTCCTTGGTCTCCACCACATTGCCTTTGGAGTCAACGAGACGAAGCTTGGAATTAACGACATTTGCATACGCGCCGATGGAGACATTGACGGACAACTCGTCAAAGGCGGCATACGTCTTGTTGAGGTGGATGCCGACGGGGTCCGTCTTGAACACCTTGTCCAGGAACGACTTGGTGTACTCCTGATCGCCGTCCTTATAGGTTGCCGTGGCGGAGATCACGTATTCGGTATCGGGGTCGAGGCCCGCGGCGCTGATGTCGAAATCGAGCACGCCAGCGGCGACGTTGCTCTCGTAGACGACCTTACCCGTGAGACGATCGACGATGGTCACCGTCGTGCCGCTGGAAAGCATGTTCTCCTCGTCGGCGATGGAGATGTTGGCGGTGAATCCGACAGGGCTGGTCGAACCCTCGGACAGAGAGAACGAGGGCGTCTTGCGAGAGTCCTCGTTATCCTCGAGAACCGTCCCACCGTCTTCAACGACGTCGCCACTGGTCGACGTGTCGGCGGCGCCACCGGCGATGGCGCCGGAGCTGCTGGAGCTGGAGCCGCCCGCACCGCCGGAGGCGCTCGCGGAGCCGCCGCCGGCTATGCCGCCGACAGCACCCTCGGCGCCCTCCGCGTCAGACGCCTCGTCCCCCGAACCACCCGCAAGGGCCTCTTGTGCCTCAGGCGAGATCTCGATGTTGTCGTCTGCATCGATGACCATCTGGTCGAGGGAGAGCTTGGCGCCGTCCTCGGTGGACACGAGCTTGTCGCCGAAATTGACGGAGACGCCGTTGCCCACGGTCACGGTCGCGTCGCTCGCGATCGTCTGATATGAGCCCTGGTCGTTCGAGAAGCGTACGATGCCGCCCTCGATGTACTCGACCTCGAGATAGGAGCCGGCGCCCTGGAAGTTCATCTGGGTGGCGCCGTTGACCGAGAACGTGATGTCATCGGAAAGGACCAGGTAGTGGGAATCGTCGAGCTTGAGCAGCACGTGCGAGAACGCGAGTTCGGAGCCGCCGTTGTCCAGGCGCCAGGAGCCACCCTTGAACTCCAAGGAACGCCGAGCGGGCAGGTCGTAGTAGTAGACGACGGCATCGCCCACATGGTCGAGGTCGACGAAGACCGTCTTGACGAAGGAGGCGACCGAGCCGTCGTCGTAGTGGATGAAGCTGTTCTGGCTCACCGTGGTCTTGGCGCCCTCGGCATCGGTGAACTGGACCGTGTCGGGGAAACGGTAGCGATACGACCCGTCGGCCTCAAAGGCGGCCGGCGTCACCAACGGTGCAGCGGCTTCCTGGGCCTCCTGGCCCTCATCGGCATCGGCAGTCTCCCCCGCCTGTCCATCGAGGACCTGCAGAATATAACCGCTCCCCTCGAAGGATTCCTGACCATGGGCGAACACCTGGGCGGAGAACACCACCCCGGTGAGGGCGACGGCGACGCCGACGGCAATGATGGCGAGCAGCGGCTTGTTCTTCAAAAACGTCATCCTGAAACGTCCCCACTAGTAAACCCGCAGCAGGCAAGCCGGCCGACACGCACGCCAAAACGGGGCCACAGCGTCCCCGTTTCAACTGCGATCAGTTCGCACATGCCCGTCATGCGCTATATCACTTCCACACCGACACCCCGTGGCAGGGCGGCCGAATGTACGCATCAGTATAAATACGGAGCAATTGCAGACCCCCCTTGCATGAGAATACTTAAGATATTTTCATAATCCTGTCTGCGCGGACACAATTTGCAAATTCAGGTAGCAGAAGAGAATTTGGGCCGTTATCCGCCCATACTCCGCGCCTCGGCGCAAGATCGGTTCCCGAACCCCTATAATGTAACGCGCGAAAACCATCTAGCAGAGCCATCGAACCCGCAAGGAGCATCCATGACCTCAAACGTCCGCGTCCGCTTTGCGCCCTCGCCCACCGGCAAGCTGCACATCGGCGGCGCCCGCACCGCCATCTACAACTGGGCCTTCGCCCGCGCCAACGGCGGCACCTTCATCCTGCGCATCGACGACACCGACCCGACCCGCTCCACCGACGAGAACACCCAGATCATCCTGCGCGCCATGCGCTGGCTGGGGCTCGACTGGGACGAGGGCCCCGAGGTCGGCGGCGATTTCGGCCCCTACTCCCAGACCGAGCGCCTGGACCTGTACAAGCAGACCGCCGAGCGCCTGCTCGCTGAAGGGCGCGCCTATCCCTGCTTCTGCACGCCCGAGCAGCTGGCCGCCGACCGCGAGGCCGCCCAGGCCCGCAAGGACCCCTTCCAGGGCTACCAGCGCCGTTGCCGCGACCTCTCGCCGGAGGAGGCACAGGCCCGCATCGACGCCGGCGAGCCCTATGTCCTGCGCATCAAGGTGCCGGAAGATCGCGGCAACGTCGTGATCGACGACGCCGTCCACGGAGAGGTCACCTTCGACGCCAAGGAGCTCGACGACTTCGTCATCTTCCGCTCCGACGGAACCCCCACCTACAACTTCGCCACCGTAGTGGACGACGCGCTCATGGGCATCACCCACGTCATTCGCGGCGACGACCACCTCTCCAACACCCCGCGCCAGGTCATGGTCTACGAGGCCATGGGCGCGCCGGTGCCCACGTTCGCCCACATCTCGATGATCCTGGGCGCCGACGGCAAGAAGCTCTCCAAGCGCCATGGCGCCACCTCCGTGGAGGAGTATCGCGACGCCGGCTACCTGTCCGACGCCTTTGTGAACTACCTGGCGCTGCTCGGCTGGTCGCTCGACGGCGAGACCACGGTGATCCCGCGCGACGTGCTCGCCAGCAAATTCAGCCTGGACCGCATCTCCAAGAATCCGGCGACCTTCGATCCCAAGAAGCTCGACTGGATGAACGCCGAGTACATCAACGCGATGTCCAACGCCGACTTCGCACACGAGATCATGCTTCCCGAGCTGCTGCGCGCCGGCTTGATCGAGGAGGGATTCGGGGCCGACGAGGCTTGGGTCGACGCCCTTGCCGAGATCGTTCGCCCGCGCACCAAGATGCCCGCCGACGCCGCGACCGTCGCCGCGCCCGTGTTCGCCACCGCCGAGACGCTCGCCTACGACGAGAAGTCCGTGTCCAAGGGCCTCGCCAAGGAGGGCATGGGCGCCGTGCTCGACGCCGCCAAGGCCGCGCTCGAGGCGCTCGACGAGTGGACGCCCGCCAACATCGACGCCGCCCTGGAGCCGCTGCCCGAGGCGCTCGACGTCAAGAAGCGCCTCGTGTTCGGCGCCGTGCGCGTGGCCGAGTGCGGCAACATGGTGAGCCCGCCGCTCGGTGAGACCATGGCGCTCATCGGCCGCGACGACTGCCTCGCCCGCATCGACCGCGCCCGCCCGATGGCGCTCTAACGCATCCAGCCGCTGCACCCGCAGCGTCGGCTCTTGGCGGACCGCACGTCACCGACGACGGCCGCCGTAGCGAAACCCCGCCACCCAATCGCCGAGATGCAACCAAAGTCACGCGCCGAGAGCGCTTTTCGTGACTTTCGTTGCATCTCGGTTGTGCCATGTAAACGACCAGCGCCTCTTCGAACGGAGCCGAACATGGGATCAAAGCCGCAATCGTTTGCCACCACCTCGGCCTTCGAGGTGCTCGGCCCGATCATGGTGGGCCCCTCCTCCTCGCATACGGCGGGCGCCCTGCGCTGCGCGCAAGTCGCGGCCTCGCTGCTCGACGGCCGTATCGCCCGCGTCACGTTCACCCTCTGGAACAGCTTCGCCCACACCTACAAGGGCCACGGCACCGACCGCGCGCTCGTGGCGGGTGTACTCGGCCTGGATACCGACGACGAGCGCATCCGCGACGCGTTCGCCCTGGCCGCGGAGCGCGGGCTCGACCATGAGTTCGTCATCGGCGGTGACGACCCCTCGATCCACCCCAACACCGTCGACATCCACCTCGAAAGCGAGATCGGCGCCACGGCAGACGTCCGCGGCGAGAGCCTCGGCGGCGGCAAGATGCGCATCAGCTCCATCAACGGGGTGCACGTCGAGATCTCAGGGCTGTACACAACCCTCTTCGTCGCCCATCGCGACGCCCCGGGCGCGCTGGCAGCCCTCACCGGCGCGCTGGCGCAGGCGAGGATGAACATTGCCTTCTGCCGCACCTACCGCACCGAGGCGGGCGGTCAGGCGTACTCCGTGTTCGAGACGGACGGGGCTCCCGGCGAGGGCGTGCTCGACGCCGTGCTCGCGCTCGACCTCGTCAACTACGCGACCTTCATCGAGATGCCCGGATCCGCGGCGTCGGTCGCCCCCGGCATCTCCATGCCCGACCTGTTCGACGACGGCGCCCAGCTCCTGGAGGCGTGCCGCGAGCGCGGCCTCACCATCGGCGGCGTGATGCGCGCCCGCGAGGGGGAGATGGTCGGGGCCGAGCGCGCCGCCGCCGGCATGCGCCGCGTGATCGAGGTCATGCGCGACGAGACCTCCGCGCCCATCGCCGACCCCAAGCGCTCGCTCGGCGGGTTCATCGGCGGCGAGGCGAAGATGGTCTCCGAACGCGCAGGCGAGTTCGCGGGCAGCCTCCTGAGCCCCGCCCAGGCGGATGCTGCCGCGCGCGCCATGGCGGTGCTCGAGCGCTCCGCATCGATGGGCGTCATCGTCGCCGCCCCCACCGCGGGGTCCGCGGGCGTCGTGCCGGGCTGCGTCCTCGCCGCCGCCTCGGCGCTCGGCCTGGATGACGAGCAGATCGGCGAGGCGCTCTACTGCGCCGCCGCAGTCGGCCTCGTCCTTTCCACCACCGCATGCGTCGCCGGCGCCGAGGGCGGTTGCCAGGCCGAGGTGGGTTCCGCGGCCGCCATGGCCGCTGCGGCCCTCGTTCAGATGCACGGCGGCACGCCCGAGCAGGCGCTCAACGCCGCGACCATCACAATCTCCAACATGCTCGGCCTCGTATGCGATCCCGTCGGCGGGCTGGTCGAGGTCCCCTGCCAGGCGCGCAACGCCCAAGGCGTCGCCGCGGCGTTCACCGGAGCCCAACTCGCCCTCTCCGGCGTGCGATCGCTCGTGCCGTTCGACGAGATGGCCGCCGTCATGCTGCAGGTCGGCCATGCGCTGCCCGCGACCCTGCGCGAGACCGCCAAAGGCGGCATCGCCACCGCCCCCAGCGCGCTTTCAGCCTGCGCCCGCTGCGGCATGTGCTCCTAACGCTCGATCAGGTCAATCGGGACGGCAATCGGGACGGCCAGTTGGGGGGCAGGCGCCAATTGCCCATGCGCGCCGAACAGCCGTGGCAAACTGGCGCCCGCCCCCAACCGGCACCTGCCCCCCCAATTGGCACCCCCAACTGGCACCCGCTCCCCAATTGCGCCGCAGACCGACCCGCATGACACATCTGTCACAGGGCGCGAAAGCTCTCCCGCTCCGCGCTATAATGGCGAAACGCCAAACTACCTGTGAAAGAGCCGCATATGTCGGACATACCGAACACACAACCCGAGCGAATCGAAGGGGCGGACGACGCCGTAACCTCTCCCCTGCCGCTCAACCCCCACGCCGCCCGTGAGCAAAGCTCCGGTACCCGTGCCGCTCGGCGCGACCGCCGCGAGACTCCGCGACACGGAAGGCATTCGGCCGGCGGCGGCGAGCCCCGGCCATCCCGCGGACGCAAGGGGGTCGCGGCCCTCGTCGTGTTCTGCTGTCTCATCCTCGCGGCATACGGCGCGGGCGTCGCCATCTTCTCGCGCACCTGCTACCCCGGCACCTTCGTCGCAGACGCCGACCTCTCATGGCTCGACCGCGACAGCTCCATCACCCGCGTCAAGGACGCGGCGGAAGATTACGCGCTCCGCATCGAGGGCGACGGATTCTCGTGGTCCTACGAGGCGGAGCAGGCGAGCGACGTCATCGACGCGGCCGCGGCGGTGGACCGCGTCATCGCGCGCAACGAGCCGTTCCTATGGCCCGTCCATCTGGTCCAGCGCCTCGCCACCCCCATCCGCGCGAGCGACGGGAAGAATTCCGCGCAGCAAGTCCTCGATGCAAACCCGGGGGTCGAGAACATCGCACTCCCCCCATCATTCGACCGCGATGCGTTCCTCTCCGAGCTCAACGCCTCTATCGACGAGTTCAATGCCGGGCGCACCGGCACGTTCGACGCACCGAGCTCCTACGACGCCGAAGCCAAGAGGTTCACACTCGAGAAAGCCCTCTCGAATCGCAAACTCGACGCCGAAGCGATCGACCGCGCGGCGCTCATGGCGGTCTCGGCCCTGAATTCCCGCGTCGAGCTCACGGACTCGGCCTACGTGCCGTTGGCGAACGGCGCCGACGAGCAGCGCCTGCAAAAAGCGCTCGAAGCCGCGAGCGAGATAGCGAAGGTGGACGTCAACCTCAAGATGGGCGGGGCCACGGTGGCCACGGTCGACGGCGCGACGATCGCCCCCTGGATCACCTTCGACGAGGCCCTCGAGCCGAGCCTCTCGACCGAGCCGTTGACACAGTGGGTTCGCGACCTGGCATCGACCCAACTCGACACGGTCGGCAGCAAACGCACCTACACGCGTCCGGACGGAAAGTCCGTCACCGTCCAAGGCGGGACATACGGTTGGGTGAGCAACGAGGCGGAGCTGGTCAAGTTGCTTCAGAACGCCATCACCGGCAAGCAGACCGGCGACATCGAAATCCCCGTCAAGCGGTCGGGCGCGACGTGGGGCGGCGCCGGCAACCCCGATTGGGGCGCGTACTGCGACATCGACCTGTCCGAGCAGCACGCGCGCTACTACGATGCCGCGGGCAACCTGGTATGGGAGAGCGGTTGCATCACGGGGAACCCGAACAAGGGCAACGCCACGCCCACCGGGATCTACGCCCTGAACGCGAAGACCCGCGACGCGACCCTGATCGGCGCCGACGAGGACGACGACGGGGAGCCGGATTACCGCACGCCCGTCGCATACTGGATGCCGTTTGTCGGCAATTCAATCGGCCTTCATGACGCGGGCTGGCAGTCGGCTTCCAGCTTCTCCAACCCGCGCGCATACACCTGGACCGGGAGCCACGGCTGCATCAACCTCCCGCCCGAGCGCGCGGAGGCCCTGTTCAACGTGATCTCGAAGGGCGACTGCGTGATCGTCCACAACTGATCGCTGCCGGCGGCGAGCGGCCCTGCCCCGCCGACGCGCCCCGTCGTCCCCTCCCGTCGACCCTCCCCGTCGACCCTCCCCGTCGACCCTCCCCAGCGCCCCACGCCCGCGAATCCCCCTCGTCCGCGGTGCCCGAAACCCGCCGGAACCCATCCACCACCCCACTGGAGGCACCATGCACACCCGCATCCTGCTCGTCGAAGACGACCCCCTCATCGTCGACGCCCTCACCGAGCTGCTCAACGGATCCGGCTACGCCGTCGACACCGCCGACACCCAGGCACGCGCCATCGAACTCGCGACCAACGCCCGCGGCAACGCCGCATACCAGCTCGTCCTGCTCGACGTCACCCTGCGCGAGGGCAACGGGTTCGCCGTTTGCGCCGCCATCAAGGACGCCACGCCCGACATCCCCGTGATCTTCCTCACCGCCTCCGACGACGAGTTCAACACGGTGACCGGCCTGCAGATGGGTGCGGATGACTACATCGCGAAGCCGTTTCGCCCGCGCGAGCTGCTCGCCCGCATCGCGACCACCATCCGCCGCTCGCAGCCGAGCAGGCGCATCGTGAGCCTCGGCGACATACGCATCGACACCGAGCGCGCATACGTCGAGCGCGATGGCGAGGAGCTGGCCCTTTCCGCCCTCGAGTACCGCCTGCTCCTGTTGTTCGCGACCAACCCCGGCAAACTCGTCACGCGCGACATGATCCGCGATACCCTGTGGGACAGCGCGGGCACGTATATCGAGGAGAACACCCTGTCCGTCTACATCAAGCGCCTGCGCGACAAGATCGAGGACGACCCGAGCCGCCCCGAGCTCATCCAAACCGTTCGCGGCATGGGCTACAAATCGAGGGGATGAGCCATGCTGATGAGAAATCGCGAGGTCCGCAGGACGCTCATCGCGGCAGTCGCGATCGCGCTGGCGGGGGCCGCCACCGCCTACCTCTTGACCCGGGCCGCCTGCGGCGAGAGCTCCTCAAGCGCCTACCTTCCGAAGCACGTCGCCAGCACGGCCGCGCTCATCTCGCTCGCGACCTCGACGCTGCTCATGACGGCGTTCATGCACCTCACCATCCGTCGTTATCGCGCCCTGTCTCGCATGGCGGCCAACCTCGACCGCGTGCTCGCGGGAGAGCGCGACATCCGCCTGCGCGACATGGATGAAGGCGAGCTCGCCATCCTCTCAAGCGAGATCGACAAGGTCATCGCCCGGCTCAACCTCACCGTCGACGAGCTGCAGGCCGAGAAGCTCGCCCTCTCGGACGCGCTCGCCGACATCTCCCACCAACTCAAGACCCCGCTCACCTCGATCGCCATCTCGACCGAGCTCATCCGCGACCGCCTCGCGGCGCGCGGGGACTCCGAGGACGTGGTCGAGCGCCTGAGGCTCATACAGACCCTGCAGGCCCGCGTGGAGGACCTCGTGGCGGCGCTGCTCAAGCTGGCGCGCATCGACGCGGGGGTCATCAAGCTCGTGCGCGCCCGCGTCGACGTGGCAGAGCTCGTCCGCAAGAGCGTCGAACCACTCGCAATCGCCTTCGACATCGCCGATGTCGCGCTCGAGATCGACATCCAACCCGGCGCGTCATATGAGGGCGATCTCACCTGGAGCGTCGAGGCGCTCGAGAACATCCTCAAGAACTGCATGGAGCACACCCCCGCAGGCGGCAACGTGCGCGTCACCGCGACGGAGGACATCCTCGCATGCCGCATCCGCGTGGAGGACACGGGGCCCGGGATCGCCGAGGCGGACCTCCCCCATATCTTCGAGCGCTTCTATCGCGGATCACACGGTGCGGAGGGCGCCTCCAGCGAGGTCAGCCCCACCGGCGTGGGCATCGGGCTGTCCCTGTCGAAGAGCCTCGCGACCGCCCAGGGCGGCTCCCTCACCGCCGAGAACCTCCTCGATGATGACGGCGCGGTCACCGGCGCCGCCTTCACGCTGATGTTCTTCAAAACCACGGTGTAGGACCCGACCGGACAGTCATTGTGCAATTGGGGACGGGTGCAAATTGCACACGGCAATGTGCAATTTGCACCCGTCCCCAATTGCACAATGCAACCGTGCCATCGATTGTGACGCATCTGTCACACCGCGGTCATGCGGCGGCAAGGGTGTTCATCCATTATCGTGGGTAGGAATCTATCCGGCGAAAGGACGGCCATGGACATCCTCAGCATCGAGCACCTCTCGCGCGTGTACGGCACGGGCGACACCGCGGTCACCGCGCTCGACGACGTGAGCTTCACCGTCGAGGCGGGCGAGTTCATCGCCATCATCGGCAGCTCGGGGTCGGGCAAGTCGACCCTCATGCACCTCATGGGCGGCGTGGACCGTCCCAGCTCGGGCACCGTCAAGCTCCAGGGGCAGGACATCTTCGCCCGCTCCGATGAGCAGCTCGCGGTGTTTCGCCGCCGCGAGGTCGGGCTCATCTACCAGTTCTACAACCTCATCCCCGTGCTCGACGTCATAGAGAACATGACGCTCTCGGTCCTCATGGACGGCCGTCCCGTGAACGAGCAGCGGCTCACGGCGCTCGTGCGCGCCCTCGGCCTCTCGGGACGCGAGCACTGCCTGCCAAACCAGCTCTCCGGCGGCCAGCAGCAGCGCGTCGCCATCGGCCGCGCCCTCATGAACGCCCCCTCGGTCGTTCTCGCGGACGAGCCCACGGGCAACCTCGACTCCAAGAACTCCGCCGAGATCATGGGGTTGCTGCGCGCCTCCAACAAGAAATTCAAGCAGACCCTCATCGTGATCACGCATGACGAGGACGTCGCCCTCATGGCCGATCGCGTGATCGCCATCGAGGACGGCCGCATCGTGCGCGACGAGCGGAGGGCCTGAGATGACGAGGAAGCCCCCCATCGGCGACGCGACACGCGACCGCGAGACCGGCGAGGCCGCCCGTGAGGCGCTCCCCCGCCGCGGCGTGTTCGGGCGATTCGCCGCCCGCTCGCTCAAGCTCAACCGAACCCGCACCATCGTCTCCATCATCGGCATCGCCCTTTCCTGCGCGCTGATCACCGCCATCTTCACCAGTGTCGCCACCCTGTACGAAGGCCTGCTCAAGGCCGAGATCCTCACCGAGGGCTCCTGGCAGGTCGAACTCGTGAACGTGCCCGGGGACGAGCTCGGTACCGTGCACGCCGACCCGCGCGTCACCAAGAGCTACGATCGCATCTCATACGGCGACGCCATCATGCCCAAGAGCTTCGAGGGCTACTGGGGCCGCTATCTCAGCGTCCAGGAATGGCCGACGGCCGACGCCGTCAAGGGCCTCAAGCCCCTCCCCCATATCTCCGAGGGCCGCGCGCCCGAGGCCGCCGATGAGATCGTCCTCACCCGCGAGCTCAAGGGCACGACCGCCGAGAACGGCACCTGGCTCTACGACAGCCTGCCCACATCGGGCAAGGACGACGACGTCCCGCGCGTCGCCTGGGACGGTGCGCTCGCCATCGGCAGCACCATCGACCTCGCACTCGGCGAGCGGACCTTCGTCGACGCCGAAACGGGCGCCGAGGCGCCGTGCCTCTACGATGAGTCGCTGTATACGGCGGAAGGGCCCACGGGGGATGTGATCAGCGAATATCTGGCGAACCCCACCGAGGTGAAGACGTACAAGGTCGTCGGCTTCTACGCGCCCGAGGACGCGCGGAGCGACGACGTGTGGGGCCGCATGGGGCCGGGTTATCTCGGGTTCGTCGCCTCGCCCGACGCCCCCGTGCGCTCGACGAGCATCTACCTCGCCACCAACCTGAGGACCCGCGCCGATGTCGAAGGGCTCATCGAGGACTACACCGGGACGGACCATGCGCTCTTCAACGGCGGCGGCAACCGCGGCGATCTTGAGGGCATGAACGCGACTGGTCAGACCGCCGCCTATTCGCACGATTCCCTCATGCGCTACCAGGGTATGACCGATGGGCGCTCCATATGGGGCACCCTCTACACGCTCGCCGCCATCCTCTCGACCGTGGTCATCGTAGCGTCGGTATCGCTCATCTACAACTCCTTCGCCATCGCGGTGTCGGAGCGCACGCGCCAGTTCGGACTGCTCTCCTCGCTCGGCGCCAGCAAGCGCCAGCTGCGTCGCACGGTGTACGCCGAGGCGCTCATGCTCGCCGCCATCGGCATCCCGCTCGGCCTCGTCATCGGCCTCGCCGGCACCTTCACGGTGTTCAACATCGCCGGAGAGGGCATCGGGGCGCTCATCGACCAGGAGGCGTTCGCCGAAACCGGTTTCAACGCGATCAGCGTGAATCCGACGGTCCTCGCCGTATCCGCCCTGCTCGCACTCGTCACCGTATTCATCAGCGCGGCGGTGCCCGCATGGCGCGCGAGCCGCGTCTCGGCCGTGGACGCGATCCGCGCGAGCCGCGATGTGCGCCTGACCCGGCGCGAGCGGCGCGATCTGCGCCACGGCCGTCGCCACGGGGACGGCGACGCCCATCGGAGGCTCCCCCTCACCCGCACCCTCGACAACCTGCGCCTGCGCATGGCGGGCGTGCCGGCGCTCCTGGCCCACCGCAACCTCACCCGCGCCAGCGCGAAGGGCCGCGTGGCCGTGGCCTCGCTCGCCGTATCGGTCGGACTCATCATCATCTCGGGCGGCATCTCGCATTACCTCGGCTACCTCACGCAGGTCGTCGACAGCGGGGGGAGCGACATCGAGGTCCCCCTCAACCGCATGCTCGATGAGGGCGAGACCGCCGCGGACGGGCTGGCCGCCATCGACAGGGCCTACCGATCGCTCTCCCGCGCCGAAAGCGCCACCGGGGAGGGCTATATGATCCTGAGCTCGCTGTGCGCCAGCTTCGACGCCGGCATGATCGATTACGACGAGCTCGCGAGCCAAAGCGACCAGTACGACATCCCCGATCGCGGCGAGACCGCCGACGGCACCGTCTACGCGCCCACGGCGGTCATCTTCGTGGACGCGGGCTCCTGGCACGAGATCCTCTCGGCCAACAAACTCGACCGCGAGCGCTACGACGACCCGGAGAGCCCCGTCGCCGTCGCGCTCAACGGCACGCAGTCAAACGACGGCAAGCGCTATTCCGTGCGCGACCTGTTCACATCCACCGGGAACGCCACGCTCTTCACGCACATCGACGAGATCGCCGGCGGCGCGTTCATCGAGGTGGGCGTCGAAGATGGCGAGCCCGTCGCCCGCTACGAGGGCTATGGCGACGAGAGCGACGCCCGGTTCGACGAGGAGGGCAACGCGATCTACCGCGAGATCACCCGCCCGCTCGACGAGATGCTGCTCGGCACCTACGACCTCCCCGTCGGTGCCATCGTGAAGACCTATCCGGCGCCCATCAAGGCATATGCGTCCATCTGGCCCACGCTCGTGCTGCCCGTGAGCGCCCTGCCCGCACTCGCCGCCAGCTCCGAGCAGATCGTCAACGACGCCGATTCCAGCGCCCTCGCCACGCCCTTCGCGTTCCACTCGACGCAGGGGTCGTACGGCAGCACCATCTACGCGTACCTCTCCTTCGCGGCGGACGACCCGCGCGCGGCGGAAGCGTCCATGCGGGCGACCATCGACAGCGAGCTCAACGGCCCCGAGTGGTACCGCACCTACCTCTCCAACAACGCCGAGGACGTCCGCAACGCGCGGCTCATGGCCGAGACGGTGCAGCTGTTCATCAACTGCTTCATCTTCATAACCGGCGCGATCGCGGTGGCGAACGTGTTCAACACGCTCACGAACTCGATCATCCTGCGCCGCCGTGAGTTCGCCATGCTCAAGAGCATCGGCATGGGCAACCGCGCATTTTGGAAGATGATCGCGCTGGAGTGCCTGTCCTATGCCTGGAAGGGGCTCGTCATGGGGCTCGGCCTCGGCGCCGTCGTGACGTTTCTCATCTACCAGGCGATGGAGATGAGCTTCGAGGGCCTCGGGTTCACCGTGCCGTTCGGCTGGGTCCTCGCCGCCATCGGCGTGGTTCTCGGCGTGCTCACCGCCTCCACCGCATATGCTCTTCGCAAGTCGACCAGCGGCTCCATCGTGCAGACGCTGCGCGAGGACGCCATCTGACCCCGCCCCCCGTCGGCACCGACAACCTCAATTTGGGGACAGTCCCTAAATTGAGGTTGTCGTCCCGAACCCATGCCGTCCCGTCCGAAAGGAATCACCATGACCGACCGCAGCCCCGAGAACGACCCGATGGACGACTTCCTGAACACCCTGGGCGAAAAGCCCGAGGAGACGAAGGTCCTGCGCGTCCCCGAGGTCATACCCACCATCATGCGCGGGCCCGCCGACCCGGCCGACAGCGGCCCCGGAGACGACGCCGAGACCCCGTTGGAAGGTTCCGATGCCGAGGCGTATGCCGCCCTCAAGGCGAAGCGCGCCGAGCGACGCCGCAAGAAGCTCATCCGCCGCGGCATCGCCGCCGGTGTGGCGGCCGTCGTCGTCCTGGGCGGCGCCATCGCCTTCAACGCGCTCTCGAGACAGCCCGAGGAGATGATGGAGGCCGTCACCGACATCGCCATGCAGGGCGACTTCGAAACCGTCGTTGACGCGAAGGGCACGCTGCAGCCGCTCGCCTCGACCGTCATCACCCCCGAGGTGACCGGTCAGATCGAGAGCGTCAACGTCGTCGCCGGGCAGGCGGTCAAGGAGGGCGACGTCCTCATGACCATCAAGAACCCCGAGCTCGACCGCGCCGTCGCCGAGGCCGACCGCGCGCTGCGCCAGGCGAAATCGGACCTCGCCGCGGCGCAGCAAGCGCTCGCAGACGCCAAGCAGCTCGCATCCATCCCCGTGGCGGACCCCGTCGAGGGCCCCGGTGTCGATGTGACGGGCGCGCAGCAAGCGGTCGGACAGGCCCAGATGGCCGTCGAGACCGCCCAGGCCGCCTACGACGACGCTGCCGCCAAGGCCGCGCTCCGGACCGTCAAGGCCCCTGCGTCCGGCTCCGTCGTCGCCATGAACGCCCAGGTGGGCGCAGATCTCGCCGACAGCTTGGGCGGAACGGGGTCGAACGGGCCCCTCATGCAGATCGCCGACCTCACGAAGATGAAGGTCACTATCCAGGTGTCCGAGGAGGATATCGCGAGCGTCGCCGTCGATCAGACCGCCTCCATCACGTGCCCCGCCTTCCCCGACCTCACCATGACCGGCCGCGTCACGGGCATCGCGAGCATCGCCTCGGGCGATGGCGCCTCCATGTCCTACGACGGCATGGGCGGCTCCCCCACCTTCGCCGTCGACATCATGATCGACGCGCCCGACGCGCGCCTGAAGCCCGGTATGACCGCCGAGGTCTCCCTCACCACCCAAAAGCTCGACAACGTGATCATGGTCCCCGCGACCGCGCTGCTCACCGATGACGGCGAGACGTATTACGTGAACCTCCAGACCGATCCCGAGACGCACGCGATGGAGCGCCTGGACGTGAAGGTCCTCGCGCTAAACGACGACTTCGCGGTGGTCGGCAAGCCCGCCGATGCCCCGGCAGACCAAAACCCCGACATGTCCGCCTCACCGCTCTCCGATGGCGACATCCTCGTGATCGCCGGGGGCTCGATGCCCGAGGACGAGATGATGGACGGCGGCATGTCCGCAGATGGCGCCTCCGGCGGCGGCATGGAGGTGCGCTGATGCACGCGCGCCCCGTCATCGACATCAGCCACATCCACCGGATCTTCGAGAGCGAGGCCGGCCTCGCGCACATCCTGCACGACGTGTCGCTCACGGTGAGGCGCGGAGAGTTCGTCGCCATCACCGGCCCATCGGGCTCGGGCAAATCCACCCTCATGAACATCCTGGGCTGCCTGGACACGCCGACATCCGGCACGTACCTGCTCGAGGGCATGAACGTTGCCGACCTCACCGACGACGAGCTCGCCGAGAGCCGCCCCCTTCGGATCGGCTTCGTGCTCCAGAGCTTCAACCTGCTGCCCCGCATGCGCGTGCTGGACAACGTCACGCTCCCCCTCGCCTACACCGACGTGCCGCGCCGAGAGCGCGAGCGGCGGGCGGTGCACGCCCTGCGATCCGTCGGCCTTCCCGTCGACCACTACGACCACCGGACCAACGAGCTGTCGGGCGGCCAGATGCAGCGCGTCGCCATCGCGCGAGCCCTGGTGAACGACCCGGCGATCATCCTGGCCGACGAACCCACGGGCAACCTCGATTCGGTGACGGGCCGTCAGGTGCTCGACACCTTCCACGCCCTCAAGCGCGCCGGCAAGACCATCGTGCTCATCACCCACGACGCCGGCGTGGCCGCCGAGGCCGATCGCGCGATCCAGATACGAGACGGCCGCGTGTACGAGGGAGCCTACGTTCCCGTCGAACTCAAGGGCGCGAACGCCGTCCCGGACGTCTCCCTCATCGCGGGAACGCCCATCCCGAACACCGCAACCCCTGGAGGTTCCCTATGAGCTTGACGGACCTCATCCGCGAGGCCTTTCGGTCGCTCGAGGCCAACAAGGGCCGAAGCCTCCTGACCATCCTCGGCATCGTGATCGGCATCGCCGCCGTCATCGCCATGACGTCGCTCATCGGCGGCGTGCGCAACGGCCTCATCAGCGGCATGGGCCTGAACGCCGCGCGCATCGTCTACATCAACTGCGGCAACCCCTTGAGCGAGGACGACATCCGCGACCTCGAGCGCCTCATGCCCGACTACGAGACGATCGAGGGCACGTACGACAGCTACACCCAGGTGCAGAACGGCGACACGTCCATCGGATGCGGCATCACCGGCGCGAGCGCGGCGTTCCTGGAGATGACGGGCGCCGCCTCCAAGCTCGCCGAGGGCCGCCTCTACACCGAGGCCGAGGCCCAATCCGGCGCCCGCGTCGCGATGATCGGCCGCAGCGGCATCGAGGCGTTCTTCGGCGCGCCCGGCGCAGAGGCGGTCGGCAAGAGCATTCAGCTCAACGGCAAGAGCTACACCGTCATCGGCGTCCTCGACGACGGCATCACGGGCTCAGATTACTGCAACGTCTACATGCCGTCCGACACGGTGCGCAAGGACTTCTCACAAGGCTGGGAGTACCTGTCGAGCGTCGTCGGGTTGGCGCGCGAGGGCGTTGACATCGATGCGATTCAAACCGAGACCGTCGAGCAGCTGGCGAAGCTCAAGAACATCCCGGAGGAGGAGCGAGAGGACATGATCTGGGTGTACTCGATGAAGTCCTCCATCGACCAACTCGACACCTTCATGATGTCCTTCCAGCTCATCATGGGGTCTGTCGCGGGCATCTCCCTACTGGTCGGGGGCATCGGCATCATGAACATGATGCTCACCAACGTCACCGAGCGCATCCGCGAGATCGGCGTGCGGCGCGCGCTCGGGGCACGGGGACGCGACATCACCATGCAGTTCCTCGCCGAAAGCGCCGCCCTGTGCGTGAGCGGGGGGATCATCGGCACGATCGCGGGCTACGCGATCGCATGGGGCCTCGCGCTGGCGGCGAGCGCCTTCGGACTCGATATCGGGGCCGCGACAGGCATGGGATCGGGAGGTGCGGGGCTCACCCCCGCCATCGAACCGCTGGCGATCGCAGTCGCCGTGGGCATCTCAATCCTCATCGGACTCGTTTTCGGGTACTACCCCGCCCGCCGCGCAGCAAAACTCGACCCTGTCGAGTGCCTGAGATACCAATAAGGGTTCCATGGCAAGATGATGTGCCTCCGCGCGCGAAAGTGATCCGATGCAGGGCAGGATGCCGCGTCTCGGAAGCAAGTGATGCGTCTACGCTCCAAGGCGATGCGGCCTGCGCCTAAGCCGATTGTCAAATTCTCCACTTGTGTAACCGCATTCAACGCCGCACCCCCTCATGAGCCCCATCATGAGGGGGTGCGGCGCCATAAGTGCCTTCATTTCGTCCGATTCAGCCATTATTTGGACCTAGAGCGGCCTCGAAAACGGTTTTGAGCGCCCCGGGCTCGCCGTCGAACGCATTTTGACCCAGCCGGCGGTTACACATCTGACAAATTTGACAATCGAACGTCGGAAATGAGAAAAGGGTCCTATAACCCCGAGAAGGGATACTTCCCGAACCGGGGTCGTCTATCTGCGTAGACGACCCAATGCTGGACACATTTTTTGTCCTATAACCCGATTTTTCATGCTCTCGACCTACCCAAACAAGAAAATGGCGAACCATATAATGCATGGTTCGCCAAATTAAGGTTTGGTAGCCCGTACCGGATTCGAACCGGTGATCTCCGCCTTGAGAGGGCGGCGTCCTGAACCGCTAGACGAACGGGCCATATGTGATGAGGCTCAGAGTGCCTCGGAAACTCGTGGTAGCCCGTACCGGATTCGAACCGGTGATCTCCGCCTTGAGAGGGCGGCGTCCTGAACCGCTAGACGAACGGGCCAAAGGCGACAAAGCACAGCGCATGATGGCTGGGATGGAGGGAGTCGAACCCCCATTGACGGAACCAGAATCCGCTGTCCTGCCATTAGACGACATCCCAATGTGATGCGCGTCATGCCTCAACGCGAGGAAATACTATACGGAAACGATTCGGTCTGCGCAAGCCCCAATTTCAGAATTTTTAATATGTGGATGATTTGCGGACGAGTCGCCCGCCCTCGAGGCGCACTTCATCCGTCGCGACGCTCCGCACCAGGGCGGAATCGTGCGAGACGAACATCAAGCCGAAGCCCGCAGTCTCCTGACACGCCAGCAACGCCCGCCAGACCTGCTCTTGAGAGCAGACGTCGAGCGATGCCGTGGACTCGTCGCATATGAGGACGCGCGGAGACGCCATGAGGGCGCGGACCAGCGCCACACGCACGAGTTGGCCGCCCGACACCTCATGGGGGCGCCGCGCCAGCCAGTCCTCGTCCACCGCGAGCAGGTGCATCAAGTCCACGGTGCGCCCACCCTGCACCTCCTCCGCCTCCGCGAGGGATTCCCCCAGGCTCATGGCGGGATCGAACGCGGTCTCGGGATGCTGGGGCACGAGCTGGACCGGGTACGGCCGCCCGCCATTTCCCCGAGCATCGCCGGCGCTGAACACTCCGCCATCTGCGCCAACATGGACCCCGCGACGGGCCCCGGCGGGCACGTCGTCAACCTGAATCGCACCGGCAGACGGCTCGAGCTGCCCGGCGAGCACGCGGCACAGCGTCGACTTGCCGGCACCGGAGGCGCCCCTGAGGGCAAGCCGGTCGCCGGCGCTCAAAACGAGGTCGACGCCTTCGAACACGGCCTCGCCGCCCGCGCGCGCGAACGCCAGCCCCTCCGTGCGCAGCAGCGCGTTCGGACAACCGCGACGATTCACCTCAAGGGCGCTCCAGGGCGCCCCAGGCGCCCCGATCTCCCCCGCGCGAAGTCGAGCCCAAGCGCGGCTCAGCTCGCGCGCGTACGGGTCCCTGAGCGCGCTTCCGTCCGCAAACGCCGCGACCGACGTCTCCTCCACGACCGTGCCCTCGCGAAACACCGCCAGCCGATCCGCGACGTGCAGGGCGAAGCCGAGGTCGTGCGTGATGAGCAGCACTCCCCCGCCGCCGTCGGCGAATGCCCTCAGGTCGCTCGCCGCCACGGCGGCGGACTCGTCGTCCATTCCCGGGGTGGGCTCGTCGGCGATCAGAAGCCGGGGCTCCTCCATGAGCGCGCACATGAGCAGCACGCGGCGGGCCATGCCGCCGGACAGCTCGTGCGGATACCTCTTTTCGACCTCTGCGGAAAGGCCGTACGCCTCGAACAGCTCGCGCTGCCGGCGCAGCCGGCGCTCGGCGTCGGCCTTTCGCCTCGCGCGATCTTCGCCACGCGCCTCGCCGCGAACCTGCTCGCCCACCCGCATCAGCGGGTCGAGATGGGTCACGTCCTGGGGCACGAGCGCCACCCCGTGGCCGCGCAGACCGTCGAAATCGCGAGGGCCGACCCTGCGACCGTCGAACCACATGTCGCCGCACGCGACCGCGTTGGGGTCGAACAGCCCCATGAGCGCATCGGCGAGGACGGACTTGCCGGAGCCGCTCGCGCCCACGATGGCCAAGATCTCACCCTCGTGGACCGAGAGCGTCAGATCATGCAGGATCTCGTGAAGCACCCGGCGCGAGCGCCAGAAGGGGGCCCGGGGGTCGTACATCTCGTAGGCGACCGTCAGGTTCTCCACGGTCAGCAGATGATGGGCACCGGGATGCCTGGAGTCCTCGGCGTGCGTGTGGTGATGGTGATATTCGGCGCCCGCATGCGGGCCGTGACGCGTCTCGTCCACAGACCCCCCTATTCCTGCGCCGTGCGCGGGTCGAGCACCGACCGGGCGAGGTCGCCCACATGGGCGAACAGCGCCACGCACAAGACGAGCGCGACGCCCGGGAACAGCGCGAGCCACCATGCGCCCGCCGTGAGGTACCCCATGGCCTCGGCGAGGATCACACCGAGTGCGGGCTCGTCGGGTGAGAGGCCGAAACCGAGGAACGTGATGGACGACTCATGCAGGACCGCATGGGGCAGCGCGAGGATCGCGCCGACGATCAGCTGCGGAACAACGGCGGGGATCAAGTGGGCGACGGCGATGCGCCCCTCGCGCGCGCCGAGCGAGCGGCTCACCGCGACATACGGCCGCTCCATGACCGAGCGCATCTCGGCGCGCAGGACGCGAGCCAAGCCGGGCCAATGCGTGAGTGCCATGCCGAGCGTCACGCCGAGCAGGCCCCGCCCCGCGGCGCAGCTGATCAAGATGAGCAGCACGAGATGCGGCACGGACGAGACGAGGTCGGTGAGCCCCGTGACGAGCGCGTCGGCCCGCGGTCCGCCGACGACCGCGGCGGCCGACATCACGAGGGCGATGGCCGTCGACGCGAACGCGGTCAGCAGGCCTATCGTCAGCGAGGTCGCAAGGCCCGCCACCGTGCGGGCGAGCATGTCGCGGCCGAGCTGGTCGGTGCCGAAGGGATGCGCCCATGAGGGCGCGAGCATCTTCTGGGAGAAGTCGGCGACGCATGCGGCGTCGCGCGCAAAGGCCGCGGCGACCATGACGCCGGCGACCACGAGCAGGCACAGGGCGCCGGCCCGCATGAGCCGGACGCGATTGCCGCGGCGACCGCGGGGAGCGTGCAGGGTCGGCCTATCGGACGCCATGTCCCACCTCCCCACCGACGCGGGGATCGACGACCCGGGACAGGACGTCCGCGAGCAGGTTGCCCGCGAACACGAGCGTCGCGCAGAACAGGGCGATACCCACGAGCAGCGGCGCATCGCCCCCCAGGCCCGCCGTCACGGCGGCCTGCCCGAGCCCGGGGTAGGAGAACACCTGCTCCACCAGGACCGTCCCACCCACAAGCTCCCCGATCGAGGCGAGCTGCAGCGTGAGCGCCGGTACGATGACGTTTCTCAACCCATGCCGAAGCGCGATGAAGGCGGGCGACTCACCGCGAGCCCGCGCGAGGCGCACATAATCGCCCTCCATGACCTCGACGGCCTTCTCCCGCGTATGAAGCGCCACACCGGGGGCGCCGTTCAACGAGAGGACGAGCGCGGGCAGCATGAGGTGATGGACCCTCTCGGCGAGAGACACCGAGGCGGGATCGGAGCCGATGGGCATCGAGAACCCCAAGGGAAACCACCCGAGCCACACCGAGAACACCATGAGCGCCACGATGCCGAGCCAAAACGCCGGCATGGAGGACAGCGCGAGGCATCCCAACCTGATCACGCGATCGAGCCGCGATCCGCGCAGCACGCCCGCGGTCATGCCGAGGGCGACGCCCAGAGCTCCTGAGAGTGCCCACGCCGAGAGCATGAGGGCGGCGGAGCTCAGGAACCGCTCCGCGATCACGGTCGGCACGGGCGCGTTGAATCGCAGGCTCGTTCCCCAATCGCCATGGACGACGCCCGCGAGCCACATGCCGTATCGCTCGAGGATCGGCACGCCGGCACCCCAATGCTCCGCCAACTGGGCGCGCTTCGCCTCGCTCATGCCCAGCAGCGCCTGCTGTCCCACATTGGCCTGGACGGGGTCGATGGGGGACAGCGAGACCAGCGTGAACGAGGCGAGGCTCACGAAGAACAGGAGCAGGATGAATCGGGCGGCCTCCCGAACGGCGAAACGCGCCATGCGCTACTTCCAGCTCCACGAGCCGACGTTGTTCAGCAGGGACCAGCCATGGCCATGGGGCTGCGCCTTGCCCTGCGGGGCGTCGAGGCCCTCGCGCTTGAAGTAGAGATGGTCGACGTTGGCGAGCCATGCCCACGTGGCGTCGCCTCGGGGAGCGACGCCCTCGGCGCCGTCCCACATGGCCTTCTTCCAGAAATCATAGGACGCCTCGACATCGGCCTGCGCGAGCGCGGCGTCGAGGTACGCATCGGTGACCTCGCTCTCGCGGCAGCTGTAGTTGCCCCAACCGGTGGAATAGTTGAGCTCGTAGACCTCGACCGGAGAGTTCGACCCCCAGCCCCACAGCACGGGCTGCTCGAACTGATGCGGGTAGATCTCATCCCAGCTCCCGCCCCGCGGCGTCACTTCGATGCCGAGCTCCGCGAGCTGGTTTGCCACCTCGTGCGCGGTCGCCTGACGCACGGAATCGTCGGAGGAGTACCACAGGTCGAATGCGGCGCGAACCCCATCGCGCTCGCGGATGCCATCGTCACCGGGCTTCCAGCCGGACTCGTCGAGCAGCTCCCCCGCCTTCTCCACATCGCGATCGACATGCATGTCGGGCGAGGACCACGGCATGCCGTCGCCCACCGAGTAGGCGGGGCTGCCATACCCGTTCAGGACGTTGTCGATGAGCCCCTCGCGATCGAGTGCGAGGTTGATGGCGCGGCGCACCGCGACGTCGCACGTGACGTCGTTGCCGGCGTCGTAGGCGATATCGCCCTCGACCACGCGGGTCGCGCCCGCGGGGATGCAGGGCAGCGAGATGCCGCGCGAGTCGACGGTCTTGAAGGCGGTGAGCTCGTAGCCGTCGAACAAGCGGTCGGCATGCGTCGCGTACGTGTAGGCGATATCGACATCGCCCTTCTGAACCGCGGCGAGCGCCGCATCCTCGTCCATGAACACCACGACGACGCGCTCCATGGCGGGCGCCTCGCCGTAATAGTCGGGATTTGCCTCGAAGATGACCTGCTGCCCCTGGTCCCACCGCTCCAGAAGATACCGGCCGGAGCCGATGGGGTTTCTGCCGTACCCCTCATCGTAGGCGTCCTCGGGTACGATGCCGAGAACCGCGAGCGTGTAGAGCAAGGTGTTGTTCGGCTTGGTCAGATGCAGCTCGATGACCGTCTCGCTCACGGCGACGGCGCGCTCCACCATGGAGAGGTCGGCCTCGGATGCCGGGCTCTCGATGACGCCGTTGATGGTGAAGGCCACGTCGGAGGCCCGCAGGGGCTCGCCGTTGGAGAACGTCACGTCATCGCGGATGGTGAAGGTCCATACCAGGCCGTCCAATGAGCAGAGGAAGTCCGTCGCGAGGTCCCCGGTGATGGTCAGGTCGTCCTCGGTGGTGACGAGCGTCGACTGGATGAGAGGCTCATGCACGTGCTCGCCGCAACCCCAGGAGACGAGCGGGTCGAATCCCGCGGCCGGTTCGCTCGTCGCATTCATCGCGACGACGACCTGGCGCTTTGAACCGGACCCCGCATGCGCGGAGCCCACGGAAGCGGAGCCGCTTGCGCAGCCCGCGAGGGACGCGGCGGCGAGCATCGAGGCGGATAGGATCGAACGGCGGGTGATGGCGCGCTTCATGGCGCCTCCCTTCGGTCTGTGGCGGAAACTGGCATAGCCATAGGGCAGATCGGCGACAATAGTACATTATGTAAGAAATGCCGCGGCGGGCGGGCAAACTCCTAAAAGCCGAGATATCGGAGGAGCTCGGTGCGCTCATTCGCGACAGCCCCGACGATGGAGCCCTCCAGCGCGCGGTCGAGCGCCTCGCCGATACGGGGGCCGGGCTTCATGCCGGAGGCGATGAGGTCAGCCCCTGTCAAGTCGAGGGTCTTGACGCTGTACGCCTCATGGTTGGCGATGAGCTCGCGGCACATCTCGCGCATGCGCTCGATCTCCTCGACGTAATAGAAGCAGCCGGGCGCCTTGCCCAGCGTGTCGGCCCGCTTGATGTCGAACAGCTCCCCCATGAGGCGGGGCACGTCGACGCCCGCGCGCGAGAACCGCTGCATCTGGCGGAGCAGGTCGACGCGCTCGGGGCTCAACGGGCGGTCATGGTGGCGGATGAGCAGGCAGACGTCGCGCACGAGGTCGTTGCCGCACGACAGGCGGCGCATGATCTTCCCGGCGAGCTCGGCGCCCGCCTCAGGATGGCCGTAGAAATGGCCGCGGCCGCGCTCGTCGATCGTAAAGCAATCCGGCTTGGCGATATCGTGCAGCAGGGCCGCCCACATGAGGGAGGGCGACGGCGGGGCCGAGGGGTCTCCCCCATCGATGCGGAAGCGGGACAGCTCGCCCGCGACGGTCAACACGCGCGCCGTGTGGTCGTACACGTCGAACGCATGATAGGGCGTGCGCTGGTCGAAACCGCGCATGCGGGCGAGTTCGGGGGTGGCCTGGCACATGAGCTCAGGGTAGCGGATGAGGGCGTCGCCCCCGTGGCGGGTGACGAAGATGCCCTCGAGCTCGATGCCCACGCGCTCGAGGGCGACCTGGTCGAGCAGCGGCGCGCACTCGGCCAAGGCGCGGGCGGTGGCGGGGTCCATGGTGAAATCGAGACGGCAGGCGAAGCGCACGGCGCGGAGCATGCGCAGGGCATCCTCCTCGAAACGGCGGCGGGGCTCCCCCACAGCTCGGATCTGACGGCGCTCGAGGTCCCCGCGCCCGTCATAGCAGTCCAGCAGGCCGCGGACGGGGTGCCACGCCATGGCGTTCACCGTGAAATCACGGCGGGCGAGGTCTTCCTCCACGCATTGGGCGCGCTGGACGCTCTCGGGATGGCGGCCATCGGTGTAAAAACCGTCGAGGCGGTAGGCGGTGACCTCGATGCGCTCGCCGTCCACCACGGCGGTGATGCCGCCGAACTTGATGCCCGACTCGATGACGGTGATACCCGCCCCGCGCAGGGCGGCGGCGTTCTCCTCCCAAG
>CAUCLI010000018.1 GCA_958443615.1 uncultured Collinsella sp.
GGTGATGACGGGCTTGATGGAGAGCATCTCGCCCAGGGTGCCCGCGGCGGCGGAGATGCGGCCGCCGCGCTTCAGGTACTCGAGCGTGTCGAGCAGGGCGACCACGCAGACGCGGTCGACGGCGGCCTCGACCGCGTCTGCGACCTCGGCTGCGGAGCGGCCCTCGTCGACCAGGCGCAGGGCGTAATCGATGAGGATGTGCTCGCCGACCGTCACGCTCTTGGTGTCGACCACGTGGACCTCGGTCGCGCCGCTCGCCTCGGCGGCGGCGGTCACGGCGCTCTGATACGTGCCCGAGAGCTTGCCCGAGAGGGCCATGATCACCACGTCGTCGCCCGCCTCCTGGGCGCGGGCGATCGCCTGCGAGAACGCATACGGATTGACCTGGCCGGTCGTCGGGAAATCATCCCCCTCCACGAGCAGCTCGTAGAAGCGCTCGCGCGATAGGTCGACGTCGGCGCTGTATGTCGTCTCACCAAAAGCGATGGACAACGGCAGGACGTCGAGGTTCGGGTGATCGCCCTGCAGGCAATCGGAACCGGAGTCGGTGATGATGCGGACAGCCATAATCTCCCCTTTCAGGGAACTTAATGAACAGATTCCGCGAAAGTGTACCGCTAACTTGCGGCATCACCAGACATTCATATTGCGAGGTGCAGCGACCTACGCGCGCGAGTAGAACGCGACGGCGATGCCGTTGGGCCCGACATGCGTTCCGATGGCGGCTCCGACCTGCGAGATCGGGAGGTCGTCCTCCGCGATGTCGCCCTCCCAGGCATCGCGATTGTCATCGAGGTACTTGCGCAGCAGCTTGTCCGAGAGGCCCGAGTAGCCCAGGGCGCCCGGCATGTCGAAATCGATGCCGCCGACCTTGGCGATCTCGCGGTGCAGCAGGTTGCGACCGTTCTTGGAGCCGCGCGCCTTCCCGAGCACGACCACCTCGCCGTCGACCACGGTGATGACGGGCTTGATGGAGAGCATCTCGCCCACGGCCCCTGCCGCGGCGGAGATGCGGCCGCCGCGCTTCAGGTACTCGAGCGTGTCGACCAGCCCCAGGATGTGCACGCGGCCGACCGACGCCTCGAGGGCATCTGCGATCTCATCGGCACCGAGGCCCTCATCGACCATCCTCAACGCGTACTCGACCACGATGTGCTCGCCGAGCGTCATGTTCAGGCTGTCGACCACGCGGACCGTCTCGAGGCCCGCCTCGCGCGCGGCCTGCGCGGCGATGCACGCGCTCTGATACGTCCCGGAAAGGCGGCTTGACATGGTGATGACCACCGCGTCGTCGCCCGCCTCGCGAGCACGGTCGAGCGCCTGTTCGAACAGGTACGGCGTCGCCTGTCCGCTGGTGGGAAACTCCTCGCGCTCCACGAGCATCTCGTAGAAGCGATCATAGGTGATGTCCACGCCCTCGCGGTACACGTCGTCACCGAAGGCGACCGTCAGGGGCAGGACATCGAGGGAGGGATGATCGGTCGTCCTGTATTCCGATCCGGAATCGGTGATGATGCGAACGGACATGTGGCTCACTCCAAACGAGCAGGTGGCGCAGATAATCCGCAGAACCGTACCATTCGACGAACATCCTCACACACACCCCATGAAAACCGCTCGAGCGTTTCACATATCACTTATTCAACCAGCTCGTTCCATGGATGTCACGGAGAGCGTGGGCGCATAGCGCCCGTCGAGCCCGAGAACATCGCGCGTGAGGCGCAGGAAGATCCCCGCATCGCGCATCTCCCCCGCCCTCGGGTCATCCTGGTGAACCTCGCCCGGCCCGTCCACGAGCGTCGCCTCGGGAGTCGCCCGATCGTACAGACGCACCTGACCGACCGCATGCCATTCGCCGTCGATGCGGGCGATGCGCTCGGCGATCGTCCCGCCCCTCCAGCGCGGATTCGCGCAAAGCACCTCATCGAAGACCTCGTATCGGCGATCGGTGCGCACGTCGCGCAACAAGGCCCTCCCGAGCTCCGCATCCTTGTCGAGGATCGCGAAACGCGAGAAGAACTGCGTTTCGGCGATCTGGCCCAATCTTCCCAGCATCGGGCCGGTCGTCCCAAGCGGGGCGGCCTCGATATAGAGCCCCAAAGGCGTCTCGCCTCCCCGCAGCGGCCTCTCGAAGAGCACCCATTCGGTGAAGCACATGTTGACCAACTGTATCTGCCTGAAATCCGGGTCGGGCTCGCGCAGGCAGGCCGGCATGACGATCCGCTCGAACTCGTCGGCGGCATCGTCTCTCCAGTCCTCCCTCCGCTCACCCCAATAATCCGCCATCTGCGCCACCTCGCGCGCGATCTCGCTCGGGTCGACCATAGGGGCTCCTCTCGCCTCGTCCGTTCGCATCACCTTCAGGCTAAGGGCCGGAGAGGGAGCTAGGCGCGCGGCGAGACGAAAATCGGTCGGTCAACCGAGTCCCTTCCGAGACAATCCGAACGCCATCCCACTTGGAATCAGAAATATCTGATTCCAGCAGGTAGAAAGGCCGGCACGAAGCCCGGGACGCATGAGAATCACCCCTCTCGCCACGGAAGACCCACCGGGCGAGAGGGGCGATTCTCATATATGGCTCCTAAAGCCGTTACCTGCGACCGCCGCGATCGCCCGGCCTGCGACCGGAGCGCGGGGCACCGGGGCGCTGCTCACGCGAGCCCGCGCGTCCGCCACGGCCCGCATTCATCGCCTGACCGCCACGACCACCACGTCCACGGCGCTCCGAGGGTTCGTCGTAGTTGCGCCAGGCATCGCGCCCGGAGCGGGTGCCGCGAGGGCGATCGGCGTCCCCGCGAGGGCGATCGGAGCCTCCGCGATTGGAGCGGGAACCGCCCTTCTTCGCCGGCTTCCCCGCTGAAAGGTCCTGCTTCTTCGGGCGCTCGCCGCGAATCTCGGAGGCGGTCAGGAGCTCAACGGACTCGGAAGCCTCCTCGGCATGGACGCGGGTCTTGCCCGAGCGCTTGCGACGTGAGGGCTTGGGAGCGTCCTCCTTGGCCCCCTGGGGAGCCTTCGGGGCCGCATCGGCGCGCTTGGAACCACCGGAGCGCTCGGCCTTCGCGCGCGCCGTGGCCTTGCGGCGGCGCTTCTTCTCCTTCTTGCCTGCGGGAGCCTTCGCGGGGACGCGGTCGGGGTCGACCTCGGGGGCATGGGGTCCGAGCTCAAGGCCATCGGCATCGAAGATCTCGGCGGTCTTGCCCATAAGGGCCTCGATGTCGTAGAACTCCGCCACGTCGTCGACGGTCACGAACGTCAACGACCAGCCCTCCTCGCCTGCGCGGCCCGTGCGGCCGATGCGGTGGATGTAGTCGACCGGGTCCTCGGGCACGTCGAAGTTCACCACGTAGCGGACATCGGAGATGTCGATGCCGCGGGCGAGCACGTCCGTGGCCACGAGCACATCGCACTGGCCGGCGCGGAACGCCTTGAGGGCGCGCTCGCGCTGGGCCTGGCTGCGGTCGCCGTGGATGGCGGCGCAGGTGATGCCCGCACGGGCGAGGCGGCGACTGCAGGCGTCCGCGCGGTGCTTGGTACGGCAGAACACGATGACGCGGCTGGAGCCCTCGCGCTTGAGCACCTGCGCGAGCAGGGCGTTCTTCGACTCGAGGGACACCGGAAGGACGTACTGCTCGACCGTGTCGGCCGTGGAGGTGACGGGCGCGATCTCGACGCGGGCGGGGTCGGTCACCAAATCGGTGATGGAACCCACGGCCTGCTCATCCAGGGTCGCGGAGAACAGCAGGGTCTGGCGGTCGTCGCGCGTGTAGCTCACGATGCGGCGAACGGCGGGCAGAAAGCCCATGTCGAGCATGCGGTCGGCCTCGTCGAGGACGAGCACCTGCACCTGGTCGAGCGAGCAGGCGCCCTGGTCGATGAGGTCCTGCAGGCGACCGGGGGTGGCGATGAGGATGTCGCAGCCGCGCTTGAGTTTGTCGCGCTGCGGGTTGTAGCTCACGCCGCCCACCACGGTGACGCTCGTGTGCCCGGTTCGGCGGGCGATCGCGCGGCAGACCTCCTCGATCTGCTGGGCGAGCTCGCGCGTGGGCGTGACGACGAGCATGAGCGGGCCCTGGGCGGCAACGCGGCCGCGCGCGCGGGAACGGGGCACGTGGGGCAGGTTGTTCATGGTGGGAAGCAGGAAGGCGGCCGTCTTGCCCGTGCCCGTCTGGGCGGCGGCGAGGAGGTCCTCCCCATCGAGGGCATGCGGGATCGAGGCGGCCTGGACCGGCGTCGGGACGGTGTAGCCCATGTCGGCGACGGCGGCGAGGACCTCCTCGGAAAGGCCGAGGTCGGCAAAGGACGGGGCAACAGCCTCGGAGGAAGTCGTATCGAATTCGGTGACGTTGGAAGAAGTCAAAATGGTCCGTTTCCGCGCGGCAGGCGGCAACAGCGGCACCCGACGTGGGTGCGCTCGCCAAACCGTCCGCGCTGTGGGGTCGATATGCACAAGTGGTGCGCGGGCCGGTCCGCGCGGTGGAGCGCGTTCGCCAACGGCATTGACGCGAACACGTGGAGCAGATTCCACCGCAGGCAAGTATACGGGTTAAAGATGTGTAATTGGGGACGGGTGCAAATTACACATCTGCCCGACAGACCGGCATCCAGCGCCGCCATTCCGCCGACGATTCAGGAACTCCTCGCAACATATCGAATCGAAGAAGCGCCGAATCGCGCTAGAACTTCTCCACCAAGCCGCTCTCCGCGAACCAGTCGACGTGTCCGCATCTCGAGCAAATCAGAACGGTGGCCCCTTTGCATGCCCAATCAACATTCAAAAGAGACGCCCCTCGCGAGTCGAGCAGCGCTGATTTTGAAAAGAAATGGGTTCCACCGCAATGAGGACATGTCACAGGGTCACCCGCCACCAGGAATCGATCGCCCGCCTCGTCCCCGTTGTAGGCCTTTGAAAACTCCGAAAAGAAGCCCATGTTCACGCTCCATTCTCTCGTCTGCCCATGCATTATACCCCACTCCGCCATTCCGCCGACGCAAAATGACCCGGCGAAATGGCCGCTGCCCATTCGCCACGTGCGTGATTTGGCCGCATGTGCAATTTGCACCCGTCCCCAAATGCACATTCCAGGCATGACACCCCTGGGGGGTGGGGTATACTGGACCTCGAAAATACTACGAAAGGAGCTGCGCATGGCTCAGGAGAAATTCAATGTCGGCGGCATGACCTGCGCGGCGTGTCAGGCACATGTCGAAAAAGCCGTTTGCAAGCTGGACGGAGTAACCAACGTCGCCGTCAACCTGCTCTCGGGCAGCATGCAGGTGACTTATGACGAATCCTCGCTCACGGACGAGGAGATCTGCAGCGCCGTCGACCGCGCGGGATACTCAGCGTCCCCCGCTTCGGATTCGACGGTCGCCGCATCGGCGAGCACTCACAGCGCGCCGCGCCTGGAATCCCCCACCAAAAAACTCGAGGCCCAGGCACGCGCCATGCGCGGACGCCTCACCGTATCCATCGCCTTCCTCGTCCCGCTGTTCTACCTCGGCATGGGTCACATGCTCGGCTGGCCGCTTCCCGTGTTTTTCGGCGCGCCGGAGAACATCATGAACGTGGCGCTCACCGAGCTGCTCCTGCTCGCACCGATCCTCTACGTCAACGACTCGTACTTCATCAACGGGTTCAAATCGCTCATCCACGGAGCGCCCACCATGGACGCCCTCATCGCCATCGGCTCGGCGGCCAGCATCGGCTGGTCGATCGTCGGCATCTACCGCATCGCGGCGGCCCTCACCACGGGCGATGCCCATGCCGCGCACCTGGTCGGCATGGACAACCTCTACCTCGAGAGCGCGGGCACCATCCTGGCGCTGGTCACCGTGGGCAAGTACATGGAGACGCGCAGCAAGTCCAAGACGGGTGGCGCCATCGAGCGGCTCATCGACCTCGCGCCCAAAACCGCGACGGTCGTGGGCGAGGACGGCGCGCAGACCACCGTCAACGCCGATGACATCCAACTCGGCCAGACCATCCTGGTGCGCCCCGGCGAGGCGATCCCCGTCGACGGCGTGGTGCTGGAGGGCTCCTCGGCCGTGGACGAGAGCGCGCTGACCGGTGAGTCCATGCCGGTGGAGAAGCGCATCGGCGACACCGTGAGCGCCGCCACCGTCAACCGCACCGGCTCCTTCACCTTCCGTGCCACGCGCGTGGGCGCCGACACCGACCTCGCGCGCATCATCCGCCTGGTCGAGGACGCCAACGCCACCAAGGCCCCCATCGCCCGCATGGCCGACAAGGTCGCCGGCGTATTCGTGCCCGCCGTGCTCGCCATCGCCGCCGTCACCTTCGTCGCATGGCTCATCGCCACGGGCGGCAACGTCAACGAGGCCCTCACCTCGGCGGTCGCCGTGGTGGTCATCAGCTGCCCGTGCGCGCTGGGCCTCGCCACGCCCGTCGCGATCATGGTGGGAACCGGGCGCGGTGCCGAGATGGGCATCTTGTTCAAGAGCGCCGAGGCGCTCGAGACCCTGCACGGCGTGCGCGCCGTGGTCCTCGACAAGACGGGAACCATCACCGCGGGCAAACCGACCGTGACGGACGTCATGCCCGCCCGCCGCGCAGACGGCTCGCCCGTCATGAGCGAAAAGACGCTCATGAAGCTCGCCGCCGCCCTCGAGCGCGGTAGCGAGCACCCGCTCGCGGAGGCCATTATGGCACGAGCCGAGGAGCTGGGGATCGTGGCCCGCACCGTCCAGGATTTCGAGGCCATCCCGGGTCGAGGCGTGACGGCGCGCGAGGGCGCCAACCGCGTGGCGGCCGGCAACGCCGAGCTCATGGACGAGCTGGGTGTGGCCGTCGATCGCGCCGCCCTGGACGGGCTCGCCCGCGCGGGCAAAACGCCGCTTCTCTTCGCCAAGAACGGCGAGCTCGTGGGCATCATCGCAGTCGCCGACGACGTCAAGGCGACGAGCGCCGCGGCCATCACCGCCCTCGACGAACTCGGCATCCGCACCGTCATGCTCACGGGCGACAACGAGACCACCGCGCGAGCCATCGCCGCGAAAGTCGGCGTGAGCGAGGTCATCGCCGGCGTCATGCCCGCCGACAAGGAGCGCGTGGTGCGCGAGCTGCAGGAGGGCGGCCAAACGGTCGCCATGGTGGGAGACGGCATCAACGACTCCCCCGCCCTGGCACGCGCGGACGTGGGACTGGCCATCGGCGCGGGCGCCGACGTGGCCAAGGAGGGCGCCGACGTGATCCTCATGAAGAGCGACCTCCTGGACGTCCCGCGCGCCATCGAGCTCTCCCGCGCCGTCATCCGCAACATCAAGCAGGACCTGTTCTGGGCGCTGTTCTACAACGCGCTGGGCATCCCGCTCGCCGCCGGCGTGTTCTACCCGCTGCTCGGCTGGCAGCTCTCGCCTGCGTTCGGCGCCGCGGCCATGAGCCTGTCGAGCCTGTGCGTGGTGGGCAACGCCCTGCGCCTGAGGACCTTCCGGCCCAGGCACATCGACCAATCGTCTCAATTGGGGACAGGCACCGATTGAGACGCCGGAACGCCATCGAAGGAATAATGGCTCAATTGGTGCCTGTCCCCAATTGAGACGAAGAAAGGAAGCGACCGTGAACTACATCATCAAGACCGAGGGCCTCATGTGCGGCCACTGCGACGCCACCGTCGAGACGGCGCTGCTCAACGTCGCGGGCGTGACCGACGCCGACGCCGACCACGAGACCCAGACCGTCGCCGTCGAGTGCACGGGCGACGTCACGCCCGAGCAGCTCGCCGCTGCCGTAGACGGCGCGGGCGAGAAATTCCGCGCGCTGTCCGTGCGGGAGGCGTAAGCGCCCATGATGGCCGATCGCGAAAAGACCCTCCGCCTGCTCAAGACCGCCCGCGGGCAGATCGAGGGCATCATGAAGATGGTCGAGGAGGACCGCTACTGCATCGACATCTCGACGCAGCTCATGGCGACGCAGTCCCTCATCGGGCGCATCAACGCCGACGTCCTCAAGGCCCACATCGGCGGCTGCGTGCAGCAGGCACTCGCCCAGGGCACGCAGGCCGAACGCGATGCCAAGCTCGCCGAAATCGAAGCCATCGTGGAGAAGCTCGCGAAATAGGCGTATCGTGGATGTGCGGCGCCCGGATGCGGGTACCGTTATGGACATCAGGCACATGGGCCCGCCCGGTCGGGCCGCGCAACGGAAAGGCACCCATGAACGACTTCATGAAAGACCGCTACGGAGTCGACGAGCTCACCTGCGTGCTCGGCGGCACCGGCATGATTCTCGCCCTCGTCGGCACCATCGCAAACCTCGACCCGCTCACCTGGATCGCGCTCGCCGTCGTCGTGATCGCGCTCGTGCGCGCGTTCTCCAAGAACATCACCGCGCGCTGCAACGAGAACAACGCGTTCCGCTCCTTCTCCGAGCGCGTCCCCGTGCTGGGCGACCTCGTGGCGCGCCTGGGATCCATCACCCCCGCCGGTCGCAACGCCTCCGGCGGCTCCACTGCCTCCGCCGCTCCCAACATCGAGTACGAGCGCGCCAAGCGCACCGCCCAGAAGATGTGGAAGGAGCGCAAGACCTCGCGCTTCCTCAAGTGCCCCAACTGCGGGCAGATCCTGTCCGTGCCCAAGGGCAAGGGCAAGATCCGCGTGACCTGCCCGCGCTGCCGCACCAAGATGGAGACGAAGTCCTAGGCGACGGCCGGCGCCGACGCAACGGCGCCTCGCCGCCTCCATCCCCATGGACGCGCAACGGCCCGCGACCCCACCAAAAGGGTCGCGGGCCGTCTTTCGTCCCATCGGCAGAGGGCTCTATGCAACGGGCTGGGACATGATCCAGTCGAGCTCCTCGTCCAGTTCAGCGATGTGTTTGACGCGCGGGCGCTCGACAAACGTTCCGCGGCACATGACATGGCGCACATCTCGCAAGGCGGAAAGATCGTCCAACGGGTTGGCGTCGACCACGATCAGGTCGGCGGACTTGCCCACCTCGACGGTGCCCGTCTCGTCGCCCAACCCCAGCAGCCGGGCGTTCACAGCCGTCGCCGTATGCAGGGCGAAAGTGTTGCTCACGCCCACGTACTTGGCAAAATAGGCAACCTCGCGCCACATGTCGTACTGTGTCACGTACGGGCAGCTCGAGTCGGTCCCCAGGCCCACGGGAATGCCCGCGGCAAGGGCATCGCGGGCGCTCTGGACGATTCCCTCGCACACGATGTCGCCGTTGGCCTTTTGAACCTCGGTGGAATGGGTCTTCTCGGGCGGAAGCTTCACGAACGGCAGCGCGGGAGAAATCGTGCACGTCACACTCGGCGTCCGCCCCTCAAGCTGCGTTCCCGCACCACCGCGATACAAATCCACGATCTCGGGGGTCATCGGAGCGCCGTGCTCGATGGTGTCCACGCCCGCACGCAGCGCCACGCGCACGCCCTCCGTGCTCTCCACATGGGCCATCACGGACAGGCCGAGGCGATGGGCGGCCTCGCAGGCGGCGCGAGCGACCCCCTCGGACATACGCAAGACGCCGGGCTCGCCCACTTTCTCGGCGTCGAATACACCTCCCGTCACGAACAACTTGATCACGTCGGCACCGTGGGCCGCGATCTCGCGCACCAGCTCCGCGGCATCCTCGGGGCTCTCGGCGATCTGGGCGAACAGGCCCGCGCCATGACCGCCCGGGACCGTCACGCCCGTGCCCGGGGCGATGAGGCGCGGCCCGACGTGCTTGCCCGCGTTGAACTCGTCTCGCACGGCGATATCGCCATACAGCGGGTCCCCCGCGCCGCGCACCGTGGTGACACCGCTGGCCAGCTGCTGTTGGGCGCGCTTGCGCAGAAGGCCCCGCACGATGGCGCGCCCCACCGGGTTGTCGAGGCGCTTCATGAGGGCGCCCGCATCACCGGCGCTTGTGGGGCGTCCCGATCCGCACAGGTGAACATGCATGTTGATGAGGCCGGGCAGCAGATACGCACCACCCAGGTCGAGCTCGCGCGCGCCCATGGGAGCGTCCACCTCCGCCGTCGGGCCGACGGCGGCGATGCGGCCGTCCTCGACCAGCACCGCCCGCCCGATGCGGGGCTCCATATTCTCGGTGCCATCCAGCACGGTCGCGTTCCTGAACACGAATGCATCTTGCGCGCTCATGCGAATCTCCCCTTCTCACGCCTGAAAATCCCATGTCCGTCCACCGTACCCCTTTCACCGCGCCGAGATTCCCGGTTTTCGCCGAACGGGCCGAAGGCCGCACCCAGGATGCACAGACGGTCGAAACCTACCGCCCGCCGAATGACGCGTGGCCCTTGCCGAATACCACGCATGGACCCCCTCGCAGATGCGGTACTAATACCTCGATGCAATGGTAAAACGTTTCTCGCGCCGCACTTTCAACCGCGCACGGGCATTCGGGCCCAACGGGCCGCCCGCCTCGCCGCGCGCGTGCACCGAGAAATCGATACCGAACCCCATCCCAAAGGAGGATCGAAATGGCAACTGATTCCATCATCAAGGTTCTGGGGAGCTACGGCGTCACGCCGCTCGAGAACGCCGTCCACGTCGACCTTGCCCCCGCCATGCTCGTCGAGGAGGCGCTCGCGCGCAAGGAGGGCAAGCTCGCCTCCAACGGCTCCCTCGTGGTCGAGACCGGCAAATACACCGGCCGCAGCCCCAAGGACCGCTTCGTGGTCGACACCCCCGACGTGCACGACACCATCGCCTGGGGCAACGTGAACGTGCCCATCTCCCAGGAGAGCTACGAGAAGGTGCGCGACGGCGTCGCCGCCTATCTCACCGAGCGCGACCTGTTCGTGGTGCGCGGCCTCGCCGGCGCCGACCGCGGCCACGCCCGCAAGTTCATGGTCGCCTGCGAGCGCGCCAGCCAGGCCCTGTTCATCACCCAGCTGCTCGTCCGCCCCACCGATGAGGAGCGCGCCGCCTACGGCGACCCCGACTTCACCATCCTCGCCGCCCCCGGCTACAAGTGCGACCCCTCCATCGAGGGCCTCAACTCCGAGGCGGCCGTGCTCGTCAACTTCGCCGAGCGCATCGTGGTCGTCGCCGGCACCGAGTACTCCGGCGAGATCAAGAAGTCCGTCTTCTCCGTCATGAACTACCTGCTGCCCGTCGAGGACAAGGTCCTCCCCATGCACTGCTCGGCATCCATGGACCCCGCCACCCACGACACCGCCGTCTTCTTCGGCCTGTCCGGCACCGGCAAGACCACGCTGTCCGCCGACCCCAAGCGCCTGCTCATCGGTGACGACGAGCACGGCTGGGCCATGGGCGAGGGCATCTTCAACATCGAGGGCGGCTGCTACGCCAAGTGCGACGGCCTCACCGAGGAACGCGAGCCCGAGATCTTCCGCGCCGTGAAATTCGGCGCCCTGTGCGAGAACGTCATCCTCGACGAGCACCGCGACCCCGACTATACGGACGTCTCGCTCACACAGAACACCCGTGTGGGCTACCCCGTCGAGCACATCCCCAACAGCTGCCTCGAGGGCGCGGGCGGCGAGCCCACCGCGGTGATCTTCCTCACCTGCGACGCCTTCGGCGTGCTGCCCCCGATCTCGCGCCTGTCCGCCGACGCGGCCATGTACCACTTCGTGAGCGGCTTCACCTCCAAGGTCGCCGGCACCGAGCTCGGCATCAAGGAGCCCGTGCCCACCTTCTCCGCCCTGTTCGGCGAGCCCTTCATGCCGCTCGACCCGATGGTCTACGCCGACATGCTCGGCGAGCGCATCGCCGAGGGCAAGACCCGCGTCTACCTGGTGAACACCGGCTGGGTCGAGGGCTCCTACGGCGTGGGTCACCGCATCCCGCTCGACTACAACCGCATCAACGTCAACGCCGCGCTCGACGGCTCCCTCGAGGACGCCGAGTTCATCCACGACGACGTCTTCAACCTCGACATCCCCACCAGCTGCCCCGGCGTGCCGGACGAGGTCATGGTCCCGTGGAAGTGCTGGGCCAGCAAGGACGAGTACGACGCGACCGCCAAGAAGCTCGCCGGCATGTTCCAGGAGAACTTCGAGAAGAAGTACGCCCACCTGCCCGAGAACGTGAGGAACGCCGGCCCGCACGCCTAAACGATATATCCCAGTTCGATATATCCGAGCTGCACTGCTCGCCACGACAATACAAGGGGGTCGCGTCGCAAATAGCGACGCGACCCCTTCTTCATCTACATCCGGCTCGAGGTGCCCCGTACGATGTCCCGCAAAACACCCCGAATGAAGTTCTGCCGCAGTTTTAGGGCGCCTGCGAAGTACAAGAGATCCCGTCCAAGCTTCTCACCTGCACGTTTTCCATGAGAGCATGTTTGCGCTTTCAAAAAGACGCGTAAAACTGCGGCAGAACTTCGAATCCAACCAATAAAACAAGCCGAGGCACATCGGGCGACCCGATCGAAGCTCGCCGACCCTCCCCCGCGCGGGGCGGGCTCTAGAGCAGAAGCGCGCCACCCAGCCCGAGGGCGGCCATCAGCACCATGAACACGGCGGCGATCGGCAGGACGCGCGCGAGCAGCTCGCCCTCGACACCCGTCACCTTCACGGCGGCCATGCCGATCGCGAGCGTCTGCGGGGAGATCATCTTGCCGGCGCCGACCCCGAGCGAGTTGAGGGCGACGATCCAGTACGGGTCCATCCCCAGGGCCTCCGCCGCCTGCTGCTGGACCGTTCCGAACAGCAGGCCGGAGCTCGTGCCCGATCCGGTGACGAACGCGCCCACCGCTCCGATGACCGGCGCCATGAGCGGAAACAGGACGCCGGTGAGCGCGATGCAGAAGGACGAGACGGCGGCGATCATGCCGGCGTAGCCCATCACCTTGGCGCAGCCGAGAACGGCGAGCATCGTGATGACCGTAGGCATCATCTGCTTGACGGTGGCGACGAGGACCTCGCCCATCACGCGCGGGTTCGCGCCCTGGATGAGGCCGCCCACGAACGCGGCGATGAAGATCCAGACGCCGGGGGTGTTGACCCACATGAATGAGACGGTCGAGGGGTCGGCGCCGGAGAAGATCGTGACCGTGCTCGAGAACTGGGCGAGCCATGCGTTCACGGGCGGCACGAGCTTGGAGGCGGTGAGCAGCAGCACGAAGATGAGGATGAAGCACGACCAAGCGCGCAGGGCATCGGGCGCCGTGATGCGCTCGGCCTCCTCGACCTGCATCTCGAACTCGGCGGCGACCGTCTTCTGGCGGCGGGCCAGCATGGCCGTGACGAGCAGGGAGCACAGGGAGCCCACCACGACGGTGAGCTCAGGCCCCACGAACGCGGCGACCGCCAGCGCGGGGAGCGCATAGGAGACGCCCGAGGCAAGGGCGATCATTCCCGCGCCGCGCAAACGGGCGGCGAGGCCGAGCTTGGCGGCGGCCCCATCGCCGGATTCGGCGGCGATCATGACGATGATGAAGGGCACGATGACGAAGAACGGGGCGATCTGCAGCATCTCGGTGAACGCGAGCTGGATGGGGTCGAGCCCCGTCAGGCCCGAAAGCGACACCGTCGGGACGCCCACCGAACCGAAGCACGTGGGCACGCCGTTGGCGACCAGGCACACGAGGACCGCTTGGAGCGGCGGGAAACCGAGCGCGGCGAGCATGCCGGCGGGGATGGCGACGGCGGTACCGAAGCCGCTCATGCCCTCCATGAAGCCGCCGAAGCACCAGGCGACGAGCAGCGCGAGGACCCGGCGGTCGCGTGAGAGGGAGGTGATCATCGAGCCGATGACGTCCATGGCTCCCGTGCGCACGCACAGGTTGTAGGTGAACACGGCGGCGATGATGACGAGGACGATGGGCCACAGCGCCATCACGAAACCCTCGAGGCTCGCCGTGACGACCTCCATGACGGGCATGCCCCACCACGTGAGCGCCAGCACGCAGGAGATGACGAACGACCCGATCGCCGCCTTCCAGGCGGGCAAATGCAGCGCGATGAGCGCAACGACCAGCCAGATAATGGGTAACAATGCCAATACGAATGGAACTGAGAGGGCGGCGATTGACACGGCGGCTCCTAACGACGTCCGATGTGCGATTTTCCGATCCCGCGGGCGGCACCGATGCCGCGCGGCGCAAGCGGCGACTTCCCCCATCACCGCTCATCTGAAACATCGTACCACTCACCGGGCTCGGCATTGACAACCCCACCCCTTGTCTTTCGCCTTCAGCCCATCGACCATGCGGGCGCATGAGTCGCGCCATCCACGAACGATTGGAGAATCAGTGCCCCGTCACCCCCTCGACAACCTGCGCGACAAAGTTCGCGCCCTCCATACGCACCGGTGCCGCACGCGCGACGTGGCACCGATCGGAACTCGGCGGGCCGCCGCATCGGCCGCCGCGAGCCGAGACGCAGCGGGGCCCTCGAGGCACGAGCCGGGGCCGATCGCGCGCCTGACCAACGCCTGGTGGACGCGATTGATCGAATCGATTTACGACGGCGGGCTCGCCGCGCAGGATGCCGAGTATGACAGCGGCGAGACTGCGCGGGACTACCTGTGGAACACCGTCGGCATCGGCGTGTGGGGCATGGTGTTCCCCGTCCTCACCGTGGTGGCGACCCAACTCGCCGGCATCGAGCAGGCCGGCATGTTCTCCATGGCGTTCGCCGCGGGAACGCTCTTGATGTTCCTGTCGAACTTCGGCGTGCGGACGTACCAGGCATCGGACATCGACGAGAAATGCTCGTTCGCCTCATACCAGGCGCATCGCTGGCTCACCTCGCTGCTTGCCCTCGTCGTCGGCATCCTGTATTGCACCATCCGCGGCTACGACGCGACCATGCTCACACTGTCCATCGGCGTCTACATCTATAAGATCGTCGATGGCCTCGCCGACGTGTACGAGGGGAGGCTGCAGCAGGAGGACAAGCTCTACCTCGCGGGAATCAGCCAGGCGCTCAGATCGGCCGCCGCGATCCTCTCCTTCTCCGCGCTGCTGCTCGTCACCCGCAGCATCGCCATCGCCGGGGCGGGCATGGCGATCGCATCGGCCGCCACGTTCATCTTGGTCACGGTCCCGCTCGCCCTGTTGGAGACCGAGGCGTCGCGGCACATGAACCCCCTGGAGGTCGGGAGCCTGTTCCGCCATTGCCTGCCGCTGTTCTCCGCCCTCTTCCTGTTCAACCTCATCGAGAGCCTGCCGAAGTTCGCCATGGAGGGAATGCTCCCCTACGACAGCCAGCTCTACTTCAACGCGCTGTTCTTCCCCGCCCAGGGCATCTTGCTCGCCGCCGGGTTCCTCTATAAACCGCAGCTGCGCAGGCTCGCCAACATCTGGGCAAACCCGAGGCGCAGACGCCGCTTCGACTTGATCGTGCTGGCGATGATCGCCGTCATCGCGCTCATGACCGCGGGCACGCTGGCGTTCATGGGATGGCTGGGGATCCCGCTCATGGGCCTCATGTACGGCGTCGATTTCGAGGCGTACCGCGAGATCGCATACCTGATGGTCATCGCGGGCGGTGTCAGCGCCGCGATCGACTTCCTCTACGCCATCATCACGGTCCTGCGCAGGCAGCAATCCGCAACCAGGCCCTATCTGATCACCTTCGCGTTCGCCCTGGTCGCGCCCACCGCGCTCATCTGGCTCATGGGCCTCACCGGCGCCGTCGCTGGCTACCTCGCCTCCATGGTGCTGCTGCTCGCCTTGCTCTCGGTGGAATATCGCCACATCAGGCAGGACCTTTCCGAGAAGAACCGCTCCCCGTTCCACTCGTAGCGGCCGAGGGGCGCAAACGGCCGAGGGGCGGGAGCGGTCGAGAGGCGCAAGCGGTCGAGGAGTGGAAACGGCCGAGGGGCGGAAACGGTCGAGGAGTGGAAACGGCCGAGGGCGCCGCGGGACGCCTCTACTCGCCTTCCGCGATATCGGCGAGCCACACCCGGCGATCCTCGAGGCGCATGACGCCCACGCGGCCGCTCGGATGACCCACGGCGGCGGAGCAATCGACGCAAATGCGGTCGGCGACGCCGCCGGTGTCGCGCGAGCAACCGACCTCGACCATCACCCCGCGCAAGTCCCCGTCGACGCCGCGCCCGCACATCAGATTCGCGTAGCGGGACAGCGAAATCGACGGGGTGTGACCGGCGACGACCACCGGACCGGATCCGTCGGTGCCCACGAGCCCGGTCGGGACGGTCCAGAAGTCCGACCTGATCCACAACAAATCGCCGACGTCCTGCTCGATCATCGCGGCGAGCAGGTCATCTGGGCTGGCCGCGGCATAGCCGCTCCCCTCGTCGTGGGCGATCCCGCGGGCGTCGAGGGATGCGCGCAAGCGCGCCGCGTCCACCCCCGCATGGGCGAGCAGGTGGGACCTTCGGGCGCCGGGGGCGGCGGAGCGGCGGCGGTCATCCACCTCGACCACCGCGAACGTGGGCAGCGCAACGATCCAATCCAGGATATCCGCATAGCGGTCACGCGGGAGCGCCTCGAGCTGCTCGAAGGTGCTGAAGCCCCCGTTCATGTGCCACGACATCATCTCATGGTCGTCGCCGCCCGCGATCACCCCAAACATCATCTCCTCGTGATTGCCCATGAGGACGCGGGCGTTCGGCAAGCCGCGGACCAAGTCGATGACCCCCACGGGATCGGGTCCGCGATCGACCATATCGCCCAGGACGAAGATGGCGTCATCCAAACCGGGCTGCGCCATCTCGAGAGCGCGGTCGAGCGCGCGCACGTGCCCGTGGATATCCGAGACGACGAACACCGCCATCGCCATCACCCCTTAAAGGTCAACTTGAACGTTAGGGTTATTGTATCCCCCAAGCGCCCGGCTCGCGCCAAAACTACCATCGTGTAAACAAATGCGCGCGGCGATCGCCATCATGTGCGGATACGCTTTATGATGCTAAAGTATCCGACATCGAAACTCCCCATGTAAGGTCGTCACCATGGCTCGTGTGCACAACTTCTCCGCCGGTCCCGCCGCATTGCCCGAATGCATCCTGCGCGAGGCCCAGGCCGAACTGCTCGACTACGCCGGCACCGGCATGTCCGTGCTGGAGATGAGCCATCGCTCCCCCGCCTATCAACGGGTCATCGACGACGCCGAGGCGACCCTGCGCCGCCTGCTCGGAATCCCGGGGAACTACCGCGCGATCTTCCTCCAGGGCGGCGCGACCCTGCAGTTCGCCGGCGTCCCGCTGAATCTCATGCGCCGCGGGCACGCGGGTTACGTCGTGAGCGGCAACTTCTCCAAGCTCGCCTGGAAGGAGGGGTGCAAGTACGGCGAGGCCGAGGTGCTCGCCACCAGCGAGGCGACGGGCTTCGACCGCATCCCCGACCTCGCGCCCGTCGAGGAGCGCGCCGCCGCGGGCGACCTCGACTACGTCCACCTCTGCCAGAACAACACAATCTTCGGCACGCAGTTCCACGAGCTCCCCGACTGCGGGTCGACGCCCCTCGTGGCGGACGTGTCGAGCTGCTTCCTGTCCATGCCGCTCGACATCGAGCGCTATGGCCTGCTGTATGCCGGCGCCCAGAAGAACGCCGGCCCCTCCGGCGTGACCGTGGTGATCGTTCGCGAGGACCTCATCGAGGACGGTCCCGCGCGCGCCGACATCTGCCCCACGTACATGGGCTACGACCTGCAAGCAGCCAAGGGATCCATGTACAACACCCCCAATCCCTTCGGCATCTACCTGTGCGGCAAGGTGTTCCGCTGGATCGAGGAGACCGACGGCCTCGTCGCCATGGCGCAGCACAACCGCGCGAAGGCCGAGCTCCTCTACCGCGTCATCGATGAGAGCGACTTGTTCCGCGGAACGGCCCAGCCCAGCAGCCGCTCCATCGCCAACGTCACCTTCCGCACCGGTGACGCGGACCTCGATGCCGCGTTCATCGCCTTCGCGCGCGAACGCGGCATCGAGGGCGTCAAGGGCCATCGCCTGGTCGGCGGCATGCGCGCGAGCATCTACAACGCCGTCACCATGGATTCGGTGGGCGCGCTCGCGACCTGCATGCGCGACTTCGAGGCCTTGCGCGGGCCGCGATCTATGTAGGGGCGCCGCGCCCCATTCATTCTGCTTCATCAGTACCGTTTGTTACTTCTGCTACGGAACGCAAGACCGGCACCCATGAGGTCCGCCGCGAGTTTCCGCACGAGCCGAAGAGCCCAGTGGGTTCTTCGTGCGAGCAGGACTGTCTGAGCGCCGGACCTCATGGTTGCCGGTCGCCGGGATACGGAGGAATTCACCATGCGATATATCAAGACCATTGACGACATCACCAAGGACGGGCAGGTCGACTTCGGCGCCGGATACGAGTTCGTCGAGAACACCGAGGACGCCGACGCCATCCTCATGCGCTCAACCGACCTGCACGGATACGAGCTGCCCGAGGGCATCCGCGCCATCGGGCGCTGCGGCGCCGGCGTGAACAACATCCCCGTCGAGGAATACGCCCGCCAGGGCGTCGTGGTGTTCAACTCCCCGGGCGCCAACTCCAACGCGGTGAAGGAGATCGTCCTGGCCATGATGATCATGTCGAGCCGCGGCATCGTGCAGGCCATGCAGTGGGTGCGCGACAACGCCGACGACCCCGACATCATGGTCGACGCCGAGAAGGCCAAGAAGGCGTTCGTCGGCCGCGAGATCCGCGGCAAGCGCGTGGGCGTGGTGGGCCTCGGCAACGTCGGGTCCAAGGTCGCCAACGCCTGCGTCGAGCTCGGCATGGACGTCTTCGGATATGACCCGTTCATCTCCGTCGAGCACGCATGGGCCCTCAACCGCGAGGTCCAGCGCGTGGGAACGCTCGAAGACCTCTGCCGCGGATGCGACTACCTCACCTTGCACGTGCCCGCCAAGGCCGACACCATCGGCATGATCTCAACCGACCAGCTCGATCTGCTCGCACCCGGCGCCGTGCTCATCAACTTCGCCCGCGAATCCATCATCGATGAGGATGCGGTCGCAGAGGCGCTCGAGTCCGGCAAGCTCTCCTGGTTCGCCTGCGACTTCGCCACGCCCAAGACCGTGCGCATGCCCCGCACCTTCATCACCACGCACTCGGGCGCGGGCACCGAGGAAGCGGAGGCGAATTGCGCCGACATGGCCATCTCCGAGCTCAAGGACTACCTGGAGAACGGCAACATCGCGCATTCGGTCAACTACCCGTCTTGCTCCATGGGAAAGGCCCGCGCGGCGAGCCGCATCGCATGCCTGCACGCCAACGTCCCCAACATGATCGGTCAGATCACCGCCATCCTCGCGAAGGACAACGCCAACGTCCAGCGCATGGTGAACGAGAGCGCCGGTGAGAACGCCTACACCATGTTCGACACCGACGAGCACCTCGACGAGACGACCATCGCCGCACTCAGGCAGATCCCCTCGATGTATCGCGTGCGCGTGATCAAATAGTGGCTTTCGAACCGATCACCCGCCCTACTCGAACTCCCTCAAAGAAGAGAGCCCCCTGGACACCAGGGCACTCGCGGCGCTCGACACGCTCTCAATCGGTTCGTCGCCACCCATTACGATCCATTGGCGATATGCCGACAGGATTCCACCGAAAATGAACGAGAGATAGTAATCGAGTTGATCGGGACGGACGCTCGCCGGGATGGCGCAATACCGTTCGAGCTCCTCGTACATGGACTGCTTGATGCACGTGAGCATCAGGTCGAATGGGACGCACTCGAATATGCGGAGATTGAGGGCGATCTTCTCCTTGATCGCCTTGTTCACCATCTCGAAGAACACTTGGATGCGCGCACCGGAGCCTCGCTGCGCCGCCTCGTCCGTGCACGCCAACAGGCCATGTGTTTTCTCCATGATGTCCTCGATGGCGAGATCCAGAAGATAGGCCAAAAGTCCGTCGATGGACCCGAAGTGCTTGTAGAACGTCTTGCGGTCGACATCCGCCTCGCGGGCGATGTCGGTGACGGTTATGTCCTCATAGGGCTTCTCCGTGAGCAGGCGCTCGAACGCCGCCGCCATGGCGTTGCGCGAGCGCGCAACGCGACGGTCGACGCGACCATGGCGCGACGCGACCGCGGTCGGCGGAATCGAGCCGACACCCCTCTCACGCGCATCAATTTGACGCCCCTCCATGTCCAAAACTCCTCTCCCCAGATGCGCGATATTGGGTAAAAAGCCACAACTACCTGCGCTCCGTTGAATAGACACACCATATTAGTCCACGCTTGTGGACTATACCACAACTGTTACCATCTCCCTTATGGCGGCGTGGCGAGTCGACCTCCGTCTTCGCGACTCAAGCTGCAGGAACGCTCCACGCCGCCATCCACAGCGTCAAGAGAAGGAGCAGTATGGCACTCACACAAGCAGCCGAACGGGCGGCCCTCAACAAGCTCATCGACTATCTCGACGAGGACCCCGAGAAGAACATCGACGCCATCATGGCGCTCGTCAACAAACTCGTGCCCGAACAGGTCCTGCCCTCTCAACGCCGGGCGTTCGACACCGCGATCAGAGAGCGCAACAACTGGTACCGCCTCATGATGCGCATCTTCGACCTCAACCCCGAGGTGCGCGCCAAGCTGCTCAAGACCCTGATCATCGATTGCAGTCTCCTCGCCTGGCCGGAACAGGAAAAGATGCGCGAGAAGCACCGCTGCAACATCCCGTATGCGATCCTGCTCGATCCCACGAGCGCCTGCAACCTCCATTGCACGGGCTGCTGGGCCGCCGAATACGGGCACGCGCTCAACCTCTCGTACGAGGACATCGACTCCATCATCCGCCAGGGCAAGAAGCTCGGCTGCCACATCTACATCTACACGGGCGGAGAGCCCCTCGTGCGCAAGGCCGACCTGATTCGCCTATGCGAGGAGCATCAGGATTGCGCGTTTCTCTGCTTCACCAATGCCACCCTCATCGACGAGGACTTCTGCCGGGAGATGATCCGCGTGGGCAACTTCGTCCCCGCCGTCTCCGCCGAGGGCGACGAGGGCACGACCGATGCCCGCCGCGGCAAGGGCACGTACGCGAAGATCCAGCGCGCCATGGACCTGCTTCGCGAAAACGGCCTGCCGTTCGGCATCTCCTGCTGCTGGACGCGCGAGAACGCCGACGCCGTGGCCACCGAGGCCAATATGGATTGGATGATCGAGAAGGGCGCGCTGTTCTGCTGGTACTTCCACTACATGCCCGTGGGAGCCTCCTCGCCCGCCTCGCTCATGCCCACGCCCGAGCAGCGCGAGCGCATGTACCGCTTCGTGCGCGACATGCGCTCCAAGAAGGCGCTGTTCACCATGGACTTCCAAAACGACGGCGAATTCGTGGGCGGATGCATCGCCGGAGGGCGCCGCTACCTGCACATCAACGCAGCGGGCGACGTGGAACCCTGCGTGTTCATCCATTACAGCAACGTCAACATCCATGACGTCACGCTGCTCGAGGCGCTCAAGTCGCCGCTGTTCATGAAGTACTACGAGAACCAGCCCTTCAGCGACAACCACCTGCGCCCATGCCCCATGCTCGAGAATCCCTATACGCTCGGCAGACTCGTCGCGGAATCCGGCGCGCACGGCACGGACCTGGTGGAACCGGAGACCCCAGAGGACCTGCGCCGCAAAACCGTTCCCAGCGCCGCCGCTTGGGCGCCCGTTGCCGAACGGATCTGGAGCGACGAAAACGACCCCATGCACGCCAAGCGCCTCGAGGGCATGAAGCAGGGCATGGCCGACAGCGACCTCGCGAAGTTCGAGCGCCTGGGCTACTAGCGAAACGAGCGCTCGGGGCGGGGCGCGCGCCTCGGGCGGGGTGCGCGATCTGGGCGGGGCGCGCACCGCAAACGGGGTGCCCGCCTCGTGCGGGGCGCTCTCATCGGGCAGGGCGCCCGCCTCGGGCAGAACGCTCTCATCGTGCGGGGCAGCGAGGTTAAACTCGTGCGTCACGCACCATTTCTCAGCGTGGCGCGGCGCGGGCGGGGTACGATATCGCCATATGTGATTGAGCCGCGCGAGAGGAATCCCATGAGAGCGCTCCCCTTCCCCTGCATCCGCCCCGTCCCCGAGCATGCCGCCGAGGTCGCCGCCCTTCCCTACGACGTCTTCGATCGCGCCGAGGCGGCGAAGCACGTCGCGGGCAAGCCGCTCTCGTTCCTGAACATCGACCGCCCCGAGACGCAGTTCCCCGCCGATCAGGATATGTACGCACCCGTGGTATACGCCCGCGGCGCCGAACTGCTGCGCGAGCGCATCGAGGACGGCACGTTCGTCGAGGACAAGAACCTGGCGTACTACATCTATCAGCTCGCCTGGGAGGGCCGCATCCAAACCGGCATCGCATGCGTTTGCGCCGTCGACGATTACGAGCAGGGCGTCATCAAGCGCCACGAGCTCACGCGCGAGGACAAGGAGCGCGACCGCGTCGAGCACATCGAGGCGCTCGGCTGCCAGACCGGACCCATCTTCCTCACCTACCGCGACCAGCCCGTGCTGGACATGATCGTGGGCGCCGCCAAAACCTCGACGCCCCTGTACGATTTCACCGACGAGGCCGGGGTGCGCCAGACCGTGTGGGAGGTCGTGCGCCGCGACGCCGTGGATGCGCTCCACGCCATGCTCGGCCAGATTCCATGCGCCTACATCGCCGACGGTCACCACCGCGCCGCCAGCGCCGTGAAGGTGGCGCAGCGCATGCGCGCGGAAGCGCAGGCGGCGGGCACCTACACCGGCAAGGAGCCGTTCAACTACTTCCTATCCGTGCTGTTCCCCGCCAGCCAGCTCACGATCCTGCCGTACAACCGCGTGGTCGCCGACCGCAACGGTCTCGATACACACGAGCTGCTCGAGGTTCTGAGCAGCGCGGGCTTTGGGATCGTCGAGGCAACGGGGCCGGTCGAGCCGAGCGAGCGCGGGGTGTTCGGCATGTTCACCGACGGCGTCTGGTATGAGCTGCACGGGGACATGCGCGACGCCGTGAGCCCCGTCGCCTCCCTCGACGTCTCCATCCTGCAGGACCGCGTCCTCGCGCCCATTTTGGGCATCGACGATCCTCGCACCGATCCCCGTATCTCATTCGTCGGCGGCATTCGCGGAATCGATGAGCTTGAGACTCGCGCGGGCAAGGACGGCATAGCGTTCACGCTGTGCGCCACCGGCATCGACCAGTTGCTCACCATCGCGGACGCCGGCGAGGTCATGCCGCCCAAATCGACCTGGTTCGAACCCAAACTGCGCAGCGGCCTGTTCATCCACCGCATCGCAAAGTAGCTCAAAGCCGCTTTCCGGCCCTTGGTTCCGTGCATTTTCTCGATGATGGTCAAAATACCCTAGTTGTGCGCCAAAATGACCTCGTTTTCGGCGATGCATACTCGGCCGCACTTGAGAATCCTGGGGTTTTGCTCTCATCTAATGAGCCAGACCGGCGATCGCGTGCGTTAGCACGACCCGGAGATCGCACAATCCTGGGGTTTTGCCTTGAGACTTCTTGAGGTTCAGCGCACAAACAGGGTATTTTGACCACTTGATCGAAATCGTATGGGGCGCCAAGCCCCCGGCCTTAAAACTTATTCATTCACCACTGCGATTCATGCCATTTTATGCAAAACCGCCCGGCTCCCATGGAGCCGGGCGGTCTTGTCGCGCACCACTTGAAAGCCCACGCATAAAGCGCGCAACCGGTGCTGCCGGAAAGACGCATCCGGAACGCGAAACGCCTACTCCCCGAGCAGCACCCTCAACCGATCCTGCTCGATGACCTCAATCAGCTCGAACATCCCCTCGCTGAACGCAAAATGCATGATGCTGCAGTTGCCGGGCACCTTCCCGTGGTCGAACCCGCCATCGGGCACCCATCGGGTCAAGAACTCGCGACATGCCGACCCGTGGCTCACCGCCAACACGCACTCATGGCCGGGACGCGCCATGATTTGCGCAAGCGCATCGCTCACACGACGACGCACGTCCATCTGCGCCTCACCGTCGAAGGGAACATAGAAATCGCCCCACGGGAACGGCGGCATAAGGCTCACGCGCTCCCCCTCGAACGCGCCGAACCCCCATTCACGCAGGTCCTCGACACGCTCATAACTCATATCCACGATGCGCTCGATGGTCTGCTGCGTGCGGGTCAGCGTGGAAGTGTACGCATGGTCGAACGTGATTCCCTCACGTTCGAAAAACCTGCCGATGCGCTCCGCCTGCTCCTCACCCTCGCGCGTGAGAGGCGCATCGCACCAGCCTTGGATCACGCGCTTCTCGTTGAACATGGTCTTGCCGTGCCGGACAAGATACAGGTCGCCGTGCATCGATACCCCCTTTGGCGCACCGTCGCGCGGGCGGGCGTCGCATTTGTCTACATCTATGTGTTCCGATTGTATCAATCGACGGCGAAATGCCGACCGCGATGTGCCCTGACCTATATTTCCCTCCAACTGGGTAGGATTACATATGTACGTTATTTAGCTTCTGTCGATTGGAGCAGACCATGAGAGAATTTATCGACGACGAGGGCAAGCGACACATCGACCCCTTCTGTTTCGACGAGTTCGGGATGATCGACCGAGGGGTCAAGACGGTGCGGTTCCTGTACGCCATCACCGGCGCGATCGGACTCGTCGCCGGCATCGCCCTGCTGTGCTGCCCCGTGAAAACGCTCGTGGTCCTCGCGGTCATCCTCGGCGCGTATTTCGTCGTCTCGAGCGTCGTGCGCATCGGTGTAGCCGTCGGCACGCCCTTCATGCCCGCGGGCTGGCGTGGGCTCAATATCCTCACCAGTCTTTTGCTGCTCCTCTGCGGCGTCGTCATGCTGAGGAACCAGACCGCGTCCGCCATGACGCTCGCGACGCTCGCCGCCGTCGCCATCGGATTCGGCCTGATCATCGAGGGCGTGGTCACCCTCGTCGAAACGGGCATGGTCCACAACCGTGCGCTCTCGACACTCTCCGGATGCATCTCGATCTTCGCCGGCATCGGCGTGTTCATGTTCCCGCTCGAGTCGGTCGACCTACTCATAATCTTCTCCGGCGCCGCGCTCGTCGTACTGGGCGGCATGCTGGTCGCCCGCGCGGTCACCTTCGGGAAAGCCGCACGCTGACGGACCCGAACTCATATCGATATACGGCACGCGCCGCCCGGGCACTCGAGGGAGTCGCCCGGGCGGCGTTTTGCGCAAGCTCATCCTTGACCTTAACGTAGCGGAAAGGTTTATCCTGCGGACGATCGACGTCGAGGAGGCCGACATGGACTTACGGGAAACATATGGCATCGGAGAGGTCTCCAAGATCGCGGGAGTATCGACCCGCACCTTGCGTTTCTACGAGGAAGAGGGGCTGCTGGCGCCCACCAGAGGCCTCAACGGGTACCGCCGCTACGCACCGGCGGACATCGACCGCCTGCAGGAGATCCTGCTCTTGCGCCACATGGGCGTAGGCACGGCCGAGATCCCACACGCCCTGAGCGCCACCGAAGATGAGCGCCGCCGCGCGCTCGCCCATCATCTCGAAACGCTCAAGACGGAGCATGCGCGCCTCGAGGCGCTCATCCGCACCGTCGAAACCACCATCGCACACATCGAGAAAGGAACGCCCATGAGCGACAAGGCCAAATTCGAGGGCATGAAGCGGGGCCTCATCGAGGACAACGAGCGCGAGCACGGCAAGGAGGTTCGCGAGCGCTGGGGAGACGCCGCGGCAGACGAGGCGAACCGCAAGATGCTCAACCTGAGCGAGGGGGAATTCGAGCGCTTCCAGGAGTTGGGACGGGCCATCAACGAGGCGCTCGAGGCCGCCGTGACTGCGGGCGCCGACCCGACGGGCGAAGAAGGCGAGCGCATCTGCTCCATGCACCGCGAGTGGCTCGGATTCACCTGGAACTTCTACACGCCCGAAGCGCATCGCGGCCTGGCCGAGATGTACGTCGCCGACGAGCGCTTCACCGCATACTACGACGGGAACGTCACCGGGTGCGCCGCCTGGCTGCACGGTGCGATCACCGCGCACGCGAGGTAGGAGCGCCCCTCGAATATCGTGCACCGGCGGGGCATTGGCCCGACGGACGGCGCCCGCCCGCATCGCGCGGCATGCGAGGGGCGTGAACGGCTACTCCCCGACGACGTCCGCACCGCGACCCAGCATGCCCGCCTCGCGCAGGAGATGACGAACCGCGTCGGCGAGGTCGTCGCCTTCCCATGCGGCAGTGGCGGCGGCGCGTGCCTCGGCGGAGGCGTTGATCGCGAGCGAGGCGCCCACAACCCCGAACAGCGGTATATCGGAGCGACTGTCCCCCACCGCCATGCACGCGGCCGCATCGACGCCGAGCGCGCGGGCGCGGTCCCGCGCGAAAGCCGGTTTTGCAAGCTCGTCGGCATCACGCGCCACTTCGCCCGTGAACACGCCGTCGACCACCTCGAGCTCTGGTCCGCACCACCCGGAGAAACCGAAGCGCCGCGCCAGATACGCCCCGATATAGGACCAGGTGCAGGAGGCCAGGTATGGCTCGAGGCCAGCGTCGCGGCATATGGCGAGGGCGGGCGCGATGCCGTCGATGAGGGGCATGCCGTCAAGCCACGCCTCGACGTCCCGAACGCGAAGGCCGGCGTAACCCGCAGCATCCACGCGACACACCGCGGCGTTATCCATCTCGCCGCGCGCGTACGCCTCCTCGGCGGCGCGCATCTCATCGCCGATGCCCAAGCGTTCGGCGACGAAGGTGCCCGAGTTCACACCGCGCGTGAGCGTTCCATCGATGTCGAAGAAGATGAGACCCCTAGGTTCCATCGAGCGGCCCTCCCATAACAAGCCGAGGCGGCGCGGCGATTATATGCGGGTCCGAACCCCGCGCCATTTGGATATCTCGCTCACATCGGTCGTGAGGCGATGCGCATGCCAACCCCATCCTCCCCCGCGATTCGGCGAAAACATCGGGGCCGATATGAATTGAACTCGCACCCTTAGCCGCCGGCATCGAATTGCGTCCGGACGAATCGGTACCATTATCGCAAGGAATGAGTTTCCCGGCGATACGCGAAATGCCGTTGAAAGGAATCTCGAATGGATGGGACGACAAACACGTTGATGACTCAGATCATCTTGTCGCTTGCCATGTTCGCACTCGGCATACTGGGCCTCCTCGTCTACGCGTACCTTGAATATCGCAAGAAGCCCGTAGCCGAGCAACGAATGATGCGCAAAAGGCTTCTCATCGCTTTGGGCCGCGGCGCGATCACCTTGGTCAAAATCACGGCAGCGGTTGTCGTGACGTTATTCGTCTCGGTCTTTTGGCTTGCCTTGAAGGAGAACCCGGCACCCAAACGGCGATAAGGTGCGATCGTACAGCCCATCGCTGAAGAGCAAGCTGGGCGCATGCGGGCGTGCGGGTGGGTCTTCGCGTCTCGCCGCCCCGTCGGAACTCCCATGCCTTCCGAACTCGCGGGCCTTTTTGGCGATGAACGCATCCGCCTCGGCTTCGCTCACTTCGTCGACCCACAGCTCGCCGATGAGCATGTCCATGATCTCCGTGCTGGGAACCCAGCGCCCCTGGGCAAAGTCGTAGGGCTGGCACACCGCATCGTCCATGCGATGAATCCCGATGCCGTTGTCCTCGATGTAGCACCTCACGCCGACCCCTTTGCACGAACGCACACCCAGGCGCTGATATTCCCACCTCAATTTAGGGACAGTCCCTCACCTCAATTTAGGGACAGTCCCTAAATTGAGGTTTAGCGCAATTGCAGCAAGCCGCCTATCTGCGATTCTGCATATCTGCCGAAATGAGATTCTTGATATAGTCCGTTGTGTTGTCTTGCGATTTCAGCCACGTATACATCTCCTCATCGGCGTCGCTGTTCGGATAAAACCGAATGGTCAGCTGCTTAACCTTCTTGCGATAATTGTTGGTCGCACGGCGCTGCGCTTCCGTCTGCATTGTTCCCCCTTACGGTTGCGACTTTATACTTACCAGCATGAATCTTGGTCTCCGGACTCATGGCCTTGAAGATCTCATCGAAGTTGGCCAGCGCTCGTCACCCGTGAAGGGCGCGGCGCGCAGACGACGACGCACCTCTTGAGGTCGCGAATCATCGCTGCCGGGCGGCCTGACAACACCTCCCTTGGATGACACGCCTACAATCGGGAGGACCCATGTTGATGGCACTGGCACTCACCGCCCCTCAAGCAACACGGCACTTATGCCAACATTTGGGGGGGCGTGACGGCCTCAGAACGACACTGCTCCAAAACGCACAGCAGCGTGAGAGAACGTCGTAGCCGATGGGACCGTCTGCCTTCTCGACGCTCATGAGGATGCAGCGAACGAGGTCAAGATCGCGCTTCATCGCTACTCGATTCCGCGAGCGTAGATCTCGCGCTCCACGATGTCGTAGAAGTCGGGTTTCAACCCATGCTCGGGGCGCAGCTCCTCATCAAGCTCGAATTCGAGAGCCCATATTTCCTGTTCATCTGAGGTGAGGGCATCAATGATTCTTCCGAGTTCTAGATCATCGGACCGCTGGCGCTTCCGCTCAGCGCACTTGTCCAAGACCTTACGATAGATGCTCAATTTTCACCCCCCCGGCTTCTCCTCTATAGCGGCAAAAGCTCCGGCTTCTCCTTTGCCGCGAATCTGAGCGTTCTTAACGATGAACGAAATCGTTCTCATCGTCTAGTTGGATTACCAGTCAGAACGACACTGCTCCAAAACAGGGTGTCGGCAGGCGGGGCGCGTGACGCGGTAACGCACAATTTCTTGCGCACTTTGACAGCAGGATAGCGTCCAGATAGAAGGGAGGGCACGGCCCGCCTCGGTATGATTCGAGTTGTCTGTTCTTGAAACATGCTGGAGGTTGGCCATGCCCGAACCCATCGCAACATTGAACGAGGACCCCCTCAGGTCCGATCTGCGCGAACTCGTCAGGAGGACCGTCGGGGACACGTTGAACGGCCCGCTCGAGGCGGAGGCGGACGATCTCGCCGGGGCCGGGCGATTCGGGCGCGCCGTGCGCGAGGTCTTCCCCGGCGCCCCGTGGCAGCGCTGCGTCGTCCAACTGGAGCGCGACGTCGTCTCGGCCCTGCCCACGCGCGCGGGCAGGGGCGCGGCTGGTAGGGTCCTGCACGCCGTTGTTGTTGTTCACTAGAAAGTGGTCCGAATGGTCACCGCTTCTTGAGCGCCGTGG
>CAUCLI010000019.1 GCA_958443615.1 uncultured Collinsella sp.
CTTGCTCCCCTTGCATAGCGGGCGCGGTTGCGCCATGCTTTCCAAAACGCTAGAGAGGAGGGCATCATGCCCGGTAAACGCGAAGATGTGATCAGTTGGGACGAGTTCTTCATGCGCGCTGCCGTCGCGGCGTCCCTGCGCAGCAAGGACCCCAACACCCAGGTCGGCGCCTGCATCGCCGATACCAACCAGCGTATCCTCTCCGTGGGCTACAACGGCACGCCCTCCGCTTTGAACGATGACGATTTCCCCTGGGGCACCGCCGACGACCCCTTGCATGACAAGCATAATTACGTGATTCATGCCGAGGCCAACGCAATTCTCAATTACCGCGGGTCTCTCAAGGACATGGCCGGGGCCACGGTCTACGTGACGCTGTTTCCGTGCCACGAGTGCGCCAAGACGCTCGTGCAGGCCGGCATCGGCGAGGTCGTGTACCTCGACGACAAGTACTGCGGCACCGAGGACAACCTCATCTCCAAGAACATCCTCGACCGCTGCGGCGTCACATATCGACGGGTCCAACTCGAGGACTAACGTCTCAATCGGGGACAGGTACAAATTGATCCGCCGCGTGCTCGTGCATGCAAAAGGGTGTAAAAGGGGACGGGTGCAAATTGCACATTGTGCGGTTTGCGCCCGTCCTTTACTGCTTGCGAGTGCCCACCACGAATGCACGGCGCCGGGTGGGCACCCCGCCGCCGCGGGCATGTGCAATTTGCACCCGTCCCCCTTTACACATTGGGGGCATTTGGTGCCCGATGGCGGTCCGTCGGTATGCCGGGTGTTCATCGGGATATAATGCATCCCACTGAATGCAGCCGTAGCAGGGAGTCTTTTGCCTTATGGCAGGAATGAACGATAAAGACTACTACGCCATCCTCGGCGTGGACAAGGACGCCTCCGCAAAGGACATCCAGAAGGCGTTCCAACAGAAGGCCCGCAAACTTCACCCGGACGTGAACAAGGAGCCGGATGCGGAGGAGCGCTTCAAGGAGGTCTCCGAGGCCTACGCCGTCCTTTCCGACGAGCAGAAGCGCGCCCGCTACGACGCCATGCGCTCGGGCAACCCGTTCGCCGCCGGAGGCGCCGGCTCGCCCGCCTCCGGCGGGTACCCCGGGGGCTATTCCGGCGGGTACACCGGTTTCGGCGGATTCGGGTTCCCGTTCGGCGGCATGGGCGGATTCAGCTCGCAGCGTCGTCGCAACGCGTCCGCCTACAACCCCTCGATGGGCGCCGATGTCGTCGTCGAGGTCAAGCTGTCCCGCGAGCAGGCCCGTGACGGCGCGAAGGTCGCCGTGAAATACCCGCGCTACGATGCGTGCGACAACTGCCACGGATCGGGGTCGGTGGCCTCCGAGCACCATCGCGCGTGCCCCACGTGCGGGGGCACCGGCTCCATCGCGGTGGACCTCGGCATGTTCGGCATGGGCCAGGCGCGTATGGTGTGCCCGGAGTGCGGCGGTTCCGGCAAGGTCGTCGCGGATCCCTGTCCGGTGTGCGAGGGAGAGGGCCGCACGCGCGTCCAGGCGGAGGCGGTCGTGGAGTTCCCCGCCGGCACGCACGACGGCGACCTCATCCGCATGAAGGGGCGGGGCAACGCGGGCACCAACGGCGGCGACACCGGCGATCTCGTGGGCCGCGCCCACGTGAGCGCGGAGCGACTCGAGGGCCGCGCCCGGTCGGGGTTCTACACGCTCGGCCTCGTCACCCCGTTTTTGGTGCTCTCGGCGTTCTCCGGCACGTTCTCGATGTTCCTGATGCTGTGCGCCATCCCGCTCGTCATGGGGCTCGTCATGGTCTTTTCCGATGACGTGTTCCATCGCAGCGGGCTGTGGTGGAAGCGCGGCTTCCAGACGTTCGTGAGCGGCGTTTCCAACGGCCTGTTCTTCGCCTTGATATCGGTGTGGTTCTCGAGCTGCACGCAGGCGATGTTCTTGGGGCCGTACCGGTATATGTAGCCTGTGCCCGATTCGCTCTCCCCAGATTCGGGGTGTGAGCGGTTATCGCTTTGGGTACAACGAACAACGTCGGTTCGGTGCGTGGGCGCTCATGGTTCGGCCCCACCGCCCGCCGGCGTTTCGCGCCGCAATGCGGCGCAAGAGACGATGCGGCCGTGATCGCGCGGCCGCCCGAGGCGCCTGAGAGACACATTTGGGGGAGGGTCCACGCAGTGGCGGACAAGAGGGATTATTACGAGGTGCTCGGCGTCGATCGCGATGCCACGGCCGATCAGATCAAGCGCGCGTTCAGGAGGAAGGCGGTCAGGCTCCATCCCGACCATAACGACGCGCCCGATGCGAACGAGCAGTTCGCCGAGCTCAATGAGGCGTATTCGGTCCTTTCCGATGATCAGAAGCGCGCCATGTACGATCGGTACGGCACGGTGGACGGCATGCCCGGCGGCTCCGGATTCGTCGATATCTCCGACATCTTCGGAGGCATGGGCGTCGACGACATCTTCTCCTCGATCTTCGGCGGCGGTGGGGCGAGCCCCCGTGACCGCGCCCGCGACCGCGCGCGCCGTCGCGCCGGACGCGACATGGCCCTGTCCCTCACGGTCACCCTCGAGGAGGCCGCCCGCGGGTGCAAGAAGACCATCACCTTCGATCGACTCGGCCCCTGCGAGGACTGCGGCGGCTCCGGCAGCGAGGACGGGGGTCAAGAGCAGCCGTGCCCGCATTGCAACGGCACGGGCTACGTGACGACGGTCCAGCAGTCCATCTTCGGCGCCATGCAGTCCAGTTCCCCGTGCCCCGACTGCAAGGGCGAGGGCACGGTCATCGACAAGCCCTGCTCGCACTGCCACGGCGACGGTCGCGTCCGCACCCATGAGCGCCTCGAGGTCGAGGTTCCCGCGGGCGTGGGGACCGGCCGTCAGCTGCGTCTGCGCGGATACGGCGAGGCCGGCTTCCGCGGCGCGGGCGCCGGCGACCTCATCGTCACCATCCAGGTCGAGGCGGACGAGCGTTTTGAGCGCCACGGCGACGACCTCATGAGCGAGGTCCATATCGGCATCGCCGAGGCCGCGCTCGGCTGCACGGTCGATGTCGAGGGCATCTTGCCCGACGAGCACTTCGAACTCGATATCCCAGCCGGCACGCAGTACGGCGAGGCCATCGTCGTCGACGGTCGCGGCATGCCGCGCCTCGGCGGTGGCGGCGGTCGCGGCCGCTTCGTCGCCCGTGTCCGCGTCGACGTCCCCAAGCACCTCTCCGATGCCGCGCGCGAGGCCCTCGAGCGCTACGCTGAGGCGACTGGGGAAGAGGCCGCCGGCTCCAAGAAGCACCGCACGATGGGCGACCGCATCCGCGACGCCATCGACGAGATTCTCGATTAGGACGGTAGCGCATGACGCGTCCCTTTGCCTGCGTGGTGAACCTGGGTTGCCGGGTCAACCGCGTGGAATCAGATCGCATGACCTCCGATCTCGCCGCCGCCGGCTTCACGCTGGTCGACCAGGACGAGGCGGATGTCATCGTCATCAACACCTGTGCCGTGACGGGCGAGGCCGAGGCCAAGACGCGCAAGGCCGTCCGCCACGCCCTCGGTTTGCCGCGCGAGCCGATCGTGGTCGTCACGGGTTGCATGGTCAACCTGCATCCCAATGAGCTCACCGACCTGTCCAGCCGGGTCATCGCGGAGCCCTCCAAGATAGATGTCGCCCGCACCGCGGCGAAGGCGGCCGGCATGCCGGCGGGCCCCGGAAAACTCGAGGACACGCACGATCTCGCCGATCTGCTCGGCCGCTCGAGGCTCGGCGTCAAGGTCCAGGACGGCTGCAACAACCGCTGCTCCTATTGCATCGTGTGGAAGGCCCGCGGGCCGGAGCGCTCGGTCCCCGTGGCCTCCGTCCTCGAGCAGGTGCGGCGCGCCGAGCGCGCGGGCATCCCCGAGGTCGTCCTCACCGGGGTGAACCTCGGCGCCTATGACGGGGTCGATGCGTCCGACTCGCACGTCGAGATCGACGAGCTCCTCGACATCATCCTCGAAGAGACCGATATCCCCCAGGTGCGGCTCTCCTCGCTCGAGCCCATGGACGTTCACGACCGCCTGATCGACGCCATGGTCGCCGGTGGGGAGCGCGTCGCGCCGTTCCTGCACCTGCCGTTGCAGTCCGGATGCACCGCCACGCTCGAGCGCATGAACCGCCCCTATACGGCGGAGCAATACGAGTCCATGGTCGACCGCATCCGCACCAAGCTCCCGAACGCGGCCATATCCTGCGATATCATCGCGGGCTTCCCGGGTGAGACGGACGAAGAGTTCAGCGAGAGCCGCGCCCTGTGCGAGCGCGTGGGGTTCTCCCGCATGCACGTGTTCCGCTACAGCGCCCGCCCCGGCACGCCCGCCGCGACCGCACCCGGCCAGGTCGCGCCCGAGGTCATGGCCGCCCGCTCGAGCGAGCTTCGCCATGTCGCCGAGGCGACGTCCCAGGCGGACGCCCTCTCCCGCATCGGGTCGCGCGAGACCGCGGTCCTCGAGTTCGGCAACCGCGGCACGCTCGGAAGCTTCCATCGCGTGATCGTCGACGACGCCGGCGCCGAGCGCACCGGGCGGCTCGTGCGCGTGCGCATCACCGGCATGGATGACCGCGGCCTGCTTCATGCGACCATGGAGGAGTGAGGCCGATGAGTGCGGACATGGCGCGCGTGCGCCTGTGCATCCCAGATGACGTCGACCCGTCCCTCGTCACGGGTGCGGGCGATGAGCTGTTGCGGGTCATCGAGGCCAACAGTGAGGCGAGCGTGACCCTGCGCGGGGACATGCTCTCTCTTGCCGGCGCCCCCGCCGAGGTCGACCTCCTCACCCGCGTCTTCCATCAACTCGTCGCCGCGGCCCGTGATGGGGACCATGCGCGCCCCGACGATGTCGAGCGCCTGATCGGCGCGTTGCGTTCCGAGGATGCCCGCGCGACCAGGTCGCACGGGGACGTCCTGCTCACCTACCACGGAAAGGCCATCCGCGCCAAGACCCCGGGCCAGCGCCGGTACGTCGAGGCGATCCGCGAGAGCACCGTGACGTTCTGCCTGGGTCCCGCGGGCACCGGTAAGACCTACCTCGCCATGGCGATGGCCGTCTCCGCCCTGCAGCGCCGCGAGATCGGCCGCATCGTCCTGACCCGGCCGGTCGTCGAGGCGGGCGAGAACCTCGGGTTCCTTCCTGGCACGCTCGAGGAGAAGGTCGATCCGTATGTCCGGCCGCTCTACGACGCGCTGTTCGACATGATGGATGCGGAGCGCGTGCACGAGCTCGTCGAGCGCGGGGTCGTCGAGATCGCCCCGCTCGCGTACATGCGCGGGCGCACCCTGAACGACGCCTTCGTGATCCTCGATGAGGCGCAGAACACCACCCCCGAGCAGATGAAGATGTTCCTCACCCGCTTGGGCTTCAACTCGAAGTTCGTCATCACCGGCGACGCGACGCAGCGCGATTTGCCGGGCAAGCGCGGCGGCCTCACCGATGCCGCGCGGATACTGGCCGATGTCGACGACATCGCATTCGTCGAGCTCAATCGGACCGACGTGGTCCGGCACAGCCTCGTCGGCAAGATCGTGGAAGCCTACGAGGCCTTCGATTCCCAAGAGACGATCAACCGGGAACAGGCTCACATCGCCCCATCTTACGGCGGCGCCGGCGGAGCGGGGCGTTCCCGCCGCAAGGGAAAGGATGATGGACATGTCCGTGCTCATCAGTAACGACGCGAACCTCGACATGCTGCTGCCTGAGGACGAGGTCCGCGCGATCGCCGCGCACGTGCTCACCGCCGAGGGTGTGGAGCGCGATGTCGAGATCTCGCTCTCCTACGTGGATGAGGACGAGATGCACGAGCTCAACCGCCAGTGGCGCGATATCGACCGCACCACGGATGTGCTCTCGTTCGAATGCGACTCGGCGTTCGACGAGGACATCCCGCTCGACGAGGTCCTCGAGCTCGGCGATGTCATCCTCGCGCCCGAGGTCATCGCGCGACAGGCCCCCGGCTTCGGCAACACCCCCGCGGATGAATGCAGGCTCATGCTCGTCCACGGCTTGCTGCACTTGCTCGGGTACGACCATATCGAGGATGATGAGGCCGAGGTCATGGAGGCGCGCGAGGACGCGATCCTGCGCGAGCTCGCCGTCATGCGCGGCGAAGATCCCTCCAAGGTCTCCGTCGGCCCCATCACCAATCACGCCCACGATTAGGAGCTGCCATGATTCCGGGTTCGAACAAGGACCATCCGTCCTTCATCCGCTCGTTCGGTTATGCCATCGAGGGTTTTTTCACGGCGGTCAAAACCGAGCGCAACATCAAGGTCATGCTGGTCGCCGGCATCCTGACGGTGATCATGGGCTTTGTGGCCAAGCTGCAGACGATCAGCTGGGCGCTCATCGTCATCTGCATCGGCCTGGTCATCTTCGCCGAGCTGTGCAACACCGCCATGGAGGCCATCGTCGATTTGGCGACCCAGGAGCTGCACCCGCTCGCCAAGCGCGCCAAGGACATCGCCGCCGCCAGCGTGTACGTGCTGTCCATCACGGCCGCCATCGTCGGCATCCTGGTGTTCGCGCACGCGCTCGGGCTCATCGCCTCCTGGCACTAGCGCAGGGTTCCGGCCCGCGGTGCGCAATAGTGTGTGCAATTGGGGACGGGTGCGTTTTACACATCCGGCACATCGCACGCCATCATGCGCAAACCGTATGTGTAAAACGCACCCGTCCCCAATTGCACACCCCCTATACGTTCCAACGCATCAGTTGAGGAGTACCTATGACCGACAGCATGACCGATTTCGACCCGTTCGCCGACCTCTCGGACGATGAGCTCGACGCCATGATCGAGGCGGGGGAGTTTCCCGGCGCCATGGACGCGCCCGCCCTGTGCGCCGATGTCCCCGAGGGTTTCCGCTCCGGTTTCGTCGCGCTCGTCGGCCGCCCCAACGCCGGCAAGTCCACGCTGCTCAACGCCTGCTACGGCGAGAAGGTCGCCATCACCTCGCCGGTCGCCCAGACCACGCGCCGCCGCCTGCGCGCGGTGGTCAACCGCGAGGACTGCCAGCTGGTCATCGTGGACACCCCCGGCATCCACAAGCCCAAGGACGGCCTGGGCTCCGAGCTCAACAAGAGCGCCCTGGGCGAGCTCTCGGACGTGGACGTCATCGCCTTCGTGATCGATGCGAGCGCCCCCATCGGCCGCGGTGACGCCTGGGTCGCCGAGCGCGTGGCCGCCGCCAAGGCGCCCAAGGTCCTGGTGCTCACCAAGGCGGACCTCGCCAGCCCCGAGGAGATGCTCAAGCAGCTCGAGGCGGCCCGCGCCCTCGTCGACTTCGACGACGAGATCGTGGTGTCCTCCACGGAGGGCTTCAACGTCGAGGCGTTCGTGGACGTGGTCGCCGCCTACCTGCCGCAAGGCCCGCGCTGGTTCCCCGAGGGCATGGGCACCGACGAGGCCGACGAGGTCATGGTCGCCGAGTTCGTGCGCGAGAAGGTCCTGCGTCACACGCGTGAGGAGATCCCGCACGCCGTGGGCGTCATGTGTGACGAGTTCGAGCGTCCCAAGCGCGACCTGCTGCGCCTGCACGCCACCGTGTATGTCGAGCGCGAGGGCCAGAAGGGCATCATCGTGGGCAAGGGCGGCGAGATGATCAAGCGCATCGGCGTCGAGGCGCGCCGCGACCTGGAGCGCATGTTCGGGTGCCGCGTGTTCCTGGGGCTGGACGTGAAGGTCAAGCCGCATTGGCGCGAGGATGCCCGCGAGATCCGTCGTTTCGGCTATGCGGCGGACGATGAGTAGCTTTTTGTCCGAGTATGCGGCTCGGTGTGTAATTGGGGACGGGTGCGTTTTACACATCGAGCATCAAGGGCGCTGCGGCGCCGTGCGCGGGCGATGTGTAAAACGCACCCGTCCCCAATTACACACGTCGCCAGGGGTGCAAGATGGCCGGTAGCAGGACGTACCGCACGAAGGCCATCGTGCTGGACAAGACCAAGCTCAAGGAGACCGACCTCATCCTGACGCTTGTCGACCAGACCGGTCGGCAGGTCCGCGCGGTGGCCAAGGGGGCGCGCAAGCCGGGCAGCCGCCTGGCCGCGCGGTGCGAGCTGTGCTGCGAGGTCGACCTGCTGCTGGCACATGGGCGCAGCCTCGACATCGTCTCGCAGGCGGAGCTCATCGCGGCGCCCTTGGGGTCGCAGCCCAGCTACGAGCTGCTCATGTCCGCGAGCGCGGTGGCCGAGGTGGCACGTCATTGCACGTACGAGGATGCCGAGGACCCCTTCGTGTATTCGATCACCCGCGCCGCCCTCGCGCACCTTGGCGCACTTGATACTGCGCATCTCGATCTCATCGTCGCGGCATATGTGTTCAAGCTGCTCTCGCACGTCGGGTATCTTCCCGATTACCCCTCCTGCGTGGCATGTGGAGACGAGGCCCCCGGTTATTTTTCCGCGCGGGCCGGCGGGCTCTTGTGCGCGAGCTGCGCCTCGAGTGTCCCCGGCAGCGAGACGCTCGAAGGGGCGGAGGCCGCATGGCTCGCGAGCCTCATCTCCATGCGATTCGACGACCTCGCCGCAACGGACATCGATCCGTACACCGCCGCGCGTCTCCTCGGGTTCGCGCATATATGGGCCGCAACGCACCTGGACTGCCGGTTGAGGGCGCTCGAGTTTCTCCTCGGTCGTTGATCGTGTGCGACCCATAACATGGGCAAGTTGTGCGATTGCGGCGTTGCGCTGCCGGCCTGTGGTAACATACCGACCTGTTGGTACCCTCCACTTGGATATCCGCTCCACCGGCGGCTTCCCAGTTGAGGGCGAATCGAGGCCATGGGGAGCGCATCCCGCGGCCGTTACAAGAAAGGTGAAATCATGACGATTTCCAAGGAGCGCAAGGCGGAGCTCACCGCCAAGTTCGGCAAGAACGCCCAGGACACCGGCAACTCCAAGGTTCAGGTCGCCATCCTGTCCGAGCGCATCAAGGAGCTGACCGAGCACATGAAGTCCCACCAGAAGGACTTCCACACCCGCCGCGGCCTGCTCATGCTCGTCGGTAAGCGTCGTCGTCTCCTCTCCTACATCAAGAAGAACGACATCAACGAGTACCGTGAGCTCATCAAGGAGCTCGGCATCCGCGACAACATCCAGTAGGGATTTGTGCATGCAGGGGCGTCCGCTGGGCGCCCCTTTTCATGTTGGGCCTCCATCCCGGCGATAGGGGTCCGGGCCGGCGCCGATGCGCCGTCCAAAAGGGGAGAGGTGCTTTTGGCATTCGCCCCGCAACCGATCGGCGGGAGGGTCCCGCCGACCTAGAGAAGCCCACGCGCAAGGGGCGCGTGGGGATAGGAGTATTCATGACACTCGTAAGCAAGACCTTCGACCTGTTCGGCAAGACCTACGTCTTCGAGGTCGGCGAGCTCGCCAAGCAGGCCACCGGCGCCGCGCTCGTCAAGCAGGGCGACTCCACCGTGCTCACCACGGTCGTCGTCTCCAAGGAGCGCAAGAACTACGACTTCTTCCCGCTGACCGTCGACTTCAACGAGAAGATGTACGCAGCCGGCCGCATCCCGGGCGGCTACCTCAAGCGCGAGGGCCGTCCCTCCGAGAAGGCCACCCTCACCGCCCGCATGATCGACCGCCCGATCCGCCCGTCCTTCCCGGACGGCTTCCGCAACGAGGTCCAGGTCGTCGCCACCTCCCTCGTGGCCGATCAGAAGAACCCCGTCGACGTGATCTGCGTCATGGGCGCCTCCCTCGCCATGACCATCGGCGGCGTGCCGTTCGAGGGCCCGCTGGCCTGCGTGCGCATCGGCCGCGACAAGGAGACCGGCGAGTTCATCGTCAACCCCACCTATGAGGAGCGCGAGAACTCCGATCTCGACCTCGAGCTCGCGGGCACCCGCGACTTCATCTCCATGGTCGAGGCCGGCGCCGAGGAGGTCTCCGAGGAGGACATGCTCGCCGCCATGCAGTTCGGTCAGGAGGCCATCGGCGCCTTCTGCGACGCCCAGCTCGCCTTCGTCGAGGAGTGGGAGCGCGTCAACGGCCCGATCGTCAAGCGCGAGTACCCACTCGATCAGCCGGTCGAGGAGGTCCACGACCGCATCTTCGCCCACTACGACGAGATGGCCGCGGCGCTTCGCGACGCCGACAAGCTCGCCCGTCAGGACAAGGTCGCCGAGCTCAAGGAGGCCATCAAGGCCGAGTTCACCGAGGAGGAGCAGCTCACGTGGGAGCGCGAGATCCCGGTGAACCTCAAGAAGCTCGAGAAGACCGCCATGCGCCGCATGGTGGTCGAGACCGGCGAGCGCGTCGACGGCCGCTCCGCCGCCGAGATCCGCCCCATCATGGTCAAGGGCGACTACCTGCCCCTGGTTCACGGTTCCGGCCTTTTCCAGCGCGGCCAGACCCAGGTGCTCTCCGTGCTCTCGCTCGGCATGCTCAACGAGGGTCAGCGCCTCGACACCATCGAGCCCGTCGATGGCAAGCGCTACATGCACCACTACAACTTCCCGCCCTACTGCACCGGCGAGACCGGCCGCATGGGCACGCCCAAGCGCCGCGAGATCGGCCACGGCAACCTGGCCGAGCGCGCTCTGATCCCGGTCCTGCCCGATGAGAACGAGTTCCCCTACGCCATCCGCGTGGTGTCCGAGGTCATGGAGTCCAACGGCTCCTCCTCGATGGCTTCCACCTGCGGCAGCTGCCTGGCCCTCATGGACGGCGGCGTGCCGATCAAGCGCCCTGTGTCCGGCATCGCCATGGGCCTCATCCAGGAGGAGGGCAAGACCGTCGTCCTGTCCGACATCCAGGGTCTCGAGGACTTCCTCGGTGACATGGACTTCAAGGTCACCGGCACCGAGCGTGGCATCACCGCGCTGCAGATGGACAACAAGGCCACCGGCCTGACGTTCGACATTCTCCGCACCGCTCTTGAGCAGGCCAAGGAGGGTCGCGCCTACATCCTCGACAAGATGCTCGAGGTCGTGCCCGGCCCGCGTGAGGAGACCCGCGCCAGCGCGCCCAAGATCCAGTGCATCACCATCCCGACCGAGAACATCCGCGACGTCATCGGCAAGGGAGGCGAGACCATCCGCGGTATCCAGGACGAGACCGGCGCCTCCATCGACATCCACGAGGACGGCACCGTGTACGTCGGTGGCGTGGGCGAGTCCGTCGCCGCTGCCATCGAGCGCATCGAGCTCATCGTCAAGGTCCCCGAGGTGGGTGAGGAGTACACCGGCCGCGTCGTCTCCATCCAGCCGTTCGGCGCATTTGTGAACCTGCTGCCCGGCAAGGACGGCCTGCTGCACATCTCCCGCGTCGCCCAGGGCCGCGTTGAGAAGGTCGAGGACGTCCTGAACGTCGGCGACGAGGTCAAGGTCAAGGTCATCGAGATCGACGACCGTGGCAAGATCTCCCTCGATCGCCTCGAGAAGCCCGAGGCCCCGGCTGGTTCCGGCCGTGGTGAGGGCGAGGGCCGTGGCGAGCGCCGCGAGCGCGGCGATCGTCCGGGCCGTGGTGCCCGCGACACCGGTGCCCGCGGTTTCGACCGTCCCGCCCGTCGCGAGCGCGGTGACCGTCCCCGTCGTCCCGGCGACAACGGCGGCCGTGCCCCGCGTCGTCACCACGAGGCCGAGTAGCGAGTCCGCTATTCCTCGCTGAGCCTTCATGTTGTGCGTGAGGACGTTTGCGCGAGGACTCATATTTCCATATCGGTTTTCGCGTGGAACCAGGCTTTGCGTTGAACTGCGGCTAGCTTTTCCAAGTAAGGGCACCATCGCTTCTGCGACGGTGCCCTTTTCCAGTTGTCCCTTTTTCACCCTGATTCCTCAGAAATGGGTTTAGTTCGCGCTGGGCGCGAAGACCGATTGTCAAATTTCACACTTGTGTAACCGGACTCATGTATATCCAGTCGCTTCCGGCTGTTGAGGCGACGCTTCAAAACGAGATATCTATCATGTGTATTGATATCTCATGTATTGGAAGCCGGTTAATTACTCTATTTGGCCGTACGGTCGTGATATTGCCCGATTGTTTTTGATGAGCGCTGCTTTGATGGCGACGACCGGTTACACATCTGTCAAATTCGACAATCGAATCACCGTCAATGATTGCTTTGCGCAAGAGATGTCTTTTGATGCCCCTGCATGCGCTCTTGAAAGGATCCTTATGGATATCGAGATTCGCAAGGTGGTGGAAAACGAGCTGATTCCAGCTCTATTCGCCGACTTCATTCGCCACCAAGTGGTCGTGAAATGCCGTCGCAAGACCGAAGATGGCTGGACGGTCGTTGATGATCCGTTTGTCGATGATTGGAGCGAGGAGGAGTATCGGTTCCTAGTTCAGTGTCATACTAACACCATACGGACTGGCGGAGTGGTGCTCGGGGCGTTTTGCAATGGCGTCTTAAAGGGGTTCGCCTCGGTCGAGGCTGAGATGTTTGGTGGGGAGAACCACTATCTCGACCTCACCAGCCTACATGTTTCCGAGGATATGCGCGGGCTCGGCATCGGATCGCGTCTGTTTGAGGCGGCAAAGGCGTGGGCGGCCGATCATGGGGCGCTCAAGCTGTACATCTCCTCTCATTCGGCAATCGAGACCCAGGCGTTCTATGCACGTATGGGCTGCGTCGAGGCGGTGGAATATCGCCAGGCTCATGTCGAGGCCGAGCCGTTCGATTGCCAGCTCGAATGCCCCTTATAAATCGACGGGTCCTTTCCTAAGCGAGGAGTCGTTTCGTAAACGATGAGGCCTTCCACCTGAAAGGTGATTTTAACTGCGGGGCGCCCATGATGCCGACCATGGTGATTCCGGCACCGTGGCCGGCGCTGTGGCTGGCACCGTGGCCGCCACCATGGACGGTAGCGTTGCCGGCACCGCGGGCGCCTCAAGGCCTAGCTCTTGAGGTGCTCTGCGAGGATCTGAAGCGCATGGGCATAGCCCGCAAGGCCCTCACCGGTCACCCGTGCGAAACACGCCATGCCGGCATAAGCGACCTGGCGGAACTCCTCGCGTTCTTCCACGGCGGAGATGTGGATCTCGACGGCGGGGATGGCGACCGCCTTGAGCGCGTCGAGAATGGCCACGCTCGTGTGCGTGTAGGCGGCGGGGTTGATCACGATGCCGTCGATTGTGCCGTATGCCTCCTGGATCCGGTCGACGATCGCGCCCTCATGGTTCGATTGGAACACCTCGATGCCGTCGAACTCGAGTTCATCGGCGGCGTCTTGGCAGGTCGAGACCAGTGTCTCGTAGTCTTCTGATCCGTAGATGCCCGGCTCGCGTATGCCGAGCATATTGAGGTTGGGCCCATTGATGACGAGGGCTTTCATGGCAGGCTCCTGTTCTGCTTGCGGTTGTGGGTCACTTGGCGGCGAGGCCGCGCTGTCTAAATGCGTTCGATGAGAGCGCGCTATGAGAGAACGCGCCCCATGTGAGAGCGCGACTGTGAGAGGAGACCCTACGTGAGCGTGGGCGGCAGGGCATCCTTCACGGCGGTCGCCGTGTTCTTGGCGCAATCGCGGGACCTGACGATGAGATCGGCCCACTCGCGATACAGGGGCATGCGCTGTTCCGCGAGCGCCTCGATACCGTCCCGGGCGGTTATGGGACGCCCCTTTTTTTTTTTTTTTCCGATCGGGCGGTCGAGCATGACGATGATGCCGTTCTGCCGTATGAGCGGACGGTTCTCCGCATGGGTCACCACACCTCCGCCGCACGAGATGACGAGTCCCGAACGGGCGGCGACGCGCCCGAGCATCGCCGTCTCACGCGCCCTGAACGCCTGCTCGCCCCGCGTCTCGATGAATTCCGCGCAACCCATGCCGAGTTCATCGGCGAGGGCATGGTCGATGTCGACGTGTTCGCGCCCGAGGAGTTCGGCCAACTGTTCGCCGACACGGGTCTTGCCGCAGCCCGGCATGCCGATCAACACCACGTTTTGCTCAGTCGCGGAGAGGCGCTCGGCCACATCGATGATGCGATCCATCGCAATGACCTCGCCGGTGTAGCGCTCGACTGCCTGGGCGGCTTGCGCCACGAGCATGAGGAGGCCGCCGACGCACGGGATGCCCAGGCTCTCGGCCTCCATCATGAGCGCCGTCCGCGCGGGGTTGTACACGATGTCGACAAGTCCCTCGAGCTGTGGGAAGACGGTGAGGCAGCACGGCGCGGCGGGACAGTTGGGGTACATGCCCACCGGGGTGCAATTGACCGCGAGCGCCGCATCGGAATGCCGGTCGAGGTCGTCGTAGGTGTTATCGCCGGCGCGATCGATCGAGACGGGGTTCATGCCGAGGTCCGCGAGCACCGTCATGGCGGTGGAGCCGGCGCCGCCCGTGCCGCCGAACACCACGGCCTTCTTGCCGGAGAGCTCGAGCCGGAGTGACTCCACGAGGACTTGGAACCCGTAGTAATCCGTGTTGTCGCCGCGGAGTCCCCCTCTGGGTAGTCGCGTGATCGTGTTGATGTTGCCCATGCGCCGGGCGACATCGGAGAGCTCGTCCATATATTGAACGGCGTCGCGCTTGTAGGGGATGGTCACGTTCACACCCTCCCATTCCCCGGATCGCAGGAACGCCTCGAGGTCCTCGGGTTCGCGCTCGAATTTGCGGTAATCGAGGCCCGCGAGCTCACGATAGATGACCGGCGTGTAGCTGTGACCCAAAACGCGACCGAGCACTCCATAGGGGCGAGTCGTTGGTTGCATGGCGTCTCCGTTCCTCGGGCCTCGATCTGGGGCTGTTCCACATTGCCTGGTCCAAATCGGGGTCGCTGAATCGATGCGGTTGATTACAGGACTTCGGTGTAACTGCCGAAATACGTGAAGCCGTCGCAGACGTCGTCGAGTGAGTCGAGCAGCGTCGAGAAGGCGGGGCTGACGGCGGGGCAGGCGAGGTCGAAGTAGAACGTGAACTCGAAATCGCTCCCCGGAACCGGGCGGCTCTCGAGTTTCAGCAGGTCGATGTTGAGTGAGTAGATGCGTTCCAACACGCGATACAGGGCCCCGGGTTCGCTTTTCAGCGTCAACTGCATCGATGCGCGGTCGGCGCCTGGGTAGATCGCGGGGTCGCGCGCGACGACGACGAATCGCGTGTAGTTCGCGCTGGAGTCTTGGACGTCGCGCTCGAGCGTGGAGAGGCCGTAGAGGTCGGCGCATGCGCGCGAGGCGAGTGCGGCGATGTCGCGGCGTTCCGATGAGGCGACGAGCTCGGCGGCTCGCGCGGTGTTCTCGCACGCCGTGGTGCGGACGCCGAGCCGTCTGAGGTACCCGGCGCACTGGCTCAGGGCCTGGCTGTGTGAGATGACCTCGCGTACGTCGCTGATGCCCACGCCGGGGCGGGCGAGCAGGTTGTGGTCGATCTTCACGCGCACGGCGCGGACAATCGAGCAGCCGTTGGCGCCGAGCAGGTCGTACACCGCGTTCACCGACCCAGCCGTGGAGTTCTCGATCGGCAGGATGCCGAACTCGCACGTGCCCTCCATGACAGATTCGAACACGCCTTCGAACGTGGGGGCGAATGTGATGCTCGGCACCGAGAACACCTTGCAGGCGGCAATTTGGCTGTAGGCGCCCTCGACCCCCTGGCAGCATACGGATGCGATGGATGGGAACGGCGTCTCGAGCGGAAGGAACGAGGCGCGCATCCGCGAGGACGCGCTATCGCCCTTGCCCTCTTTGATGATCTTGAGCTGCTCGGCCTTGTTCATGCTCATGAGTAGCGAGAAGAGAGCCACGGACTGGTCGCGGAGGTGCTCGGGCGCGCTACCGGCGATTGCGGCGAGCTTCTCACGTTCGCGGGCGGGGTCGAAGACCGCCTTTCCCGTCTCGATCTTGCTCGCCGCGACGTCGGCGGCGAGGCCCATCCTCTCTTGAAAGAGCGCGAGTATCCGGTTGTCGATATCGTCTATCTTCCCGCGCACGTCAGTCAGGTCCATGTGCGCTCCTTTCGCGGTCGTCGTGGGTTCGTGTCGTGGAGTGTGGGGTGGTCGCGCGCATGTCAGGCCAATCACCGTGCGCCTGTCGCGCGTCGAGCCTCGCGCTCAGCTACCAGGCCCGGTCCTCCAGCATCGCATCGAGGACGGCGAGCGCGCAGGCGGCCTCGGCCACCGGGACCGCCCTCGGCACGATGCAGGGGTCGTGCCTTCCGTGCACGACGAGGTCCGCATCGCATCCGCTCGCGAGGTCCACGCTCGGCTGTTTCCGCCCGATGGACGGCGTGGGTTTGACCGCCATGCGCCATATGATGGGCGCGCCGGTGGTTATGCCCCCGAGGATGCCCCCGGCGTTGTTGGACTGCGGCGCCGCGGATCCGTCCTCCATGCGGTACGGGTCGTTGTTCTCGCTGCCGCGCAGCGCCGCCGCCCCCATGCCCGCGCCGAACTCCACGCCCTTGACCGCGGGTATGCCGAAGGCGATGCGGGCGATCCTGTTCTCCATGCCGTCGAACATCGGGTCGCCGATCCCCGCGGGCACGCCGTAGGCGACGCATTCGACGACGCCCCCCACGCTGTCCAGATCGTTTTTGGCGTCGAGGATGCACGCCCGCATCTGCGCCGCAGCAACCTCATCCACGCAGGGCAGGGAGTTCGACAGGATCGCGGATAGCTGGCCCTCGTCCATTTTCATCGGGTCGAGCGGGGAGTCCGCGATGGCATCGGGCCCGAGGGCGGCGATGTGCGCGGCGATCCGGATGCCGCGCTGCTCGAGTGCCTGCAGGGCGATCCCGCCGGCGATGCATAAGGGGGCGGTCAGGCGGCCGGAGAAATGCCCGCCCCCGGCGACGTCCTGGTGACCGTCGAATTTCAGCTGGGCGGCGAGGTCGGCGTGCCCAGGTCGAGGGATGCGCTTGAGTTCTTCGTAGTCCCGGCTGCGGGTGTTGCCGTTGCGGATGATGGCGGCGATGGGGGCCCCGTTCGTCCGGCCTTCCGTGATGCCCGCCAGGAACTCGGGGGCATCCCCCTCGCGGCGGGTCGTGGAGGTCTCATCGCGACCGGGCGCGCGGCGGTCGAGGAACGATTGCAATCGGTCGAAGTCGACGGGGATCCCCGCCGGCAGGCCGTCTATCGAGCAGCCGATGGCGGGGGAGTGCGATTGGCCGAAAATCGATACATGGATGACGTTGCCGTAGAGCGATGACATGGTCCCACCTCACTCCTCGTAGAGTTCGACGTCGCCGCCGAGCAGCCGGTAGTGGTCGAAGAACGCGGGATAGCTCTTGTTCACGGCCTCGGCTCCCTCGATCTCGACGGGGGCGTCGCAGCGAATGGCCGCGATCGCCGCCATCATGGCGATCCGGTGGTCGTTGTGGCTGTGAACGCGCCCGCCGTCGAGCCGCTCCCGTCCCTCGATCACGAGGGAGTCGCCCTCGACGCGGATGTTCGCCCCGAGGTTGGTGAGCTCGGCCGCGGTCGTGGCGAGGCGGTCGGATTCCTTGATGCGCAGGCGGGCGCAACCGCTGATGCGCGTGGTTCCCTCGGCGCACGCCGCGACGGCGGATAGGACGGGCACGAGGTCGGGAATGTCTTGGGCGTCGAGCTCGATCCCGTGCAGGTGGTCCGGCCTGATGGTCGCGGCGCGGGCGTTGCGCTGGCCCTTCGCGCCGAAGAGCATGAGGGCGGCGTTGACGGCGCGATCCCCCTGGATGGAGTTGGACGAGACGCCGCGGACCGTCCCCGAATGGCGGCCGATCGCGCCGGCGCACAGCCAGAACGCCGCGTTCGACCAATCCCCCTCGACCGCGAGCTCGCCCGGGGTCCGATAGCCCTGGCGCGGGATGCGAAACACCGTGAGGGGCAGGCCGCCCGGCGTCGCGCCCTCCTCGGCGTCGACGCGGACGCCGAACGCGCCGAGGACGCTGAGGGTGAGGGCGATATAGGGCTTGCTCTCGAGGGTGCCGGTGACCGCGATCTCGGTGTCGCCGTCGAGCAGGGGGGCGGCGAGCAGCAGGCCCGAGATGTACTGGGAGCTCACATTGCCGGGCAGCTCGAATCGCCCCGGGCGCATGCGCCCCGTGGCCCGCAGGGGGAGGCCGCCGAGGCCGTCGAACGAGCATCCGGCCGCCATCAGCTCGTCGGTGAGCGGCGACAGCGGGCGCTGCCCCAGGCGCCCCGATCCCACGAAGGTCGCATCCGCGCCGAGGGCGCATGCGACGGGGAGCATGAACCTCAGCGTCGAGCCGGATTCGCCGCAATCGAGCGTCGCCCCCGCCAGGGCGCGCAGCAGACCGTGCTCGAGGCTCTTGGGGGCGGGATGGATCTCGTAGCCACCCTCGATGAGGGTGATCCGCGCGCCCAGCGAGATGAGGCAGCGCACGGTCGCATCGATGTCCGCGCACGTCGTGTCGCACGCGACGCGGGTCACGCCGTTCGCGAGGGCCGCGGCGATGATGATGCGGTGCGCCATCGACTTCGAGGCGATCGCGGGAACGGTGCCGGAGAGCGGCTTGGGGTTGATTCTGGCGAGCATCCGTCCTCCTAGCTCTGGATGTGGGGGTTGGTCGTGGTCTTTGGCGCCGGGGCGGACCGCATGGGGTCCGCGCTCTCCCGGTCTTCCGCGATTTCGGGGTCTCCCGCAGCTGCGAGGCCCTCCGCGTCGTCGAGATCCTCGGCGAGCGCATGGGTGCAGGCGAGGCCGACCTCCAGGATGCGACGGAATTCGTCGATGTCGGTGGGCGCGAGCGAGGCGGCCCCGATCCCGCGCGGAACGATGAGGTCGATGGTCGAGCCGGAGCGCTTCTTGTCATGCAGCGCCTCGCGGTACACGGCGGCGGCGTCGGCGGTGAAATCGAGGGAGAGCCCGTGGGCATGGAGCAGGCGCGCGATTCGCTCCGGCACGTCCTCGGGGCAGAGCTGCGCGGTCACCGAGGCGCTCGAGATGGCCACCATGCCGATGCCGACGCATGCGCCGTGCCCGAGACGGTAGCCCTCGGCCGCCTCGACCCCGTGCCCGATGCTGTGGCCGAAGTTCAGCAGCTTCCTCAGGCCGGATTCCCGTTCATCCTCAACGACGACGGCGCGCTTGATGTCGACGTTGCGGGCGATGAGCCAGGCCACGCGCGCGAGGTCGCGTTTGAGCAGGTCTGGGGTGAGCGGGGTCTGCTCGAGCTCCTCGAAGAGCTCGGCATCGGCGATCATCGCGTGCTTGACGACCTCTCCGCAGCCGTCGGCGAATTGCGCGTCGGTGAGCGTGCCCAGGCAGCCGACATCGGCGAGCACGGCGCGAGGCTGCCAGAACGCGCCCGCGAGGTTCTTCCCGGCGCCGAGATCGATCGCCGTCTTGCCGCCCACGGAGGAGTCGACCATGGCGAGCAGCGTGGTGGGCACCTGTATGAACGGGATCCCGCGCATGTACGTCGCGGCGACGAACCCCGCGAGGTCCCCCACGACGCCGCCTCCCAGCGCGATGATGACGTCACGGCGGGACAGTTCCGCCCGCGCGGCCCGCTCCAGCATGGCCGAGTACGTGTCGATGCGCTTATGTTCCTCACCGGCGTCGAACATCGCCACGACCGTCTCGATCCCGGCGGCCTCTATGCCGTCCTTGACCGGGGCGGCGTAGAGGGGTCCCACGTTCGAGTCGGTGATGATGAGGGCGCGCGTCGCCCCCGGGCATGTCGATGCGACGGTATCGCCGACCTGCTCGAGCAGGAAGGTGCCGATGTGGACCTGATATGGTTGCGGCGTGTCGATGTCTAAGGTGTATGCGGATGTCGTCATGGTCTTCCTTATGCTGCTCCTCATGTTTCTGGTTTCAATCTTGCTCGGGTCAGGTTCTCGGGTGCGGGCCGTCGTCGAGGGCGCGCTTTATGCGGTCGCCTTGGGCGAGCAGGAGCTCCAGGCGCTCGCCATCCCCGTCGACAAGCGCGGACTCGACGGCGGAGAGGTTTTCGATCAGCACCCTGAGCTCGCAAGCGAGGTTGTCTGCGTTCTCCATCATGAGCTCCGACCACATCTGGGGGTTCAAGTGCGCGACGCGCGTGAGGTCGCGATAGCTTCCCGCGGAGAAGCCGTGGTGCCCCTGGGCGGTCGGCGACTTCACATAGGCGTTGCTCACGACGTGCGCGAGCTGGCTCGTGAAGGCGATGGCGGCGTCGTGGCTTTCGGGGGTGGTCACGGAGAACGTGCCGAACCCGCAGGGCCTGAGGAGCTCGTTGATGCGGTCGAGCAGGTCGAGCTTCGCGGTGTCCGGCAAGGCCGGGGGTGTCAGCACCATGGGCGCGCCTTGGAAGAGGTCGGGGCGGGAGTACGCGAATCCGGAGTACTGGGAGCCCGCCATGGGGTGCGCGCCGCAGAAGGCGAATCCGTACTGCTCGGCGATCGGGAAGGCGGCCTCGCAGACGTGGCGCTTGACGCCGGCGACGTCGATGACGATGGGGCCGCGCGCGTCCCCGCGCTCGGCGGCGTCCCTCGTCGCGGCACCGAGGGTTTCGGCATGGCGCTGGAGCCACGATATGCAGGCGTCGGGATACGCGGCGAGGACGATCAAGTCGCATGCGGAGATATCTTCCGGGGCGCGCAGGAATCCCGAGACCGTGTCGATGCGGGCGATGGCGAGCGTGTCGGAATCGTTGTCCCATGCGAGCACGTTCCATCCCGCCGCGGCGTACGCGCGGGCGAAGCTGCCTCCTATGAGCCCCAGCCCGACGATGCCGACGGTTGGCGTCCCCCCATCGACCGGCGCCCCGCAGGCGCGCTCGCGGGAATCCGTCCCATGTATCGGTTCCATCATGGATTACCGCCCATCCGCGTTCATGTCGGCGACGACGGCGCGGATCGCCCGGATGCGCGCCATGGTCCGATTGAATTGCTCGGGCGTCAGCGCTTGCGCCCCGTCGGACCACGCACGGGCCGGGTCGTCGTGCACCTCGATCTCGAGGGCGTCCGCGCCCGCCGCGCATGCCGCGAGCGCCATGGGCTCGACGTAGCGGCTGTATCCCGTCGCATGGCTGGGGTCGGCGACGACGGGCAGGTGGGTCAGGTGGTGCAGCGTGGGGACGGCGTTCAGGTCGAAGGTGTTGCGCGTCCGCGTCTCGAAGGTCCTGATGCCGCGCTCGCACAGCATGACCTTCTCGTTCCCCTTGCTCATGATGTACTCCGCCGCCATGAGGAGCTCGTCGATCGTACCGGCGATGCCGCGCTTGAGCAAGATGGGGGTGTCCGTCTTGCCGACCTCCTTCAGCAGGCTGAAGTTCTGCGCGTTGCGGGCGCCGATTTGCATGACGTCGACTCCCTTGTCCACGAACAGCTCGACGTCGCGGGTGTCCATGACCTCCGTGACGATTGGCATGCCCGTCTCGGCTCTCGCCTCGATCAGCAGGTCGAGCCCGCGCTCTCCCATTCCCTGGTATGCATAGGGGCTGGTGCGCGGCTTGTCCGCACCGCCCCTGAGCATCGTCGCGCCGGCGGCCTTGCACCGGCGCGCGATTTCGATCAGGTTGTCGCCCTCGACCGAGCAGGGCCCGGCGATGACCTGGAAGTTTCCGCCGCCGATCTTGACGCCGCCGCCGAGGTCGATGACCGTGTCGGCGGGATGGAACTTTCGATTCGCTTTTTTGAAAGGCTCGGAGATGCGTTGGACGCGCTGCACGATGTCCATCGATTCGAGGAGGAAGGGGTCTATCTTGGTGGTGTCGCCCACCAAGCCGATGACGGTCTCGTTCTCCCCGCGGCTCACGTGGGCGACGAGGCCCTTGCCTTCGATCCAGGCGACGATATGCTCGATGGCTGCCTCGGATGCGTCTTTGCGCAGTATCGCTATCATGCGGGATCCTTTCTGTAGCCGTCAGGGGCCGATGGGTGAGCGTCGATTCTTCTGAGTGTACCCGAGTGAGCGGCCCCTCGCGTGGGGCTGGAGCGCCGGCGTCAAATGGTTACATGTGCGACAAATCTGCACCTTCGCGATTGCCGGCGAGGCGGGCGTCGGAGGGATGCGGGCCGTTTGTGGGGGATGGGGTCCGCAAGGAGTCGGTGCGTCGAATTTGAAAGATTCGTTTTGACTCCGACGCGGCCGGGCGGCTTGGGTATAATGCAATCCGTTGCGCGCCATTAGCTCAGTGGATTAGAGCGTCTGCCTCCGGAGCAGAAGGCCGTAGGTTCGAACCCTATATGGCGCACCACTGCACATCCTCGAGCCGTCTGGCTCGATTTCCAAAGGGTCGCGCGCGGTTTCGCACGTGGCCTTTCTTATAAGCAGCCCGCTTTTGCGGCTGGGAACGGATCGGATATGGGTACTGTGAACAGGTGCGCCTCGTCCTCGGCAGACGGTCGGGACGACCTCGGCGCGCGCGGCCTCACGGAGGCGGAGGTCCGGGAGCGCGTCGCCGCGGGCAAGGTCAACGTCAACACGGAGCTCAAGACCAAGTCGGTCAAGGAGCTCGTGGTCGAGAACACCTGCACGCTGTTCAACCTCATCAACGTCATCTTGGCGGCGCTCGTCATCGTCACGGGGGCTTGGAAGAACCTGACGTTTCTCGGAGTGGTCTTGCTCAACACCGGCATCGGCGTCGTCCAAGCCCTTCGATCCAAGAGGATGGTCGATAAGCTGACCCTGCTCGCATCCAAATGCGCCGTCGCCGTGCGCGATGGGCGCGAGGTCGAGCTCCAGCTGGACGAGATCGTCCTCGATGACCTCATCCGCCTGGGCAGGGGGGACCAGATCCCGGCCGACGCGACCGTCGTCTCCGGTGAATGCCACGTCAACGAGAGTCTTCTTACGGGGGAGAGCGACGCGATCCACAAGCGCCCGGGAGACGGGCTCATGAGCGGCAGTTTCATCGACGCCGGGCTCGTGTACGCCCGCGTCATCCACGTGGGGGCCGACAATTACGTCTCCCGCATCAACAACGAGGCGAAATACGTCAAGAAGGTCAACTCCGAGATCATGAACGCGCTGAACGCCATCGTGCGCTTCGCCAGCTTCTTCATGGTCCCCATCGGCATCGCGCTGTTCTATGCGAGCACGCGCAGCTCCTATCAGGCCTGGTGCGCCCTCGACCCCGACTCCTCATCCACCTTCATCGCCTGGTTCTTGTCGGGTGGGTCTTGGCCGGCGATCTCCGCGGCGATCCTCTCCACCGTGGGGGCGCTGCTCGGCATGATCCCCCAGGGACTCGTCCTGCTCACCTCCTCGGTGCTCGCCATCGCCACCATTCGGCTCGCCCGCCGCAAGGTTCTCGCGCAGCAGCTGTACTGCATCGAGACGCTTGCCCGCGTCGACGTCCTCTGCCTCGACAAGACGGGAACCATCACCTCCGGCCATATGGAGGTCGAGGGCGTCTATGTCGCCGCGGGGGACGGCGCCGCCCTTCCTGCCGGCGCGGGCGCGGATGCCCTCGGGGGTGCGACGGCGTCGGACGCCGCGGTTCGCATGCATGCGGCGCTTTCCGGCATCGCCCGCGCGACTTCCGCCGACGCCAACGAGACGTGCACGGCGCTGCTCTCGTACTACGGGGATGCTCCCGGCATTCCCGACGCGCGTCGAGCCGTCGCCTTCTCCTCCGCGAAGAAATGGAGCGGCGCGACGCTTGCGGGCGGCGCGCTCGCAGATGACGATGGCTCCTCCTATGTCATGGGCGCCGCCCAGTTCGTGTTGGAGCCCGAGGTGTATGCTCGATATGAAGGCGCGGTCGGGGGGCTCGCCTCCTCGTGCCGCGTCCTCGTCGTCGCCCGGGTCGACGGTTTCACCGAGGAGGGCGACATTATCGGGTCCCCGCTCCCGCTCGGGTTCGTGACGATCCGCGATGAGATCCGCGCCTCCGCCGCCGAGACCGTTCGCTATTTCTGCGACCAGGGCGTCACGCTCAACGTCATCTCGGGCGACGATCCCCGCACGGTGTCCTCTATCGCCCGAACTGTCGGTATCCCCGGCGCGGAATCCTTCGTCGACGCCACCACCTTGGACACCCCCTCGAAGCTCGACGCCGCCGTCGATCGATATCACGTGTTCGGTCGCGTGACTCCCCAGCAGAAGCGCGAGCTCGTGAACGCCCTTCAGCGCCGCGGCCACACGGTCGCGATGACGGGCGACGGGGTCAACGACGTGCTGGCGCTCAAGGAGGCCGATTGCTCGGTCGCCATGGCCGCCGGCTCGGATGCCGCGCGCAACGTGGCCGAGATCGTGCTCGTCGACAACGATTTCGCCGCCATGCCCGAGGTCGTCGCCGAGGGGCGTCGCTCGATCAACAACCTGCAGCGCTCTGCGTCCCTGTTCCTCACCAAGACCCTGTTTTCCATGGGTTTGGCGGCGCTGTGCATCTTCGTCCCCCCTTATCCCTTCCAGCCCATCACGATGACGCTCATCAACTTCTTCTGCATCGGCTTCCCGAGTTTCGCCCTCGCCCTCGAGCCGAACAACTCCCGTGTCCGCGGCAATTTCCTCGCCAACGTGCTCAAGCGCGCGCTTCCCGCGAGCACGGGCGTCATGGTCGGGTCCATCCTGTGCATGGCGGCCTCGTCGCTGTTCGGCTACTCGGAGGCGATGCTCTCCACCATGTGCCTCATCAACGCCTGCGCGGTCGGGGTGCACTTGATTTGGAAGATCTCCGTCCCGTTCACCCCGCTGCGCCGTGCGGTGTTCGCGCTCGTGGTCGTAGGGCTCGCCGTCGGCGTGGCGCTGTTCCCGGGATTCTTCTCCATCGCGCCGCTCGCCCTTGTCCCGACCGCCCTTTCCGTCGTCTTCGCCGTCGCCGGATGCGCCGTCTTCGGATGCCTTACCGGTGCGCTCGAGCGTTCTCCCGAGAAGACGAGCCGACTCGCCACGGGTTTCGGACGCGGCGTGCGCGTGAACGTTCGCGGGCGAGCCGGAGGCCGCAAGGTGACCGCGACCGAGTCCTGGTTCCATCGGGCGTTCAAGCGCCTGCGCGCCAAGGTCGGCGAGGTCCGGTCCGGTTTCTCCGGTGCGGGATCTTCGAAGGGGCGCGTGCCGGCGCGCGACTCGGGGGCCCCGACCTCCCGTTGTGACGGCGTGAAGCCCGCGCGCGGCGCCTCGAAGTCGCGCGAAAAGCGGTATCGTGTTGAGCAGGCCAACGGCGGCATCCGCGTGAGGATGCCCAAGACAAAGCGGAGGAAGGACCATTGATCTGCCCCATCTGCAACGCCTCGATCCCCGACGGTTCCGACGTCTGCACCTCTTGCGGCGCCGATCTGTCCGCACGGCATTCCGATGCCGCCGTCGATTTCCTGTTTTGCGAGGGCTGCGGCGCCCGGTTGTCGAGTCAGGACCGTACGTGCCCCAAATGCGGCAGGCCCGCGCCCGGAATCCTTTCGGAGCAGTCCTCCGCTTCCGACCTCGCGGCCGGCAGGACCGCGAGTTTTCCCAAGTTGACTTCGGACATGATCGCGGGCGCCGTCCCCGCGCCGGGTTCATCTGACGCGTTCCGGGCGCGTGATGACCAGGCCACCTCGGTTCTCGACGCGGACGATCTCGCCGCCGCGCAGTCCGCCTCCGTCGGGCGTTCCGCGGTGTCGCGCCCCCGGCCGGTCGTGAGCGACGAGGCGCTTTCCCAGGGAGAGGACGCCTATGCCCGCCCGCGCAGGCCCCGCTGGCTCGTCGCGGCGGTCGCGCTGACCGTGCTCGCCGGCGCCGGCTGGTTCGTCACCGCAGACCCCCTCGGCGTCATGCCCGGCCTCATCGATTCCTTCGACCGCGCCGCGAGTGAGATGTACCCGAGCCGCCAGGTCGCGGAGGGCGGGTCCGGGGATGCGTCCGGCGATTCCGCAGCTGAGGCCGACTCCGCGGATCAGCCGGCGGAGGACCCCGTTCTGACCGACGCCGAGGCGTTTCAGGTGCTTTCTGCCATATATGCCGAGATCACGTCCTATCAGGATGCCCTCGGTCCCGTCATCGAGACCTACAACGGCCAATATCTCCTCAAAGATCTCGAGCAGCGGCAAAGCGCCTCGCAGGGAGCCTACGAGCTGCGCGAGACGATCCAGCAGACGATAGACGAGCTCGACGGCATGAAGTTGCCCGAGGACACGGCCTATGCCGAGGACGTCGGGCATCTGCGGCAGCTCGCAACCTGGATGTTCAACCGCGTCGACGTCCTATGCAGGTCGTGGGACATCTCGCTCTCGGTACCCCAGGGCGAGCGCCCCGCCGATCATCAAGATGAGATCCTCGCGCCCCTGCGCGAGGTGGAGATGATCGACGGCCGGGCCGTCGACGTGATCGAATACGAGAAGAACGTCTACGCCTGGAAGCCCGTCGAGAAGTAGGCGCGGCCAATGCCCCCCTTGAAACCTCGGGGGGCAGGGTGGGTCGCGTGTTAGAATACGTTCCATATGCATTGACGATAGGGGAGACATATGTTTCTGAAGAAGACCCGAACGCCCGAGTACCAGATCTCCGGGGATGAGATCGCCATCATCGAGACCAGCCAGGGAACGATCCGCGTCAAGCTTGACTGCGCCGGAGCGCCCATACATGTCGCCAACTTCTGCGAGCTTGCCGTCATGGGCTTCTACGACGGCCTCAAGTTCCATCGCTACGTTCCCGGATTCGTCATCCAGGGCGGGTGCCCGAACACGCGCGATATGACGCGCGAGCAGGTCGCCGCGGGGCAGATGGGCCCCGACGGCCAGCCTGGAACCGGCGGTCCCGGCTGGAGCATCAAGGAGGAGTTCTCCACCAATCCCAACAACAGCCATGAGGACGGCGCCCTGGCCATGGCGCGCTCCATGGATCCCAATTCGGCCGGTTCGCAGTTCTACTTCTGCCTCGGCCCGCAGCACAACCTCGACTCCGGATACACCGTCTTCGGTTCCACGGTCGAGGGCAAGGACGTCATCGGCCGCCTTCGCGCCGGCGATGAGATCGTCCATGTCGAGATCGCCCACGAGGGTTAAGCCACGCCACATTCGCGCTTCATGCGCATGCGTCTAAGGAGTACATGTGAACGCTCAGGTTTTGGAACAGGCTCGCAACGCATACCGTATCGGCGATTTCGCCGCCGCCGCCCAGCTGTTCTCCGCCGCCAAGGATGAGTCCGAGGTGTGCGGCGAGGTCGACCATCTTCGCGGAAACTCGCTCATGCGCCTCGGCCGTTACGCCGATGCCGCCGCGGCATACGGCAGCGCGCTGCAGGACGGCGCCTACGGCAAGCGCGGCGCCCTGCTCACCAATCAGGGCAAGGCCCTCGTCGCCATGGGCGATCTGAGCAACGCGGTCGCCTCCTTCTCGGCAGCCACCCAAGATGCGAGCTACGCCACTCCCTACAAGGCGTATCTCGGTCTCGGCAGCGCCCTGGAGAAGCTCGGCAACCTCACCGAGGCGGGTGTCGCCTATCGCCAGGCGGCGATCGACGGAACCAACCCTGCCCCCGCGGGCGCGTTGGCGAGCCTGGGCGGCTGCTTCGTCGCGTTGCAGCGGCCCGAGGATGCCATCGAATCCTATCGCACCGCCCTGGATTTCGTCGGCCCGCGCGATGACGTGAGCGCCATCAACGCGGGGCTTGGCTGCGCTTACGCCGCGGCCAATCGGTTCAGCGACGCGCTCGATGCCTTCACCGCCGCGACTGCCGATGGCGTGTACCAGCTCACCCCCGATCAGTCGGCGGCGCGCGATCGCGCCCACGACGCCCTGTCCGCATCTGCGGCCATGGCCCCCGCGGGAGACGCGTACAACACCGGCGTCGATCCGCTCGATCCGCTCGGCCAGTCCGGCAACTTCATGCCCGACCCCTCCGACACCGGCTTCTTCACGCTCTCGGAGTCCGAGATGGTCCAGCAGGATAGGGCTGAGGCGAAAGTGCGTCGCAAGCATCGCCATCTCGGCCTCAAGATCTTCATGGTCATCCTCCTCATCATCGTCATCGCCGGCGG
>CAUCLI010000020.1 GCA_958443615.1 uncultured Collinsella sp.
GCCCACTCCTTCATGGCGTGCGCCACGGCGTTCGCCACGTCGAGGTCGAGCGGCTGGCCCTCCTCGATGGTGGCGGCGAGCTTCTTGTACACGTCCTTCGGCAGCCACTTCTTCATGACGTCTTCGGAGAAGACCATCGTGCCGTATCGCTCAGTCAGATTGGCCATACGTGCCCTCCTTCGCATCGCACCGCCCGCGACGGACGGCGTCCGGTCGAAACATCACGGATGGTACGGACGTCTCGTTGCCACCGTGTTTCGTAACGCAAGGGCAACGAGGACGCAAACGAATTGAAAAACTCGGCAAATACCATGTTCAGCCGAATCGCGACCACCGGTAGACGACTGTAAGGAGCGCACCATGGACATCGGCTCCCCCGAAAACACACCCGCACGCGCAGCCAAGGAGACCCCCGGATTCAAGACGCTATACCGCCCCGAATTCGAACACGACGCCTGCGGCATCGCCGCGCTCGCCGACATCAACGGGACGCGCAGCCATCAGATCCTCGACGACGCGCTCTCCGCGCTCGTCAACCTCGAGCACCGCGGGGGCGTGGGGCTTGAGCGCAACACCGGGGACGGTGCGGGCATCCTCTTCCAGATCCCGCATCGATTCTTCCGCAAGGAGGCGCAGAAATGCGGGCAGATCCTGCCGCAAGAGGGCGACTACGGCGTCGCAATGCTGTTCTTCCCGCAGGATGAGTGCGGCGCGCTCGACGCGCGGCGCGTGTTCGAGGAGGGGTGCACGGCATCCGGCCTGCCCCTGCTGTTCTGGCGCCCCGTCCCCGTCGACCCGCACGACCTCGGCGCGACCGCCCGCACTTGCATGCCCACCATCATCCAGGCGTTCGTGGGGCGTCCCGAGGGCATCGAGGCGGGGGATGATTTCGAACGCGCGCTCTACCTGTGTCGCCGCACCATCGAGAAACGCGCGGACGTCTGCCCCGCGCTCGCTGGAAAGATTTTCTACGCCTGCTCCATGTCGAGCCGCACCATCGTATACAAGGGCATGCTCGTTGCCACGCAGATGCGTCGCTTCTACACCGACCTCAACGACGCCGCCGTCAAGACAGCGGTCGCCCTCGTGCACTCCCGCTACTCCACCAACACCACGCCGAGCTGGGAGCGCGCCCACCCCAACCGCCTGATCATCCACAACGGCGAGATCAACACCCTGAAGGGCAACGTCAACTGGATCCGCGCCCGCGAGCCCAACCTCTACTCGCCCATCATGCGACAGGACCTCGAGCGGGCACTGCCCATCATCAACCGAGAGGGCTCGGACTCCGCGATCCTCGACAACGTGCTCGAGTTCCTCGTGCAAAACGGGCGCCCCCTGACGCGTGCCGTGTCGATGCTCATACCCGAGCCATGGGACAAGAACGAGGCGCTCTCACCCGAACGGCGCGCCTACGACGCGTACCAATCCATGCTCATGGAGCCCTGGGACGGTCCGGCCGCCATCGCGTTCACCGACGGGCGGACGCTGGGGGCGGCGCTGGACCGCAACGGCCTGCGCCCGGCGCGCTACTACGTGACGCGCGACGACCGCTTCCTGCTGTCCTCCGAGGTAGGGACCATCGAGGTCGACCCCGCGAACATCCTCGCGAGCGGCTGCCTGGGGCCCGGCGAGATGCTCGAGGTCGACATGACGGCGGGCAAGGTGCGTTACAACGAGGAACTGCGCGCCGAGATGGCCAAGCTCAAACCGTTCCGTGATTGGATAGCCGAGGAGTCGCTCTCGCTGGACAACCTGGCGGAAGACGTCGACGCGGGCCGGGCGCGTCCCGAGATGGGAGGCGCGGGCGGGCGGGCCGACGCCGCCGTCGCCCCAGCCGTGCGCGCCGCCAAACTCAGCTGCCATTGGGACGATGTCCAAGAGGTCGTGCGTCCCATGGCGGAGAACGCCAAGGTGCCGTTGGCCTCCATGGGCATCGACGCGCCCCTGGCGTGCCTCTCCACCAAGAATCGCTCGTTCTTCGACTACTTCTATCAGCTGTTCGCGCAGGTCACCAATCCACCCATCGACGCCCTGCGCGAGGCGATGGTCACCTCCACCATCCTGTATCTGGGCAACCACGGCAACCTGCTGGAGGACTGCCGCAACACGTGCCGCCTCATCCGGCTCGACGCGCCCCTGTTAGACGAGCGCGCCTTCCAGATCGTGGCGAACGTCGACCGGGCGGGGTTCACAAGCGCGCGGTTCCGTGCCGTCTACCTGCGCGATGCCGGCGAGGGCGCCCTCGAGCGCGCCCTCGAGCAACTCGCCGCCGACGTCGAGCGGGCGGTGAGGGGCGGCGCCAACATCATCGCACTCTCAGACCGGGCCGGTGACGGCGAGGTCCCCATCCCCTCGCTGCTGGCCGTCTCATCCGTCCACCACCATCTCATCCGGCGCGGCATCCGCACCTTCGCCGACATCGTGTTGGAATGCGGCGACGCCCTGTCCGCCCATGACCTCGCCGCGCTCGTGGGCTACTCCGCAAGCGGCATCTACCCCTACGGCGCGCACGACCAGATAGTCGCACTCGCCGAGGCGGGCGACCTCGCGGACGGGTCGGGTCGGGCGCTCACCGCCGAGGAGGGCATCGAGCGCTACAACCGCGCCGCCGTGGCGGGCATGGTGGGCATCATGTCCAAGATGGGAATCTCCACGATGCAGAGCTACCACTCGGCCCAAATCTTCGAGGCCGTCGGCCTCGCCCCTGAGCTCGTCGACCGCCATTTCACCGGGACTGTGAATCGCGTGGGCGGCCTGGGAGTCGCCGAGCTCCAGCGCGAGCTCGACGCGCGCTATGACGCCGCGATGTCCATCCTCGCCTCGCCGGCGCCCGGCCAACTCCCCACACTCGGCCTGACCAGCTGGCGCCCGTTGGGCGGCGAGGATCACCTCATCGACCCCGAGACCATCTACCTGCTGCAGCACGCCGTCCGCACCGACAGCCGCGCAGACTTCGACGCGTACAGCGCGCGCCTGCACCGCCCGGGGCGCGCCGTACGTTTGCGCGACCTCATCGACTTCGATACCGCCGGCCGCACGCCGGTTCCGCTCGACGAGGTGGAAAGCGCGCGCAGCATCGCGACGCGCTTCAACACCGGCGCCATGAGCTACGGATCCATCAGCCGCGAGGCACACGAATGCATGGCAATCGCGATGAACCGCCTGCACGGACGCTCCAACTCAGGCGAGGGCGGCGAGGACCCGGCTCGCGAGACGCCGCTTGCCAACGGCGACTCCAGGAATTCCGCCATCAAGCAGGTGGCGAGCGGGCGCTTCGGCGTGACGAGCCGCTACCTGGCGAGCGCAACCGAAATTCAGATCAAGATGGCCCAGGGCGCCAAACCCGGCGAGGGCGGCCATCTGCCCGGCAAGAAGGTCTACCCCTGGATCGCCGAGGTGCGCCGCTCGACCCCCGGCATCGGACTCATCTCTCCCCCGCCCCACCACGACATCTACTCCATCGAGGACCTCGCCGAGCTGATTTTCGACCTCAAGTGCGCCAACCCCGCCGCGCGCGTCAGCGTCAAGCTCGTGAGCGAGGCGGGCGTGGGCACCATCGCCACCGGCGTGGCCAAGGGCGCCGCCGACAAGATCTTGATCAGTGGCCACAACGGCGGCTCCGGCGCCGCGCCGCGCGACTCCATCTGGCACGCCGGGCTGCCACTCGAGCTCGGCCTGGCCGAGGCCCAGCAGACCCTCATCCAAAACGGCCTTCGCTCGCGCGTCGTCCTCGAGGCCGACGGCAAGCTCATGGACGGCACCGACGTCGCCGTGGCGTGCCTGCTGGGCGCCGAGGAGTTCGGCTTCGCCACCATGCCGCTCATCGCCATGGGCTGCCTCATGCAGCGCGACTGCCAGCAGGACACCTGCCCCGCCGGCATCGCGACCCAGAACTGCCGCCTGCGGCGCGGGTTCGCGGGCAAGCCCGAACACGTCGAGCGCTTCATGCTCTTCGTTGCCGAGCAGCTGCGCGAGGTCATGGCGCGCCTGGGCTTCACGTCCGTCGAAAAGATGGTGGGGCACTCCGAGTGCCTGCGCCAGACGGGCATCGCGGGCAACTGGAAGTCCGAGCTCATCGACCTCTCCTGCGTGCTCGCGCCCGGCGCCTGCTCCTTCGGTGCCGACATCCCGGGTGCGGCTGAACGCCATTTCCTGCCCGAGATGGCGGCCGACTCCGAGCTCGACCGCACACTCGACGCGACCCTGTTCATCCCGCACACCGCGCACGCCCGCGAGCACCTGCTGCCCACGCGCTTTCACGCGGACATCGCCAACGTCAACCGCTGCGTGGGCACCATGCTCGGTCATGCAGTGACCCGCGCCCATCCCGACGGCCTGCCCGACGGGTCGATCGAGATCGACTGCGACGGCTCCGCCGGCCAGAGCTTCGGCGCGTTTTTGCCTGCGGGTATCACGCTCGCCGTCTCGGGCGACGCGAACGACTACTTCGGCAAGGGCCTCTCGGGCGGCGTACTCTCCGTGAGACCCATGCCCGAGGCCAGCTACAAGTTCGACGAGAACGTAATCGTGGGCAACGTCGCCCTGATGGGCGCCACGAGCGGCCGCGCGTTCGTGAACGGCCTTGCCGGCCAGCGGTTCGCCGTGCGCAACTCGGGCGCGACCGCGGTCGTCGAGGGCCTGGGCATGTGCGGGTGCGAGTACATGACGGGCGGGTGCGTCCTGGTCCTGGGCGAGGTCGGGCAGAACTTCGCCGCGGGCATGACCGGCGGCGTCGCCTACGTGTTCGACGAGCGCGGCACGTTGCGCTCGCGCATCGGCGACGCTGGCGTGGCCTGCGAGACGCCGACCGAAGGCGATCTCGCAGACGTCCGCGCGCTCATAGAAGAGCACGTCGAACGGACGCAGAGCCCGCGCGGCATCAAGCTGCTCTACCAGTTCCCGGATATCTCGCGCCATTTCGTAAAGGTGATCCCCCGCGAGTACGAGCGCGTCTGCCGCATCGTGGCGGAGGCCGAGGCAGGTGGCGCCACGCACGAGGAGGCGCTCGAGACGGCCTTCCAGGCCGTGACCGCGCCGGCGGCGGCGCGGGCTGGCGCGGTCGCGGTCGGCATCTGTTCGTCATGCGCTTCCGCTGGCGTGACCGCCCCCGCCTCCCGCCCGTCATGCGCCAATCAGAACACCACCGAGAAGAACAGCGAGGTGCGCCATGGGTAAACCCGGAGCATACCTGACCATCGATCGAGATGCCCATCGTCTACGACCTGTCGAGGAGCGCGTTCGCGACTTCGACCCCCTGTACGTCGAACTCGATGATGAGCGTCGCCGCGCCCAGGCGAGCCGCTGCATGATGTGCGGCGTGCCGTTCTGCCAAGCGGGCATCTCCTTCGGGCGTGCGCGCCCGAGCGGCTGTCCCCTGCACAACCTGATCCCCGAGTGGAACGACCTCGTATACCGCGGAAGGATGGACGAGGCGGCGCAGCGCCTGGCACTGACCTCGCCGCTGCCCGAGTTCACGAGCCGCGTGTGCCCCGCGCTTTGCGAGGCCGCCTGCAACCTGGGGACGGTCGACGGCGAGCCCACCACCATCCATGACAACGAGCGCTCCATCTCCGACTGGGTGTGGGAGCACGGCGGGCCGGAGCGCTTCGAGCCCGCCGGGAACGACGCCCCGCGCATCGGCGTCGTCGGGTCGGGTCCCGCGGGCCTCGCATGCGCCTGGGAGCTCGCCCGTCGCGGTGCACGCGTGACCGTCTTCGAACGCGATGACCGTCCCGGCGGCCTGTTGATGTACGGCATCCCCAACATGAAGCTCGAGAAATCGGTGGTGATGCGTCGCGTCGCGCTCATGAAGGAACTCGGGGTCGAATTCCTCCTCGGAACGGACGTCGCCGATCCCGCGGTGGCTCACCGGCTCATCGAGCACCTCGACGCCGTGGTGATCGCTGCCGGAGCACGTGAGGCCAGAGGCATCACCGCCGAGGCGGCCGACGGCCCGGGAGTCGTGTTCGCGCTCGACTACCTCACGCAGGCGACGCGCGGCCTTCTCGGAGACGAGACCCCCGCCATCTCCGCACAAGGGCTCGACGTCGTGGTGATCGGTGGCGGCGACACGGGCAACGACTGCCTGGGGACCGCTGTCCGCCAAGGCGCCCGTTCGGTGCGTCAACTCGAGTTCCTGCCAAAACCGCCCGAGACCCCCCGCGGCGACAGCGCCTGGCCCGAGTGGCCCAACGTCAAAAAAACCGACTACGGTCAGCAGGAGGCGATCGACCTCATGGGCTGTGAGATGCGCCAGTGGGCCGTGGACACCATCCGCGTCGAGCGCGACGCATCCGGCGCGGCCAGCGGCCTCGCCGTCGTCGACCTCGATTGGAGCGAGGGAACACCGCGCCGCGTCGCCTCCTCGGAGCGGATCGTTCCCGCGCAGCTGGTGCTCATCGCATGCGGGTTCACCGGTCCCGAAGCGCGGCTGTTCGAAACGCTCGGCGTCAAGGTGACGGGGCCACGCAACCTGCCGGCCACCGCCGGCGGGACATCGCATCGCTGCGTCATGCTCGGCGCGAATGCGTCGGCGAGCACCGCCGACGCCCCCGTGTACGTCGCCGGCGATGCACGCAGCGGGTCCTCGCTCGTGGTTTCCGCCATCGCCGATGCGCTCGCATGCGCGACGGAGGTTGCGCGCGACCTGAGGTTGGGCGCCTGACGGGACCCCAAGCCTTCTGGCGGGGCGCTCTGTGGACATCTGGGCCGTCGAGCATCCTCGAGCCTAAAGGCGCGTCCTCAAACTTGAGGTTTTTCGTACTGTTTTCAGAAACCGCCCGACATACGCCCCCTCTCCATCCGGAAAAACCCTGATGGAGAGGGGCAATTCAGTCGACTCATCGACGGTTTTCGCAAATGAGTACGAAAAACCTCTTCGAGGACGCGGAGCCATGCCGGGGGAACCCACTTAAGGACATCCTGCGCACCATCCCCTTGGCATTTCAGGGCATCCCAAGCCCCTTCCGTGAACATGCACCGCTTGAACGCGCTCCCCATCTTGCTTGACGTATGCTAGTACCCGACAATCAGCGACGAAAGCGAGCGACATGCCCAAGCACCCCGCCAAGAGCCCCAATCGCGCATCGAGCAAGAAGCGAGGCAGGAGCACAACCGACAGCTCCCGCACCCCCGCCCGCTGTCCGGGAACCAAAGGGCGCCCCGGCCGTGAGGCCTTCCTGCCCGTCTCGCGTGCGGACATGGAGGCACGGGGCTGGGACCAATGCGATTTCGTCTACGTCTGCGGCGACGCCTACGTCGACCACCCGAGCTTCGGCATGGCGATCATCTCGCGCGTGCTCGAGGCGCATGGCTACCGCGTAGGGCTAATCTGCCAGCCGGACTGGACCGACCCGGCGAGCATCGCCGCGCTCGGCGAACCGCGCCTGGGATTTCTCATCTCGGCCGGCAACATGGATTCGATGGTGAACCACTACACGGTGAACAAGAAACCGCGCCATGAGGACGCCTACACCCCCGGCGGACGTGCGGGAGCGCGGCCCAACCGCGCCGTCACGGTCTACGGCAACCTCATCCGCCGCACCTTCAAGGACAAGCCCATCATCATCGGCGGCATCGAGGCAAGCCTGCGCCGCCTCGCGCACTACGACTACTGGCAGGACAAGCTCAAGCGCTCCGTGCTGCTCGACTCCGGCGCCGACATCCTGCTGTACGGTATGGGCGAGCACTCGATCGTCGAGGTGGCAGACGCGCTCGACGGCGGGCTGCCCGTGGACCAGATCACCTTCGTGAACGGCTCGGTCTACCGCACGAGCGGGCCGGGCGCGCTCGACCAGGTCTTCGACTACGAGCTGCTGCCCTCCTGGGACGAGCTCGAGCGCGACCGACTCGCCTACGCGCGCTCCTTCAACATCCAGCAGCAGAACATGGACCCCATCACCGGCAGACGCCTGGTGGAGCCTTATCCCAACGGCGTCTACGTGGTGCAGAACCCGCCCTCGGCGCCCCTCACCGAGCGCGAGATGGACGAGGTGGCTGAGCTGCCCTACGCGCGCCACTGGCACCCCAACTACGACGTGGCCGGAGGCATTCCGGCCTTCGACGAGATCCGCTTCTCCATCTCCAGCAACCGCGGGTGCTTCGGCGAGTGCTCGTTTTGCGCGCTCGCCTTCCATCAGGGCCGCATGCTGCAGGTGCGCAGCCGCGAGAGCATCATCCGCGAGGCGGAAGCGCTCACGCACGACCCCGAGTTCAAGGGTTACATCAACGACGTGGGCGGCCCCACGGCGAACTTCTTCAAGCCCGCGTGCAAAAAGCAGCTCACCCACGGCGTCTGCAAAAACCGCCGCTGCCTGTGGCCGAACGTCTGCCGCAACATGGACACCAACGAGGACGCCTACGCCGAGCTTCTGCGCGACCTGCGCCAGATCCCCGGCGTGAAGAAGGTCTTCGTGCGAAGCGGCATCCGCTTCGACTACACCATGGCCGATGCGAGCGACAAGTTCCTCGTGGAGCTGCTGCAGCACCACGTGAGCGGCCAGCTGCGCCTGGCGCCCGAGCACGTGAGCGACGCGGTGCTCTCGGTGATGGGCAAACCACGCCGCGAGGTCTACGACGCGTTCGTCGAGCGCTTCGAGCGCCTCTCGGCCGAGTACGGCCTCAAGCAATACGTGGTGCCCTACCTCATCTCGAGCCATCCGGGCTCGACCATGAAAGAAGCCGTGGAGCTGGCGGAGGCCGTGCGCGACATGGGCTACATGCCCGAGCAGGTGCAGGACTTCTATCCCACGCCCTCGACCATGAGCACCTGCATGTTCTACACGGGCGTGGACCCGCGCACCATGGAGCCGGTCTACATCCCGCGCGACCCACACGAGAAGGCCATGCAGCGCGCGCTCATCCAGTACCGCAAGCCCGAGAACTACAAGCTGGTGAAGGAGGCGCTGCGCAAAGCCGGGCGCGAGGACCTCATCGGCTACGGGGCGAAGTGCCTGATCCGTCCCGTGCCACCCAAGCCGGGCGCGGGCAAGAAGGGTGCTGCCCCGTCGAACGGGCGCCCCTCCGCCAAGAAAGGCGGTCGCCCCTACCCCAGCAAGCCCGGTGGGCGCGCGACCGGGAAGGGCGCCGCGGGTACCAACCCCCATGCACGCAACCGCGCCGCCCAGGGGCGCCAGGGGGCGAACCGGCACTAGAGCGCGCCCATAACGACGTCGGGCGCCGCCGCGACCCATCTCGCGCCGGCGCCCGAAATTCGTTTTGCCCACACAGGCGGGCGATCAGGCACCCGGCCTGCCGTTATCGCGCTTGTCGCGCAGCGCTCGCTCGGCGCCTTTGCGCGCGCCGAAGTACGCGGCAATGCACACCAGCGCGAGCGGGATGATCAACTGCAGAAAAATCACTACCAGTGAAACCGACAGCTCGGTCGTACCAAAACCCGTCATTGAAGCCTCCTCTCGTCGGAGCAGCCTACTGGGTCAACGCAAAGCGGGCGTCACGCATGCCTATGAAGTGAACGCCACAGCAGCCATGCGTTGATGATGATCACCAGTACAAGCAACGTGACGGAGCAGTACATGAACGCGGGGGCCGTGTCGTAAAACATCGAGCTGTTGTCCTCGAGCGCACTCGTCCCCATGATCGCCGTCACGCACGTCAGCGACGCCATGCCAAACGTCATGCTCAAAAAGATGGGCACCTCGGTGCGCTTGACCCGATACAGGACCAGCGGAACCACCACAGCGAGAATCCCGAACCCCAAAGACCCATACGTAAGCATCGCGTCCTCCCATCCTTGGGCGAGTCCCTTAGAGGATTATCCCAAAGCGCGAACCGACTGATTCACTAGTGGCCCAGCCAGACAGGTACATCATATCATGACCCCATGTTCCTCGAACTTCATCGAAACGCACGGCAGTGCTCCATAATTGCCCTCGTTCGCCTGAGGCGGGCAATCACCATCTGAGGTAAACGCCACGAAGAAACGTGCGGACAGCCGCCCCAGCGCTTCAAAAGCGCCGCACTTCCCAACCCGCTGCCCTATCACATGTCCCTCGTCTTTGATGCTTAGCACATTCTGGGAATGCGTTAGGCAATACTGCACCGACATGGCAGTCTCTCAATCTCAAGGCCAAACGATTCTGTAAAAACATGAAAGTAAATTGACCTGTATGTACCCTGGAGAAATCTTATTCCGCAGCGTTGCAGTATTTTTCTATAACTAGTATTGATATGTATTTAATATTTTATATTATGTACTTACTTCATTTAATTGGAGGCTCGTATGGTTTTATATTTGCTCGGGCAGAGAATCAAACTTCTCAGACAGCCGCCGGCAACCGCGCCGGCGCATCCTTTCCACATCCCAGCAATCTGCGCACTTCAAAACAAACATAGTTGAAAGGGTCATCATGTCTAGTAAATCCATCATGCCGACGGGACCTCAGCTATCCCGTAAAGGCTTTCTATCCATTCTTTGCGGGATCCGGCCTGTGCGCGCTCTTCCCTTCAGTCGCAAAAGCCACGGAATATGTCAATGAATTCGAAGGCAGCAGTTCAATCGAATTGCACATTGCGGAAATCATCAACGAAGATGGCGTTCGGCTCCTTAATCGAATCGATGACATTAGCTCCGGCTTTTATCTTTCTGAAGACAAGCTGTATCTTTCGTACTCGGATGAGTGTCTCCTGGAGGAGTACGGCTTTTCAGTTGATGACATTACCAAGGTGCACGCTATCCTTGCTCTACAGCACTCAACGCTCGGCAGCTTTCCCCAAACGAGGCTCCATGTTTCTGATTGGAAGATTTACTTCACATATGATGAAGTGTGTACCCTTCTCTGGCAGGCGGCGCTCGCAGGCCCAGCTGCTATCACCGCAGCACTCACCGCTCTCGGCTCAGTTTACCCTGTAGTTGGAAACATCATCGGGGCAATTATCGGTGTGATAGGAGCGGGAACGATTTGCTACGTTGTCCTGCAGGCGGTGGCAAATAAGCAGGGCATCTATATTGGAATTGACTGGAACGGCGCGTTTCCAAATCCGGCATTCGGTTACTGGTAGAAAGATTAATCCATGAAAAGCCTCGAGACGTATACCTTCGACCTCCTTCATGGACGAATAGTTCTAAGAGGTCGATTGGGGGCAGCATTAATCTCCGCATTGCTCCTTGAGATGCTCTCGGTTGCAGTTAACCCAAGCCGTCGATCGGATATCAACTGCTTTTGGACCATTCTTGCTGTAATTATCTACTCTGCAACCCTTCTCGAATTAGCATCGAGCAGAGAGGTCAAGAAAGCTCTGGGAGTAGCCCTGTATACGCTTGCCTTCTCGGCAATTCTGTATTTTACAACCTGGTGCCTCGGGGGCTTCGCGGCGATCGCTCTGACTCTGTTTTATCTGCTTGAGACAATTGAAGTTAAGCTTGACGATCTGGACGTTCCGCAGACCAATGACTAGGCAGAGGGCCTCGTAACTTGCGGGGCCCTCTCAACGCTTTGGATGCCCATCTTTTGATATCCGGCGCATACGATCTTAACCGACTTAAGGGGCAGCACTCTAGCTTCGAGAGGTGAGCCCACTTTTTACAAAGCTCAAGCTGTCAACCCCCCCTGATGGCGTACCGAATGCTTCGACATATTCCTCATCATCCATCCAGTCGATGATGTCGCCGGGCTTGCAATGCAACGCCTCGCACATTGCTTCAAGCGTAGAAAAACGGATGCCTTTGAGGCGGCCGGTCTTGATGCGGGAAATGTTGACGGGGGAAATACCGACCTTCTCGGCAAGTTCAAGGGAGGACATTTTCCGATCTGCCATAACACGGTCGAGTCGCATAACAATAGGCATTCGGTTGTCCTCCCTTTGAACGTTTTTCAGCAGTTGTCACAGGATGTTATCGGAATCCTCTTGCAGTTTCCTGCCGTACTCAAAAACACCAGCCAGGGCGAAGAACATGAGCGATATGGCGAGCGTTGTGAAATTCAGGCTGGGGCCAATTGCCATAGGACCGACAGCCCCATTGAGCAGAGCGGGAACCTCAATAGAAGGAGCGAGCAAATCGAGCACAACGCGTATGGCAAAGCAGATTGCAATCGTCAGCATTCTTTGACTCTGCTTTTTGGAGAAGAACTCCTTGGAAACGGTTGCGGCGTGCACCAGTCTCACAAAGACCAGAAGCGGAACGACGGCAATCGAGGTTGTAATGAGATGGTTGAGAACAAAAACGAAAATGCCATTGCCCATCCGCGCATCCAACAAGGCAGCAATGCCCGTCGCCAAACTGAGGACACAATAGAGTGAAATCGCAATCAAAACAAAGCAGATCAGCTTAAGTAAGAGCGGCATCTTGCCCCCAGGAAACTGGCTCATTATGCGTTCTCCGACTCTCTAAATGCCCACATGGATGCCGAAAATGTCGTTACAGTAGCTCAAGACGACACCCTGCTCCCCAATAGCAAACAACATATTATCCCTCCTTCTCTCAAGCACACCTTACAAAAGATTCGACCGTCTGCTCGATCGCGTGAGTATAGTACGCACAATACGGATCACGCCTCGTCATGCAGCCGTGCTCATCATATGCCCTCGCTCTACATCCACCTCCACAGAAGTATCGGTTTTCGCATGATGAGCAGCCCTCAATTTCCTCCACCGAGGGCAAGGTGAACCGAGAAAGATTGTCCGCAATCGTAGAGGCGTTATCGGTAAACGCATCACCCAATGCGAACTCGGAGCTGTGAAGCATATGACAGGGATACACCGTTCCGTCCGAGGCAACGCTAACCGAGTTCTTGCCGGCACCGCAGCAGGTGCGGACGGACAACGCCCGCACGGGATTGAAAGCATCGTCAATCGACACGGCATCGCCCTTGCTTGCCACCTCGACCATGATGTCCGCAAGCTCAGCAAGACAAGAATCGTCGGGCATAAGTTCGCCCAGATCCGCACGGGCACCGCTCAGCAGGCTAAAACCAATCGTGCACCCCAGCCGTTTTGACAATTCGACATAAGCGGGCGCATCCTGAATATTGCGCGCATGCAACGTGGGCAACATGTGCGTGTGAATCCCCGCCGTCTGCATACGTTTAACGGCGTCAACAAGCGTGTCGAACAGTTGCTCTCCCCTGATGCACGCAGGAGCCTCCGGACTCGCACCGTCGAATGAAACGGAAACCACCTCGACGTTACCCGCCAGCTTTGCAAGGGCCTCGTCACTGCAATACGTGCCGTTGGTCAAAACGGCTATGCTCGCCATCCCCTGCTCGCGCGCATACTGCGCGATTGCCGGAAGGTCTTCGCGCAAGAACGGCTCCCCGCCCGAAATCACCAAGCGCGTAACACCCAGACGTACAAGGGTGTCGATTGCGCGACACAAATCATCAAAGCTCGGATCGGCGGAACGATTGCGATTACAATCGGCGGAATAACACCCCACACACGAGAGGTTGCAGGTATTCGACACGTGGAGATAGGCGGACGCAAGGCGGGCGCGCCCATCCATCTCCACCTCTTCTGTAAACCCATGGTCAGTAAGATGAGCCAGGAGCTTCTCGCATCCGGCGGGAACCTCATCCTGGGCGACTTCACGCTCCAACATAGCGTCACACAGCTCCGCGCCCTCCGGCGTGAGGCCCACAAGGACGCCGGAAGCCGTATTTCCAACTACAGGAATGCCCCGCATATCAAAACGAACGATGTGGGAAGCGAGTCACATAGTCGCCTTTCATGCCATAGGACACTTCGTTCTTAATATAGGGCGTTGTATTCAATATGCAATAGCTTGTCGATGAGCGGACTTCAAAGCTTTACCTCACACCATCTCAGCACATAGATGCAGAGTTTTGCACCTTGCCTGTACATGTAGACTTCTGCAGGTATACTATATCTGCAGAAGTCTGCATACGTGAGGTGCCCATGGAAACACTGCCGATTGTCACACCGCGTCAAGCTGGAATCTACGTTCGTCGCACCCGGGAGGGGCAGGGCCTCACGCGAGCCCAGCTCGCAGCGGCGGCAGGCGTGTCCGAACGCCTGCTGGCATCCCTCGAGCTCGGCGACGCCACCGGCATCCGCCTCGACAAGCTCCTCGCCGTCTTCGGCGCACTCGGCATCTGCCTTGCCGCGCAAGGTGAAAACATCGGGCGCAGGCAAGCTGACGACAAGGGACCAACCAAAACGATCCCTCGTCCGAAAACAACAACCATCGGCCTTGCGCACCCAAAAACCAAAAAGCCAAAGTACCGCACGCAAGCTTGGAGCGCGGATGGTGTCCACGAACCCAGTCTCTCATTCGCCTATCAAAATCTCCTTGCAGACATCGCACAGGACCAGGGTATAGAGCTGGCCACGGAAAGCACGCCGCCCTTCATCGGAATTGCGAGGTAAATCATGGCGGAAACCTCACTCAAGACGATCATAGGCGGAACACCAGCCGGAACATTGACGCAAGACGAGGCGGGGCTCATCAGCTTCCGCTACGCCGAGGACTATCAGGGCGTCCCCCTCTCGCTGTCCATGCCCATCTCGAACCGCACCTATACGCAGGAGACGCTTCTGCCCTACCTGTTCGGATTGCTCCCCGATAGCGAGAGGCAGCGCCGCGCGATCGCCCTCGAATTCGGAGTCCGCCCCAACAATCCAGTTGCGCTGCTCACCCATATCGGTCGCGATTGTCCGGGCGGCGTCCAGTTTTGCAGGGAGGAGGACCTTGGGGCGGCGCTCGACCGGACCGGGGCCTACGGCCCGATCAGCGAGCACGATATCGCCCGAAGGCTCTCATCCATCCGCCAGGACGAGACAGTCTCTTGGATGGGCGGTGAGGAGAGTTGGTCGCTCGGCGGAAACCAAGGTAAGTTCGCGCTCGGTTTTCACGATGGCACCTGGTGCGAATGTATCGGCGCAGCAGCCACTACCCACATCTTCAAAAACGGCGTCGTGGGCTTCAGGCTCCAAGCGCTCAATGAGTACGTGTGCATGAAAACGGCAGCGCGCTCGGGGATAAGCACGGCGGCAGTCGAATACCGCTTCTTCGAAGACGAGCCCGCGCTCATCGTGTCCCGCTACGACCGCGTCCTCGATGCGTCGGGGAATATTGCGCGACTTCATCAGGAGGACTTCTGCCAAGCACTCAGCGTCATGCCAAACCAGAAGTACACGGCAGACGGAGGGCCGGCAGCGCACGATGCCCTCAGGCTGCTCTGCACCACCGAACAACGCCATCTCAATTTGCTGTTGTTCACGCAGATCCTGTTTTACAACTGCCTCATCGGGGCACCGGACGCCCACGCCAAGAACTACTCGCTCATCCTCGGCCGTGGAAGAAACGCTGCCGTGGCCCCCATGTACGATGTGGCGTCCGGGCTTGCCTATGAGAACCTTCGTCGCAAGGGACGTCTGGCCATGGCGATCGGCGGGGAGAACCGGTTCGGTCGCGTGGGGTCGGACGCCATCCACCGCTACATGGGCGGCAACGACCCCGCACTTGCCGCGATGCTCGAAAAAGCCGAGTTCACCGAAGCAGCTTGCACGGCAATCATGGCCGATCTTGCCCAGGAGATCCCTGTGAGCATGACAGAAGTGTTCGACGAAGCAGAGACGGACGGCATTCCGGGCGCCGCTGAGCTGCGCGAGCGAATGCTCTGCCCCGTGTGCGAGAACTGCGCCAAGACGCTCGCGCTTCTATAGCGGGCTGCCTCCTTTACCAGGGCCGGTGCTGTCGGCAGAAGCCCGCGCGGCGGCATCGTCGGTTGGCAAAACGTCACCCAGAATCGCATCGTCATCCGCCGGGGCCCCGTCCTCCTCGTCGTCCTCGGCCACCGCGACCTCAGGCAGTGCGTCCGAGACGTGCCATGCGCGCTCGAACATGGCGATGCCTCCGGCAAGCAAACCCCCAAAGGCGGCGAACACGATGGGCGCGGGCAGCGCGTTGACCATGGGCGCCAACGGCGCGACGAGATAGGACGAGGCGTTGAGGGCGAAGTGCAGCAGCATGGCGTACCCGAGTTTGCCCGTTCGCCAGAAGACCCAGCCCTGCAGGATGCCCAGGGCGAAGGCATAGCTCCCCTGGATGATGTTCATATGGAGGACGCCGAACGCGAGCGCCTGCAGCACGTTGGCGACCCAAAACGCACGCGTGGAGACTGCCCTGCGACGAGCGCGGTGGCGCGGGTCCCAACCGGGACTCACGGCGCGCATCGCGTACTCGAGCATGACGCCGCGGCACACGATCTCCTCGTTGAGCGGCGCGAGGATGACGGTCGAAAGCGCCTCGATGATCGCGAACACCCCGACGGCGGAATCCTCCATGAGCTCGGCGTACTCCGCCATCGTCTCGGGGAAGAACAGCTCGACAAAACCGAGGATGCCGCTCACGAAGAACTGGGCGGCGAAGCCGACGAGCAGCAGGGAGACGATCGTCTTCATGACGGGGGCGCCTGCGGAAGCGACCGCCCCGCGGCGCCCGGCGAACGAGCCGATCCGGACGCGCCGCCACCAGAGCCCGAAGATCGCGGCGGCGATGAGCTGCGATACCGCCATGACCACCTGGATGCCGTTGTCGAACAGCGCGTCGCTGACTTCGGGGCCCGCGCCGTCGACCGCGAAGCTGATGGAGGCGATGACCGTCCCCCCTATCAGCGACACGACGATTTGCAGCAGGAGATACAGGGCGAACACGCCGACCATGGCGAGAGTCCACTTGACGAAATGAAGCGCGTGGGAGGTGCCCGGCGCGGAGGGCGCCCCCGACGATGGCGCCGGCGTTCGCACGCGCGCGTCACGCCCGTATCCCACGGGAGGCGTCGGGCCTCCGAGACGTCCGCCCTCAATCGAACGGTCGCAAGACGGCAGGCAGCCCTTGGCAGGGTCAATGCCACGCTGGGCGTCCGAACTGCTCTGAGACGAATCCACGAGGCCCTCCTCACAGGCGCGCTCAAGTTTCCCATGACTGTACCACAGGGCGATTCAGAGGCTTGCGACCGCTCTCCCCTTGCACGCTAGGCGCGGTTGGCGCGCAACTGAACGGCGCGCGAGCACACATGAGGGCCGCCGGGGGCGCGCGGGCCCAAAAGCGCCCGCGCGCCCTTAAGACGCCAGATCGTACACGGTCGCGCCGCCGACGTCTTGCGCCTCGAAATTCTCCGAAACCCACGCCTCGATCTCACTCGCCGCGCTCGAGGCGCCCATCTGCGCACCGCCCATGCCGCCACCGGCGATGTAATACCGGACGAGGCCCTGCTCGACGTACGTCTTGAACTGCTCGAGCGTAGGTGCGGGGTCGCTGCCGTTGAAGCCGCCGATTGCCATCACGGGCAACTCGCTCGCGAGCTGATAACCCGCCGCATTTTGCGAGCCCGTCGTCGCGGCGGCCCATCGGTACCCGGAGGCGTTCTCGATCAGCAGGCTCACGAGCTCGTCGCTCGCGGTGCCGCCGCCGAGCAGCCCGCTCGGCCCGCCTTGGACGCGCCCGTCATCCCGCATCGACGCGCCGTCTCGGGCAGGCTTCCCCGCGCCGTCCAAAACCCCTTCCCCATCCGAGGGGGCGCCTCCATCCCGCGCGCCGTCTTGACTGGAAAGATCGCCTCGAGCCTGCGCGTGCCCTCCGAGAGACGGGGCTCCCCCTCCGGCGTCATTGCCCGAGCTCGAAGGGCCGGCGGTCGGCAGCGAGCTGTGGTGCCCCGAGGCGATGGTCTCCGCCGTCCACGCGAACGGGCCGGAAAGGCACGCCAGCACACCCAGGGCGACACCGACGACGGAGAGCCATCGCCGCACCTCCCCGGAGGCCCAGTGCGCGCAAACCACCAGTGCGGACCCGAATAGACCGCACGCGAGCACCGTCCAGCCCAGCCAGGCATACGAGCCCGAGCTCACGATGAGCACGAAAGCCCACAGCGCCTCGAGGGCGAATAGCGCCGCCACGGCGGAACGGACCCACCAATCTCCTCGACGCTCCCAGGCGGCTTGGCAAAACGAGGCCGCGAGCACCGCGACGGGCACGGCAAGCGCAACCGTATAGTAGGCGTGGAAGATGCCCGCCATGAAGCTGAACGTGAGCCAGGTGACTACGAGCCAGCTGCCGAATATCACCGCGAAGACGGCAAGCCCCCGTGAGCGGTCGCAGGGCTCGACGCGATCCCCGACGCGGTCGGGACCGACGGGCAGCACCCTCGACCGACGCCTCGCGGCGCGCGAGGCGAGGAAGCAGGCGGCGAGCCCCGCGAGGGCCAGGGGCGCCCACCAGGAGAACTGGTCGGCGAAATCGGAGCCGAGCAGGCGGAACAGGCCCGTCTCCCCCCACATGCCACCTTGCGCCGCACCCGTGCCGCCGCCCGGCAGCACCGAGCCGACCTCGTCGCCGGTCAGGCGGCCGAGACCGTTGTAGCCGAACGTCAACTCGATGAACGAGTCCGTCTGCGACCCGCCGATGTAAGGGCGCGACCCGCTGGGCACGAGCACCGTGAGCAGCACCCACCAGCCGCCCGCGACGGCCATGGCGCCGATCGCGACCGCCGCATCGAGCAGGCGGCGCGGCCACGGCGCGGGAGAGAACAGCAGCATGGCAAGGCCGAATCCCGGCAACACAAGCAGGACCTGCAGCTGCTTGGCGAGGAACCCGATGCCGCACAGGGCGCCGGCGAGGGCAACCCATGCCGTGCGACGGCGGTTGCCCGCCCGGCCGACGGGGCACTCGAGAGCCCTCATCACGCAATACGCCGCAGCCAGCTGCACCGTGATGAGCAGGGCGTCAGGGTTGTTGAAGCGAAACATGAGGGCCGCCACGGGAGTCGATGCGAAGAGCGCCCCCGCGACGATGCCCGCCTGCCAAGACCAGACGCGGCGCACCGCGGCGTAGCACAGGTACGTGCAGGCGATCCCCATGAGCGCCTGGGGTAGCAGGATCGAGAAGCTGCTCAAGCCGAGCAGGCGCACCGAGAGCGCCATGAGCCAAATGGACGCCGGGGGCTTGTCCACCGTGATGGCGCCGCCGGAATCGAGCGCGCCCCACAGAAACGCGCTCCAGCTTTGCGAGCCCGCCTGCGCGGCGGCGCTGTAGAACTCGTTCGCATACCCGGATGCGGTCAAGTTCCAAAAGAACACGAATGCGGATGCGGCCAGCAGGCACGCCGCCGCGCCCCACTCGCTCCCCGTCCGACGGGCCCTCATGCCGACGCCCCCGACGCCGCGCGGCGCGCGCCGGACAGGCTCGCAACATCGAACGCCGTGCTCTTGAGCCTGTGCATACCCGCCAGATCTTTGCGCACCGTGTCGACGATATGCACCGTGCTGCCGGCGTCCTCCACCCAATGGACGGGGATCTCGCGCATCGCCAGACCGGCCCGCTCGCTCAGGCACAGCAGCTCCGTATCGAAAAACCACTCGTCGTCGACGATGCTCGGTAGCAGCAGCGCGGCGGCCTCGGCGCTGATCGCCTTAAAGCCGCATTGGGCATCGCGGAAGGACGTCCCGAGGTACAGGCGGAGCATGCGGTTGTACGTACGCGAGATGAACTCCCGCTTGAGGCTGCGCGCGACCCTTGAGTCGGGAAGCAGGCGGGAGCCGAACGCCACATCGACGGAGCCCGACAGAATCGGCCGAATGAGCTCGCTCAGGTGGGCGAGATCGGTCGACAAATCGACGTCCATGTAGGCGAGCGCCTGCGCGCGAGACGAACCCCACGCCCGCTTGAGCGCAAAGCCCCGGCCTTTGCGGCCGATGCGCACGGCGCGAACCTCGCCTGGATACGCCTCCACGAGCGAGCGCGCGATGAACCAGGTGTTGTCGGTGCTCGCGTTGTCGGCAACCACCACCTGCCACGTGCAGGGCATGCTGTCGCGCGCCAGCTCCCGCATGCGCTCTATGACCGTGATGACCGACGACCCGATCTCCGCCTGCTCGTTGTATACGGGCACGACGATCTCGACGTCGATGGGACGCGGCTCTCCCGCGCATTCCACGATTCCCGTGTAAGGCGACTTGCCGGCATTCTCCTGTGCACCCATCATGACCTCCCTACGCCTTCAGCTCCGCCTCGATGGCGGAGACGGCGATCGAGGCCGCGTCGCCCACCCCGGAGCCGACGACCGCGCCGGAGTCCCCCTGAGAAGACGAGTTCCCAGTGGCGCTTTGGCCGTCATCTCCGGACGGCGCCCCGTCTATGGCGAGATCGGAATCCATGGCGACCCCGTCATCGGACGGAGTTCCGCCCATGCCGTCCGGGACACCCGCCTCGGCATTCCCCGCGCCGTCCGGGCCATCTGCCCCCGCGCCTCCCATGCCCCCGGGCTGCGACGCGAACGCCTGCGAGCCCGATGACGTCACCGCGCCCATGGCAGCGCCCCCGGCGATGCCGCCCGCGATCCCAAACACGAACGACGCCGCGCACACGATGGCGAAGAGGCGCTTGTCGATCGGGACGAGGGCGGCCCGCCGGGGCTCGGGGACCTCGGTGGCGATATCCGTGAAACTCGACGTCCCTTCCGTCTGGGCCTCGAATGTCCCTGCAAGTCCGGTAGGGACAGTGGGGTGCTTTCCTGTATTCATCGGCGGCTCCTTTCGAAGGAGGCGCGCGGCGGGAAGATGCACCGTGCGCCTTGTGCTCAAGGGAGCGGACGAGTTGTCGATCGCCCGCTCCGGGCAAGGTTGTACCGCCCCGTCGCATTCGAAAACGATCTCGCTCGCCCGCACTTAGGTAGCTCTCAGGGATGAGCTGGCCATTGTTACCAGGGCGTTATTGCGCTCTCAGGCTCGGCTAAGGTTGCGCAGGAGCGCGGTATCATCTCGTCCAACATCGCACCTAGGAGCTCGCCGCCATGAACATTTTGCTCGCCGAAGACGAACGGAACCTCGCCCGCGCGCTTGCGACCATCCTCGACCACAGCGGACACGAGGTCACGGTCGCGCACGACGGCACCACCGCCCTCGCCCATCTCCTGGAGGAGGCGTTCGACGCCGCGGTCCTCGACATCATGATGCCCGGCATGGACGGCATGGAGGTCCTGCGAAGCGCGCGGGCCCAGGGCGTGCGCACCCCCATCATCATGCTCACCGCGAAGGCGGAAATCGAAGACAAGGTCGCAGGGCTCGATGCGGGGGCGAACGACTATCTCGCCAAGCCGTTCTCGGCCAAAGAGCTCATGGCCCGCATTCGAGCCATGACCAGGGCGGCGTCTGCCGCCGGAAACGACGTGCTCGTGGTCGGCAACGTCACCCTCGACCAGACGAGATGCACGCTGCGGGGCCCCGACGGCGAGGAGCACCTGCCCAACAGGGAGTTCCAGCTGCTGAGGCTCTTCATGGAGCACGACGGCGCCAAGCTCCCCACCGAGCGGCTCCTGCTCGACGTATGGGGCGACGAGGCGCCCGAAGACGCCGGGGTCGTCTGGGTATACATTTCCTACCTGCGTAAAAAGTTGGGAACCGTGGGGGCGAACGTACGCATCAAGGCCGCGCGCGGCCAGGGCTACTCCCTCGAGGTCGATGAGGGCACCCCCGGTTCCCTCGGGAAGTGATCGGCATGGACATCGCCAAGCGCCTGCGCCGAAAATTCATCTGCACCGCGATGGGATCGGTCACGCTGGTGCTCGCCCTCATCGTGGGGGGCATCAACGTGGTGAATTACCACGGCGTGGTCGATCGAACCGAAGCGCGCCTCGATCTGATCGCGCGAGAGGTAGAGGGCGACCGCCAAACATCCGCCGCGCCCACGCGCCCCGATGCGCCCCGACCCCACGGCATCTCCGCCGAGACGCCCTTCGACGTCCGGTTCTTCACCGTGACCCTTGATTCGTCGGGCAGCGTCATGGGCATGGACATGAGCAACATCGCCGCCGTCGACGAGCGACAGGCGGAGCAGATGGCGACCGACCTGTGGCGGTCGGGCAGGACGGAGGGGTTCTCTTCCGAATATCGCTTCCGCATGGTCGCGTCGGAACCCGAGGGCGGCTCGGACGATGCGTCCCACACCTATCTCTTCCTCGACTGCACGCGCGAGCTCGGGCAGTTCGACTCGTTCCTCAGGGCGAGCATCGCCATCAGCGGCGCGGGGCTCGCCCTCGTATGCGCGCTGGTGGCGTTCCTCTCCGGCCTGGCGATCAAACCCATCGCCGACAGCTACGACAAGCAGCGGCGATTCGTCACCGATGCGAGCCATGAGCTCAAGACCCCGCTCTCCGTCATCGACGCCAACACCGAGGTCATCGAGATGACCGAGGGCGAGAGTGAGTGGACGAGGGGCATCCATGAGCAGGTCGCCCGCATGTCGCATCTCACCGAGCGCCTCGTGTTCCTGGCGCGCATGGACGAGGGGGGTGAGCTCGAAATGGGGGAATGCGATCTCTCGGAGGTGGCAAGACGGGCGATCGAGCCGTATCACGCCGTGGCGCTCTCAGCGAACAAGCGGCTCTCCGCATCGGTCGACGATGGAGTGCGCTGCCGGGGCGATGCGGCCGCCCTCGCCCAGGCGATATGCCTGCTGCTCGACAACGCCATGCGCTATGCGCGGGAGGAAAGCGTTGTGGAGGTCTCCGTGCGGACGCAGGATCATGCCTGCCGCATCGACGTCTCAAACGCCTGCGACGAACTGCCGGGAGGCGACCTTGGCAGGCTGTTCGAGCGCTTCTACCGCAGCGACGGGTCACGGGCGCGCGAGACGGGCGGTTCGGGCATCGGCCTGTCCGTCGTCCGCGCCGTCGCGGAGGCCCATCACGGCAAGGCCCTCTGCACGACCGACGGGGTCGACACCATCACGTTCAGTCTCATCCTTCGTCGATAGCTCCGGAGTTCCCCATGTGCCGTACGAAACGTCGCGGAGCCGAGACGGCGGCCGTCATCGCAGGTGGCCCTACGCCCGGGTGCGCTCGATCTCGACGGAGACGGACCGCAGGGGAAGGCCCACGGGGGCCCAGGGCTTCTCGAGCTTGACGCGCACGCCATAGGCGCCCGGGTAGCGGTCGAGCAGCATGGCCGCGACACCCTCCGCCGCCGCCTCGATCAATTTGAACGTATGGGCCCTCATGAACGCGTCGACGGCGTGAGCCGCCTCTCCGTAATGAATGGAGGCGGACAGGTCATCGGTCTCGCCCGCACGGTGCGTGTCGGTGTAGAGCGTCACGCTCACCACGAACTTCTGGCCGAGCTTGTTCTCCTCGGGGAAGACGCCGTGGTTGGCAAACACCTCCAGCCCGTCGATGGCGATCTTGTCCAGCATGCGCAGCCGCTCGGGCTCGATACGCGCGAGCTGCGTGCGCGGCGCGGGCAGGCCATCCTCCCGGCAGGCGAGCGCGCCGCGGTCGTCGACGATGTTCTCGGGCAGATGCTTCGTATCCATGATGTGCTCCTCACACGCTCATCGCGCGTGGCCCGGGCGATCCGCGCCGCGCGCATGCACTTATATATCAAGCGATAGGTTCTTGCGCTCGTCCGTCCAGTAGCAGGCGTCCCGCGCGGGGCAGGCGAAACAGGCGCGCGACTTGCCATCGGCCGCCTTGATGAGGGCGGAAAGGACGCCGATGCGCGCATCCTCGGCCGGGCCCGCGCCGTCACACGAGTCCGCGTCCCCGCACGCGCCCCTATGCCCGGCGACCGCCCCGATGATCATCGCGCGCTCGCCGGCGTCGAAGCGAAGCCCCTCGGGCACGCCATCGAGTATCTCCCCGGCCATGCGCGCGCCGGCGGCGTCATGGTCCTCTCCCGTGGCATATTGCTCCGCGCGGCCGATGTCGTGCAGGAGCGCGGCGGCGTACACGACCTCGCGATCGAGGCCCAGCCCGTGCTCAAGGTTGCCGATCCAGGCGATGCGCGCGACGTCCAGGAGATGCGGCATACCGTGACGGCAGAACTCGCGGTCGGCTTCCGCCGCCTCGATGCGCTCGACGCACGTGCAAAACAGCGGAGCCGTTCGAATCGCCTCAACGCGTCGCATATCCGCCCTCCAACTCGATAGCTCATCACCGCCGAATTCCGGCGCTCGTTGACCTGTTGTACCCACTAAGGGGCGAAACGCGGCTGAGAGCCCCTTGAGAATCGCTTTCCGCATAGCATATTTCTCCAGCGGTAAAACGAAACACCATCGCCCCGCCCGTTTGCTACCAGTCGCCGAAGAAGACCCCCTCGCGCGCCACAATTCCTACAAATCTCGCTAGCATAGGCGTTCGTGAGGTTTTGCATCGGCAGTTTTGACATGCGCTTCACGGGAAAGGAAGTGCCATGGGATTACGTTCTTGGATTAGACGCCACACCGGGCACGGTGGCGGCCAAAGCACGGTGAGCGCCGGCGAGGCCCAAGCGCCCGCGCGCACCGCGGCAACGCCGACTACCGCGCAGGCAACCGCCGCCCAGCAGGACATATGGGAGCCGCTGCCCGCGTACCTGCCCGTCGATGCGCGCGAGCACGCGCACGCATGCGTCATCGCCTCGGCGATCGCCGCGGGCGACCACCCCGCCAGCGAGTTTCGCGTGAAGCGCGTGCTGGTGGCCAACCCCGAGCACCGCACGGTCTCGATCATCGCCACGGCACTCGCCGCCGGCGCGCTCGAGAAGAGCTCATTTACGGTCAAGAACATCTACAAGATGAAAGAGGAGGGCAGCCATGCTGCGTAAATTCAAGATCTCGATCGACGGGACCCAGTATCTGGTCGAAATGGAGGAGGTCGGTGCCCCGACCCCGACCCCTGCCGACGCCGCCCCGGCGCCCGTCGCAGCCCCGGCACCGGCCCCTGCACCCGCCCCGGCACCCGCGCCTGCCCCCGCTCCCGAGCCCGCCCCGGCACCCGCCGCACCCGCTCCTGCTGCCGCGGGCTCCTATGCGCAGACCGCGCCCATGCCCGGCACCATCCTCGACATCCACGTGAAGGTCGGTGACGTCGTCACCGCCAACCAGCCCGTCATGATCCTCGAGGCCATGAAGATGGAGAACGAGGTCGTCGCCGAGCAGGCGGGCACCGTCGCCTCCATCAACGTCGAGAAGGGCGCCATGGTGAACCCGGGCGACACCCTCTTCACCTTGGCGTAAGCACCCCTACGACCCACGCGCCGCCGACAAGGCGGCGTTTTCATCCAGAAACGAGGCACTATGGAAATCCTACTCGACGGCGTGCAGGCGCTTATCGCCGAGCCGGGGCGCATCGCGATGATCCTCATCGGCTGCGTCCTCATGTACCTGGGCATCAAGAAGGAGTATGAGCCCACCCTGCTCGTTCCCATGGGACTCGGCACCATCCTGGTGAACATCCCGGCATCCGGCGTCCTCATGACCGGCACCGAGCCCGGACCGTTCCAGATCCTGTTCGACGCCGGCATCGAGACCGAGCTGTTCCCGCTGCTGCTGTTCATCGGCATCGGCGCCATGATCGACTTCGGCCCGCTGCTCGCCAACCCGTTCCTGCTGCTGTTCGGCGCCGCCGCGCAGTTCGGCATCTTCTTCGTGACCATCGTGGCCACCGGCGTCTTCGGCTTCGACATCGCCGACGCCGCCTCCGCCGGCATCATCGCCGCGGCGGACGGCCCCACCTCGATCTTCGTGGCGAACTCGCTCGGATCCAAGTACATGGGCGCGATCATGGTCGCCGCGTACTCCTACATGGCGCTCGTGCCCATCATCCAGCCCATCGCCATCAAGGCCTGCACCACCAAGAAGGAGCGCGCCATCCGCATGACCTACCGCCCCGGCCAGGTCTCGCAGACGGCCAAGATCCTCTTCCCCGTAACCATCTGCGTGGTCGCCGGCCTCATCGCCCCGGTGTCCCTGCCGCTCGTGGGCTTCCTCATGTTCGGCAACCTGCTGCGCGAGTGCGGCGTGCTCAACTCGCTGTCGGCCTCCGCCCAAAACGAGCTCGTGAACCTCATCTCCATCCTGCTCGGCCTGTGCGTCTCCGTGAAGATGGAGTACAGCGAGTTTTTGCAGTTCGACACGCTCATCATCATGGGTCTCGGCCTCATCGGCTTCATCATGGACTCCGTGGGCGGCGTCATGTTCGCGAAGTTCCTGAACCTGTTCCGCAAGGAGAAGATCAACCCCATGGTGGGCGCGGCGGGCATCTCCGCCTTCCCCATGGCCTCCCGCGTGGTCCAGAAGCTCGCCACCGAGGAGGACCCCGGCAACTTCATCCTCATGCAGGCCGCTGCCGCCAACGTCGCCGGCCAGATCGCCTCGGTCGTCGCCGGCGGTCTCGTCCTCGGCCTTCTGCTCTAGAAAGGGGTGCTGGCAATGACCGATCTCATCGCATCGCTCGGCCTCTCCGCCGACCTCTCGCTCGCCATCCAGATCCTCATCTTGGGCTGGGGCGGCATCTTCATCGTCATGTTCGTCATCTACGTGATCTCGCTCGCCCTCGCCAGACTCTTCCCGCCGTCGAAGGAGGCGTAAAGCCATGACTCGCAAGATTCGCTTCATGGAGACCGTCCTGCGCGACGGCCAGCAAAGCCAGATAGCCACGCGCATGCCCATCGAGGACATGCTCCCCATTCTCGAGACGCTCGACGGCTGCGGCTTCGAGTCCCTCGAGGTCTGGGGCGGCGCCACGTTCGACAGCTGCCTGCGCTACCTGAACGAGGACCCGTGGGAGCGCCTGCGCACCATTCGCGCCCACGTCAAGAACACCAAGCTGCAGATGCTGCTGCGCGGCCAGAACCTGCTCGGCTACCGCAACTACGCCGACGACGTGGTCGAGGCGCTCGTGAAAAAATCGGTGGAGAACGGCATCGACGTCATCCGTATCTTCGACGCGCTGAACGACACCCGCAACCTCCAGACGTCCATCCGCGCGGCCAAGGAGGCGGGCGGCGAGGTCCAGGCGGCGATCTCCTACACCACCAGCGACGTGCACACCGTGCGCTACTTCGTGAGCCTGGCCAACGAGATGGCCCGCGCCGGCGCCGACTCGATCTGCATCAAGGATATGGCGGGCGTCCTCACCCCCGACGTCGCCTTCGAGCTCGTGAGCGAGATCAAGGCATCGTGCGACCTGCCTCTGCAGGTGCACACGCACGGCACCGCGGGCATCGCCCAGATGACCTACCTCAAGGCCGTCGAGGCGGGCGCCGACATCATCGACACCTGCTCCTCCCCCTTTGCGGAAGGAACGAGCCAGCCGGCGACCGAATCCATGGCGATCGCCCTGGAGGCACTCGGCTACAAGACCGGCCTGGACATCGACAAGCTCGAGGAGGTCGCGGCGCACTTCCTGCCCATCCGAAACCGCTTTTTGGACGAGGGCGGCCTCAACCCCAAGGTCATGGCGGTCGAGCCCAAGGCGCTGCTGTACAAGGTCCCCGGAGGCATGCTCTCCAACCTGCTCGCAAACCTCAAGGACATGCATGTCGAGGATAAGTACGCCGAGGTCCTGGCCGAGGTGCCCCGCGTCCGCGCCGACCTGGGCTACCCGCCGCTCGTGACCCCGCTGTCCCAGATGGTGGGCTCCCAGGCCCTCATGAACGTCATCTCAGGCGAGCGCTACAAGGTCGTCCCGGCCGAGATCCGCGACTACGTGCGCGGCCAGTACGGCCGTCCGCCCGTGACGATCTCTGAGAAGATCCGCCGCCAGATCATCGGCGACGACGAGGTCATCACCTGCCGCCCGGCTGATCTGATCGAGCCGCAGATGCCCCGTCTGCGCGAGGAGATCGCCGAGTACGCGCGCTCCGAGGAAGACGTGCTTTCCTACGCCCTGTTCCCCGAGCAGGCGCGCGACTTTTTGGGTCGCCGCGAGGACCCGTTCTACGACGTCCCCGTGCAGGAAGTAAACGTCTCCATCGACGTGG
>CAUCLI010000021.1 GCA_958443615.1 uncultured Collinsella sp.
CGCCTGGCTCCCTTGCGTCTTATCGATCTCGTCGATGTATCCGAGCCGTATTCCGCCGCGCAATTCCAAGTCGATGCACGGGCGGAGATCGAGCGCCTTCATGCCGAAGACAAGCCCGTCTTCCTTTGCGGCGGAACGGGTCTCTACCTTCGAGCCGCCCTCGATGATATGCGCTTTCCAAAAGGGGAGGTGGATGACGAACGTCGCGCTCGCTATAATCGCCTCGCCAGCGAGCTCGGGCCGATGGGACTCCATGACATGCTTGCCCAGAGGGATCCGAAAAGCGCGGAGATCATCCATCCCAATAATCTCAAGCGCGTTGTGCGCGCACTTGAGATGTGTGACGAGGGAACCTCCTATGCGGATCAGGCGGCTGGCTTCTCTTCTCCCGTACCTTTTTATGAGCACGTCTCCTATGCGCTCACCATGGATCGCGGGCGCCTGTATGAGAGGATCGATGCACGCGTCGACGCGATGATGGAGCTGGGCCTTCTCGGGGAGGTCGAATCCCTTTTGACCCAAGGGGCACGCGAGTCCCTCACCTCGATGCAGGCCATCGGGTACAAGGAGCTCATCTCGTATCTCGACGGCGATTGCTCTATGGAAGAGGCCGTCTCACTTATCAAGCAGCGCTCGCGTCGCTATGCCAAGCGGCAGATCAGCTGGTGTAGACGCGATGCGCGCACACGGTGGATCGATATGGATGAGATGGACATCGATGACGCCATGAGTTTCATCGAAAGGGAGGCCGGTCTCGCATGAGTCGATTCGAGCCCATCGTCACCGCCCCTGCTCCGGAGCGCGCCATACTCGTGGGCGTTGATTGGCGCAGCGACGGCTGGCCGATCGAACGGTCTTTGGACGAACTCGAGCGTCTCGCCGATACCGCGGGCGCCGAAACGGTCGCACGAATCACCCAGCGTCTCGACAGGCCCGTTCCAAAATCCTATATCGGATCGGGTAAAGTCGAAGAGCTCAAGGGCTTCGTCAATAGGCTCGAAGCAGACATCGTGATCTTCGACGATGACCTCAGTCCCTCCCAACAGTCTTTTCTCGAGCGGGCGCTCGGGGAGCCGATCAAGGTGGTTGATCGCACGGCGCTCATTCTCGACATTTTCGGCTTGCATGCCAGGACGCGTGAGGGGCGGCTTCAAGTTCAGCTTGCACAACTTCAATATCTCCTGCCGCGACTCCGCGGGATGTGGAGCCATCTTGCCAAGGAACAGACGCGAGGCGGTATCGGAAGCCGCTTCGGCCAAGGCGAGAGCCAGCTCGAAATCGACAGGAGGATGATCCGAAACAAGATAGCCCAGCTTCGCCGTGAGCTCCGTGAGGTCGAAAAGCGGCGCGACGTTCAATCGAAATTGCGCAACGGCTCGCTGACCTTTCGCATCGCGCTTGCGGGATACACGAACGCCGGCAAATCGTCCTTGCTCAACAGGGTTTGCGGCCCATCGGTTCTAGCTCAAGACAAGCTGTTCGCCACGTTGGATCCGACCACTCGGTCCCTCTCGTTGCCCGGGGGCCGAATGGTCACCATCACCGACACCGTTGGGTTCATCCAGAAATTGCCCCACGGTCTCGTCGAATCATTCAAGTCCACACTTTCAGAGGTGCGCGACGCCGACCTCATCCTGAAAGTCGTCGACATTTCCGATGACGACTATCAACGTCATATCGATGCGGTGGAGCGCGTGCTGGATGAAGTCGGCGCTGGTGATCGCCCCGCCCTCACCGTCTATAACAAAATCGATCGATTGAGTTCGGAGGAAGTCGAAGCGTTGAAGCTCCGCTTGCCGGGGGACCTATTCTTCTCCGCCGCGACTGGCGAGGGCCTCGCCGGCCTTCTCGATCGCGTGATCCTCGAGGCATCTGCTTGCGACACCCCTCATTCATGTGAGATTCCCTATCGCGAAGGGGCTTTGCTTTCGTGCATTCGCTCGCAGGGGAACATTCTCAGTGAGGAGTACCTTGAGGATCGTATCCGGCTGGTATGCAAGGTCCCTCGTCATCTCGTCGCTCGAATCAAGCCCTTTATTACTGAATAGCCCATGTAAATCGTCCCGCGGCGAGCCGCGGGACGATTTTTTTAGAATCGGCGCATCAAGGCTACGACCTTGCCGAGTATGGTCGGGTTGTCGGCGTAGATGGGGTCCATCGAATCGTTTTCAGGCTGAAGGCGCACGCGACCGCGTTCTTTGTAGAACGTCTTCACTGTGGCCGACCCGTCTATCATCGCGACGACGATCTCGCCGTTCATCGCGTTTTTCTGCTCGCGGACGATGATGTAATCGCCGTTGTAGATACCGACGTTGATCATCGAGTCCCCATGCACTTCCAAAACGAAGGAGCTCGAATCGGTCGCTATTTCCGTCGGGACGGTGAACGTGTCCTCGATGTTCTGCTCGGCCAAGATGGGCATGCCGGCTGCCACGCGACCGACGAGAGGCAACCGCACCGTTCCGCGCGTGGATGATTCAACGGGGGCGTCGACTTGAAGCGACGACCCGTCGGTGTTGAACACCTCGAGTGCACGAGGCTTGGTGGCATCCCTCTTGATGAGGCCGTGCTCCTCGAGCGCGCTCAGATGGGCATGGACGGTAGAGGGGGAGGACAGGCCGACCGCGGCGGCCATCTCGCGTACGCTCGGGGGGTAGCCCTTTTCCTTCTGATATGAGCGGATGAAATCGTAAATCTGCTGCTGTCGCTTGGTGATTTTGCGGTTCATCTCAGATCCTTTCCCATCAAACACTTGTTCGATTCTTCTTGACAGGAACAACTGTTCGAAGATAATAATACACGAACACTCGTTCTGATGCGAGTGTTTTGTCTGTACGGTCATATATAAATTCAAGCAGAGAGTTGATTTCGAGAGGAGAGTCCCGTGAACTGCGATGTCCGTGTAGTTGGAAACCTGGCCCTTGTCCCCGAGAGCGCGCCACGGCTTTCCGTCGTTAACGGGTCCGCCTCAAGCAAGGTGGTCGCACCCGCCCCTTGCCAGATGTTCGCCCCGGCAGTTTATGCGCGCTCCTCTGCTCCGCGGCTTTGCGCGTCACCAGCGCGAACTGTCGTCCTGTGCCTGATGGCCATCATCGTGTCCTGCTCGCTTTTCGCCGCCTTCGTCCGCTGCTTCGATGATTCGACGTTCGTGGAGGCGATGTCCGTCCATCCCGCGCACGTCATTGAAGTCGATGAGGGCGATTCTCTGTGGCAGCTCGCAGAGCGCAATGCGGTGCAAGGGCTTTCGACGGCTGAGACGGTCGAGCTCATTCGTCAGTGGAACGGCCTGGATTCCGGTATGTTGGTACCCGGGATGGAGCTTTCCGTTCCCGTTTCAGCAAAGTAAATACCACTATATATAGCTAAATCTCCCCTTACTTTCCTATATACATGATATTCTTAATAAGTTGTTTGATTGTGAGGGGAGAATTGTCCGATGCGTTGTCCCAGTTGTGGACATGATGATACCCGCGTGGTCGACTCTCGCGCTCAGGAAACCACAAATGCCATCAAGCGCCGTCGCGAATGTCGATCATGTGGATATCGTTTCACGACGTTCGAGCGTTGCGAGGATCCCATTGAGGTCATAAAGAGCGATGGGACCGTTCAGCCTTTCGACCGCAATAAGCTCTTGGTCGGCCTTATGCGGGCCACGTCCAAGCGAGATATAGATTTGCCTGAACTCAATGCCCTCATAGACGATATCGAGCATGAGCTTCGCGGTGGCACCCTCACCGCCGTCAGCTCGCATGATATCGGTGACATGGTGCTGAAGCGGCTCGAGCGGATCGATAAGGTCGCGTATATTCGCTTTGCATCCGTCTATCGAGATTTCCGCAATGTCGAAGAGTTCATTTCCGAGTTGGATAAGTTGAGGTAAGACATGCCGGTTCTTTCAGTTTCGATCAAGCGGCTCGATCCCACAGTCGAGCTTCCGTCGTACGCCTATGAAGGTGATGCCGGCCTCGACCTGCGCTCCAATGCGGACGTCAGCATCGCGCCACATCAACGCGTCCTCATTCCGACCGGCCTCGCCATCGCCATCCCCGATGGCTACGCGGGCTTCGTCCAGCCCCGCAGCGGCATGGCTTTGAAGAAGGGCCTCTCGATCGCCAACACCCCGGGCCTGATCGACGCGCACTACCGCGGCGAACTCAAGGTCATCGCGGTCAATCTCGACCCCGAGAACACCATCCAAATCGAGCGCGGCGAGCGCATCGCCCAGCTCGTCATCCAGCAGGTGCCCGTCGTGCGCCTTGTAGAAGTCGACGAACTCGATGAGACCGACCGCGGATGCGGCGGTTTCGGCTCGAGTGGCTCGAAATAGCCGGTCCTTAAGTATAGGGGGATTTACACATGGACCAATTCTTCAAGTTGGGGGAGCGAAAGACGACCGTCGGCACTGAGCTGCGCGCCGGTCTCACGACCTTCCTCGCGATGGCCTACATCATCGTCGTCAACCCGCTGATTCTCGAGGCGGGCGGCATTCCCGTGACTGCCGCCGTCACCGCCACGTGCATCGGCGCCGGTGTCATGACGATCGCCATGGGCTTCATCTCCAACCGCCCGCTCGCGTGCGCTTCCGGTATGGGCATCAACTCCATCGTCGCCTACACGCTGTGCGGCGCCATGGGCCTCGGGTGGCAGACGGCCATGGCCATCATCTTCATCGAGGGCATCGCCATCCTTCTGCTCGTCCTCTGCGGCCTTCGCGAGGCAATCATGGACGCTATTCCGATTTCCCTGCGCCATGGCATCTCCATCGGTCTCGGCCTGTTCATCGCGATGATCGGTCTCAAGGACGGTGGCATCATCGTCGCCAATGAGGCGACGATGGTCTCCCTGGGCAGTGTCACCGACCCGGTCTTCCTCGTCGGCCTGATCTCCATCGTCGCCACCGTCATCCTGTCGTCGATGAACATCAAGGGCGCCCTGCTCTGGGGCATCGTCATCGCCGCTGTCCTGGGCATTCCGCTGGGTGTCACCGCCGCGCCGAGCAGCATCGTCGCGCCGCTTGATTTCTCCACGTTCGGCGCCCCCTTCATGGCTGACGCCGATGGCGTCATTGGCGTTGTCAAGGCCCTCACCACTCCCGCGCTCCTCCTCTTCGCCTTCTCCCTCATGATGAGCGACTTCTTCGACACCATGGGCACCGCCATGGCCGTCGCCAAGCAGGGAGAGTTCCTCACCGACGAGGGCAAGGTCGAGGACATCAAGCCCATCCTCATCGTCGACTCCGTCGCCGCTGCCGCCGGTGGCGTGTTCGGCGCGTCTTCCATCACCACATTCGTAGAGTCCGCTTCCGGCGCCGCCGACGGCGGCCGCTCCGGCCTGACCTCCATCACCGCGGGTGTCCTGTTCCTGCTCGCCGCATTCTTCTCGCCGGTCATCAGCTGCATCAGCTCTGCCGCGACCTGCGGCGCCCTGGTGTACGTCGGTTTCCTCATGATGAGCGAGGTCACCGAGATCGACTGGTCCGATATCCTGGAGGGCTTCCCGACCTTCATGATCATCATCGGCATCCCGTTCACCTACTCGATCTCCAACGGCATCGGCCTCGGCTTCATCGCGTATGTGATCGTCGCCGCCGTCACGGGCAACATCAAGAAGATTCGTCCGCTGATGTGGGTCGCAGCCGCCGCGTTCCTGGCTTACTTCCTGCTTCTCTAAGCATCTGCAAACTCGAACATACAGGCAGAAATACGCCCTCGCGAACGGTTCGCGAGGGCGTTTTCAATGAAATCGCACAGAGGGTGGGACTCTCGAAAATGGCCGGATGCGCCGCATGCGATTCAGAAGCCGCCGAATGACACCCGGGTTAGCGGGCGTGCGCGGGTTTTCCTCCCCAATAAAACTCGGCGAAATGATGATCGCGCTCGCAGGGAACGCCCACAAGCCGCATCGTGCTGATGACGATGTCGCGGGCGGCATCGGGGCGGCGCAACGCGCGCGCGTTGACGAGGAGGCCGTGCAGCGCCTCAGGGTTGTCGTGGAGGTGTTTGAGCTGCATGATGAGCTCACGAGACGTCGTCGCGTGCATGCTGGCACCGAAAGAAGTCAGCATCACGGTATTCGACTTCTCCTGGCCGTATGCCTTTCCAAGGAGAAGCATGGGTAGCTCCGCGCATAAGCACTCGGTCACGGTAAGGCCGCCGGATTTTAAGATGGCGAGATCGCAGGCGTGCATGAGCGCGGCCATATCGTCCACATAGTCGAGCACTGAGACATTGGGAAGGTTCATGCCGCTGAAGACAGTCCTCAGATGACCGGCGTAGGCGGTGTCCTTTCCGGGCAGGAAGATGAAGTGCATGCCTTCGAATCCTCGAAGATAGGGGAGTGTCTCCTCGATGGCGGCTCTGAATCTGACGTAAGGCTGGGGAAGTGCGGCGCCCGCCATGACGAGGACGAGCGTTTTGTCAGTCGGTAAGCCGAACTTCTCGCAATCGAGGTCGCGATCTCCGATCTGGCCAAAGCCCTTCCGAACGGGAATCCCCGTGACCTCGATGCATTTCTCGGGAACCCTGCGAGGGCGCAGCGTTTCCGCCATGAACTCCGTTGCGACGCAGAACAGGTCCGTCTCCTTGTGGGGCCACAGGCCCTCGATCTCATAGTCGGTCGGCACGCATACGATCGGATATTCGATGCCGGTGCGCATGCGGGCACCGACCGCGACGTTCGCCGCGGTGATATGGGTGCAGATGACGGCAAGCGGCCTGTGTTTGGCAACATAGTCGTCAAAGGAGGTGAACATCAAGGTCGACCAGGCCGAGCCACCGCCCCACAAGAGCCTGCCCGTGAGGGTGTAACGCCATGTCACATCGTAGAGGGGCCTGGTTGCCCCGGTGAAGGCGGCGGCGGTTTTATTGCCGTCGAATTTGATCTTGCCGAAATCGAGGATATCGAGGACATCGACCCTCACATCGTCCGGGACTCCATCAGACCCCTTCATGGCCTCAACGGCCTGGGCTATCGCCTGCGCCGCCGCCCGATGTCCCGACCCGACTGAGGCGTGGACGATGGCGATCGTAGGATGAGCCTCGGCCCCGGCATCAGCATGGTGGGTTGCCTGAGACCTTAGATCCAATGCATCTTTGGGCGTTTCTTGCATGAGAGTGCTCCCCGTCTATTCCTATCCGTATTGTACGGCCCCGTCTGCAACAGTCGCGATCAAACGGGTAAGAGCAGAGAAACGACGTATGGAGGTTCATATGACCACGTTTTCGCAACGCGATCTCATCATTGTGGGCGGCGGTCCCGCCGGGTATTCCGCCGCGCTCTACGCAGCCCGCGCCAGCCTCGATGTGCTCGTCGTCGAACAGGGCATGCCCGGCGGCCAGATCGCCACTTCAGATATGATCGACAACTATCCCGCTATCGAAGAATGCTCCGGGGCAGTGCTGGGGCAGAGAATGCAGGCTCATGCCGAATCTGCCGGCGCTCTCTCGGCGTACGGCTCCGTTCAGTCTATCGAGGCCAGTGATGCGGGCTTCACGGTCGTTACCGATATGGAGCAACTTTCGGCCAAGAGTCTTATCGTGGCAACTGGCGCCAACCCCCGACTCGGCGGTTTCGACGGTGAGGAGGCTTTCAGGGGGAGGGGCGTCTCTTACTGCGCGACGTGCGATGGCATGTTTTACCGGGGAAAGCGCGTATTTGTCATCGGCGGCGGCAATTCGGCTGTGGAAGAGGCGCTGTATCTTTCCAATATGGCCGATCACGTCGAGCTGGTTGTGCGCCGCGATGCCTTCCGGGCGCCGAGGGGGATGGTCGACCGGCTCGATTCGCGAGACAATATTACTATTAGGTACCAAACTAGTATTGTCCGCGTTGACGGTGGCACCTTCCTCAACGCCGTGACGTTCCGAGATAACGCGACGGGCGAAGAGCATACCGAGATGTTTGACGAGGGATTCATCGGAATCTTCGTCGCCGTCGGCCATGTGCCTGCCATCGACCTCGTCAAGGGACTTGTCCACATCGGCGATGATGGAGGCGTTGTCACCGATGAGCGCATGGCGACTTCGACGCCCGGTCTATTCTGCGCCGGCGATATGCGATCAAAGTCACTTCGTCAGGTTGTCACCGCCGCGGCAGACGGCGCGATTGCGGCGACGTCGGCTTATCAATACGTCGAGGGTTTGAGTCTGTAGCTCACGATCGCTCACGGTCGGCACAAGAGCCTCAATGCCTCATTTGGTTGATCCCCAGATGTGCCCTAATGCTCGCGAGCGCTCTTCGAACCCAGTTTTCCACGTATCCATTAATGATAATATATATTATGTAAAGTAGGTATCGAAGTGTCTTCAAGTCCCGTCGAATGACAGGGGCTTTTGCGCATCGGCTTTACGCATCGATAGAACCGTCCTCATGATAAAGCGCCGCCCGGCTCGAAAACAGCCGGGCGGCGCTTCGGGTCAATCGGAATCGAGCCAATCGATGGATTGGGGACGGTTAATGGGAGCCGTTCCACTCATAACCGATGATGAGCCCCGTCTCCTCGGCATAGTATGAGCAAAGGCCGCCACATGGAACGATCTCGATCTCGGCGTTGGGCCACTCCGCCTCAATCGCGCCCTTCAGCGCCAGAGCGCCCTTCTCGTTATCGACATGATCGATGTAAACAAATCCACCGCGGTAGCCGTCATTGCGCATGACATCGAAGATCTTCTTGACGGTCTTCTTATCTCCGCGCGTGGGTGCGAGAACCTTGATGGTGCCCTGTTCGCTGGCGGTGCCGAGCATGCGGATGGAAAGTCCGCTCGCAAGGGCTCCCACGAGCTTGGGCATGCGGCCGTTCTTGACGAGGTTGTCGTAACTGCTGAGTGAATACAGAACCTGGGAATTCGATTGCACGCGCTTGGCAAATGAGACCACGTCATCGAACGATGCGTCGGGATAGGCGGTTAGGTGCCTATCGATAAGCCTCACGATAATCTCGAGCTTACCGCCCGCGGCTCTCGAATCAAGGACGAAGATGTTCTTGCCCGCAATCTGACCGCCGTGTTCGCGTGCGTACTCATCCATGACGAGGTTTCGTCCCATTTGGGCGGCATCATAGCTGCCTGAGAGATTCGAGGAGAGCGTCACGGCGATGATGTTGTCGGCCTTCTGGAACAGCTCCTCCCACTCCCCCGCGCTCGGACAGGCGCTGCTCGTCGCGGAAGGCTCGGTTTTGACGCGTTCATTGAGTTCAGCGACGTCAAGCGAGGCGTCATCGACGTACTCCTCCCCCGCCACTTGAATTTTCAAAGGAGCGAAAGCGTATGCGCAATCGGGGGCGGTTGGAATATAGTCACGCAAGTTGCAGCTCGAATCTGCGATGATTGCCCAAGACATGAGGAATTCCTTTCACTCAGATAATGGAGTTCCAAGTATATACCTAGCGCGCTCACGGCATAAGGCCATTGCTCCACTGCGGTCATAAGAAAATGGACTGGTGGAACATCGTCCGCCCAGTCCATGCCGAATAAGCTATGCGACCGCCTTAACCGACCTTGACCAAGCTGAAAAGCTCTTGATTTCCGGCTTGGGCGAGCGCCTCGCGGGGGTTGAGGAAGGTCAGCTCGAGAATGCAGGCATAGCCCACGAGGTCGCCACCGACATCCTGGATGAGCTTCCCCGTCGCAGCGGCGGTGCCGCCGGTTGCGATCAGGTCGTCGACGATGAGGACGCGATCGTTGGGCTGGATGGCGTCGCAATGGATCTCCAGCGTATCGGAACCGTATTCGAGCTCATAGCTCACGGAATAGGTCTCACGGGGCAACTTGCCGGGTTTGCGGGCGGGAATGAACCCGGCTCCGAGCTCGAGTGCGACCGGGACGCCGATCATGAAGCCACGTGCCTCGGGTCCGACGACCTTGGTGATACCGGCATCGCGAAAATGACCGGCGATGGCGGTGACGGTGTGATTCATCGCGTCGGCGTTGGCAAACAGGGGCGTGATGTCTTTGAAGACGACACCCGGCTCCGGGTAGTCCGGAATGTCGGTGATGAAGGACTCGAAATCAAAGTCGGACATGACGGCGCAACTTTCTACTCGTTTGCCATTGAACGATTTCTCCGCGGCGCTAGGAGACGTCGACGGGGAGAACACGGATGGGTTGAGCGGCGAGCTCGTTGGCGTCGAGCGCGCTGACGCCCGGTTCCTGCGAGACGGGATATGCCGAGGCGGGAGTATGGACCTGGGCAGCCTGCTGGGCACGGGTGATCTCATCGTCGATGGCATCGACATCGGCATCCTCGACGACGGCGTTCAGGGACTCGAACACGCGGTTGCGAAGAAGCGCGGTGCGGACGCCGTCCGTCAGGTCGTGCAGCGTCTTGAAGGCGCGGTCGAGCTTCGCCTCGCGACCGTCATCGGAATCGTCTGTGCCGAGCATCCCGATGAGCACCTGCTCGAAGAGGGCGGATTCGCGATTCGCGGCGTTGACGTACTGCCTCAGATTGCGCGGTTCGATATGGAATCGCGAGAGCTCCGCGCAGTGGCGGATGATCTCGAAGTCGCGGCCGTCGATCAACTCGCGGTTCTGGGGGCTGCGGATGATCCGAATGAGGTCGTTGTCGGCAAGTTGACGCAAAAAGGCGATATCTACCCCGAGGAGATCCGGGACATCCTCGATGGGGTGCAGTTTTTGACGCGTCTCCTTCGATGCGACCTTCATGGGGGCATCGGTCAAAAGACCGACCTCAAAGGCGAGCGCAGATAGATCGGAGGCGCCGTCCAGCTTTTGCTTGATGGCGGAAAGCGGCATGTACCTCGTCTTCTGCAAATGCAAGATGACCTCAAGACGGTCGACGTCCGCCTTGGAGTACTGGCGATAGCCCTTGGGGGTGCGATGGGGCGTAATGAGCCCCTCGTCCTCGAGGAATCGGATCTTTGAGTTTGAGAGATCGGGATACGTTCCGCGCAGGAGGTTGACCACCTGCCCGATGCTGAGGTAGCTGCGCTCAGCCAAGCTACTCACCGGTTTCGATGCGCTCCACGGTGCTCTCGTGGTACATCAGCGTGAACGTGCCGATCTGCACGGACGAACCGTCATGCAGGGGCGCGGAGTTGACGATGGCGCCGTCGACCCACGTCCCGTTGAGGGAGCCGAGGTCCTCGATCAGGACTCCGGCGGCGTTGCGCAGGATCTTGGCGTGGCTGCGGGAGACGGTCATATCGTTCAGGAAGATCGTGTTCGCGGGATCGCGTCCGATGGTGACCTCGGGCTGGTCGAGCTCGAACACATTGCCGGTCTGAGGCCCCTTGATGATCGAGAGGACGGGCACGATGAGGGGCGCGCTCTTCATGAGGTCGGGCGCCGTGGCATCGCTGCTCGGCATGCGGAAAACGCGCGTTGTCTCGTTCTGCTCGATATTGGCCATGGTAACCTCCTGGAGGCAAAACGGGTAATAACCCGGAAAGGTAAAGTCCATTACTTCATTCTAACGCAAGCTTTGCGGATATCGATGAGGTTATGCGGTTTCAACGACCTCGATATCGTCCCCATCCTCGATCTCGGGATTGAGGAAGTCGTCATCTTCCTCCTCGGGGTGCGCGATGGCATTGCGGATGGCGGACAAGCCCTTCGCCGTATACACGACTCCCGTCGACAAAGAGCAGATGACACCCGAATAGACGAAATAGATGCCGAGCGGAGCGGGGGTCTCGTTCAGGCCCGGAAGCCATGAGACCGATGCGGGAACAAGTCCCAAACCGTCAATCTCGGGTATCCCGAGCAACATGAGCGTGAAGCCGCTCATGAGCAAGGCGGTGGCGAGCTTGCCGATGAAGACGACGTCGATGGGCCTGCGGTGATAGTGACGAACCACGAAGTTGCCGAGGAACAGGTAGATATCGCGCCCGACGATCGCGAGCAATATCCACAGCGGAAGCTCCCCACGGGCCACGAGGCCGACGACGCCGGTAAACAGCAGGGCGCGGTCGACGACCGGGTCGAGCATCTTACCGAGCCAGCTGACCGTCTTGGTCATGCGGGCAATTTGGCCGTCGAGCCAATCGGTGGAGGCGGCGATCGCGTAAATCGTGAGAGCGACGTAACGGTTCAGATCAGTCACGAACATATAGAGGAAAACGCCCGTGAGAATCAAACGCGTGAAGGTGATGAAGTTGGAGATGGTAAAGATCTTGTTGGAAGGATAATCGGATGTGCCGATCAGCTCCTTCTTGATCTTCTTCCTTATCTTGCCTGCGGCCACGCATTACTCCCCTGGAAGATTTGACACTGGAGGCATGATACCCGCTTGAGCCGCGGGTAACCCGACAACGCCAAAATGGAAAAGGGCGGCCGCGTGGCCGCCCTTAAAGCTCCGTGGTCGGGACGACTGGATTTGAACCAGCGACCCCTTGCGCCCCATGCAAGTGCGCTACCAAGCTGCGCTACGTCCCGAAGCAAGGAATTACTTTACCCAAAGGTTCGAAGAGATGCAAGGACTTTTTTTTCCATCAGTTTAAGATTTCAGTCCTTTGGCACGTTTGAGCAGCTCAAAAGCCAGGTTATCCTTGCTCATGCAGGGCATCTCCTCGACGCCCTCCTCCGTGACCCAGCAGACTGAGTCGGTGTCGGAGCCGAAGGTCGAGTCGGGGCGGGAGACGTCGTTCGCGACGATCGCATCGCATCCCTTGCGGATGAGCTTTTCTTTTGCCCTGCGCTCAAGGTCGTTCGTCTCCGCGGCGAAGCCGACGACGATGCGCTCCCCTTTGATGCGGGACATGTCGGCGAGGATATCGGCGGTTTTCCGCAACGGTATCGACGTGAGCTCGCCATCGGCCTTGCTGAGCTTCTCGGGGGCGACCTGTGCCGGCGTGTAGTCCGCCACGGCCGCCGCGCAGACGAGCATGGTGGCGTCCTCGAACGCGGCCTCGACCGCGTCGCGCATCTCGGCAGCCGATTCGACCGGACGGAGCTCGACGCCGCTCGGCGCGGGAAGGCTCGTGGGGGCGCTCACGAGCGTCACCTGCGCGCCCATGTCGCGGGCGGCGCGGGCGAGCGCGTATCCCATCTTTCCCGAAGACCGGTTCCCGATGAAGCGCACGGGGTCGATCGCCTCGCGCGTGCCGCCGGCGGTGATGACGATGCGCTCGCCCGAGAGCTCGCGGGAGCGCTCAAGGACCTTCAACGTGCGTGCGACGATCGCCTCGACTTCGGCGAGCTTACCCTGGCCCGTGTCGCCGCAGGCGAGGTAGCCCGTGGCGGGATAGACGATCTCGCAGCCGCGTTCAGCGAGGGTCGAGACGTTCTGCTGCGTCGCGGTGGCGGTCCACATGCCTGAGTTCATCGCCGGGGCGACGACGACGGGCGCATCCGTTGCGAGAAGCGTCGTGCTCATGAGGTCATCGGCGATGCCGTGGGCCATCTTGGCGATGACGTTCGCCGTGGCAGGCGCGACGAGGACGACATCGGGCTCCTTCGCGAGGGAAATATGATGGATCGGGTCGGAGGGGTTGTCGAACAGGTCGATGGCGACCTTCTCGTGCGTGAGCGCGCGGAAGGTCGCGGGCCCGACGAAGGCGGTGGCGTGTTCGGTCATGAGGACCTTGACGCGCATCCCCGCCTTCTGCAGCCGGCGGACGATCTCGCACGATTTGTATGCGGCGATGCAGCCCGTCACGCAAACGAGCACCGTCTTTGCCATGGGCTACTCCTCCTCGTTCACCACGATGATGCGGTGGCAGTACGGGCACTCGGCGTAATCGGTCGCGTGGCGGAGGACGTCCATGGAGGCGGGCTGCAGGGCGGTGCGGCAGACCGTCGGGACATTCCCCTGGATGCGCTCGACCCCCAGGCCCTTGAATCGCTTGGAAGTGCGCTCGTAGAGCGCCTGGGCGTCTTCAGGGAGACGCGCGAAAACGCGATCGCGGCGGCGCGTGAGCTCATCGATGTCGGACTGGATGGTGGAAGCCTGCTCGCGCGCCCTGCGGGTGTCTTCCACGATGGCGGCCTCGAATCGCTTGATGTAATCGGCGAGTTTGCGCTCGCGCTCCTCTGCGGCCGCAAGCGCCTCTCGGGCGGAGGGGCGGTCGAACTCGATGCGCTCGAGGCGCTTGGCGAGATTCGACAGCTCCTCCTCGAGGTCGCGAACGGCGCGGTAGTCACTGGGGTCGAGCGGTCGGGCCTGAGCGGCGGCGACCGCCTCATGGGCGGCGCGCTCCCCCTCATCGAGATCGTCGACGGCGATTTGGGCGTCCTTGCGTGCGGCGAGCAAGCGGGTCGCCTCAGCGCGGAGCTTTGCGAGCGCCGCGCGTTTCTTGGCGAGCTCATCGATGATGGGCAGAGCTCCGAGCTGCGATTTGAGCTTGGACAGCTCGAGGTCGGTCTCCTGCAGTTTGATCAGATCAAAACCAAGGCTCATGCGGCTTCTCCTTGCGTCGGCACCCACCATTGCGTGGGCAGCGGATTGATACATACGCGATTCGCCTGAACGCCGAGTGAGATGGCGCAATCGGCGAGAATCGAACAGAAGGGCTGTTCTGAACGGTCGTGCCCCAATGTGATGACCCCCATGCCGCGTATCGCGAGGTCTTGGGCGCGATGATAGCCCACCTCGCCCGTCACGATGGCGTCGGCCCCCGCGTCGAGGGCGAGCTCACCGAAATCCCCGAGGCTGCCCCCGAGAACGGCAGGGCGCTCGATCAGGGCGTTCGGATCGCCCCAGACGACCGCGGTGGTGCCAAATGCGACTTGCGCGCGTTCGGCGAAATCGCCCAACTTCACCGGACCGCACGAGCCTAGGCATCCAAGGCCATGTGCCCCTGGGTCATCGGGATGCTCGATCGATGACGAGACGGTGATGCCGAGGGCGCCGGCGAGCGCCTCCCTCGCCTCGACCGACCGGTCGAGGTTGGTGTGGAGCGAGATGACGCTGATGCCGCGCCTCGCCGCCTCATATACGACCGCGGAGCACGCCGGCCGCTCGCGTGATGCGGGGCAAAAGCCATCCGGCGGCGCGATATAGGCCGGGTGGTGTGTGAGGAGCACGTTGCAGCCGCGCTCTTCAGCCGTTCTCAGCGCGTCGACCGTCGCATCGAGCGAGCACAGCACGCCTTCCACCTCGGCCATCGGGTCGCCGACGGAGAGCCCGACATGGTCCCACGGCTCGGCATCGCATTTGGGGAAGCGTCCGAATAGGGCAGATTCCAGTTCGCTAACGAGCATCATCCACCACCTTGATAAGCGCTTCGGCGAAACGGTCGAGCGATGAGGGGTCAACGCGATCGTCGAAGGAGATGCGGAGGGACCCGAGCGCGTCCTCACGCGGGACCCCCATAGCGCGAAGCACGTGGCTCGCGTCCATGCTCCCGCTGGAGCAGGCGCTCGCCGCGGAGACGGCGAATCCGCGTCCATCGAGCTTGAGAATCAGCTCCTCGGAATCAACGCCCTTGACGAAGATGCTCACGATGCCGGGAAGCCGGTCGACGACGCGCCAATCCCCCATCGTCGCATGGATGCGGGCGTGACCGCAGAGGTCGCGATACAGGGCATCGGCCAACGGCATGAGCGCGGCGACATGCTCGGCGACGTGCGGGGCGAGAGCCTTGGCGGCGGCGGCGAGGCCGATGATCGCGCGGAGGTCCTGGGTGCCCGGCCTCAAACCGCGCTCTTGGCCTCCGCCCTGGCTGCGCGGTCGCAGGGGCGTGCGGCCTTTGAGATACAGCGCCCCGATGCCGACGGGTCCGCCAACCTTGTGGCCCGCGACCGAAAGCGCGTCGACGCCGAGTTCCCCCACATCGAAGGGGATGTGCAGCCATCCCTGGACCGCGTCGGCGTGGTACACGGCGCCATGGGCGTGTGCGACATCAGACAGGTCCCGCGTGGGTTGTATGACCCCGGTCTCATTGTTGGCGAGCATGATCGAGACGAGCGCGACATCGGGCCCCATGATTGCCTCGAGCTCGGCCGGATCGATGAATCCGCGGCGGTTGGGCTTGACCGAATCGACTTTGAAGCCCAACGCTTTGAGTTGCGAGAGGTTGTCCAGGATCGAATCATGCTCGATGGCCGAGACGATGACGCGTTCGCGCCGTCGGTCGGCGGCGCGCGCCGCCTCGGCAAGGCCGAGGAGCGCGAGGACGTTCGACTCGGTCCCCCCGCCCGTGAAGACGATTTCCGATGAGCGCACACGCGCGCCGAGGCTTCGGGCGATGATACGGCGGCATTCCTCGAGCTTTTGAGCGGCCGCCCTTCCCAGCGAGTGCAGGGAGTTGGGATTTGCGCCCGCAATCTCGGAGGCGTCGTAGGCCAGCTGGGCTTCCACGGCCTCGGGCCGCATGGGCGTTGAGGCGGCGTAATCGAGATTGATATACGGTTCGGTCATGCCGTTACGCTTCCCTACCGGCGAGGCCACGCGCCGCCGCAACGCGAATGTCCTCGACGGCCTTCGCGGGGTCATCGGCTCCGAAGACGGCGGAGCCGGCGACGAGGACCGTGGCGCCCGCGGCCCCGAGCGCCTCGGCATTGCCCGCCCCGACGCCACCGTCGATCTCGATGAGCGGATCGACGCCGCGCTCATCGCAGAGGTCGCGAAGGCGACGCAGCTTGTCGAGGGTATGGGGGATGAACTTCTGACCGCCGAAACCGGGGTTCACGCTCATGAGCAGGACCATGTCGACGTCCTCGATGATGTCCTCGAGGACGCTTACGGGCGTGGCGGGGTTGAGTATGACGCCGGCGCGACAACCGCGGGCGCGGATATGGGAGATGGTGCGATGCAGATGCGTGGATGCCTCGCAGTGCACGGTGATGAGGTCGGCGCCGGCATCGATGTACCAATCGACGGTGTCGTCGGGATTGGAAACCATGAGATGGACGTCGAGTGGGATGTCGGTGGCGCGCTTGCATGCCTTCACGATGGCGGTGCCATAGCTGAGATTCGGCACGAAATGGCCGTCCATGACGTCGACGTGAATGAGGTCGGCGTTATCGATGCGCTCGAGGTCGCGCGCGAGGTTCGCCATATCGGCAGAGAGAATTGAGGGTGAGATCTGAATCGAGGCTGACATGGCGTTCCTTTCGGACGGATTTGATATGCGGTTGAGGGGAGAGCCTGGGCTGGTGCCCAGGCTCGGTCGGGATGGGGCACCTACTCGTCGAGGCCGTAGAATTCCTCGCCGGGCATGCGGTTCATGAGATGCTCGCGCCTCCTCGAGGGTCATATCCCCATAGAGGAGCTGTTCGAGCGCGAAGGTGAACGGGACGTCGACGCCCTTGGCGCGCGCGAGCTCGCTGACGCTTTTCGCGGCGGCGGCGCCCTCCACGACCATGCGACGGCGCGCCTGATATTCATCGAGTGTCTCGCCGTGGGCAAATGCCTCGCCGAAGGAGCGGTTGCGCGAGTGCCGAGACGTGCAGGTGACGATCAAGTCCCCCATTCCGGCGAGTCCCATGCAGGTCATGGCCTCTCCGCCGCAGGCGTGGACCAAACGGCTGATCTCGGCGAGACCACGGGTCATGATGAGGGCGAGGGCGTTGTCCCCCATGCCGGAGCCGGCCGCGATACCGCAGATGATCGCCATGACGTTCTTCATGGCGCCGCAGAGCTCGACGCCGACAAGGTCGGTCGAGAGGTAGACGCGGAAATTGGGGCCGAGCGTGAGGCCCTTGAAGAACTCGCCGATCTCCATGCTCTCGCAGGCGATCGTAGACGCCGACAATGAGCCGTGGCAGATCTCCTCGGCATGGTTGGGGCCAGACAGGGCGGCGATGCGCTCCGGATGCCCGATCTCACTGCCGATGACATCGCTCATGAGCAGACCGGAACCGAGCTCGATGCCCTTGGCCAGGCACAGCACGGGCAGATCGTCGGGGATGTACGGCGCGCAATCGCGAGCGACCCCCCGCAGGAAGGACGAGGGAACGGCGAAAATGGCGGCATCGACGCCGGAGAGGGCCGCTTCATGGGAGCATGTGGCGCTCACGGTGTCGGGCAGGGTGTAATCGGAGAGGTAGCAGCTGTTGGTGTGCAGCTCGTTGATCTCCCGTGCGGGAGCGGGATCGTACGACCACATGGTGACGGTGTGACCATGGGAGGCCACGAGGCCGGCCATGGCGGTACCCCACGATCCGGTTCCAATCAGTGCGATGCGCATGTTACTCATCCATCTTGTCGACGCGTTTGGAAAAGGACAGCTTGGACTCTGTTCCGTTCAAGAGCTTCCTGACGTTGGAGCGATGGGCCCAAACGACCAACAGCCCGAGAAGGGACAAGATCACCTTGAAGCTCAGGCTATCGCCCGAGAAATACAAGGGAACCGTGATGGGCAGCGCCAAGACGGTGATGATGGAACCGAGCGACACGAGGCGCGTGAAGGCGACCACGGCGATGAAGATGCCGAGGTGCAGCAGGGCGAACGGCCATGAGAGGCCGAACAGCACGCCGACGCCCGTCGCGATGCCCTTCCCTCCTTTGAAGCGGAGATAGGGCGAGAAGATGTGGCCGCACAGGCACACGAGGCCGGCGACGGCCAAGAGCGTGTCGCCGATGCCCGCGCCGCCGCTGATGGCGAGGACATCGGAGGGATCGAGGCGAACCATGTGTGCGACGACGAGCCGGACGATGTTGACGCCGAAGACGCCCTTGAGCACATCACAGATGAGGGTCGGGACCGCGACCTTGGGTCCGCCCGCCCGCAACGCGTTCGTGGTGCCGATATTGCCCGATCCGACCTTTTGCAGGTCGATCTTCCCGAAAAGTCGGGCGAAGATCTTGCCGAACGGGATGCCGCACACGAAGAACGTGAGAATATACGTGAGAATCAACGGCCACCAGCTCACGCCGTACATGCCAGATGAAGCGAGCGTCAGGAAGCGATCCATCCCGTCCATCCCCTACTCCTTGTCCTTATCGCTCTTCTTGGCGCGGAAGCGCAGGCGGATCGGGGTGCCCTTGAAGTCGAACGTCGCGCGCATGCGGTTCTCGATGTAGCGCTTGTAGTTGTCGGTTACCAGATCGGTGTGGTTGACGAAGAACGTGAACGCCGGGGGCTTCTCGCCCGTCTGGGTGACGTAGTGCATCTTGAGGCGGCGCTTGCCGTCCGAGACGGTGTGGCCGAACTCGCGCATATCGGTGAGCAGGCGATTGAGCTGCGAGGTCGTGATATGGCTGGCGCGGCGCTCGGCGGCGGCGTCCACCATGTCCCAGATCTTGTGGACGCTGCGGCCCGTCATCGCGGAGATGCGCAGATACTCGGCCCAGGGAGCCATGGTCAGACGGCGGTCGACCGTCTCCATGACGGCCTCGCGCTCGTAGTCGTCCTTGAGCAGGTCCCACTTGTTGAGGAGCACGACCAGGGCGCAGCCGCGTTCGATGGCGAGATTGGCGACCTTCTGGTCCTGCTCGGTCACGCCCGTGGAGGCGTCGACGACGAGCAGCGCGACGTCCGCGCGATCGATGGCGCGGAGCCCTCGGACCATGGAGTAGTACTCGATGTTCTCGTAGACCGTGCTCTTCTTGCGGATGCCGGCGGTATCGACCATCCGGTAGCGCTTGCCATCACGCTCGACAACCGTGTCGATGGCGTCGCGCGTGGTGCCCGCGATGTTGCTCACGATGGAGCGATCGTTGCCGATCATCTTGTTGAACAGCGAGGACTTGCCGGCGTTCGGCCGCCCGATGATGGCCACGCGAAGCGTGTCGGGCTCATCCTCGTCGCCCGCGTCCTCGGGCAACAGGGAGACGACCTCGTCGAGCAGGTCGCCGGTACCGTGGCCGTGCAGGGCGGAAACGGCGACGGGGTCGCCCACGCCCAGAGAGTAGAACTCCCACAGGCTGTCGTTCTCGCGGGCCGGGTTGTCGAGTTTGTTGACGAGCAGGAAGGTCGGCTTCTTGAGTTTGCGGACCATGCGCGCGACGCTCTCATCCTCCTCGGTGACGCCCACCGAGCCGTCGACGACGAACAGGATGACCGCGGCTTCCTCGGCGGCCGCCAGGGCCTGGTCGCGAATGGAGGTGGCGAAGACATCGTCGCTCTTCATGGGCTCGATACCACCCGTGTCCACGAGCATGAACTCACGGCCGTTCCAGTCGGCGACGTGATAGCTGCGGTCGCGGGTCACACCGCGGCTCTGATGGACGATGGCGTCGGACGTCTGTGCGATACGGTTGACGAGCGTCGACTTGCCCACGTTGGGACGACCGACGATCGCGACGATAGGTCGAGACATAAGTACTCCTTGAGTAGTCATAACTGCTGGAAGTTTACCATGCCCGATCGGGGCACACCTGCTCGGTCACGCTGGGCATAATTCCTTCAGGCGCGGTTCCACGTCGATTCAAAAAACGCGGTCCGAGATACACCGGACCCCAGGGGCGGTGCGATCAAAGCAGCGAGTCGAGCATGAGGTTCGGCGCGGGGGTGGCGAACAGGGCCGTGCCGCCGCGCGCCTCGATGCGTTCCGCGACGCTTTCGCGCGAGTCGCCGTCGAGCGTGAGACCGTCATAGTTGAACATGACGTCTGGCACGAGCACCTCGGCGCCGGAAAGGTCGTCGGGCAGCTGCGCCAAAAGATCGCAGGCGCATATCAGGCCCGTGACGTTCACGTTGCCACCGAAGTACTCGTTCTTGATGACGAAGGTGCCGACGCGGCCCTCCCCGAACATGCCGCAAAACTCGTCGAACGTGCTTTGGGCGGCCTCGCCCGAGATGACCATGACCCGCTTGCCGCCGATATCGAGGCGACGAGAGACGCGCCCGATGGCTTCGGCGCGTTCGGCCTTCACCGACCCCACCTCGTCGAGGAAGCTGCGGAGCATGCCGATGCCGTCGTAGAACTGCGGAAAGCCGTCGTAGGTCTCGGCGGGAGGGACTGGCAGGCGGGCATCGATGTAGAACTCGTCGGCGAGTTGGAACACCGTGCTGCCGCGCTCGGCTCGCGCGCGCTCCTGGAACGGCTCGAGCATATGCACGATCGCCCGCGAGGCCTCGACGTCATCGGAATACGAGGACGTGAAGCGATTCTGATGCTTGGTGAACCCGAGGGGAACGATGGCGAGGCTCGTGATGCCGGGGTGCTCCTCGACATAGCGGAGCGTGGCGAGCAGTTCGTCGCCGTCGTTGATACCGGGGCACAAGACGATCTGGGCGTGGATCTCCATGCCCGCATCGAGGAAGCGCTCGAGCACCTCGATGCCGCGCGCGGCGTTGCGCCCGATGAGTCTGCGACGGCACTCGGGCGTTATCGCGTGGAGCGACACGTTCATGGGCGAAAGCATCTTGTCGATGGCATCTTCGACCTCATGGTCCTTCATGTTGGTGAGCGTGACGAAGTTGCCCTGCAGAAAGCTCAGGCGGTAATCATCGTCACGGATGGTGAGGGTCGAGCGGCTCTCCTTGGGCAGCATGTTCATGAAGCAGAAGATGCAGGCGTTCACGCAGGTGCGCATGCCGTCGAAGACGACGCCGTCAAAGTCGACGCCCCACTCCTCGCCGGGGAAGCGCTCGATGACGGCGGATGCGACCGTGTCGTCGCGGGGGTCGAAAACCTCGATCTCGGCCTCGACGTCCTCGGTCTCCCACAGCCACACGATCATGTCGGTGAGCGGTTTGCCGTTGACCGAAAGGACGCGCATGCCGGGCTCGAGTCCGATGTCATAGGCGGGTGAATCCGGGGCGACCGACGCGACGAGCGCGCCATCGGACCCAGGTTCCCTGGAGAGGGCGTACGGCGCGACGGTCCCCGCATATGAGGGGATGGACGGCCCGTTCGACATATGCTCGGCCATCAACCCTCCAACATCTCTCGCAAACGAGCAAGGGCGCGCTCGATATGAGCGGCGGGCGTGGACGCGCCTGCGGTGACGCCGACGAGCGATGCCCCCTCGAACCAGGCGGCATCGATTTCAGAGGCGTCCTCGACGTGATGGGTGCGCGGGCAGCGCTTGAGGCAGATCTCGGCCAGGCGACGCGTGTTGCCGGAGTTCTTTCCCCCCACGACGACCATCGCATCGGCGCGCGCGGCCAGCTCGGCGGCGCTGTCCTGACGCTCCTGGGTGGCGGAGCAGATGGTGTTGACCACGCGCAGGTCCATCGTGCGCATCGAGAGCTCGCTCACGACCGCCGCGAGGGCGGCGGGGGTCTGCGTGGTTTGAACGACGACGCCGACCTTGCGGCTGAGCGTGATGCCATCGAGATCGGCAGGGGTGGAGACGACGCGCGCGCCATCGCCGGCATGTCCCATGATGCCCTCGACCTCGGGATGGCCGCTCTCCCCCACCACGATGAGCTGATAGCCATCGCGCACGAGACGCTCGGCGGCGTTATGCACCTTTTTGACGTACGGGCACGTGGCATCGATCACATCGAGGCCCTTCGCGCGGGCCTCCTCGATCACGGCGGGTACGACCCCGTGCGCGCGGATGATGAGAGTGCCCGCGTCTACCTCGGAGACATCCGATGTCGTGCCGACGCCGATATCGGCGAGGTCATCGACGACAAGGGGGTTGTGGATCAGGGGGCCGAGCGTGTTGACGGGCTTGGAGGCGTCGACTGCCGCCTGGGCCGCCATGTCGAGCGCGCGCTCGACGCCGTAGCAGACGCCCGCGTGACGGGCGACCTCGATATCGATGCGGGGCATCTAGTACCTCCCCGGGTGCTCGGCGCGCAGTTCGTCTCGGATGGCGTACATGCGTCGGATGGCCTCATCCTCGACCCATTGCGTGCGTTCGCGGCGCTTCATGCCCTCAGGGGCATCTGAGAGCGAAAGAGGGTCCCCTGCTCGCATCCAGCACTTCTTGGGTCGCATGAGCTTCTTGCCCTGCGGCGTGATGTCCCTGAACCCGCACACCGCCATGGGCGCGACGGGCGCCTTGCCCATCTGGGCGATGAGGGCGAAGCCGCCGTGGACGACGACGGGTTGGTCATCCGTGCGGATGCGCGTGCCCTCGGGGAAGATCAGGACGTCCTCTCCGCGCTGAAGTGCATGCTGGGCCGCTCGAAGAGCGCTCATGTCCGCCTCGCCGCGGTCGACGGGAATGCCGCCCGCCAAGGCGAAGGCCCAGCGCACGATCCCCGTCTTGTTGAACTCGGATTTGAAGATCGGGCGAACGCGTCGGCCCGCGGCCCACTCGCTCGTCACGATGGGGAGGACCTCCGCCATGGAGGTGTGGTTGCAGATGATCACCGAACCGGTCTCACCAGAGGCATGCAGCTTGTGCGCATCTTCGAGACTCCAGCGCCACATGATCTTGGAGAACGCCCAAAGCACGGTCATGACGATCGCGTAGATGATGCGGTCGTGCAGCGGGAACTCGGCCATGGGGCGGGCGTAGTGGGTGGCGG
>CAUCLI010000022.1 GCA_958443615.1 uncultured Collinsella sp.
GTTTTCGGGCGGCCGCGTTTTATTCCCGACCGGTGTAATTTGGGACGGGTGCCTTTTACACATCTAGCTACGATGTGTAAAACGCACCCGTCCCCAATTACACCAAGCGCACCCGTCTCTAATTGCGCCGTCGACCCATGGGAATGCAACCGTTTTTGTTTCATGGCGGTTTCCATGGTTGCCCGTTATGGGGTACCCTGTTAAGCTAATCCCCATGATTACGTTTGTCGGACATATCGCGAGCATGATGATGGTCATGGAGATGCCCTCGCCCGGGCACTTTGTCATGCCGCGCGATTTCCGCGTGCTGACCGAGACCGGGCGCCTCCACTAGGCCGTCTCCGGCGGGAGATGGCCGCTTATCCCAAAACCATCTTCAAGCGGAGTATTCCTCGTGATCAGCATCAAGCATGTGTACAAATCTTTCCCTGCGCCCAAGGCGTCTGGCAAGGCGCGCCGCAATGCCGGCGCAGATGTTTCCTACGCCGCATCGGTGAGCGGAAACCCGGCGCTCGGCGCCGCGGCCGCTGTCCAGGCAGCCGATGAGGCCGCCGAGGCCCTGGCCCCCGTCGAGGCCGACGGGTTCGTCCACGCCCTCTCCGATATCAACATCGAGATCGCCGACGGTGACATCTTCGGCATCATCGGTATGAGCGGCGCCGGCAAGTCCACGCTTGTGCGCACCATCAACCTGCTCGAGCGCCCCACGTCGGGCGTCATCGAGGTCGACGGGCGCGACGTCACCACTCTCGCAGGTGCGGAGCTGCGCGCGTATCGTCGCCGCGTGGCCATGATCTTCCAGAACTTCGGCCTGCTCGCACAAAAGACCGTGTTGGACAACGTGTGCTTCCCGTTCCTCGCCGCCTCCGGCAAGGTGACTGCCGAGAACCGCGCCCGAGCGCTCGAGCTTCTCGACCGCGTCGGCTTGGCCGAGAAGGCCCAGAGCTATCCCGGCCAGCTGTCCGGCGGCCAGAAGCAGCGCGTGGCCATCGCCCGCGCGCTGGCCTGCGAGCCCGAGGTGATTCTCTGCGACGAGGCGACCTCCGCGCTCGACCCCAAGAGCACCAACACCATCCTCAAGCTGCTGCGCGACATCAACCGCGAGACCGGCGTGACGCTGGTGGTCATCACCCACTCCATGGATGTGGTCGAGAAGATCTGCAACAACGTCGCGGTGCTCGAGCACGGCCGCGTGGTGGAGCAGGGGAGCGTGGCGAAGGTGTTCGCCGAGCCCCAGGCCGAGGCCACGCGCGTGCTGCTTGGAAAGGTGGATTGGGATGCTTAACGATTTCCTCGCGGAGTTTGCTCCGCTGCTCATTCAGGGCACCATCGACACGCTCGTCATGGTGTTCGCGTCCACTGCGGTCGCCTATGTGCTCGGCACGGTGCTCGGCGTCGTGCTGCACCTCACCGCGTCGGACGGCCTGCGCCCCGTGCCCGCGCTGAACGCGGTGCTGGGCTGGGTGGTCAACATCGGCCGCTCGCTTCCGTTCATCATCCTGCTGATCGCCCTCATGCCCGCCACTCAGGCGCTTGTGGGCACCTCCACGGGTGTGGTGGGCGTCATCCCACCGCTGGTGGTTGCGACCGCCCCGTTCGTGGCCCGCATGGTCGAGCAGTCGCTCGCCGAGGTGGGCCGCGACGCCGTGGAGGCTGCTGAGGCGTGCGGCGCGTCCGTACCCCGCATCGTATTCTCGGCGCTTCTGCCCGAGGCGCTGCCGAGTATCGTGCGCGGCATCGCCGTGACGCTCATCGCCGTGCTGGGCTACACCGCCATCGCCGGCGCCGTGGGCGCGGGCGGCCTGGGCGATATCGCCATCCGCTACGGTTACTACCGCTACGAGGACGGCGCCATGATCGCCACGGTCGTGCTGCTCATCGTGCTCGTCCAGCTCATCCAGTCCGTGTGCAATCTCATCGCCCGCAAGGTCGACCATCGCTGACGGGTTTACCCGGGTATCGCATCCGGCGATCAATTGTCGCTTGCGTCAACCTGCGGCATCTGGGAAACCCCGTCTGGTCCCCGGACCATTCATCTCTCGATAATTTCCTCCGAAAGGATCCTGTCATGAAGAACCTCAACACCTCCTTCTCCCGTCGCACCCTGCTCAAGTCCGTCGCCGCCGGCCTGGGTGTCGCCGCGCTGGGCGGCCTGACCGCCTGCGGCGGCTCCGAGGCTCCCGCCGGCTCCGCCGCGGCCGATTCCGCCGTGTTGACCGTCGCCGCCAGCCCCGCCCCGCACGCCGAGATCCTCACCGATTTCGCCGCGCCGCTGCTGGCCGAGCAGGGCATCGGGCTCAAGGTGAAGGAGTACACCGATTACATCCAGCCCAACAAGGACACCACCTCCGGCTCGGTCGATGCCAACTACTTCCAGCACATCACCTATCTCGAGGACTATAACGAGAAGAACGGCACCGACCTCGTGTCCGCCGGCTTGATCCACTACGAGCCGTTCGCGGTGTACGCCGGAACCTCCGACGACCTCGACAACATTTCCGACGGTGCCACGATCGCGATTCCGAATGACCCCACCAATGAGGGCCGCGCCCTGCTGCTCCTGCAGGACCTGGGCCTGATCACCCTCGCCGATCCCGAGAATCTCGAGGCCACGCCCAAGGACATCAAGGACAACCCGCACAACCTCGAGTTCCAGGAGCTCGAGGCGGCCGCCCTGCCGCGCGCCCTTTCCTCCGTCGACTTCGCGGTCATCAACGGCAACTACGCCATCGAGGCCGGTTATCACGTCGCCGACGCCCTCGCGCACGAGTCCTCCGACTCGCTCGCCGTCGAGAAGTACGCCAACATCATCTGCGTCGCCAAGGGCCAGGAGGATTCCAAGGGTATCAAGGCTCTCGTCGAGGTGCTCACCTCCGAGGACTTCAAGGTCTACCTCGAGGAGAACTACGGCGAGGACGTGCTTCCCGCGTTCTAGTGCGCCTGCCACCGTCGCGCGCCCTGGCGCTCAAAGATGCGTGACGGCTATTGTCGTGAGAGGCGGCCGTCGTTTGGCGGTCGCCTTTTTCATGCCGATGGCGGCTGCGGGGCCCCGTTGCCCGAACCGTCGCGAACGTTACTTGCATAAGGGGCCGCGCGCGTTACCATCAGGGGCGCATGGAACCGATTTTGAGCGGAGCGTTTCGTGGAAGAGCAGAATATGCAGACGGGTGTATCGGCGGCGGAGGGTCCCGCGCCGCGAGTCGCGGCTCATCACACGACGCCGGTCGAGCCCCTCGAGCATCTCGTGAGCGAGGAGGACATCCGCCGCGGCGAGCAGGCCGGCGCCCGACGCAGCAAGGATCCGGGCTTCCTGCGCTTCTTCGCCATCCTGAACGGCGGGCTCATCTTGACTGCCCTGGCCATCGTGCTGTTCAAGACACCCAACCACTTTGCATTTGGCGGCACCTCCGGCGTGTCGGTCATCCTGTCGACGCTGTTCCCCACGTTGCCGGTCGGCGCCTTCATGTGGATCATCAACATCGTGTTGGTCGTGCTGGGGTTTATCTTCCTCGAGCGCAAGGCGATCCTGTGGAGCGTGTTCGCATCGTTCGCGCTCTCGGGTTATGTCTCGCTGTTCGAAATGCTGTTCCCCGGAGCGTCGACGGCGTCCGTCACGGGGGATATGTGGCTCGACCTGTGCTTCGCCGTGATCCTGCCGGCGACAGGCAGCGCCATGGTGTTCGACATCGGCGCGTCGACGGGTGGCACCGACATCCTCGCGATGATCCTCAAGCGCCATAGCACGCTCGAGATCGGGCGCGCGTTGCTGCTGGTGGACGTCGGTATCGTGTGCATCGCGGCGGTGCTGTACGGCCCGCGCGTGGGCCTGTATTGCGTGCTCGGCCTGTTCGCCAAGACGCTCGTCGTGGACAAGGCGATCGAGAGCATCCACCTGCGGAAGGTCTGCACCATCATCTGCCGCGAGCCGCTCAAGGTGGAAACCTACATCGTCAAGGAGCTCAACCGAACGGCGACCATCAGCCGCGGATACGGCGCGTTCTCGGGTCAGCTCGTGACGGTGATCATGTGCGTGTTGAGTCGCCGCGAGGCAGTGAGGCTGCGCCGATACGCGCGCGAGGTCGATCCGGGGTGCTTCATCACGATCGTGGACAGCTCCGAGATCGTGGGGAAGGGGTTTAGGGGCGTCAACTAATCGACGGCGGCTTCGTCGGCCTCAGGCGTCGGTTCATCCTCATCATCGCCGCCGTCGAGGCAATAGTCGACGATGGCCTGCTTGAGGCGGTCGATGCCCAGGCCGGATTCGCTGCTCGTGACGATGAGGCGGTCAGCGGGCACGCCGAGCTGCTTGCGGATGCTCGCCGCCTGCTTGCCCTGCTGCGATTTGGAGAGCTTGTCGGCCTTGGTGAGGCAGACGATGAAGTTGAAGCCGTTCTCGCGCAGGAACTCGATCATCTGCAGGTCGAGCTTGCTCGGGTCGTGGCGGATGTCCACGAGGGAGACGACCAGGTTGAAGCTGCGCTCGGAATCGAAGAAGTCGCCGATGAGGCGCGCCCAGCGGTCGCGCTCGGCCTTGCTGCGCTGGGCGAAGCCGTAGCCGGGCAGGTCGACGAAGTGCACACCGTCGGCCTCGAAGAAGTTGACGTTGGCGGTCTTGCCCGGGGTGGAGGACACCTTCACCAGGCCGCGGCGGTTGAACAGCTTGTTCATGATGGAGGACTTGCCCACGTTGGAGCGACCCACGAAGCTGACCTCGGGGCAGGTCGACGGCGGGATCTGCGACGCCTTGCCGTAACTGGCGACGAAGTGGACCTTGTTGTAGTTGATGGCCTCTGCCATGGGAATGCCTCTCTGTGCGGTCGGGTCGGGCGGCGGAGTTCGCGTGCGATGCGGGTGCGCCGTCATCGTTCGGGGCGTGTGCGCGTGGGCCGGGCGGCGACGTGCGCTCGGGGCGTGTGCGCGTGGGCCGGGCGGCGACGTGTGCCCGGGGTGCGGCGACGTGTGCCCGGGGTGCGGCGACGTGCGCTCGGGGGTGCGGGCGGCGCCGTTAGTCGCGCGGTTCGATGCCGAGCTGGACGGCGAGGCGGCGCACGATGGAGAGCACGAGCGAGCTGGCGCTCTCGGCGTACTCCTCCAGGTCGAACTCGCGGGAGGACAGCGCATCGTAGCTCTCGTCGCAGTTGTCGGAGATGGCGCGCAGGACCAGGCAGTCGATGCCGTTCTTGGCGGCGACGTGCGCGATGGCGGCGCCCTCCATCTCCACGCAGTCGCCCTGCGTGGCGGCGATGGCGGCGGCCTTGGGTTCGGCACCGCTCACGAAGCGGTTGCCCGTGGCGATGGTGCCGCGCAGGAAGCGCTGCGGCTCGGCGTCGGTGTTGTTGCGACGGAAAAGCGTCGCATCGGCCTCGGCGCGGGCGGCGGCGACATCCTCCTCGGCCAGCGCCGCATCGACGTAGCCGTGCGCGCGCAGGGTCTTCTCGGCCAGTTCGACCAGAAAGTCGCTGCTGGAGAATTCCTCGAGCCCCGGTGCGGACTCGGCGATGAGGGCGGTGTCGGTGTCGAGGTAGCGCAGGCGCTCGCCGATCACCACATCGCCGATGTGCAGGGCGGGGTTGAGGCCCCCGGCGATGCCGGAGAAGATGATGGCGTTGGCACCGTGCGCGCTGATGAGGTGCTGCGCTGCGGCCGCGGCGTTGACGGTGCCCATGCCGGCCGTGGTGGCCACGACGGTGAAGCCATGGTATTCGCCGCCCACGATGCGCAGGCCGGCCTCGTCCGCGACGGTGCCCTTCTCGACGGCGGCGTAGATCTGGCGCACTTCCTTCTCGAGCGCGCCGATGATGGCGATGACAGGTGCCATGGGTCTCCAATCCTCAAATTCAATCGCGACCTATTCTACCAGCAGGGAGTCTCAACTGCTCAATTGGGGACAGGTGCAAATTGAGACTTCCCACGATTGCGGGCAGCGCCTCGTCCACCGTGGGCGGTCCCGAGCGGCCGATGTAGGGACGTGCCAATTCGTACCAATTTGCACCTGTCCCCAATTGAGACTCTGTGCAGATATGCTCCCGATTAGATAGACGTTCCGTGATGATTCACACTGTGTGCAATAATGCACGGCGAGTGAATTATCGAGTATCGTCGGATCCGGGAAAGGGGCTCAATGCCTCATATCGACACATCGCCGCAGCCGCTCAAATCCGACCGCCGCATCCTGCGCTCGCAGCGCGCCCTGCGCGAGGCGCTGGTAGCGGAGCTCAACGCGGGGACGGACATCGCCCGCGTGAGCGTCGCCGCCCTCACCGAGCGCGCGGGTCTCACGCGCCGCACCTTCTACTCGCATTACAGGGACATCCCCGACTTCATCGATCAGGTCGAGGATGCGCTCCTCGCCGAGATTCGCGTCCGCGTGCGCGCGATCGCCGAGGCCACGCTGCCCGACCTGTACGGCAACATCGAGCGCCTCGAGCCGGCGCCCGGTTCGGTCGAGCTGCTCACGTATATCTCCGAAAACCGCGACCTCATCGGCGCGCTCATCGGCCCCGCCGGCGATCAGGCGTTTATCAAGAAGGTCATCGACATGGCGTGCGCCGAGGTGTCCGACCGCATGCAGACGGGCATCCTGCCCGCCGCGGTGGGCGCCTTCTTCGATTACTACCTCTCCTCGGTGGTCTCCTCCGAGGTGGGTGTGGTTCAGCGCTGGTTCGAGCGCGGCCTGGCCGAGAGCCCCGAGACCATGGCGCGCATCATGACGGTGATCGCCTTCGTGCGTCCGGGCGACCTGTACGGCATGCCCATCGATATCAACGTCCCCGCCTACGGCGCCAAGCTCATGGGGCTGAATATTGACATTCCGGCTATAGACTTCAACGACATCACCTCAGGTTCCACAGGGAGGAACGACTGATGACCGACACGCAGACCAAGGCCGTGGAGAACGCGGTTTGGAATCCCGGGAACGCGCACGGCGCCCTGCACCTGGGCATCGACGTGGGCTCCACCACCGTCAAGCTCGCGGTCCTGAACGACGACAACCAGATCGTCTACGCCAAGTACCAGCGCCACCATACCGATGTGCGCGCCTGTGCGCGCGACCTGTTCGAGGGCGCGGCGTCGCTTTTGCCCGAGGCGCAGATGACCTGCGCCATCACGGGCTCAGGCGGCCTGTTGCTCTCCCAGTGGCTCGGGCTTGAGTTCGTGCAGGAGGTCATCGCGTCCAAGCGCGCGGTGGAGACCCTCATCCCGCAGACCGATGTCGCCATCGAGCTGGGCGGCGAGGACGCCAAGATCATCTACTTCGACTCCGGCATCGAGCAGCGCATGAACGGCACGTGCGCCGGCGGCACGGGCGCGTTCATCGACCAGATGGCGACGCTTTTGCACACCGACGCCGCGGGCCTCAACGAGCTGGCCGCCCGCGCCGTGAACATCTATCCCATCGCCAGTCGCTGCGGCGTGTTCGCCAAGACCGACGTCCAGCCGCTGCTCAACGAGGGCGCGGCGCCTGCGGACGTGGCGGCCTCCATCTTCCAGGCCGTGGTGACCCAGACCATCTCGGGCCTGGCGTGCGGACGGCCCATCCGCGGGCACGTGGCGTTCCTCGGCGGCCCGCTGCAATACCTCTCCGAGCTGCGCCGCCGCTTCTACCTCACGCTCGACCTCGACGACGAGCACATCATCGTGCCCGAGAACGCGCACCTGTTCGTGGCCTCCGGCGCGGCGATGGCGCATGAGTCGGATAAACTCGTGCGCCTCGGCGAGCTCGTCGAGGCCATCGACAGCCTGGGCGACACGCAGGGCGCCGAGGTCGCGCGCCTGGAGCCGCTCTTCGCCACCGACGGGGACCTCGCCGAGTTTCGCGAGCGCCACGCCCGTGAGGTCGTGCCCCGCGGCGAGCTCGAGGGCTATACGGGCCGCGTGTTCATCGGCCTGGACGCCGGTTCCACCACGATGAAGGCCGCCATGGTGGGCGAGGACGGCCAGCTCCTCCACACCTGGTACGGCAACAACAACGGCGACATCCTGGGCACGGCCAAGACCATCATGGCCGACTTCTACGCGCACATCCCCGAGGGGTGCACGATCGGCCACGTGACCACGACCGGTTACGGCGAGGCCCTGCTCATCGAGGCGCTCAAGGCCGACTCCGGCGAGATCGAGACCGTGGCGCACCTGCGCGGCGCCCGCGCGTTTTTGCCCGGCGTCGAGTTCATCTTGGACATCGGCGGGCAGGACATGAAGTGCCTGCGCGTGCGCGACGGCGTGATCGAGCACATCATGCTGAACGAGGCCTGCTCCAGCGGCTGCGGCAGCTTTATCGAGAGCTTCGCGGTGTCCATGGACATGGACGTGCGCGCCTTCGCCGCCGAGGCGATCGCCGCCCGCGGCCCCGTCGATCTGGGCAGCCGCTGCACCGTGTTCATGAACTCCCGTGTGAAGCAGGCGCAGAAGGAAGGCGCCACGGTGGGTGACATCGCCGCCGGCCTGTCCTACTCCGTCATCAAGAACGCCCTGTTCAAGGTCATCAAGCTGCGCGACCCAAAGGAGATCGGCAGTCAGGTGATCGTTCAGGGCGGCACCTTCATGTCCGACGCCACGCTGCGCGCGTTCGAGCTGCTCACCGGCGTGAACGCCGTGCGCCCCGACATCGCCGGCTGCATGGGCGCCTACGGCGCGGCCCTGCTCGCGCGCGACCGCGCCGGCGCAACCGGCACCTCCAGCGTGCTCGCCGCCGACGAGATCGCCGGCCTCACGGTGGCGCAGCGCCATGTGCGCTGCGGTCGCTGCTCCAACAACTGTCAGCTCACGGTGAACGACTTCGGGCAGGGGCGCAAATTCATCACCGGCAACCGCTGTGAGAAGGGCGCGGGCCACAAGAAGCGCAAGACCGAGGCTCCCAACCTCTTCGCCGCCAAGAACAAGTTGCTGTTCGACCGCGAGTGCCTGAGCCCCGACGAGGCCCCGCGCGGCACGGTGGGCATCCCGCGCGCGCTCAACATGTACGAGAACTACCCGTTCTGGCACGCGTTCTTCACGCGCCTGGGCTTTAGCGTCGTGCTCTCCGACAACTCCAACAAGGCTACTTACGAGAGCGGCATCGAGTCCATGCCGAGCGAGTCCGTGTGCTATCCGGCCAAGCTCTCCCACGGCCACGTGATGAACCTCATCGAAAAGGACCCGGACTTCATCTGGATGCCCTGCGTGCGCTGGGAGCGCAAGGAGGACCCCACGGCGGGCAACTGCTACAACTGCCCCATCGTGATGAGCTATCCCACCGCGCTGGGCCTGAACGTGGACGCCATCACCGAGAATAACGTCGAGTTCATGTACCCGTTCGTGCCCTACCACGACAAGATCGAGCTCAAGCGCCGCCTGTACGAGCTGCTCGCGGTCGAGCGCGTGGCGGACGCCGAGGCCGGCCGCGGCCGCGTGCGCGGCCCCAAGCTCACGCGCACCGAGATCGACCAGGCTGTGAATGCTGCCTATGAGGCCGACGCGCGCTTCCACCAGGACATCCAGACCATGGGCGAGGAGGCCGTGCGCTGGATCGAGGACAACGGCGGCCACGGCATCGTGCTGGCGGGCCGTCCGTACCACAACGACCCCGAGATCAACCACGCCCTGCCCGAGCTCATCGCGAGCTTTGGGTTCGCGGTGCTCACCGAGGACTCCGTGGCGCACCTGGTGAAGCCCGAGCGCCCGATTCGCGTGGTGGACCAGTGGATGTTCCACAGCCGCCTGTACGCCGCGGCGCGTTTCGTGACCATGCGCAACGACCTCGACCTCATCCAGCTCAACTCGTTCGGCTGCGGCCTGGACGCGCTCACCACCGACCAGGTGCAGGAGATCCTGGAGGCATCCGGCAAGATCTACACCGTGCTCAAGATCGACGAGGTGTCCAACCTAGGCGCCGCGCGCATCCGCATCCGCTCGCTCATGGCCGCGCTCAAGGACCAGGAGGCCGAGCGAGCCGCCGAGGCCGCCGCCGCGGGCGAGGCGTACGAGCAGGGTGCCGCCGCGCCGGTCGCGCCGAGCTCCGACGCGTGCGCGTTCGCCACGCACAAGTACGCGCTCGAGCCGCAGCGCCCCGCCGCGAGCGCGGCGTTTGCCAAGGTGCCCTTCACCGAGGAGATGCGCGAGGCGGGCTACACCATCCTGTGCCCGCAGATGGCGCCCATCCACTTCGACCTCATCAAGGAGGTCTTCCGCGCCGGCGGCTACAACCTGGAGCTTCTGCCCTCCACCGATCGCGGTGCCGTGGAGGCGGGTCTGCGTTACGTGAATAACGACATCTGCTACCCGTCCATCCTGGTGACGGGCCAGATCATGGAGGCTATCGAGAGCGGCCGCTACGACCTGTCCCGCACGGCCGTGGTGATCACCCAGACCGGCGGCGGCTGCCGCGCCACCAACTACATCGCGCTCATCCGCAAGGCCCTGCGCGACAGCGGGCACCCCGACATCCCGGTGATCAGCCTTTCCGCCGTGAAGCTCGACGAGAACAACCCGGGCTTCAAGCTCACGGTCCCGTTGCTCAAGTCCTGCGTGTACAGCGTGCTGTTCGGCGACCTCATGATGCAGATGCTCTATCGCACGCGTCCCTACGAGGCGGAGGAGGGGGCTGCCAACGAGCTGTTCGAGGACTTCATGGAGCGCGCCCGTCGCCTGGCGCCGACGTTCACGCGCCGCAACTTCACCAAGCTCTCCCGCGAGGCCATCACGGCGTTCGACACGCTGCCGCTCACGGGCGAGGGCTCCAAGCCGCGCGTGGGCGTGGTCGGCGAGATCCTGGTGAAGTTCCACCCCACGGCGAACAACCACGTGGTGGACGTCATCGAGGCGGAGGGCTGCGAGGCCGTGGTGCCGGGCCTGCTCGACTTCTTCCTGTACTCCATGAGCAACGCGCAGGTGCAGAAGGACGAGTTGGGCAGCTCTGCCGCGGCGCGCGCCAGCATGGACGCCGCGATCGGTCTGGTGGATTGGATGCGCAAGCCTGTGGACGAGATGCTCGAGCGCAGCGACCGCTTCGAGCGCCCCGAGCCCATCTCCGTGATGCAGGACAAGGCCCGTCAGATCCTCTCCCTGTGCAACAACATGGGCGAGGGCTGGCTGCTCACCGCCGAGATGCTCGACTTGATCGACCATGGGGCGCCGAACATCATCTGCACGCAGCCCTTCGCGTGCCTGCCCAACCACGTGGTGGGCAAGGCCGTGATCAAGGAGCTTCGCCGCCAGCACCCCGAGAGCAACATCGTGGCGGTCGACTACGACCCGGGTGCGAGCGAGGTCAACCAGCTCAACCGCATCAAGCTCATGATCAGTGTGGCCAAGGAGAACATGCGCTCCGGCAAGGGTTTCGTGATGGAGCCGATCGCCACGATCCGCCGCGATTCCGTGACGAGCCGCATGAAGCCGCACCATCTCACGAGCGATGCCGAGGTGGAGCGCGTGGCGCACCGTCTGAGCCGCGGCCTGCACTGGAAGCGCGCGAGCAAACACGACGGCGAGGAATAACTCGGGCGAATCGCGGGCGCCGCACCTCAATTTAGGGACAGTCCCTAAATTGAGGTGCGGCACGATGGCGCGCTTTTGCGGGTTTTCTCCCTTTCGAGTTGACGTGATTGTCAAATTCGACAGTTGTGTAACCGCAAGATGTCAACCAGAGACTCATTTGAGAAAGATTAGAGCTTCAGCTACTTGAGGTCTGCAAGATGGAAACAAGATAATGAACGGAAACATTAATTCTGTCGCATTGTGGTAACACCATCCAAAGACAGATGGCTTTTAGAAGCTGTTTTCGGTTACACATCTGTCGAATTTGACAGTGGGTTCCCGTGTGAGAGCCGGAAAATCTAGCTCTGCCGTGCTACCAGGTAGATGGAGATGCGCGGCGAGGTGTACTCGTCGAACTCCTTCCGGGGTTCCGTGTCAAAGAGGGCCCAGGCGCGCAGAGTGCCGGTGTCGCCGAGGTCCGTGTCGATAGCGGTGTAATAGTCGCCGGTGAGGAACGCCTGGCGGAACTGATCGGGCAGCACGGGGGCGTTGACGAGTCCCGTGTCCACAAGCTCGATGCCCTCCGCCTCGACGTCCACGCTTGAAATCGCTTCGTAGAAGCGTGCGAGACATTCTTCGGCAAAGGCAAGGTTCTCCTCGGGCGTGCGTGCGATGTCCACGTCGGCGTTGTAGACCACGCTATCGACAGCGCCGCGCTCGTCCGTTTCGACGGAGACGCTCGCCACGATGTCTCCGTTTTCATCGGTGATGTTCCCGCTCACGCGGTAGCCGCTGTCCTGGCGGTGCTCGAGGGGGTCGTCGGCGAGGGTGTAGCTGCACACGGGCTCGAGTGCGGTGTTGAATGCCTGGATGACGCGCGCGGAGGTCTCTTGAGCTTCCGAAGAATGCGCAGCCGAATCGATGAAGCGCGGGACGAAGGAGAGCGTGAGGAGCAGGAGCGGCAGGCCGATTATCAGGAGGCGCGTGCGGCCGAGTCCGGGGAGCTCCATGCCGTGGCCGTGTGCGACTGCGGCCGCGGCCCTGCTCATGCGGCGCATGGTGTCGAAAAAGCCGTATGCGGACATGGCGGTGCCGGCGATTTCCAGCCCCGTGCTCAGGGCGTCGAGGTCGTCGTTGTCCAGGGTGTCGACCAGGCGCCCCGCTGCTGTCACACCGATGCCGCCCGCGACGGCCGGGTTCGTCCCGATGTCCGCGTTGCCGCCGATGGCCTCGCATTCGAGCTCCTGCCAGCGGGCGCTGCCGAGCCCACGCCTGGCGACCACCCCGCAGGCGATGCACACCGCGCCCTCGGCGATCATGAGGGTCGCCATGGCGATCAGCTGCAGGTCTCCAAAGCCCTTGGAGCCCAGGCCGATGTTGTCGATCATCACGAGCAGGATGGTGAGTCCGCCCGTGAGGAACAGGGCGGTCAGGGAATACCAGGCTGCTTTGGGGAGCAGGTAATAGCGCTTCACCAACTTTGCATCGCGTGCGCTGAGCATGTGGCCTCCCGCGGTTGTCGTTGCATTTCCATTTCCGGGGCGCGCCGCCGCGTTGTCCCTCTCTTCGAGGGCGCGTCTTCGCACCTCGGTTCTTCTGAGTATGGCGCAGGAGGGGATGGCGTATCATGGGGCGACGGTCCCAATCCGCGAATGGAGCCATTATGCCGCTGCCCGTCATCGCCATCGTGCTGCCCTTGGTCCTGCTCACCGCGATGCTTGCGGTACTCTTTGCCGCCTACCGCCGGACGGCTCGGGAGATCGATGCCCTTGCACTGCCGGTCCGCGCGCGATGCGGGTCATGCGGTCGCGAGTTCGAGCTGACGATGGCGGAGCTGAGGCGCGCGCATATGACGAAGTCCGTCTCGCGGACCCGTACGGGCCTGCGCGGACCGGCCCTGGTCACGACGAGGAGCTTCTCGACGTTTCAAAAGCGCTTGCGGTGCCCCGCGTGCGGCGAGAGCGGCTGGTGCGAGGTGCTCAACATCGGCGAGCTCCAGTCGGCGGCGACTGGGATCGCGGCGAGGTACATGGGCGGCGCGCTGGCATTGATGGTCGTGCTGGGATTTGCGTTGAGTGCGGTTTCCGACATCTTCCTGTGAGTGCCGCGCACGGAGAGGATGGCGGTCGAAAGCCTCCGCTACCTCCTGTAGAACAGCTCCCGCGCACGCTCCTTGAGGTCCGTGGCGCGGATGATCCCCTCGTACGCCTTCAGCTTGATCTCCGGGAAGGCGTTGAAGAAGCGCAGCTCGCGACGGGTGAGTACGGTCTTCAGCTTCTCGGGTGCGGACATCTCGGCGCGTTGGGCGATGTTGCGTGCATGGCGCACAACCAGCCTGAGGCTGCGACCGCCCTCTGCGATGAACGAGGGGAGCTCGATCTTGTTGCGAACTGTCTCCATGGCGCCCTCCGACATGTTTGCGAGCCACGAATTGAGCTCTCCGCTTCGGGCCTTGAGTTCCGCAGCTGAATCAAGCGCCGTATCGGGCATCTTGTCGAGCAGGGTGGTGGAGGCGTCTTTGAGCGAGTCGTTGACCTTGTCGGCGAGCTCGATCCTGAGGAGCTCGAGTTTTTGCGAGAGCTGGCGCCAGCTCGCCAGCGTGAACACGGTGTCGATGGCCAGCAGAATCGCGCATGCGACGGCGGCCGTCGCGAGGGCTGCCGGGCGCAAGGATTTTAATGCCGCCAGGAGCGCGGGTTCGGCGACGCGGCAGATGAGGACCGCGCCGGCTCCGAAAAGCGCGGCTCCGTACAGGCAGACCCTTCCATTGATGTTGAAGGGGAATTTGGAATAGTCCCAAAACCGCGCGCCGGTGAGGCGTTCGAGCAGCGCGCCCACGGTGTATTCGATGACGCTGCACACGAGGGCCGCCGCGGCGAACTGCACGGTGACGCCAGGGATGTCGCGCAGCAGAAGCCAGCACGCAAGGGCGCCCGCGCCGTAGATGGGGCAGCAGGGGCCGAGGAGGAATCCGCTGTTGGCAAAGTGGCCGTAGTTCGCCAGAGCGCAGATGGTTGATTCGTAGAGCCAACCGATAAACGCGAAAACGATAAAGGACAGGAACAGCGCCGATAGGGGAGCGCCGGTCGAGAACAGCGCCGATAAAGACGCGTCGCTCGCGGTTAGCGCGGCGGAAAATCCATCAAGGCTCATCGGCTCTGCACCGCCCGATTCTTGCTCGAGGCCCGCTTGGGCAGTCGGCCCGCGATGGTCTCGTGCAGCGCGCACGCTTTGTCGGCGAGGCACACGATCCACGCCTCGCAGCAGGTCGGTGGCATAGGCACCAGCGGGAACATGTGACGGGCGATGATGTTGCGCTCGCGAGGGGTCAGGTCGTCGAAGTCCTCCTCGGCGCGTGCGAGGGCCGTCGAGGGATGTGTGAAGCCGTGCAGGCGGTGCGATGGGTCGGGGTCGTGCCAGTCGTAGAGGAAGTAGTCGTGCAGCAGCGCTCCGCGAATGAGCGAGGCGCGGTCGACGCGGACGCCGATGCGCTCAAGGACCCGGGCGGCGGCGACGCTCGCGCGCGCGACCGAGAGCACATGGGCGTGCACGCTCACGTCGCCATGCTGGATGAAGTCGCGCGTGAGGCCGAAGCGCCCCTGTGATTCGAGCGCGCGTGCGGCGAGCTCGACCTCGTCGCTCGGCTCCGTTATATCAGATGAGCGATGTGCAAATGTGCTGTCCATGCGTACCTCCTCACGGTCCTTTCCAGTACGTGCCCAATCTTTCTGTGCGCGTATCAATCCAGGTGGTTGAAATTGACGGAAAAACGTTACCACGCGGATGGCGAAGTTCACCGCGATTGGGGAGTCTGCAACAAAACGTTACTTTGCAATTGGATGGCGTCGCATCGCGGGAGATCGCATCAAAAAACTCATACTGTCGAATATATGCCACAGAGCGGACGCTGTCGCTCCATACGATGAATGGCATGAGGACAGATGACACCAACATAATGATCCGCAAGGTCATGGGCACCAACGCCGGGCGCATTCGCGAGCGCGCGGGGTATTCCCAGGCGGGGATCGCGCAGGTGACCGGGTTGGAGCGTTCCGCCATCAATCGCTTCGAGAACGGGAGCTACAATCCTTCGATCGAATGGCTTGTGGGATTGGCGAACGGCCTCGATGTGCCAATCGTCGAATTCTTTTCGGGCTTGGAGAAGGATTCGCCCCAAAACCTGACCAACGGGGAATAGAGCTTTCGACGTGCTCCGCACTTTTGTACGTGATGACAAGGAGACTTGCCGGTCGCATCCATCGCAGTCTAATTAACGCCCTGGTTGAAGGTTCGATTGGTTTCAGGGGCTTGGGGGCCTCTGAATCAAGCTCGGGCGACTCGCATCGCCATTAAAAAGAACCGTCTTTCAGCTAAAACTGTCTGATATAACAAACACCCTGTCAAAGGCCAATTCATACGATGAAAAGTATGAAGACCGAAGCGGTGAACATATTCGTTCGAAGGGCTGTGGGCGCGAATGCCGCACGGCTGCGTGAGGCGCGGGGCATTACCCAGTCCGGCCTTGCGCGCATGGTCGATGCGAACCGCTCTTACGTCAACCAATTCGAGGCGGGCAAGCAGAATATCTCCGTTGACTATTTGGTCAAACTGGCAGACGGATTGGATGTTCCGATGGCCGAGTTCTTCTCGGGGCTGGAGGGATCTTCGCCGAGCAAGCTCGTCGAGAGTGAGGAATAAGGTCCTGGCCCGCTGCCCCGCGAAACCTGATTGTGCGTCTTCTCGGGCTTACCAGCGTGCGGACGGACCCATATTGGCGCGCGGACGGACCCATATCGGTGCGCGGACGGACCCATATCGGTGTGCGGACGGACCTAGATAAAAGACCCCAGGGGCGAGCCCTGGGGTCCAAACGTTCCATTGTGGAAAGCGTTTTGCGAAGCGTTGCCTCGGCTTAGCCGAAGTAGCGGGCCAGCAGGCCAGCGAAGGCCTTGCCGTGACGGGCCTCGTCGCGAGCCATCTCGTGCACAGTGTCGTGGATGGCGTCCAGGCCGGCAGCCTTGGCGCGCTTGGCCAGATCGAACTTGCCGGCGGTGGCGCCGTTCTCGGCCTCAACGCGCATCTCGAGGTTCTTCTTGGTGGAGGTGGTCACGACCTCGCCCAGGAGCTCGGCGAACTTGGAAGCGTGCTCGGCCTCCTCGTAAGCGGCCTTCTCCCAGTACAGGCCGATCTCGGGGTAGCCCTCGCGGTGGGCAACGCGGGCCATGGCCAGGTACATGCCGACCTCAGAGCACTCGCCCTCGAAGTTGGCGCGCAGGTCCATGATGATGTCCTCGGTGACGCCCTCCTCGTGGGCAACGCCCACGAGGTGCTCGGCGGCCCAGGTCATCTTGCCCTCCTCGACCTTGGTGAAGCGGTCACCGGAGACGCCGCACTGGGGGCACTTGAAGTCGGCGGGCAGCTCCTCGCCGTCGAACTCCTCAACGAAACCGCAAACGGGGCAAACGAACTTCATGTTTGTTCTCCTTTGAACACAGGCGATTGCGCTTCTTGGGGCGAACCCGCGGTCGCGCTTTGACATCTGCATTATGGCACAGTTTCAGAATCATATGAGTCTAAATCGGAAACATATTAGGATTCATTCTCAAATAGTTCACAAATGATCAAAGATGCGGCTCTTTCCCAAAAAAGGCGTGTGCAACGATCCGTTGGCCTTCAAAAGGGGGTTATGAAATATACGTTTCTGGAAAAGTGGTCAAAATACCCCGATTGTGCGCTAAGCGCGAGTGCAAAACAACCGTGCATATTTCTTATCGAGGGGAAATCCTGGGGTTTTGTTGATGACGGTCGGAGGAGATGATTGCCCGGGCGCTCGGTGGGCGTGATTGATTTGCCCAATCCTGGGGAAACGCCGTTGCGCCATTGATTGCTCGGCGCACAATCGGGGTATTTTGACCACACTGGGCGAAACGTATCGGGCCGAGGGGGCGACGGTCATGAACGTATGCATTTTTGGAGAGTCGACGCTCGAATTTATGCGATCGAGCGGGCGATTGGCTCCGGAGTTTATGGATAGGCCGCGGACACAAAAACTGGATGGCTGCGGCTTATCGCCAAAAGCCATGTTTTCAGATGACATGGAGCGCTTGGGCGTGAAAACGCGCCCCGTGCATATCCTGGTGCCCAAAGAGTCGGGCGCCCGCAGCCGCGACGACATCGTGTGCCATCGCTGCGGGGCGGAGCTGCCACCGCGCTCGTTGATCTACGTGAGCAGGGATGTCTTGGTGACGAGCCCGGCTCTGACGTTCCTGCATCTTGCCACGGTAGATCTGCGCAAGAAGAAGCAACGCACCGTCGAGGAGCTCGCGATGATCGGCTTCGAGCTGTGCGGAACCTATCTTCTCGATGATTCGTGGGACGGTCTTACCAACACGGCGAAGCCCCTGACTTCCGTCGAGCAGATCGCCCGTTTGCTGGACGCTATGCCCGGAGCGCCGGGCATCAAGCGGGCTCGCGAGGCGCTTGAGCTGGTCCGCGACGGCTCAAACTCGCCCATGGAATCTGTCCTTTGCGCATTGCTTACCTGGCCTCGGCGGCTCGGCGGCTACGCCCTCGGACCTGTCTCGCTCAACCATCATGTCTCAACCGCCGACGGGGACCGCTATGTGGACGTCGCGTTTCCCAGTCATAAGGTCGGCCTCGAGTATAAGGGCCGTAAGTTCCACGCGATCGAACAGGCTGGTCGCGATGACCGGAGGCAAAACAAGCTGGTCGGATCGGGTTGGACCATATTGAACGTTTGGTACGAGGACATTGTCGAAGAGCATCCGTACAACCAGCTCGTCGCGGACGTTGCACGTGCGATGGGCATTCGGCTGAGAATCCGCAGTGGCGGTTTCGACGCGCGTCGCAATGTGCTGCGCATGCAGCTCATCCCCGCATTCAAACGGTACGCTGCGGCGCTGGCCGGCTAATCGGCCAACATGCAAGCGCGCCGCCAATCGCGAGGTCGCGAGAGGCGGCGCAGTGTGGGGCTGGTGCGCGGTTACAGGATCTGCACCTGGCAGCTGGCCATGGTGGCGATCGCGGCGTTGTGTGCGGCGGGGGTGACGCCGGCGCACAGGGCGGGATTCACCGCGAGCGGGACCTCGGGCAGGTGCGCCTTGATGGTGAGGGCGTTGCTGACCACGCAGATGTCGGTGCATAGGCCGCAGAGTTCGATGGAGTCGATGGGCGCGGCGCTGTTTTGTGCGACGAGCCAGCGGGCGAGGTCGAGCGACCCGAACGAGGGTTTTTCGAACACGGGGGCGCTGCGGCTGGCGCGGACCGCTTCGAGGGCGGGTGCGAGTTCCCAGCCGGGTGTTCCGGCGATGCAGTGGGGAACGGGCAGGTTGCGGCCCTCTTGCGTGGCGGCGTAGTCGCTGCCGTGGGTGTCTTTGGTGAAAACGACCATGCCGTCGAAGCTGTTGGCGCGTTGGGCGACTGCCTCGACGATGGCCTGCGCCTCGGGCGTGCCCAGGGCGCCGTCGATGAAGTCGTTTTGCATGTCGACGACGATAAGGTAGGAGTTGGACATGGCGAGGGCTCCTTTGTCGCGGGAATTGCGTCAATCAATATTGTATAGGTGACGTGAAGTGAATGCGGGATGAGTATCGGCCCCGTCAATCCTGCTGCAATGGCTTTGAGGAACGTCTGTTCGATCGGTACAATACAGCGATCGAACAGACGTTCCTTATAAGGTGGGAATCGTGGACGCAGCTCTGGAATATGACAGCTCTTCAATTGAGTCAATCCTTGCGTACGCCAAGCGTCTTGAAGGTCATACGCTTAGGGAGGAATGCCCGGGGTTGGAGCGAGTCGAGGACCCGCATAAAAGAAGGGGGTCGTTCGGCAACGCGGTTGAAAAGTACTACTTTCATTACGAGATCAATAGCGACCCTAATGCAGATTTTGCCGAAGTTGGAACTGAGTTAAAGACGACGCCTCTCAAGCAATTGAAAGATGGGAGGCTTTCGGCTAAAGAGCGCCTGGTAATTAGCATGATCAACTATATGAGCGTTGTTGATGAGACTTGGGAGACGAGCTCGCTTCAGAAAAAGCTGCATCAGATTTTGCTCATTGCGTACCAATACGATAAGGAACTCAATCCTGTTGATTATCTCGTCAAGCTTGTGGAGCTCTGGGGGATTCCGGATGAAGATATCCCGACATTCAAAAGGGATTGGGACATTGTCGTGCGGAAGATCCGTCGAGGCAGGGCGCATGAGCTGTCCGGTTCGGACACCTTGTATCTGGAGGCGGCGACCAAAGCGGCGAATGCCGAGAAACGAACGGAGCAGCCGTATTCGGATGTTCCCGCCAAGCCGAGGGCATGGGCAATAAAGCCTTCGTATATGACCGTCGCGCTCAATGGCTTGCTAGAAGCGCAGGCAATTCGCAGGGACAGTGGAAGTGCGGGACTCGATTTGCTTGGGTTGGTGCGGCGCAGGTTTGAGCCGTACATAGGCCTATCGGAAAATGAGCTTGCGAGCGTGTGCGGATATGGGTGGCAGGGAAATAGAAGGCCCAAGAACCTATGTGCGCTCATAACGAAGCACATCTTGGGCGTTGACGAGGATTCTCGCATCGCAGAGTTTGAAAAAGCAGGCGTGAAACCAAAGACGATGAGAATCAAGTGCAGCGGAATGCCCAAGGAGTCAATTTCGTTTCCGACGTTTGATTACTGTGACCTTGCGACATGTGAATTCAACTCGAGCGACTTTAGGCGTTATTTGACGCAAAAATATCTCTTCGTTGTGTATCGGGAGGACGCGGCTGATAGAGGCACGTTTAGATTAGCTGAGGTTCTCTTTTGGCAGATGCCCGACGCCGACCTGTTGGAGGCGCGTCGCTGTTATGAGGAGATGCAGCGGCGAGTGAGGTCTGGTCATGCGGATCAGTCAGTCAAGTCAACGGAAAATCGGTGTTGCCATGTAAGACCGCATGGTAGAAACAAAGCAGATGTGCTCCCGACACCTTATGGATCGTTCGAGACGAAAAAGTGCTTTTGGCTAAACGTAGATGTAAACGTATTTGCCCGCAACCTCATCGTATGGTCCGAGC
>CAUCLI010000023.1 GCA_958443615.1 uncultured Collinsella sp.
TGCCCCAACATCGCGGCCGGCGGTGCCGCCTGCGGCTCCACCCCAGAGGGGGCTTCCGAGGTCATGCGCGCCTGCCGCAAGGTGACCGACAAACCCCTCTTCGTCAAGATGGCCCCCGTGCGCATCCCCGAGATCGCGCGAGCCCTCGAGGCCGAGGGCGCCGACGGCCTGACCGTCATCAACTCGATTCCCGGCATGGCCATCGACGTGCGCACGCGCCGCTCCAAGCTCTCCAAACCCACGGGCGGCCTCTCTGGCCCCCTGTGCCATCCCATCGCCGTTCGCATGGTCTGGGAGGCCGCCAACGCGGTCGATATCCCGATCTGCGGCGTCGGCGGCGTCATGACGGGTGAGGACGCCGCCGAGTTCATCCTCGCGGGCGCCTGCTGCGTGTCCGTCGGCATGGCGAACTTCGTCGACCCCACCGCTTCCGTGCGCATTCTGCATGAGCTCGAGGCCTGGGCCGAGAGCCAGGGCGTGAAGGACATCAACGAGCTGATCGGAGCGTTCGAATGCTAGAGACCGATGCCCGCGACCGCATCATCGTTGCCATCGATTGCGACCGCGCCCGCGCGCTCGAGCTCGCCGACTCCCTTTCCGGCCATGCCAAATGGCTGAAGGTCGGCATGACGCTCTTCTATGCCGAGGGCCCTCAGATCGTCCGCGAGTTCAACGAGCGCGGATTCAAGGTCTTCCTCGACTTGAAGTTCCACGACATCCCGCACCAGGTGCGCGGCGCAGCGCGTTCGGCCGCCCTTGCGGGCGCCGACCTGCTCTCCGTGCACGGCTTGGGCTCCGGCGCCATGCTCGCGGCGTGCCGCGAGGGTGCCGAGGCGGCCGCGGAGGTGCGGGGGAGCCGCCCGCAGCTCGTCGCCATCACCGTGCTCACGAGCATGAGCCAGGACTCGCTCACCGAGATCGGCGTCGAGTCCCCGGTTGCCGAAGAGGCGGCGCGCCTCGCCTCGCTCGCCAGCGACAACGGCATCGACGGTATCGTGTGTTCCCCGATGGAGGCCGAGGCCATGCGCGAGCTGCTGGGCCCCGACGCGCTCATCGTCACGCCGGGCGTGCGTCCCGCGGGCGCCGAGCTCGGTGACCAGACGCGCGTCGCCACGCCGTCGCAGGCCATCGTCCGCGGCGCGAGCCACATCGTGGTCGGCCGTCCCATCACGGGTGCCGAGAATCCCGTCGCAGCTTACGAGGCCATCGTATCCGAGCTGGTCGAGAACGTGAAGTAATCATTGAGCGCAGGCATCTACCTGCGCTCTCTTTTCATACGTGCCCTCTATACTGGGGTTTTGTCCGCCGATTTTGGCCCGATATCTTGCAATTTGGGTGAGCATGGACTACCCTAGGATGCCGTTGAAGGTTCAAACATGCACGTAAACGCACGTATTGCACCCCGAACGCAGTAAGAAGATGCCTAGTTTTATGGAGGTTCAAATGGCGCTTCCTCAGCTCACCGATGAGCAGCGCAAGGCCGCTCTCGAGAAGGCCGCTGCCGCCCGCCACGCTCGTGCCGAGCTCCGTGAGAAGATCAAGAAGGGCGAGGTGTCCCTGGACTCCGTCCTGAACTCCGACGACCCCATCGCTTCCCGCATGAAGGTCTCCACCCTCATCGAGTCCCTCCCCGGCTATGGCAAGGCCAAGGCCACCAAGATCATGGACGAGCTGGGCATCTCCGCCACCCGTCGCGTTCAGGGCCTCGGCGTCCGTCAGCGCGAGCAGCTGCTCGAGCAGCTCACCAAGTAAGTGGGCCAGAGCGAGTCAAAGCTCTTTGTGATTTCCGGGCCGTCAGGCGCAGGCAAGGGCACCCTGGTCGCGCGCGTGCGCGATCGGGTCCCCGGCCTGGGCCTGACGGTTTCCGCTACCACGAGGAGCCCGCGCGCCGGTGAGGTGGACGGCGTCAATTACTACTTTCTGTCCGACGATGAGTTCTCCGCGCGCGTCGAGGCCGGCGACTTCATCGAGTGGGCGCAGGTGCACGACCATCGTTACGGCACGCTTGCCAGCGAGGTCGAGCGCAACCTGTCCACCGGGCAGTCCCTCATCTTGGAGATCGACGTCCAGGGGGCCCTGGCCGTCAAGGAGCGCTTCCCCGAGGCGATTCTCATTTTCATCGAGCCGCCGTCGCTCGATGTCCTGCGCGAGAGGCTCATGGGTCGCGGTTCCGAGACCCCGGAGTCCCTCGAGCTCCGACTCCACACCGCCGAAGGCGAGATGGCCCTGCGCGACCGCTACGACGAGATCCTCGTGAACGACGATCTCGAGCGCGCCACGGATGAGCTCATCGCCATACTGCACCGTCACGAAAGGAATTGATCCGAAGTGTCTGTTGTGAAGCCTGCCATTGATGACCTGCTGGAGAAGACCGACCACAATAGGTTCCTGCTCTCCTCCCTCGCGTCCCAGCGCGCCAGCGACATCAACAACATGCTGCGCGGCCAGCACAGCCGCGTCCTCGCCGTCCAGGATACCGATGACCTCACCGTCATGCTGTCCGGCAAGGACACCATCTCCATGGCCATGGAGGAGATCGTGGATGGCACCATCTCCTACGATCACGAGCGCTATGAGGCCGCCCTCGGCCACATCGACCCCCAGGAGGCCTAATTGGCAAGTCGCGTATGCCTGGTGCACTATCACGAGATAGGGCTCAAGGGTAAGAACCGCACGCGGTTCGAGCGCGTCCTCATGGATTCGTTGAAGGCGGCCTTGGCCGCCTTTTCCGTTTCGTGCGTGACGCGCATCTCGGGGCACATCCTCGTCACCTTCTCCACCAAGGGCGAGGCAGAGCGCGCCATGCCGCTCATCGCCCGGGTCCCGGGTGTCGCCCGCTGCTCGCTGGCGTTCCACACGAATCGCGAGCCCGATGAATACCGCCGCGCCGCGATCGACGCGCTGGCCGAGTTCGGCCCCTTTGAGACCTTCAAGGTCGCCGCCCGCCGCTCGAATACGGACTACGAGCTCACGAGCATGGATCTCAACCGCCAGGTCGGCGAGGCGCTCTGCCTCGCATATCCCGAGAAGAAGGTCCAGATGCGCGAGCCCGATGTGACCGTGCACGTGCTCGTCGTCCAGGGCAGCGTGTACGTGTACGCCCGCAGCATGCGCGGCGTGGGCGGTCTTCCCCAGGGCAGCGCCGGCAAGGTCGTGACGCTGCTTTCCTCCGGTATCGATTCTCCCGTTGCGACCTGGCAGATCGCCCGTCGCGGCGCCGTGGTGGTGCCGATTCATTTCTCCGGGCGCCCTCAGACGGCCGATACGAGCGAATATCTCTGCCGCGACATCATCGAGCAGCTCGCGCCCGCCGTCCAGATCGGCCGCATGTACGTCGTCCCGTTCGGCGATTGCCAGCGCGAGATCTCGATGAAGACCCCGTCCGATCTGCGCGTCATCATGTACCGCCGTGTCATGTACTCGGTGGCGGAGCGCATCGCGCGCCTCGAGGGGGCCAAGGCCATCGTCACCGGCGAGTCCCTCGGCCAGGTCGCGTCGCAGACGCTCGAGAACATCATGGCCGTCAACGAGGTCGTGGATATCCCGGTGTTCAGGCCGCTCATCGGCTCGGACAAGCAGGAGATCATCGAGCGGGCCAAGCAGATCGGCACGTACGAGATCTCGTGCGAGACCGCACCCGATTGCTGCACGCTCTTCATGCCGCGCCGTCCCGAGACGCATGCGAAGCTCGACGAGGTCCATGAGGCCTGGGAGATGTTCGACCATGAGGCGATGATCGATCACCTGGTCTCTCACGTCGAGTACATCGATTTCACCGCTCCGGTCTATAAGCGCCCCCGTTGCATGCGCGAGCGCCATGACGAGATCGAGATGCGCTATCAGGCCATGGGACGCGAGTAATCCACGGGACTGTTTACAATCTGGTGCCGAATCTGGCCGCAATCTGCCCCCGTTGGACAGATTGCGGCCAGTCTCCTTTGCAGACGACCCCGCAGTTTCGCTTTGCGTTATGAGACGCCGGTCAACGTCCTGCCATGCTTGAAGGGGGAGGTGCGAACATGGCGCAGGTACGGGAGAATCGAAGGACGTGGATGGGGCGTTGCCTACTCTATGCACGGCAGAGGCCGGTTGCGCTGGGCGTCGGCGCGATCGTCGCGATGCTCGTCGCCGTGGCCGTTGGGGCGGGGGTGACGGGAGCCCTTGGATCGACGGGTGGCAAAGACAGCGGGGTTCTGGTCACGCGCTCGGGTGCGGAGACGTCGGGGCGAGATGCGAAGGACCTTGGAAGAGGCGACGCGATCGCTGGGGCCGGCGATTCGAGGGCCGATGCGGAGTCGGATGACCCCATCGTCATCGTGGTGGATGTTGCAGGTGCCGTGGGCGCACCGTCCCTTGTGACCCTGCAAGACGGCGCCCGGGTGGGGGATGCCATCGAGGCCGCCGGCGGGTTTGCCGCCGATGCCGACGCCGCCCGCGTCAACCGCGCCGCGAAGCTGCAAGACGGGCAACAGGTATACGTTCCTCGTGTGGGGGAGGTGGATGGTGCGGGCGCGGCCGGCGTGGGCGTCGAGACGACTGCACCGGATGCCACCTCGGATGGCGGGCCGGTGAACATCAACCTTGCCGGTGAGGCGGACCTTGATGCGCTGCCCGGCGTGGGGCCGTCGACCGCCCGCGCCATCGTCGAGGATCGCGAGGCGAACGGGCCGTTTTCGACCATCGAGGACCTTATGCGCGTGAGCGGAATCGGCGAGAAGAAGTTCGAAAAACTCAAGAGCTCGATTTGCGTGTGATCGGGATGGGGCGCGCCGGTGACGAGATGCCCGTCCGACCTTATGTTCCGCCCACGGCCTTTCTCGCGACGGGCGTATGCGCGTCGGCGCTGCTGATGCTCGAGGGAGGATGGCGGCTGCACGGCGTGGGGGACATGGTGCCTTGGCCAAGGATGGCGGCGCTCGCGTTGATTGCCGCCGCGGCTCTCGTGCTCGCCGTGTGCCTGCGCGGGCCGAATCGGTTTGACGCGGCGGTGCGCCCCCTTTCGATGCTGGGCGTCGGCATGCTGATCGGATGCATCGCGACGCTCGGTTGGCTGTCGAGGTGGCATGTGGAATGCCGGTCGGTGCTCGGCGCCGGTGGTGGCGTATGCGCCCTGGTCGTTCGGGGTGACCCATCGGCTGGAGAACGGGGGTTCACCTCAACCGCCCTCATGGTCGATGCGCGGTCGGGCTCGAGGCTCGGGCTCGTGCGCGTCTCAAGCGATGAGGCGCTCGAGGATGGGGCGGTTTTGCGTGCCGTGTGCCGCGTGAAGGGATTGGACAGATCGGATTACGCTCGCAGCCGCTTTGCGAAGGGCGAGGTCGCCACCGCGCGCATCGTGTCGATCTTGGACCGCGATGTGGAATCGCGCGGCCTGTCGGTCGGGGTGCTTCGAGCCCGCGCGCTTCGCCTGATCGATGCGGGCGGGAGCGATTACCGGGCGCTGGTCGCCGGCACGGTGTGCGGCAGGACGACCGAGCTCAACCGGTCGGAGACGCAGGCGGATTTCTCCGCCTGCGGGCTCACGCATCTCGTGGCGGTGTCGGGAAGCCATTTCGCCTACATCGCCGCCATGCTCGAGCGCACCCTTCGCCATGTGAGGCTCTCGAGGGGCGTGCGGCAGCTGGTCATGCTGCTCGTCATGGTCGCATATGTGGTATTCACCGGGGGCGCGCCCTCGGCGATTCGCTCGGTGTCCATGGTCGCGGTCTCCATGGCGGCTGCCATGGGCAATCGCCGCGCGCATGCGCCCTCGGGGCTCGCGATCGCGGTGACCGCCCTGGTCGCCGTCGATCCCGGGACCGTCTATGACCTCGGGTTCCAGCTTTCCGTCGCAAGCGTGCTCTTCATCATCTTGTTCGGTCCGTATGTGCGGCATCATCTGCGCGCCCTGCGCGTACCCGCCCCCATTGCGGACGCGCTCTCCATCACGCTGGTCGCCCAGTGGGCGACATTGCCGCTGACCTTGCCGGTGTTCGGCGAGTTCTCGCTCGTCGCGCCGTTGGCCAACCTGCTCGTCGGTCCGGTCATGAGCGCCCTGCTTGTGGCGGGGCTCCTCGGTACGGGGGCGGCAACCGTATCCGACGCGGCGGCGCGGCTCATGGGCGCGCCGGGCGCCCCCGGTCCCATCACCGACTTCGTCCTCGCCCCCGCCGACGGCCTCGCGCGCGTCTCCGCGTTCGTCGCGCAGGCGTGCGCCGACATCCCCTTTGCGCTCGTTCCGGTCGATTCGCCGTGGGTCGTGGCGCCGATCGCCTACGGGACGGCGTTCGCGGCGTATGCGCGCTGGAGATTCGTCGAGCCGAAGCGCCTGCTGTTCGCGCTTGCGCTCGGGTTCTCCTGCGCCGTCATGCATGTCGCGTATTGGACCCGTTTCGCTCCTCCCGAGATCATCGTGCTCGACATCGGTCAAGGCGATGCGATCCTGATACGCGATGGCGCGTCGACGCTGCTCGTCGATGCGGGGATAGGGGAGGCGACGCGGGCGGCCCTGGCGCGCAATCATGTCTTCCAGCTCGATGGGGTCGTCGTCACACATTGGGACAAGGATCATTGGGGCGGTCTTCCCGATGTGCTCGAGGGCGTGCGAGTCGACCGGATATACGTCGCGGATGGGGCGGCGGCCCATATACCGGCGGAATTGTCCGACGGGCCCGACGTCAGCGAGGTTCGCGAGGGCGATGTGATGCGCGTCGGGTCCTTCGCCTGCGATGTCGTGTGGCCGGATTCGCGGGTCGAGGGCGATGAGAATGCGGACTCGGTGGTGCTTCGCGTCTCTTATGAGGGGAATAAAGGGCGTCTGTGCGCCCTGCTGACGGGCGACACCGAGCGCGATGAGCTCGCCGAGTACGTGAAGGAGGTCGGCGATGTCGATGTGTTGAAGCTCGGCCACCATGGGTCCCGCGTGTCGGTGTCCGCCGAGGCGCTTGACTTGCTGCTGCCGGAGCTCTGCGTGGCGAGCGCCGGGGAGGGGAATAGCTATGGGCACCCCGACCCCGCATGCGTTCGCACGGTCGAGGCATCGGGGTCGATGTTTCTGTGCACCAAGGACGTCGGCGATGTTCATGTGTCGCCGGGGAATCCGCACCCGCGCTTTCGAACGCGGCATTGAGCGCTTCGCTATACTGGGACGACGGATGGTCGATGAGAGAGGAGGGCCGCGCGTATGGCGGAGTTGTTGCCGGGGTATCTCGTCGTGGGAGCCGACGAGCTCAAGAGTTCCCGCACGATCGAGAAGATGAAGGCGCGCTTGGACGCGTCCGGTATGTCGGCGTTCAATCTCGATGAGCGGGACATGGCCAAAGACCCGCAAATCGACGATATCATCGCCTCCCTCAACACCTTCCCCATGGGGTCCGATTTTCGCCTGGTCATTCTGAGGAGCTGCGACAAGCTGCCCAAAGCGGTGAGCGAGCCGCTGGTGGAGTATTTTGCCGATCCTGCGCCCACGACGGTGTGCCTGGTGGTCGCAACGTCGCTCGCCAAGAACACGAGGCTCTACAAGGCCATGGCGAAACTCGGTTCGAAGGCCGTCATCTCCTGCGCCCCCATGAAGGCGTATGAGCTTCCGCCGCGTGTGGCGAAGATGGCGCAGGCTCATGGGAAGATGATGGGCATCCCCGCGGCCGAGGCCCTCGTCGCGCGTGCAGGTGAGAACATGCGCATGCTCGACAACGAACTCAAGAAGCTCGCCTCGATGATCGACGGCCCCGAGATCTCGCTCGCCGATGTCGAGCGCCATGTCATGCGCACGGCCGAGGTCAAGCCGTGGGAGCTTCTCAACGCGGTCGCCGCGCGCGACCTCGCCCGTTCTCTCGAGCTGCTCAAGTTGCAGCCCGCCAAGAGCGAAGTCCGGATCTGGTCGTTGCTGGTCACGCGCCTGCGCGAGCTGATCATCGCCAAGTCGCTCGACGCCCGCGGTCAGGGAGGCCAGCTCGCGTCGACGCTCGGCGTGCAGTCCTGGCAGGTTAAGAACCACCTGAGTTGGGCGCGTCGATGGAAGATGGGGGAGTTGATCGACGCGCTCTCGTCCGCGGTCGAGGTCGAGCTCGCGCTGAAGGGATCGCGTGACAGCGAGCTCGCCCTGAGGATGTGGGTTATCGGGATGTGCCGGCCGCGGAAGCCCGCTTCAAGGTGATTGGTGCCCGCGGTTTTTGTCGGGCGGTCGGCGGACTTGTGAATTATCGCTCGCAACCTGCATAATTATCGAATTGCGGTTGCGTGCGCCCGTGCTCGCGTGTAAAATACTCGCCCGTATGACCTCAACAACCGTGTCTCAGAGGCCGGATAGTAAGACCTTGTAAGTACCCGAAAGGAACCGAACCCGATGGCAAACATCAAGTCTCAGAAGAAGCGCATCCGCACCAGCGAGGTTGCTCGCGTCCGCAACAAGGCGATCCGCTCCGAGCTCAAGACCGTTATCAAGCACGTCAAGGCCGCCGTTGAGGCTGGCGACAAGGCCGCTGCCCAGGCCGCTGCCGTGACCGCTTACCGCAAGCTCGACAAGGCTGTCGCCAAGGGCGTCATCCACAAGAACCAGGCTGCCAACCGCAAGTCCGGCATCCAGAAGCTCGTGAACACCCTCTAAGGTTCGCGAACAATTCATCTTGCAACGGGTCCCGTTATTCGGGGCCCGTTTTTTGTCCGGGCTCGTTTTCGGGACGTGCCGGCGCGTGCCGTGTTGGCGCGTGTCGGGGCGGGGGTTTGAGCTTCGGACCCTCCTCACGCAGTGTTTGGTAGCACAACTCGACAAAACTTCGTGAAATCGAGAAGTTTTGTCGAGTTGTGCTACCGTTTTCGACTGAAGGTTTCGATTGAAGGGCGGGACGCCCGCGTTCATCCAAGTTGAACGCGGGCGCCCCGATTGCCTGCCGTTAAACTCGCCGCGCCTGTTGGCTCGGATTGGCCGGCTCCTGGCTTGCGGCTTGCGGTTTGCGGCTTGCGGCCCCGAATCTCGACTCCCGATTCCCGGGTCGTGCTATTTTACGCTCGCTCCGAAGGCGTCGGCGGTCTTTATCGCCTCGATAAGCGCTTCGGTTGAGAACGGCGAGGGGTTCGCCTGCTTCCATTCGTTCGTGTTCTGGGCGAGTTCGGCGATGCGCTCCAGATGGCTCTCGTCGAGATCGAGCTCGGAAAGGGTGACGGGAAGGCCGAGCTTCTTGTTGAACGCGGCGTAGCGCGCCAGCTGCTCGGTGTCGCCCGTGTAGGCATGCAGCACGAGCACGCCGAAGCTCACGACCTCCCCGTGCAGGTGCGTGCGGCCGGGGCGCGGGATGCCGGTCGTCGCGTTGTAGAAGGCGTGGGCCAGCGAGGAGTTGTAGTAGAAGTCGGGCTGGTTGGTGAGGTTGGAGACGTAGCCCGTGTTCACCACGATATCGAGTGCGATCTGTCGGACCGCCTCGCTCGATCGGTTGGCGCGGACGTCGGCGAGGCCCTGCTCACCGTAGGTCATGAGGGGTTCGGTGCAGGTGTGGGCGAGCGTGAGACCCAGCGTCCCGGTGTGCGTGAGCTCTGCCGCGCTTGCGGCGTATTCGACTTCGGGTTGCTTGGAGAGCGCGTCGCCGATACCCGCCCAGAAAAACTCCTCGGGTGCGGCGGCGATGATGGCTGGGTTGATGAAGATGTGCGCGGGCGCGTCGGGATAGGCGTAGCCCTTGAGTGAATGGTCGTCGTTGTAGACGACGGCGATGGCGGTGGCGCTCGTGCTATTGGAGCAGATGGTCGGGACGGAGAAGACCGTCTTGTCGAGATCCTTGGCGGCGGTCTTCACCGTGTCGATCGCCTTGCCGCCGCCGATTGCGAACGCGACGTCGGCCGCGCGGAACGCCTCGGCATCCACGAGCGCGTCAATGGCGGACTGGGTGGAATCGGTGCCGTAGACGATCTCGTCGAGGATCTCCACATCGGTTCCGGAGAGTGCCGCGCGGATGCCGGGGGCCGCCGAGGCGAGGGCGTGGCGGCCGCCCACCAAGACGATGGATTTGGCCCGGTAGGGCGCGAGTGCTGCGGGAATCGCATCAAAGCAATCCTCGCCGACGGTATAGCTGCTCATTTGAATGGTGCGCATATGACCTCCTTGACGCGTTGCCGTTCGTGTCATTCTAGGATGCAATTTGAGCGCGTCGATTCGCATCGGAATCGGAAAAAGAGTGGTAACGTGGAGCTTCGGTTGTGGGAGAGGGGTGCCCGTCATGAAGATCGCCGTGAGCGCGTGCCTGTTGGGGCGGAACTGCAAATACAGCGGCGGGAACAACCGGTGCGATCGCCTGCTGAAGGCGTCATCCGACCGCCCCGACATTGAGGTCGTTCCCGTATGCCCCGAGGTCGCGGGCGGCCTGCCCACGCCGCGCCCGCCCGCGGAGATCGTGGATGGGGAGGTCGTCAACAACGTCGGCGAAAGCGTGGACGCCGCGTATCGGTCGGGTATCGCGGCCGAGATGGCGCGCTTGGCGCCGGCGATCGAGTCAGGAGAGCTCGCGGCTGCCGTGCTGCAGTCCCGAAGTCCCAGTTGCGGAGTGCATCAGGTCTACGACGGCACCTTCACGGGAACGCTCGTCTCGGGACAAGGCCTGTTCGCCCAGGCGCTCGCTGAGGCGGGCGTCAGGCTGGTCGATGTGTCGGACCTATAGGAGCTGCCGCAGCTGTTGCTGAAAAAAACCCTTGCAGAAAAATGTGTTCGACAAGAATGCATCTCCGAAGGTCGATGTCGCCACTATTTTCGCAGCTCGCGGTTATGCATGGATGCTTGGTTTTTGGGCATGCGAAAATGTGTATTACTGCAAGGGATTTTTTCAGCATGTCCCACTTCGACTCGGTCGAAAGGATGGCTTCGATTGGTCGATGATCCGCTGTATCAAAGGCGATTTCGACGCGCGATGTCTTAGGAGGTCCATGATGGACGTGCTGGTGACAGCGTTTTTAGCTGCCCTGTCTCTCGGTTTAAGTCTCCTGTTCTTGAGCGGCCATGGATCGATCTTTGTCGCTGGATTCAATACCGCCTCGCCCAGACAACGGGCGCGCTATGGCGAGCGCGAGCTGTGTCGCGGTATGGGCAGATTGACGCTCGGTTGCGCGATGGGGCTGACGCTTATGGCGGGCGGTCTGTATGTTGAGCACAAATTCGCAGAGTATAAGCTCGTGGGAGAACAGTTGTACCTTGCGGGCTTGATGGTATTAATCGCTTGTATCGTTTTCGGGGTGCGATGCGTCGGCACTCGGGCCAAGAGGCGCCGTTGAGGCGCGTGTTGAAACGGCGCGTCGCGTGACTTTGCGCGAGACGCCTGAGCCCTACGTGCTATCATGTCGATTTACAGGCGTTGATGGGGACGAGTAGGTCGGACCCGCGCGGCACAGAGAGCCCGGGCTGCTGAGATTCGGGTGCGCGCGGCCGATGCGAATATCACCCTGGAGCCGCGGCCCCAACGGCGCGATCGCGCCCAGTAGGCGTCGCCGGGATGGTCGCCGTGACGGACCAGCCGAGTACGAGGGGAGCGCGGACGCGCGAACCTTTGAGCTGGGTGGTATAGCGAAACGCACGCGGGTCTGCTTCCCGCATTCATAGGCGCTTCGTCCCAGCTTGAGCTAGGACGGGCGCTTTTTTCTTGTCAGGCCAACCGCCCGACGGGCGCCCACAACAAGAAGGGGGTATTCGTGGCAAACGAGTACAAGCAGACCATGAACCTGCCCAAGACCAAGTTCCCCATGAGGGCGGCCCTGGCGCAGCGCGAGCCGGAGCGCCTCAAGCGTTGGCAGCAGAACCACGTGTACGAGCTCATGCTCAAGAAGAACGAGGGTCACGATAAGTTCGTCCTGCACGACGGTCCTCCCTACGCCAACGGCCCCATCCACCTGGGCCATGCCATGAACAAAATCTCCAAGGACATGATCAACCGTTACAAGGCCATGCAGGGCTACCAGACCCCGTACGTGCCCGGTTGGGATTGTCACGGCCAGCCCATCGAGCACAAGGTCGAGACCAAGCTCGGTACCGAGAAGTTCAATCAGGCCTCCACGGCCGAGATCCGCGAGCTTTGCAACGAGTTCGCCGTCGAGAACATCGACCTGCAGCGCGAGGGTTTCAAGCGCCTGGGCGTGCTGGGCGATTGGGACAACCCGTATCTGACCTTGCAGCACCAGCACGACGCTGCCGACATCGAGGCCTTCAAGGCCATGTTCGATAAGGGCATGATCTATCGCGGGCACAAGCCGGTTCACTGGTGCAAGCACTGCCACACCGCGCTCGCCGAGGCCGAGATCGAGTACGCCGACGAGACGAGCCCGTCCATCTACGTGCGCTTCGAGCTCACGAGCAAGCCCGCCGGCCTCGAGTCCTTCGATGGCCCGGTCGACTTCGTGATCTGGACCACCACGCCCTGGACCATCCCCTCGGACCAGGCGGTCTCCCTCAAGCCCGAGGCGATTTACACCGCCATCGAGCACGACGGCCGCGCCGAGATCATGCTGAAGGACCTCGCCGAGAAGGTCTGCGGCATCGCCGGCTGGGACGTCACGCCCGTGATGGTCAATGGCAAGCCGTACGAGGTCCCCGCCGAGGTCCTCGATCACCTGCACTACAAGCAGCCCGTGTTCGACGGCGTCGAGGGCGTGGCGCTGCTCGCCGATTACGTGGGCACCGAGGACGGTACCGGTATCGTCCACAACTCGCCCGGTCACGGCGTGGACGACTACTACGTCTGCATGAAGGAGGGCATGGACGTCTGCATGCCCGTCGACGACGACGGTCGCTTCTACAACGGCGACGAGTTCGGCGCCGGCGGCCCGTTCTCCGGCATGGACACCGACGAGGCCAACCCGCACATCATCCAGTTCCTGCGCGACCGCGGCATGCTCGTGGCCGAGGTTAAGATCACCCACAGCTACCCGCACTGCTGGCGCTGCAAGAACCCGGTGCTCTTCCGCGCCACCGACCAGTGGTTCGTCTCCATGGACAAGACCGGCCTGCGCGAGCAGGCGCTCGACCAGGTGAAGAACCACGTGTCCTGGTATCCCGAGCACGCCGTCAACCGCATCGGCGCCATGGTGGAGCAGCGCCCCGATTGGTGCATCTCCCGTCAGCGCAACTGGGGCGTGCCGATTCCGTCCTTCACCTGCGCCGACTGTGGCGAGAAGATCATGAACGACGACACGCTCGACGCGGTCATCGCGCTGTTCCATGAGAAGGGCTCCGACGCCTGGTTCACCGATGCGCCCGAGTCCTACCTCGGCGACGCCTGCATGTGCCCCAAGTGCGGCGGCCATCACCTCAAGGCCGACCGCGACATCCTCGACGTGTGGTGGGACTCCGGCGTGTCCTGGAAGGCCGTGTGCGAGTACCGCCCCGAGCTCAAGTACCCGGCGGACGTCTACCTCGAGGGCTCCGACCAGCACCGCGGCTGGTTCCAGTCGTCGCTGCTGACCTCCGTGGGCACCAACGGCATCGCTCCGTACAAGGCCGTCATCTCCCAGGGCTTCACCCTGGACGGCCAGGGCCGCAAGATGTCCAAGTCGCTCGGCAACGTGATCGACCCCAACAAGATCTGCGACGAGATCGGCGCCGACATCATCCGCCTGTGGGTCGCCTCCGTGGACACCTCCACCGACGTCGCGTGCGATACCGAGATCCTCGCCCGCACCTCCGACGCGTACCGCCGCTTCCGCAACACCCTGCGCTTCCTGCTGTCCGTGCTCGAGGGCCAGTTCGAGCCCGTGACCGACGGCGTGGTTTTCGACGAGCTCATGCCGCTCGACAAGCTCATGCTCGCCCGCCTCACCCAGGTCCAGGCCGAGGTCGATGAGGCCTACGCCGGCTATGAGTTCAACCGCGCCTACCGCACGCTGTACGATTTCGTCGTCACCGAGCTCTCCAACGTCTACCTCGACGCGTTGAAGGACCGCCTGTACTGCGAGAAGCCGGGCAGCCATGAGATGCGCAGTGCGCAGACCGTCGTGGCGGAGCTGCTCTCCATGCTCATGCGCGACCTGCAGCCCATCCTGTCCTACACGGTCGACGAGGCCATGGAGTTCGCTCCGGCCGGTTGCCGCGACAACCAGGAGTACGCCGCGCTGCTCGATTGGTACAAGAGCCCCATCACGCTCGAGCAGGCCAACGAGTTCGCCGGCGTCCTCGAGGCCTCCCTCGAGCTGCGCTCCGTCGTCACCAAGGCGATCGAGGAGGCGCGCGCCGCGGGCACCTTCACCAAGAGCCAGCAGGTCCGCGTGAAGGCGACCGCCCCGGCGGAGGCTTTCGCCCTGCTCACGGGTGACAAGGCCGTCGACCTCGCCGAGTTCTACATCGTCTCCGAGGTAGAGCTCGTCGAGGGTGATTCGTTCTCCGCTCAGATCGAGGCCGCGCATGGTGAGGCCTGCGACCGCTGCTGGAACTTCCGCGAGTCCACCGGCGCTCATGGCGAGCATGCGCACATCTGCGATCGCTGCGCCGCCGCGCTGGCTTAATCGTCCTGCGGCATCCTCTTGCACGTCGTGCGCCCGGGACCCCTCCCGGGCGCGCTTGTTCTAGGTTTGGTGAGCATGGCTAAAGAGCAGTCGAGTCAGATGTTCGAGCCGACGGTCGGTTGGCGCGCGCTCGTCGCGCTTTTCGCCAGCACCACGGTCTTCGCCGTCGACTACGTCTCCAAGGTCTTCGTCCGGAACACTCTCGCCTTGACGGGGGAGAGCATTCCCGTCATCCCCGGTGTCCTCAGTTTTCGCTTCGTCGCCAATACGGGGGCGGCGTTCAGCATGGGCGAGGGCATGGGGTTGGCGTTCGCCGCCTTCGCGGCGGTCGTGGTCGCGGCCATCGTGATGTACCTCGGGCGGACGAAGAGGGTTTCGAGGATAGAGACCCTCGGGCTCGGGCTCGTCGCGGGCGGTGCGGTCGGCAACGCCGTCGACCGCTTGGTGCTCGGTTATGTCGTCGACTTCATAGCCGCCGACTTCATCGATTTCCCGGTCTTCAATGTCGCCGATATCGGGATTTGCGTCGGTGTCTTTCTGGCGTTTATCGGGTTCATGTTCCTCTCGCCGGCTGCCAAAGTCGACGCGACTTCGGAATTGAATGCCCGCGATGAGCGGGCCGCCGAGCGCAGGGCCGCCCGCCGAGCGCGCCACGCCCCCGCACGCCACGCAGACGGGCGGCGGGCCGAGGGCGCCTCCTCGCCCGTCGCGCCGGCGAGTGGCGATGACCGGGACGGTGATGCGTGATGGCGGCCGACGTTCATCTGCTCGTGCCGGCGCACATGGCCGGAGAGCGCCTCGATGCCTATCTCGGGGCGCAGGATTCCTGCCCATCGCGCTCCGCCTGCGCCAAACTTGTCGAGGCGGGCGCCGTCGCGGTGAACGGGGAGACGTGCCTGTCCAAGAAGCAGGCGGTCGCAGAGGGGGATCGCATCTCCATCGAACTGCCCGAGGTGCGCGAGCCCGGAGCCGTCATCCCCCAGGCGATCCCGCTGGACATCCGCTACGAGGACGACCACCTCATCGTGCTATCCAAGCAGCGCGGGCTCGTGTGCCATCCCGCCCATGGGCATGAGGACGGCACTCTCGCAAACGCGCTCGTGTATCACTGCGGCATCGAGCATCTCGGGACGGTTCAAGGGGAGGACCGCCCGGGAATCGTCCACCGCCTCGATCGCGACACATCGGGGCTCATGCTGGCTGCAAAGGACGATGAGACGCAGAGGGCGCTGCAGAACCTGATCAGGACGCGCACGTTGGACCGTCGCTACATCACGCTCGTCCACGGCGAGATCGTCATGGATGAGGGGACCATCAACACCGGCATCGCGCGGTCCACGCGCGACCGGGTGAAGATGGCCGTCTCCGACGATCCGTTCGCGCGTCAGGCGATCACCACGTTCCAAGTGCTCGAGCGTTTTGAGCCGGCGCGCGGCGACGAGGGCTACACGCTCGTCGAGTGCCATCTCTACACCGGCAGGACCCATCAGATCCGCGTGCACATGAGGCACATCCATCACCCGTTGGTCGGTGACCCCCTGTACGGCAAGGGGGGCGACCGCATGAACCTCGATTTGGACCGTCAGTTCCTGCACTCATGGAGCGTCCAGTTCGAGCACCCGATCACTGGTGAGGTCGTCAGCTGCAAAGACGAGTTGCCTTGGGATCTCGCGGCAGCACTCGAGGACCTTCGCGATCGATCGCTCGGGCGAACCGCCGCCGGCGAGGCGATCGTCCCCCGACTCGGCCTGCTCGAGGATTGACGGTCTCCTTGCTGTAGATTGCGTGCCTTCCCGCACGTTGGCGTACACTAGGCAATACTGTCAATCGCGTCACGGAGGATGCCTTGACCCCGATCGTCGTCTTCAACACCATCGTTGGCTTGGTGTTCTCGGTGTGCTTCCTGTATCAGGTGTTTTTCTTCTTCGTCGGCCTCATACGCGGTCAGGTGAAGATCCCGGCGGCGAAAAAGCAGCATTCCTATGCCTTTTTCATCGCCGCCCATAACGAGGAGGCGGTCATCGCCAACCTCGTGAAGTCGATCAAGGACCAGGACTACCCGTCCGAGCTCATCGACGTGTTCGTCGTCGCCGATGCGTGCACGGACAACACCGCGGCCGCCGCCCGAGAGGCGGGCGCCATCGTATACGAGCGCAACGACCTGTCCCGCAAGGGCAAGAGTTGGGTCATGGACTACGGCTTCGGCCGCATCCTCAAGGAGTATCCCGGCAAACACGAGGCGTTCTTCATCTTCGATGCCGACAACCTGCTTTCCCGTGATTACGTCTCCGTCATGAATGACGCATTCGACCAGGGCTACCTCGCCCTCACCAGCTACCGCAATTCAAAGAACTTCGGCAGCAGCTGGATCTCCGCCGCCTATGCCACGTGGTTCATCCGCGAGGCCCGCTACCTCAACAACGCGCGCATGATCTGCCATACCTCATGCGCGGTGTCCGGTTCCGGTTACCTGGTGAGCGCAAAGCTCATCGAGGGGATGAGGGGCTGGGATTTCCACACGCTCACCGAGGATATCCAATTCTCGACGTTCTGCGCGATCCACGGCGTGCGCATCGGATATGCCCCGGCGGAGTTCTTCGACGAGCAGCCGGTCACGCTCAAGGCCTCCATCAAGCAGCGCATGCGTTGGACGAAGGGTTTTTACCAAGTGCTCTTCACCTATGGGCGGCACATGTTCAAGTCCATCGGCAAGTTCCACCGGTTCGCCGCGTACGACATGCTCATGGTCGTGGGGCCAGCCATGCTTCTCACGCTCATGTGCCTGCTGGTCAACGTCACGTTCATCGCGGTCGGCAGCCTGAGCCACGGGTTCTTGGCGACCGACGCGGAGATCGAGATGGCGATCGGGTCGGTCATCATGATGTTCGCCTACATGTACGGCACGTTCTTCGTGATGGGCCTTTCCACCACCGTCACCGAATGGAAGCACATCCATTGCGCGCAGAAATGGCGCATCTTCACGAACCTGTTCACGTTTCCGCTGTTCATGTTCACGTATGTTCCGCTCACCGTCGCGGCCCTCTTCCTCAAGGTCGACTGGGTCCCCACCCCTCATGACGTGAGCGTCACGCTCGACGAGGTGCTCGACGGCGCCAAATAGGAAATGGGCCCTCGCCGTTCACGGCGAGGGCCCGTCAACGTTGTTGGGGCTGGTCGATCCCGGGGTATGTCGCGCGCCTACGCGTCCATGTGCGAGTTGCTGTAGTATTCGTCCCATAGGCGATCTTCGAACTCATCCAGCTCATCCGCGTAGCGGTCCCAAGACTCCTCCTCGTTGAGTTCCTCGCGGTACCTGTGGGAGTGCGATTCCGAGACCGCCGTCTGTACGATGCCGAGGCCGAGCCAAGTGAGCGCTATGGCGAAGAGGGCGATGCCCCCCAAAACGACCGCGGTGAGGATGTAGGCGAAGTTCGAATCGTTGGACTGGTTCGCGGTCGACGCGCTTGCGCTCTCGATGACCGGCGCGGCGAAGGGCGCCGAGGCGCTCGGCGTCTGGTCGGGCGATATCTTGCTGTAATCGAAGGAGGGTGCTTCCATGGTGTCCTCATCTTGGCGTCGTCGTTCACGCCGACATTATATCGTTTAGGTTGGGGGCGGTCATGGGGTCGTATGCAAGTGGGGCGATCGAGTCGGCGCTCGCCTTGGCGGTTGCCGTCGAGGTCCTCGCGGCGGCGGTGATCGATGCCCGGTCACGGAGGTTTCCCAACGGGCTGGCCGCGCTGTTGGCGGTCACGTGCGCGAGCCATGCGATTCTCGCATCCGGATTTCCCGCACTCGCCTCGCATGCGCTCCTCGCCGCCTGTTCCGGGGCGGCCCTGTTCGCCGTGGAGTCGGTTTGGCGGCGGCTCCATGACGGGGCGGCGGGGCTCGGTGGGGGAGACATCAAGTTCCTCGTCGGTTTCATGCTGCTCGATCCGGTCTTCGCGCTCGCCTCGTTTTTGTCCGGCCTCGCCCTCCTCGCGGTCACAGGGGCGCTTGTCCGTCGCCTCGCCCTTCCCCTCCTGCCGTTCGTCGCCCTCGGGTCGGCTCTCGTCGCGGTTGCGGTTCGCCCGCCGTTATTCTGATACGCGCATGTCCCGATGCGCATATGTCCGGACGGTGTGGGATTATATGTGCATGGACCCGTTTGAGATTGGATGAGCGTATGACTGCGATCGACTCTGAACTTCACGAGCGCCTCATGGCGATGCCCGATCGGCTTTCCCGCGACCTGGTCGCCCGTATGGAGGAGGATCGCGCCCGCGGGTGGCTCAACCCTCATCGCGCCCTGGACGAGGATGTGCTGCGAAGGGAGGACCGCCCCGCCGACCGCAACAGCATCTGGCGGCCCTCCTATGTGCGGGACACCGAGAAGATTCTGCATCTGCCGGCATACAACCGATACAACGGAAAGACGCAGGTCTTCAGCTTCCGCAGCAATGACGACCTGTCGCGCCGCGGCCTCCATGTCCAGCTCGTCGCGCGGATCGCCCGCGACATCGGCCGTGCCCTGGGCCTCAATTGCGATCTGATCGAGGCGATCGGCTTGGGGCACGACCTCGGCCACACGCCGTTCGGCCACACGGGGGAGGCGCTCCTGAATGAGATCAGCGAGGCGCGAACCGGCAGGTCCTTCTTCCACAACG
>CAUCLI010000024.1 GCA_958443615.1 uncultured Collinsella sp.
CATCTCGACGCCGTAGCGCTCGAGCGCGCCGGAGCGGGCGAGGTCGACGGCGGCGTTCAGGCCGGTCTGGCCGCCGAGCGTGGGCAGCAGGGCGTCGGGGCGCTCGCGCTCGATGACGCGCTCGATGAACTCCGGCGTGATGGGCTCCACATAGGTGCGGTCGGCCAGGCCGGGGTCGGTCATGATGGTCGCGGGATTGGAGTTGACCAGGATCACCTCGTAGCCGTCCTCCTTGAGGACCTTGCAGGCCTGGGCGCCGGAATAGTCGAACTCGCAGGCCTGCCCGATGACGATCGGGCCGGACCCGATGACGAGGATGCGCTTGATGTCGGTACGCTTGGGCATGCTAGTTCTCCTCCGTTGCGAAATTCCAGCCGGCGAGGCGGTCGGCGGCGATGTCGATGCTCAGGTAATCCGGCTCGCCCGCCATCAGGCGCGCGAACGCGGTGAACAGGTAGTGCGCGTCGGTGGGGCCGGGCGATGCCTCCGGGTGGTACTGCACGCTGAAGCACGGGGCGTCGAGCAGCTGGATACCCTCGGCAGTGCCGTCGTTGAGGTTCACGTGCGTGAGGCGGATGCGGCCGAAGCGATTGTTTTCCACCACCGGAGCGATGCCGCGCTCGACCCAGAAGCGCAGGTCGCCGTCGGCGGGATGCTCGGCGACGCCGCCGGACAGCTCGGGCACGAGGGCACCCAGGCTGGGGAACACCAGGCCGAAGCCGTGGTTTTGCGCGGTGATCTCCACGCGGCGCGTGAGGAGGTTCATGACCGGCTGATTGCCGCCGCGATGCCCGAACTTGAGCTTCTCGATCTGCGCGCCGGCGGCCAGGCTGATCATCTGGTGGCCCAGGCAGATGCCGAACACCGGCACGCGGCCGATGAGCTGCTGCACCTGGGTGTACGTCTCGGGGACGGCGTCCGGGTCGCCGGGGCCGTTGGAGAGGAAGACGCCATCGGGGTTCATCTCGAGCACCTCGGCGGCGGGGGTGTCCCACGGCACGACGGTGAGTTCGCACCCGGCGCGGACGAGCCCCTCGAGGATGCCGCGCTTCACGCCGCAGTCGTAGGCGACCACGCGATGCGCAGCCGGGCTCGCGGCCGCCTCGCCTGCCGGGGCAGCCAGGGCGAAGTCATGGGCAGCGGGCAGGTCCGCCACGGTAAAGGGATGGGGCTCGGGACAGCTCACCGTCTTCACCAGGTTCTCCCCCACCAGCTGGGGCGCGGCGGCGAGGCGAGCGGCGAGCGCGCCGAGGTCGAATTCCTCGGTCGAGACGATGCCCATCTGGGCGCCGTTGTCGCGCAGGTGCTGGACGAGGGCGCGCGTATCGACGCCCTCGATGGCAACGATGCCGAGGTCCTGCAGGTAGGCGGGCACGCTCATGGCGCTACGCCAGTTGGAAGGCGTGGAGCACATGTCGCGCACGACCATGGCGCGCATCGCCGGTGCGCCCGCGGAACGCGAGCCGTCGCCGGGGAAGGCGCTCTGAACGTCGGCGGAATCGATCCCGTAGTTGCCGATCTGCGGATAGGTCATGGTCACGATCTGGCCGGCGTAGCTCGGGTCGGTCATGACCTCGAAGTAGCCCTCGAGCGAGGTGTTGAAGCAAACCTCGCCGGTCGCCGTGCCCGCAGCGCCGCAAGAGCGGCCGTAGAACACGGTCCCGTCGGCGAGCAGCAGCACTGCCGGGCTGGTATTTCCTTTTGAAGTGGATGCCATGATGCGCTGGGCCAAGGGGCTCGCATCAGCGCGCGAAGGCGCGGGCGCACACGCGTCCGCGGGGCGGTTCAAACCCATCTCGTCTCCTTTTCGGTCTCTCGGTACCGGCTTAAAGGCCGTATGGTCTCGGGGTATTGTACGCGACTTTACATTCCTTCGCGTAAGAAATTTATTTTATTCATATATTGATTGTTGGATGATTAGTTTATGCATATTGCACATCATCGTGCCATAGCGCTCGGGCTTCTCCGCCCAATCCATCCAATACGATCCAGCCGCTTGCGCCGCCTTGAGAATGGTCAAGCCGATGCGATGAGGACATCTCCCGCCCGGCGCGACCACGCGATTGCCAGATACGCCGACCGTGGTACAATGCAGCACGCGGGTCATTAGCTCAGTTGGCAGAGCAGGGGACTTTTAATCCCAAGGCCCAGGGTTCGAACCCCTGATGACCCACCCTTTGAACATGAACGCGAGGAGCCCTGCGCCCCTCGCGTTTTTGTTTACCTCGCAAGGACTCGAGCTCTGCTGGAGATACGCAGCGTAAGGATTCGAGGCCCAGTGGGGGCGCGGAAACCTGCGGAAACGCGCGGGCGTTTCCCAACGGGACCTGCAAAAAATGCGGCCCCGCAGCAAAAGGAGACCAGTGCAGCCGCCGGTCTGCAAGTGGATGAGGTTTTTCGTACTCACATCGTGATTCATCGAGTAGACGAGTTTTCGACCATCTTGCGACCTGCGCTTTTACCGTTGCCTCATACGCATCTACTCGGCACAACCGGGTTTTAATACGAAAAACCTCAACTTTGTTTGGGCCGATCCATATTCCCGCGCAAGACGCACCCAACAAGCAGCCCAACCGCGGCCGAGCGCGATGGACAGCGCGCCCGATCTGCATCTCACACGGCCGAGCTTCGCATAGAAAAAGGCCGCCGACTCTCATCGGCGGCCACAAAAAGCCTATTCCCAGGTCCACTGACCGTTCACGAAGACGGGCACTTCCTCGCCCTCGGCGGTGATGCCGGTGATGTTCAGATCGTCCGCACCGATCATGAAGTCCACGTGCGTCGCGCTCTTATTCAGACCGCGGCGGCGCAGCTCCTCGGGGGACAGCTCGCAACCGCCTTCGTAGCACTCGGGGAACGCGGAACCCAGCGCCAGATGGCAGCTCGCGTTCTCGTCGTACAGCGTGTCGTAGAACAGAATCCCCGATTCGCGGATCGGCGTGTTCTTGGAAATCAGCGCCACCTCGCCCAGGCGACGGGCGCCCTCATCGGTCTCCAGGATGCTCGCAAGCGTATCGCGACCGACCTCGGCGTCATACTCCACGACGCTGCCGCCCTCGAAGCGCATCCAGAAACGGTCGATTTTGTTCCCATGGCGCACCAGCGGCAGGGCGGAGTACACGATACCGTCGACGCGGTCGCAATCCGGCGAGGTGAACACCTCCTCCGTGGGGATATTCGGGAAGAACGCGTGGCCGTCGGGCGTCACGCTCGAACCGCCCTCCCACACATGGCGGTCGGTCATGCCGACCCACAGGTCGGTGCCGTTGGCGGAGGCGTAGTGGAGCCGATCGAAGTGCCGGTCGTTCAGCAGGCGCAGGTTCTTCTCGAACGTCGCGTCATGCAGCTCCCACGCGGCCTCGGGATCCTCGCCATCAGCGCGCGCGACGGAGAGGATCGCGCACCACAGGCGATACACGGCGACCTCATCCTCGATGCCCGGGAACACGCGGCGCGCCCATGCGGCGACCGGCGCGCCGGCGATGCACCACTGGTTGATATTGAAATCCATACCGCGACGATAGATGGCGCACTGGGTGTTGCGCGCCTTGGAGGCAGCGGCGGGCTTGGCCGGGTCGACGCCCTTGAGAGCCTCGGGGTCGGCGCCCTCGATGAAGATGAAGCACGCGCCGGCCTCGGCGAGCGAGTCGAGCTGCTCGCGCTGCCACGACGGGACCGTCTCGAACCACGCGGTCTCGACGTTCTCGTACGTCAGGCGGGTGATGGCGTCGTCGCTCCAGATGACGGTCACGTGACCGGCGCCCGCAGCGTACGCGCGGGCGACCACGGTGCGCACGAACGGCGCGACCTCGATGGGCGCCTGCACCACGACCTCCTGGCCGGGCTTGACGCTCACGCCCTTGCGGACGATCAGATCGGCATAGCGCTCCAGCTTGGGCTGCAGCTTGACCATGCCCGCGCGGGCATCCTCGACGGTGAGTTCGGCCTTGAACATGTTATTTCCTCTTGTCGTCCTTGGGGGCCACGGAGCGGGCGATGACCTCGTCGAGCTTGGCGGCGGTCATGCCGGCGGCCTTCTCGCGGCAGGCGTTGCGGATCGGGCGGATCTTCATGAAGTCGAAGATGAGCGCGATGATGATCGCTGCGTAGGCGGCTGCGATCATGGCGAACTGCGCGGTCTGGGCGCCCTTGTCGGCCATGCCCTCCTGACCGAAAACGGCCAACAGCACCCAGGTGCCGATCAGCGCGGCGATGCCGATGGCGAGCAGGACCCACCAGATGCGGCGCAGGCGAGGATAGTCGGGGTCCTCCTTCATGAGCTGGCTGGAGGCGGTGTAGATGCGGTCCTCCTCACGGCGCAGCTCGGCCTTGCGGGCCTTCTTCTCCTCCTTGGAGAGGTTGGAGAGGTCCTCGCCGCGCTCGGCGGCGGCGCGCTTGGCCTTGGCGGTGGTTGGGACCACGCGGACGGAGCCGGCGGCGGCTCGGGCGGGCTTGGCCGAGGACGCGGACTTGCGGGCCATGCCGGTGCCGGACACGCCCTGCAGCTTGTCCTGGTTACGCTTGTTGTTTGCGCTTCTGGTACTCACTTAATCGCTCCTTCTTGGATGCCATGGGCAAAAATGTGCTGCCAGTAATAATCTCATATGCGTCGCGATACCGTGCCGATGTTCTCTCAATAACCTCAGACGGCAGGCGCGGCGGCTCGCCCGTGAAATCCCAATTGTCCTTGAGCCAATCGCGCACGTACTGCTTGTCATAACCGGGCTGAACCTCGCCCTCCTCATAGGAGGCGGCATCCCAGAATCGACTGGAATCGGGGGTGAGGCACTCGTCGATCAGCGTGACGCGGCCGTCGATGATGCCGAATTCGAACTTGGTGTCCGCGATGATGATGCCTCTCGTTCGGGCATAGCGCGAGGCCTCCGTGTACAGGTTGATCGACAGGTCGCGAATCTGGCTTGCCAGGTCCTCGCCGATGAGCTCGGCGCACCTCTCATAGGAGATGCTCTCATCGTGATCTCCCACATCGGCCTTGGTAGACGGGGTGAACAGGGGCTCGGGCAACGGTGATGCCTCGACCAGGCCGGCCGGCAGCGCAATACCGTCGACCTCCCCCGTCGCATCATATGCTTCCTTGATCGACCCGGTGAGATAGCCACGGACCACGCACTCGATCTTGATGGGCTCGGCCTTGCGCACCAGCATCGCGCGGCCGGAAAGATACTCCTCATAGGGCAAGAACTCCGCGGGGAAGTCGCTCGGATCCATGGACACCAGATGGTTCGGCACGACATCGGCGAGCTTCTCGAACCAGAACGCCGAGATGCTGCTCAGAACCTCCCCTTTATAGGGGATCTCGTCGGGCAGGATGTAATCGAATGCCGAAATACGGTCCGAAGCGACCATGAGCAACGAATCGCCAGCATCGTAGATGTCGCGAACCTTACCCTGGGAATCCGGCCGAAGCTCCATTGCTGTCATAAGCGCCCTCTCCTTAACGCCGTGATACGGCGCCGGGGACCACCCGGCGCCAGCCGTTGCGCCGTGCGGATGACGCCGAGCTCATCACTCCCCGCCACCGCGCGCGGCTAGCGCCTCATTGTAGAAGACTGCTTCTCCTCTTCCTGCTCGCGCGGAAGATGTAACGTAAACGTCGTGCCCTTTTCAAGTTCGGACTCGACGGCGATGAAGCCGTGATGCCGCTCGACGATCTGCTTGGTCACGGCGAGGCCCACGCCCAGGCCGCCGGCTTCGCGGGCCCGGCTCGCATCGGCGCGCCAGAACCGGCCGAAGATGCGGGCGAGGTCGTCCTTGGCGATGCCGATGCCGGTATCGGACACCGTGATCATCACATGCTTGCGGTCCCCGTGGACCGACACCACGACCCATCCGTCCTCGGGCGTGTAGCGCATGGCGTTGCTCATGAGGTTGATGACGCATTGCGTGATCATATCGGAGTCGCAGGTGATCACAGCCGAACGCCCCTGCATCTCGTCGGCGAAGCGCAGGTGCAGCCCCTTGTTGTGGAACAGCTGGTGCTGGTTGTTCACAATCGTGCGCGTGAGCTGCACGATGTCGACCTTGTCGAGCTGCAGCGGCGCGGCGTGGTTCTCCTGGCGGGAGAGGTCGAGCGTCTGCTGCACCAGGCGCGCGAGGCGGCGCGTCTCCGAGGCGACGGTCTCCAAGTGCTCCGCGTCGGTGGGGTACACGCCGTCCTGCATGGCCTCGACGGTCGCCTGCATCGCCATGAGCGGAGTGCGCAGCTCGTGCGCGACGTCGGAGGTGAGGCGGCGCTCGCGCTTGAGGTCGCGCTCGAGGTTCGCGGCCATCTCGTCGAATGTCTCACCGAGCTGGTCGATCTCGTCGTCGCCGCGCATGTTCGTGCGGGCGGAGAGATCGCCCTCGCGGATGCGTCGGGCCGTGTCGGTGATGATGCCCACGGGCTTGGTGAACATGCGCGACACCAGGAAGCCCACGATCACGGCGATCGCGATGGCGATGAACGCCGCGAGGCCCATGGCGTTGAAGGTCCGCTCGCGAAACGCCGTGTCGGCCTTGGTGAGCAGCGCATCGCTGCCGAGCACCCACAGGCGCGCCTCGCCGATGCGCAGGCCGTCCGTGGTCACGATCGGCACGGTCACCGCGGACTCCGGGTCCGTGGGCGCCTGGGAGGCCGTGGTGTGCTCCTTGGAGTGACGTGCGGGCAGGGTGTCGTCATAGAGGATCTTGCCGGTGTCGTCCGTGACCTGCAGGCCGATGTCATCGGACAGCGCGCTGGAGCCGGCGATCTCCGCCAGGGACTCACGGCTCCAACCGCCCTCGGCCGTATAGACCTCGGCGATCTTCGCCGCTGCGACATGCGCGATCTCCTCAACGTTCGCGCGCGTGTAATCGGAGAACGCACCGCCCCACACCACCGTGACCACAGATGCCAAGATGATGACGGTCACCAACGAGGTGAGGGCGAACGAGAGCGCCATCCTGCCGCCGTAGCTGATTCCGGCACGCGGTGTGGCATGAGGCGTGTTCCAACTCGCGCGGCTCGAGGGCTGCTCGCTCTCATGCCCGTGTTTTTGCCCGATGACCAGTCGCGCCATCTCGCCCTCCTCTAATCGATCAATTGGGGACAGGAATCGGTTGGGGGGCGGGTGCAAGTCGCTTGCTCAAATCGCTCAGATCGCCCCGTCGGCACAGATGGCCCGCTGTTCGAACCCCGCCGAACCCCGCCGAACCCCGCCGGGTCCCATCCGTCAAAACGAAAAACGGGCGCCACGATGTTCGCGGCGCCCGTCTGCAGACGTGTTACTTGTCGGCCTTATCCGACTGCGCGGGAGCCTCGAAGCGGTAACCCACGCCATGGACGGTGTAGAGCCACTTGGGCTTCTTGGGATCGTCGCCCAGCTTGGCGCGCAGGTTCTTGACGTGGCTGTCGATCGTGCGCTCGTAACCCTCGAAGTCGTAACCCAGCACCTTCTCGACGAGCTCCATGCGGTTGTACACGCGGCCGGGATGGCGCGCGAGCGTGGTGAGGAGCTTGAACTCGGAGGCGGTGAGGTCGACCTCCTTGCCCTCGACCAAGATCTTGTGGCCGGAGATGTCGATCACCAGATCGCCGAAGTCGAGCACCTCGACCTGCGGCTCATCGGCCTGATGGGCGCGGCGGAACAGTGCGCGCACGCGGGCCACCAGCTCGCGCGGGGAGAACGGCTTGATGAGGTAGTCGTCCGCGCCGAGCTCGAGACCGATGATGCGGTCCTCGACCTCGCCCTTGGCGGTGAGCATGATGATCGGCACATCGGAGGTATCGCGGATGGCGCGGCAAACGCGCTCGCCGGAAAGCTTGGGGAGCATGAGGTCGAGGACGATCAGGTCGAACTGATGCTTCTCGAACTCCTCGACGGCCGACTGGCCATCGCCGACGCCCACGACCCAATAACCCTCGCGCTCCAGATATGCGGCAACCGCGTCGCGGATGGCCTTCTCGTCTTCAACCAACAAAATCTTACGTGCATCTGAAGCCATGGGCGGCCTCCTCGTCTCGTGATCAAGCGTCGTTTTATTTTAACTCACAGGAGCGACGCATTCTTTCAACCAGTATGCCCAATCTGCTGAACGCTCAATCACTTAAGAGGGCCGAGGTCGGCGAAGCGCGTGACACGGGTGATGTGTGCGAACACGGGAGATGCACGGGAGCGCGGACGATGCACGTGAACGCAGGCGATGTGCCGCAAACGCCCCTCGAACTACGCGAGCGGGAACACCCTAACCTGGACCGCCGCGGGCAGCCCATCCTCCCCGCGCACCGTCGAGTAGGTCACGAAGCGGTCGGTCTCCCCCTCGCTCGCAGGGTAATCTCCGTAGTCGATCGCCTTGTCGGGGGCCGAAAGGATGGCGTACGTCTGGGCGTCGGTGTCCACGACAAAGTGCGATGAGCGCGCCTTGATGAGGTACCGGTTCCCCTTTCCCGCCACGCAAGCCAGGGGCTCGCGGCTCAAATAGACGAACGGACCGCCCTCGCGGCCGATGAACGTCCCCATGTTGCCCAGGCTTCCACCGTAACCGTAGTTCGCCTCGACGGAGAAGGCGAAGGTTCCGTTCATGTACACAGCCTCGAACGGGCTCACGTTCTGCGGCATGACCAGCTGATCGGCCATCTTGCCATTGGAGAGGTTGATGGCGGTGATGCCGTAGAAGGTGCCGTCCTCGGTGTTCACGCGCGGGGCGATTGAGAGGTACCCGCCGCTCACGCGGGGCCAGGTGGCGAATCGACCGGGGCTCTCGTACAGATCCTTCGCCTTCGCATCGCCAAACGCCCAGGTATAGCAGTGTGAGAACTCGGCCCGCTTGGAACCGCTCGCCAGGGGCATCTTCTGCCAGACCACGCTGCCGCCCGCGACGGTGAAGCGTGCGGGCTCCCAATCGACGTCACCGCTGTCGAGCTCGACCGCGTCGCCGGACAATACGCCGTTTCGGAGCTCCTGGGCGAGCAACACCCACTCCCCTTCGGCGTAATTCATCTCGATCCATGCGTAGACCGTCTCGCTGCAACGCACATCGTGGAAACCGTACGCCCCTCCCTGGGTCGGCTGGGAGATCAGCGTGGTGCGCGAGCCGGTCGCCAGGGATATGATCCCGAGCGTGTTGACCGAGCGGGCGCTCGCGGGAGCCTCGAGCAGCGCCGCCCATGCGCCCTCGGTGTGGAACGGGACCGTGCCGAGGGGCAGGTCCCACGCGAACTGCGCCGCGAGGGTGTTGTCCACGTTCTCATATTCCTCGGTCACGTCGGTGATCTTGGAATCATCCGTGATGACCTGGGGCTCGCCGGACACCTTGGTAGCATCGCCCCCGGACCCGCAGCCCACGAGCGAGAGGGCGCCGAGGGCCGCCGTGGCCACAGCCGTTCCCTTGACGAGCGATCGGCGCGTGAAACCAGCCCTCGTCTCGCTGGCGGGGGCGATGTCTTCAGTCATTCGATCGCGATGCCTGCCGCCCATCACTCCGCGGCCATCTCCTGCGCCTGGCGAAGCGCACGGGTCATCTGGTCGGCGCAGGAAGTCTTACGAGGGCCGCAGGTATTGCCCTCGAGCATCTCCACGATGCGATCGACGGGCTGACCCGCGACCAGCTTGCCAATGGCCTTGAGGTTGCCGTTGCAACCGCCCTCGAACGAGACGCCCTCGATGGTTTGGCCATCATCGGACAGCTCCACGTGAATCATGCGGGCGCAGACGCCGCGCGGTTTGAAGTCGAGCTCGGTCATGGTCATGCCCTCCCTATCGGTCTTTCTGCTGGAAAAGTATGCCACACCCATATGTGGAGTTTAGGGATGCGCCGCACGCGGGCAACCCCGCGACAAATGCCTATGCCCGCAGCGAGATTGCCTATGGATATCTGCCTTTTACCTGGCACAAAGGGCAGATATCCATAGGCAATCGCCATATGGCATAGGCAATCTCACCCAGCGCGCGGCACGCAAGCGATGCGCACCCAGCGCGCGGAACGTGCGCGACGCGCGCTCCGCGCACGTGCATTCGGCACATGGAAAAAAGGGCGAGCCCGAAGGCCCGCCCTTTCTTAGCGCTCAATCGCAGCCTGCCGAAATTACTCGGCGGCCTCGAACAGGAACGGCGTGGTCCAGCCGTCCGGCACAGCGCCCTGCTGGCCGTCGCCGAGCTCGACCTTGCTCCAACCCTCGGGGATGCCGCCCTCGCCCTCCCAGGCACCGACCTGGTGGCAGCCGGCGCAGGTGAAGACGCTCTGGTCATGCATGCGGTGGCAGGAATTGCACTGCTGCACGCCGTGGAAGTCGCTGTGCGGGTCGAAGGCAAGATCCTTGGTGGAGGACTCGCTCGCACCGGGCATGATGCCGGCGCCCGCATGGCAACCGCTCTGCAGGCAGAACTCGTTGGTGTAGGTCACCTTGGCGAGCGGGGTATCGTGATTGCCCGTGAGCTGGGACTGGACCATGCGCACGGAGGTGCCGAGCGTGTTCTCGTGGCAGTCCAGGCACTTGCCGTTCACGACGCCCTTGTGGGCGAACGCCAGGGAATCGGTCTGGTTCTCGAACGTGTCGTAATACTTGCCCATGGTGCTGTGGCACAGGGCGTCGCAGTAGCCGGGGGTGGCGCGCCAAGCCCAGCCGGCGACGCCGAGAACCGTCACGGCCACGACGGCGGCGATCACGATGGGAAGGCGCTTGCCCTTCCAGTCGCGCTTCTTCTTGGGAGTCTCGGGCGCGGACGCAGCGGCGCTCGTCTCCTTGGTCTCATCAGCCATAGTTGCTCCTCTACCTCAAGCGATCTTTACGCGGACAGGGCCGGGTTGTCGCCGCAGTACTTCTCGAGAATGTGGTCGTAGGTGCGGGTGCGCTTGTCGTAAGACGCGCCGCCCTCGGTGAGCAGGCCGCGGGACTCGAGGTCCTCGGCGATGTCGTCCATACCGAGGTCCTTCAGGCACTCCTTGGTGGGGCAGCCGAGCTTCTCGTCCCAACCGAAGCGCTTGTAGAGCATGGTAAGGGCCTTCTTCCAGTCCTTACGCTCCATCTTGTCGGTGCCGGGGGTGAAGGGCTCGATCTCGGGATCCTTCTCGAAGACCCACTCGGTAATGACGTCGTGGACATTGCGCATGTCGTTGCAGCCCACGTTGCCATCCTTGTCCTTCATGCCGCGGACGGTGTTGGCGCGCTGGAGGGTCATGATGCGCTCGCCTGCCTTGTACAGGTCGTCGATGGTGACCTTCTGGCCGGTGACGGCGGTGTAGAACTGGGCCTCGAGGTCCAGGTCGCCGCGGTAGCTGCGCTCCTTGGCGGGGGCCATGGCCATGGGCCACACCCAATTGCACAGGACGAGCGAGTCATGCAGGACGTCGGTCACGATGCTCCACCAGGCGAACTCGGCCTTGGCCTCGTTCATGGGGGTGTAATCCTTGGGAGCATCGATCGCGCCCTCGCCCCACATCTCGGTGGCCATCTCGACCTTCAGGTCCTGCGGCAGGCCGCAGCCCTGGAAGTTGACGGCGGAGTGGATCATGTCGTCGCGGTTGAACATCATGTTGTACAGGCCGCCGGTCTGGCCGAAGCACTCGATGGAGTGGTGGACGGGCCAGCCGCGGTAGTTGATCAGCGCGGACTTCTGGTTGTCCAACCAAGCCATGCAGTCCCCCTCCTTGGCCCAGACGCCGGGGCCGTGGCCGAGCAGGGAAATCGGCTTGTTCTCAACGTCGTTGGAGGCGATGTCGAGCAGGATCTTGACGAAGCTCGAGGGGTCGCCGCCGTTGATGATGGCGTCGAAGTTGTACTCGGCCATCTGCTCGGCCGGGACGTGCTTGTCCAGGATGCCGGCGGAGTAGGTGTAGGCCAGGTCGCGGTAGAGCTGGGCGTAGTTGCACCACAGGCCCAGGTCGTCCACGGTGGCGGAGATGAGCATGTTGTAGCTCACGGAGAGGTCGGACAGGGTCTTGCCATCCTCCTCGTAGATGCCGTTGGCCTTGAGGAAGGACTGCATGTAGGCCGTGAACGGGAAGTTCGGGACGCAGGTGTTGCCGGCGGACTCGTAGCCGGTCTTCTCCTGGACGAACGGCACGTGAACCTGGGCGTAGCAGCGCACGGGGCAGCCGTGGCAGCCGGCCATCTTCACGGTGTACTTCTCGGCGGCGGGGCCAAGGTCCTTGGTGGACTTCATGCAGCGGTAACCCATGGTGTTGGGCTCGAACGGCTTGGGCTCGCCGGTCTCGATGGGACCGCCCTCGGCGGCAGCCCAGTAGAGGCCCTTCTTGGCGGTCCAGCGGGAACCGGCGTCGTAGTACTCGGCCCAGGACTGCTGGGTGCTCGGGACGACGTGGTTGTTATTGGAGCCGATGACCTGGGCGATCATGTAGTCGGACAGGTCGGCGACCATCTGCGGGTCGGCAACGTGGCAGGCCTTGGTGCCGCGGATGACGACGGCCTTGAGGTTCTTGACGCCGAAGACGGCGCCCAGGCCGGCGCCGGCGGAGTGGGAACGGGTGTTCATCACGCAGGCGTAGGGCAGCAGGTTCTCACCGGCGGGGCCGATGGCGGCGACGCAGCACTCGGCGCCGTGCTTCTTGCACAGGGCCTCGGTGGTCTCGCGGGTGCCCTTGCCCCACAGGGCGGAGGCGTCCTCGATCGAGATCTTGTCGTCGTCGATGAAGATGTAGCAGGGCTTATCGGCCTTGCCCTCGATGATCAGGCCGTCGTGGCCGGAGTACTTGAGCATGGCGCCGAGCTGGCCGCCGCAGTGCATATCGACCACGAGGTGATCGGTGGTGAAGGTGGACAGGGACGCCCAAGTGGAGCGGCCGGCAAGCGGGACGCCGGAGCCGGTCAGCGGACCGACGGCGAGAACGGCCTTGTTCTCCTCGTCCATCCAATCGACCTCGGGGCCGACCTCGTCGTACATGATCTTGTTCGCGAAGCCCATACCGCCGATGTAGTCCTTCTGCATCTCGACATCGGACTCTTCGGTGATGTCTCCGCTCGTGAGGTTGACGCGGGCGATCCATCCCGCCCAACCGTAAGAGGTTTCAGCCATTGCGCTTCTCCTTTACTGGGCGTTCTCGGAACCGGCAACCTTGCCGCCGGCGACGAAGTCCTGGACGTCGTTGGCGTAGGGCCACTTGATCTCAGAACGGGTGGGGCCGGAAGAGTGGTTGACGTTCTCCCACTTGATGAGCTCGAGAGCGCCGTTGGGGCACTGGTCGGCGCAGCGGCCGCAGGCGATGCACTTGCTGGCCTTGTGGGTCTCGGTGTTAACCACGGGCATGTGCCACGGGCAGGCGGCGACGCAAGTGCCGCAGCCGACGCACTTCTCGGGGTCGACGGTGCGGGTGCCGTCCTCGAGGGTGACGATGGCCGCATGCGGGCAGGCCGTCTGGCACAGGGCGGTGGTGCACATGTGGCACGCGCGGATCTGCCACTCGCAGGAGTAGTAGATGCCGTCGCAGGACTCCCAGTCGGAACCGAACTGGAAGCCGTCGTGCACATGGATGCGGGCGGCGGCGGGCTGAGACGCGCCGTCGTTCTGCAGCGTGCACATCATCTCGCAGCGCTGGCAACCGGTGCAGCGGGCACGGTTGACCTTGAGCACGTGGGCCGGGGTCGCGTAGTAGTCGACCTCGCCCTTGGAGCTCGTGGGGGCAGCGGCGGCGGAATCCGGGAGCAATCCCAGCGCCACCATGCCCGCCACGAACGCGCCCGACACCTTCACGAACCCACGACGGGTAAAGAAGGAGTCGAGACGGTCCGCACCGGAGCCAACCTGCTCCATGGCGGTGTTCTCTTTCATAGTTCCCTCCCCAAAAGGCTTCACGGACGCCCCTGCGCCCATGGAACGTAAAAGCTGCGCGCACGGCGAAAATGCGCACATACAGACAGGTTCAATTATGCCTGAATAAAGCGTTTAATCCGCAGTTGCTCATTATTCTATTTCGAGAATAATGACGTGGTGCCCGGGGTATCAGCTCATGCAGACCCGTGGCGGCACCCGCCCCCTACTCGATTTCCCCGGCCTCGCGAAGCTCTTGGTCCACGCGCTCGTCGCGCAGGGAGCAGTTCTCGGTGAGCAGACAGTTCGGGCACATGCTCTCGCAGCGGATCACCTCGTTGAGCTGAGCGAGGTTGTAGCCCTTGATGCGCAGCAGATAGTCGCCGATCAGCGCGCGGACGGCCTCGATCGCGTAGGTGAGAGTGTACTTGCGACCATTCGGGAGACCGTCGACCGCCTCGAGGACGTCCTCCTTGGTGATGGCGAGCGCCTCATCGAACGTCTTACCGCGCAGCATCGCGGCGAGCGCCGTGGCGCACGCGATGGCGGCCAGGCAGCCGTGGCTGCGGAAACCGACCTCGACGAACGTCTCGGTCTCGGAGTCGATCTGCGCGAACAGCTGCATCTGCACCGTGCCGCGCTTCTCCTTGCCAACGCTGCAGAATGCGTTCGCCCCGTCCGGGATGCCACCGTTCTTGGCGTCAGCGATGAGGTCGAGGGCGCGCTCGGAGTATTCCGCGATGGGCGCGTCGTTTTCGATCTGATACATGTCGGGCGTGCGCAAAAACGGCGTGTCCTCGGTCAGGCGGCGCTTGGCCATGTCAGTGGTTCCTTTCTATCGGGTTTCCCTGTCATTATCCCTATCAACGTGCCGCCGCGAAGGCGGCGTTGGCTTGCTGGAAGATCTCGCGCAGGGTCGCATTCGGACTTTCGGTCGCATTCGGACTTTCGGTCGCATTCGGGCTTTCGGCCGTAAAACGCCACACTGCAACAGGGTGGCATTTTGCGACCATCCACCCCCACGGCGAACCTTTACGGGTTTCGGAACTTCTCCACGCCGTACCACTCGGCCAGGGCCTTGCCCTGCGCGGGGCTCAGATGACGCGTCGAGAAGAAGAACGACTCGTTCAGGCTCGTCGTGGTGATCTCGATGTCGGAGTATGCCTCGTCGGCCATCGCGCGCTCGAAAAGCCCGGCGACCTTGGAGGCGGGAGGGTTGGTTCAGAAAGTCGGATGCCGCCACGGGACGCGGGTACACACGCGACTCGGTTCGGACCACATCCGCGAACGTCGCCAGGTCGTCCCCCTCCGCCGTGTTGAACAGCGCATGGGCGAAACTGTGGGACATGAGCGGCTTGGAATACAGGTACACCCCGGACTTGCCGCACAGCACCACGATGTCGGACACCTCGGGCTCGGGAAGAGGCTCGTCCAAGCCGAGTTCGTCGAGCTCTGGGCGATCATCGTATCCCAGAGGGACATCCTGTTTGCCGATGGCAGGCGAATCCTCCGCATGCGGGCGGTCCTCGATATAGGACAGCAGCTCGTCTGCGAACGTCTTGGCATCCACGCCAGCGGGCGCATACGCGCGCTTCACCCAGCGCTCGGGCGACGTGAGCTTGCCGTCATACGAACGGCGGCGCAGATCGGCGAGCGCCTGATCGGCCGCGATCAGCCAGTCGTTGTGAACATGAATGGCGGCGACCTCCCCGACAGAAGGCGCCGCCGCAGCCGACTCCCCGGTGGCCCCGACTTCGGCCGAAGGCACCGCTGCGGCCGACTCCCCGGCAACCCCAGCTTCGACTCGCGGAGCGACAGCCGCTCCCCGCCCAGCGCCGCCCGATGCGGCCCCGAAACCCGTCATCTCAAGCTCATCGCCCATGACTCACCTCAAAACTCAGCCCCGCACCTCAAATGAAAAGGACGGGGTCAATCCGTACGCATGCCAGTTTACCAGCATGCATGCGAATCGACCCCGTCCTCTACCGAACGCGCGGGTCTCGTCATCCAGACGCAGCGCAAAAGCCACGGGGACGGCATCCGCGCCGCCCCTACCTCAACCGACCCTATTTGGCCGCGCGGTTCGCGGCCTTCTTGCGGTCGGTTGCGTTCAGCAGGCGCTTGCGCATGCGGATGTTCTTGGGCGTGACCTCGACGAGCTCGTCGTCGATGATGTACTCCAGGGCCTCCTCAAGGGAGAAGGTGCGCGGCGGAACGAGCTGCACCGAGATGTCGGCAGTCGAGGAACGCTGGTTGCCCAGGTTCTTGGTGCGCGCGATGTTGACGACCATGTCGCCGGGCTGGTTGCGCTCGCCCACGAGCATACCCTCGTAGCACTCGGTGCCGGGCTCGACGAACAGGGCACCGCGCTCCTGCAGCGTACCGAGCGCGTATGCGACGGCCTTCTCGGTCGTCATGGCGATCATGGCGCCGTTCTTGCGGCCGCCGATCTCACCGGCATACGGACCGTACTCAAGGAAGGTGTGATAGAACACGCCCTCGCCGTGCGTGACGTTCAGGATGCGGTTCTTCAGGCCCATGATGCCGCGGGTCGGGATGCGGAACTCGACATGGGTGACGGAGGTGCCGGTCTCCATGCTCGTCATGGTGCCGCCGGAGTTGCCGAAGATCTCGATGACCTTACCGGCATACTCGTCCGGGCACTCGACGACGGCCTGCTCGATGGGTTCCTGCAGGTTGCCGTTCTCATCCTTCTTGAAGAGGACGCGCGGGCGGCCGACCTGGAACTCGTAGCCCTCGCGACGCATGGTCTCCATGAGGACGGACAGATGCAGGATGCCGCGGCCGCTCACCTCGACGCCGGTCTTGTCGGCCAGCTCCTCGATGCGCATGGTGACGTTGTTCTCGCGCTCGTTGAACAGACGCTCCTTGAGCTGACGGGCACCGACGATATCGCCGTCGCGACCAACCAGCGGGGACGTGGAAGCCTCGAAAACGATGGAGAGGGTCGGGGGATCGATCTCGATCGGATCGAGCTCGACCGGGTTCTCCGGATCGGTGTACACGTCGCCGATGTCGGTGTTGTCAACGCCCACGACGGCAGCGAGGTCGCCGGCGCTGACCTCGCTGCACTCGGTACGGCCAAGGTAGTCGAAGGTGAACAGCTGCTTGACGGTGGCCGTCTTGCGCTCGCCGTCGTTCTTCACGACAAGGATCTGATCGCCGGTGTGGATGGTGCCGGAATACACGCGACCGATGCCGATGCGGCCCACGAAGTTGGAGTGGTCGATGGTCACGCACTGCATGGCGAGCGGACCGTCGACATCCACCTCGGGCGCGGGCAGGTCGTTGACGATCATGTCGAGCAGCGGGTACATGTCCATGTTGCCGTCCTCGGGGTCGAGGCGGGCGTAGCCGTTGACGCCAGAGCAGTACACGACATGCTCCATGGCGAACTCAAGCTGCTCATCGGTGGCGCCGAGGTCGGCCATCAGATCGAGGCAGTCGTTGTAGGCCTTCTCGGGATCGGCACCGGGACGGTCGATCTTGTTGATGACGATCATGATGGAAAGACCGGTGTCGATGGCGTGGCGCAGCACGAAACGGGTCTGAGGCATGGGGCCCTCGAAGGCGTCGACGAGCAGCAGGGCGCCATCGGCCATGCGCAGCACGCGCTCGACCTCGCCGCCGAAGTCGGCGTGGCCGGGAGTGTCGATGACGTTGATCTTCACGCCGTTGTAATCGATGGAGATGTTCTTGGCGAGGATGGTGATGCCGCGCTCGCGCTCCTGGTCGTTGGAGTCGAGAACGCGGTCCTGGACCTCCTGGTTGGCACGGAACGCACCAGCGGCGCGCAGCAGCTTGTCGCACAGGGTGGTCTTGCCATGGTCGACGTGTGCGATGATGGCGATGTCTCGAAGGTTGTCTACGCGCATGGGCGTCCCCTATCCATTATTCGGCCTCACGCAAGCCAATTCCGATGAGCGTGATTATTAGTCGGTATACGGAAATCGTAACGGCGGTATTGTAGCTGTTGTGCAAAGCGCAGACATGTCTCACCAGCGGCTTTGCCGGCAGTTACACATAATCTGAAGGTAAGAGGCACTGAGGGCCGGCCGGCAGAGCGATTACGCAAATATCTCAGCAGGGGTGCGATCACTCCAGCCGAGGGCCGACCATCCTGACGATGGGTGATTATCCCGTCGAAAGAAGATCGTGGAAGATCGTCCCGCCGAGAACAACCGAGGATGCCGCATCAAGACAAACGTTGCCCGATGCGCATTAAAGCAGGGCAGGCTCCTCGCCGGCAGGCTCGGGATCACACCAACGGAAATCCTCACCGGTCCCGGCTCCTTCGTAGAGAACGTACGCCGAGTAACCCATGGACATGCCGCGTTGATAGAAGCTCACAATGACGGCATCCTGGAACTCACAATCCAGTTCAACGCCGCCCGCGTAGGCGATGGCATAGCGATCAAGTGGCCCGACATGATCGGACTGAATGCCCGCGGCATTGCTCTCGATGAAATGCTGGGCCCCCTCAAGGCAGGCCTCGGGGCCATCTTCCGTGAAGCACGCCTGATAGCGATTGGCATTCTCGTCCTCGGCGATGAGCATAACTCCAAGGTCCTCACCATCGGCGAGGGCGTTGAGCATATCATCGATCAGATCACATACCATGCCATCGAGCTCGGGCGAGACCTCATCCTGAGAAGCTTCGTTGTTGTAGTTTTCCTCAGACATGGAGTCTCCTAACCATTCGAGCTGACGCCCCAACGTAACGTTGCAAAAGACCATGATAGACCAAAGCCTGAATGCAGCCTATCCGTATAGCAAAAGAGGGCGGTCAATTGACCACCCTCTATTTACTGCTTTCGCTTCAAAAGCGCGAAAGCCGTCCACCGGTCAGCGGCGCCCTGCTCTCCCACGGGCTGGC
>CAUCLI010000025.1 GCA_958443615.1 uncultured Collinsella sp.
AGCAAGGACCCCGAGAAGGCCGCGTTCGTGGGCAAGACGGTGAAGCTCCCCATCGTCGACCGTGAGATCCCGATCTTCGATGACTGGCATGTCGATCCCGATTTCGGCTCCGGCTTCGTCAAGGTCACCCCGGCTCACGATCCCAACGACTATGCGATGGGCGAGGCTCACGGCCTTCCGAAGATCAACATCTTTGATGAGCACGCCGTCGTCGTGGAGGGCTATGGCGAGTTCACCGGCATGACGCGCGATGAGTGCCGCGAGGCCGTCCTTGCGTGGTTCGAGGAGCACGACCTGCTCGATCACGTGGATGAGCACGACCATTCCGTCATGCATTGCTACCGCTGCGACCAGACGCTCGAGCCTTGGCTTTCAGAGCAGTGGTTCGTCGCCGTGGACAAGCTCAAGGAGCCCGCGCTCAAGGCCGTCCAGGATGGTCGCGTGACCTTCCACCCGGCCCGCTGGACCGAGACCTACACCACTTGGATGGAGAACCTGAAAGACTGGTGCATCTCCCGTCAGCTGTGGTGGGGCCACCGCATCCCCGTGTTCTACTGCGAGGAGTGCGGCTGGGAGGACGCCTGCATGGACGACGTGACGGTCTGCCCCAAATGCGGGTGCACCCATGTCCACCAGGACGAGAACGTGCTGGACACCTGGTTTTCCTCCCAGCTGTGGACCTTCGCCACGCAGGGCTGGCCGCAGCACCCCGAGCAGCTCGAGGGCCATCATCCCACCACGGCGCTCGTTACCGCGCGCGATATCATCGCGCTGTGGGTCGCCCGCATGATCATGAGCTCGCTGTACTTCCTCGACGAGGTCCCGTTCCACGACGTCGTGATCTACCCCACGATCCTCGCCAAGGACGGCAGCCGCATGTCCAAGTCCAAGGGCAACGGCGTGAACCCCATGGACCTCATCGACATGTACGGCGCCGACGCCATGCGCTACAACCTGCTCACGCTGTGCACCACCAACCAGGACGTCAAGTTCGACGCCGACATCGACAAGAAGACGAAGGCCCTCAAGGGTTCGGCCCGTACCGAGCAGGCCCGCTCCTTCGTCACCAAGATCTGGAACGCCAGCCGTTTCCTGCTCATGAACATGGACGGCTACACCCCGGGCGAGCCCGTCGCCGAGACCGCGGCCGATGCCTGGATGTTCAGTCGCCTGGCCAAGGCCACGCGCATGGTGACCGAGGGCATTGAGAAGTACACCTTCGGCGAGATGGCGCGCGGCGTGCAGAACTTCTTCTGGAACGAGGTCTGCGACTGGTACGTCGAGGTCACCAAGACCCGCCTCAAGGACGATGCCGCCCGCCTGCAGGCCCAGCGCAACCTGATCTTCGTGCTCGATGCGTCGATGCGCCTCATGCACCCGCTCATGCCGTTCGTCACCGAGGCCATTTGGGACCAGATGCCCGCCAGCTGGCTGGATATGGGCGAGGACGGCGCCATCGAGCGTGCCGAGGCCCTCATGGTCGCCTCCTGGCCCGAGCCCGAGGCCTTCGAGCGCTTTATCGATGAGGAGTCCGAGCGCTCCTTCGAGCTCATGCGCGCGGTCGTCACCGACGTTCGCGCGAGCCGCGCCCGCTACCGCATCTCGCCCAAGCAGGAGCTTCGCTGCGAGATCAAGGCCGCCAACGCCGAGGTGGCCGAGGCCATCGCCGGCATGGCGGACTTCATCCGCGGCCTGGCGAACGTGAGCGGACTCGGCGTCTATATGGCGGAGGAGTTCCAGAAGCCGGAGAAGGCCATCGCCCTCGCCGGCCCGGACTTCGACGCTTACGTCGTCATGGGCGACCTCGTCGACTTCGAGGCCGAGCGCGCCCGCATGGAGAAGGATCTCGCCGCCGCCGAGAAAGAGCTCGCCGCCGCCGAGCGCACGCTGGGCAACGAGGGCTTCATCGCCAAGGCGGCGCCTGAGGTCGTGGCAAAGAAGCGCGAGCGCGCAGCGGAGCTCGCCGAGACCATTGCCGCCATCAAGGCGCAGCTCGCTGATTTCGAGTAACCGACGGCATGGCCACCTGAACCCCGTCGCGGCCCGCGGCGGGGTTCATCCTGCGATGGGCATGGGGGAAGAGGGAGGAAATGGCAGATTCCGAGACCGGGGCGGTGATGCTCCCGCCGGCGAAAACGCAAGAGGCGTTCGTGCACATCGGGTTCGCGAAAACCCGTCTCACGCGCGGCAGGGCATTCGTCTTGGCGATACTCGCCGGTTCGTTCGTGGCTCTGGGGGCCTCGTTCATGCTCATGGTGCGCTCCGATGACAGCTTGGCCCCCTCCGTCTCCCTCATCTTGGGCGGTTTGGCGTTCTGCCTCGGCCTTTTCCTCGTTTTGGTCGCCGGTGCCGAATTGTTCACCGGCAACTGCCTCATGCTCATCGGCGCGCTTGACGGTCGTTACCCGCTCGTGCGGATGATCCGCAAATGGGCGATCGTGTATGCGGGCAACGCGGTCGGCGCGCTGATGATCGTGGGCTTGTTGCTCGCCTCGGGGTTCCTCTCCCTTCAGGGAGGCGCGGTCGGCGAGCTCGCGTACTCCGTCGCTCAGTCGAAGGCGTCGCTCGGCCCGGTCGTGGCGTTCGCCCGCGGCGTGCTGTGCAACGTCCTCGTCTGCCTGGGCGTCTGGATGGGCAGTGCGGGCAAGACGGTCTGCGACAAACTGGCCGCCACGATCCTGCCCGTCGTGTCCTTCGTCGTGCTGGGCTTCGAGCATTCCGTCGCCAACATGTTCTTCCTGCCCTTGGGCGTCGCCGCTCAGGGCATGTGCGCCGCTCCGGCGATCCCGCTCGGCGGCATGCTCTCCAACCTGTTGTTCGTGACGATCGGCAACATCGTCGGCGGCGTGGCGATCGCCGCCGCGTATTGGTTCGTGTACGGCCGCGACGGCCGTGAATAGGGGGGTGCCGATGAGGCGCGGGGGAAGCTATGCGGTCCCATTCGAATTCGAGGAGCTCGCATACGGGGACGCCGTTTCCATCGCGGCGGATACCGGTAAGATCGCCGGGGAGGCGGGCCCCTTGCTCGAGACGGTCGTCGATATGCTCGACGAGCTCGGGCGTCCCGATCGCCATTTCGATTGCATCCAGGTCGCGGGCACGAACGGGAAGACCTCTACGACCAGGTTCACGGCCGCCATCCTCAATGGCGAGGGCGTGCGCACCGCCCTCTACACGTCTCCGCAGCTCGTCCGTTACGAGGAGCGCATGGAGGTGTCCGGGTCCGTCGTGAGCCCGTCCGAGTTCGCCCATGGCGTCTCCGCCGCAGCGGAAGCCGGGCGAAGGGTGAACGCCCGCCGCATCGCATCGGGCGACCCGACGTACACCATCACCCCCTTCGACCTGCTCACCGCCGCCGCGATGGTCGTCTTCGCCGAGGCCGGCGTCGATGCGGCGGTTCTCGAGGTCGGGCTCGGTGGGCGTTGGGACGCCACTTCCGCCACGGATCCCGTCGCCGTCGCGATCACCGGCATCGGGCTCGATCACACCCACATCCTCGGCGATACGCTCGCCCAGATCGCGGCCGAGAAGGCCGCCGTCATCAAGCCCGGGCGCATGGTGGTCCTCGGCGAGGGGACTCACGAGGAGTCGGTTCAGCAGGTGATGGACGCGCGCTGTGCGGAATGCGGGGTCGAACCTTGGGTCGTCTCCCATGAGACGACGGGATTTCCCGACCGCATCGGCGGCATCGTCTCCTTCGGCACCGTCACCGCGCACGCGGCTTACAACGTGTCGATGCACAAGCCCGCATATCAACCCCAGAACGCCGCCTGCGCGATCGCGCTCGCCGAGGGGTACCTCGGTCGGGATCTGGATGCCGAGCGACTCGAGCGCTCGCTCGATTCATGCCCGATTCCAGGTCGGTTCGATGTCGTGCGGGCCGATCCCCTCATCTTGGTCGATGCGTGCCACAATCCGCAGAGTTGCGAGAATTTCATCTCCGCCGTGAGGGAGGTCGAGCCGGACCGCGACCGCAGGCCGCTCCTGCTCGTCGCGGCCCTCTCCGACAAGGATGTCGCGGGAATCATCGACGTGCTCGTTCCGGAGTTTCCGCGCATCATGGTGAGCGCCACGTCGAGCGATCGCGCGCTTCCCGCCGCCGAGCTCGCGGAGCTGGTGTATGGGAAGCTCGAGGCGCTCGGCCGCCCGCGCGAGGACGTGGTCGCGGTGTGTGAGACGGTCCCCGGCGCCGTGGAGGCCTGCGTCGCATCCCGGGAACCGTTCGTCGCCGCGGGCACCATCACGCTTGCCGGCGAGGTCGCCGGACTGCTACGGGGTTGACCCGCCTCGCCGACGGGGCGATGGCCCCATGGCATGTGACCCGTCGAGTGAATCGCCGTGGGCGCTGAGTTGGCGCCCACGGCGATTTTGTCGCATGAGGGGCTTGGTGCGGGCGCTCGGCTTAGAGGAATCGATACTGCACGGTTCCGACGCCCACGCTCAGGAAGTTCAGGGCCCGCGCGACGGCGGGCTGCATATCGATGACGCGGCCGTGGACGTAGGGGCCGCGGTCGTTGACATAGGCGATGACGGACCTGCCGCCATATCGGATCTCGACGCGTGTCCCGAAGGGGACGTCGAGCATGGCGATGCCCATCGACGTCTCCGTCACCGTCTCGCCGTTGGCGGTCGTGCCGCCCATGAAGCCGTCGCCGATACCGTAATAAGACGCGACGCCGGTTTTCCAGGTGACCGCCGGGGGAGTGGGGGTGGTCGTCTGCCCGGTGCCCGAATCGGGCTCGGGGGCAGTTTCGCCGGAGTCCCCGGGTGACGGCGCGGGTTGGGCGGATTCTTGCCGATCGCTTTCCGGCTCGGCCTGGTTTCCCTGGGCGGCATTTTGCTGTTGCTGAAGCTGCTCGGCTTGCGCGGCCGCCTGGCGTGCGATCTCCGCCTCGACGGCGTCCTCGGCGTCCGCCTTGGACTGGATCTTCGCGGCGGCGGACTGCGCGGTCCCGAGCGCCTCGCGCGCCCGGGCGAGCTCATAATCGACCTCGTCCTTGGCCGCGCTCAGCTCCTCGAGTTTTGCGTTGAGCTCGTCTTCGAGGGCATGGAGGTCGTCGAGTGCCGAGATGTTGGCATCCTGGACGGTTCCGAGGTACTTGGTCATGCTGAGGAAGTCCGCGAACGACCCGGCGTTGAGCAGCATGCCGATCACGCCGCCGTTCGAGGCATGGGTCTTATACAGCTCGCGGGCCGCCTGGGCCGCTCTGCTCTGGACCCGGGGCATGAGTTCCTGCTCGATGCACAGGATCTCGTCGGCCGCCGCCCCGACCTGCTCGTTCAGCTCCACCGCGCGCCCGGTCGCCTCCGAGTACGTGGCCGCCGCTCGGGAAACCTCGCTTTGCAGGGATGCGAGCTCCGAACGCGTCCTCGCCGTCGCCGCGTGGGCGGGCACGGGGTCGAGCGCGAGCGTGGGCGCGCCGCCGAGCGCGAGCGCGCTGATGAGTCCGGCGACGCAAGCCGCCCGGGCCTTCGTGCACCTGTTGCCGTTTGAGATGGCGCGTGCCATGGATAACCGCCTTTACATCGAGAACGGCATAAGTATAAGGCAACCCTCAAGCTATGGTTGAGCTTAAGGGTTGCCTCAACGGGTCGCGTGGTGCGTGGGATGAGGGCGTCAGCGGGCCTCGACGTCAAGGCTCGCGATCAGGTCGACGCCGGTGCCGAGGAGATCGGCCGCAACGACATCGCCCATGTTGACGGGCGCCGAGACGGCGAGCCGCCGGATCTGCTCCATCGCTCGGGTGTGGAGGGAGCGGGGGATGGGCGCCGCCGTGCGCACGGGGACGAGGCGCTCGTCTCCCCCCATTACCACGACGGTGCTCGAAAGGATGCGCATGGGGCACACGACCTCCTGCTCCGCGAAGCGTTTTCCACGCTGGCAGCGGTTTCCGGAAACCGACTGGACGGCCAGCGTCCCGTCGGCGCCCTCTTCGACCGCGACGGTGAGGAGGCACTCGGACGGGCAGGTCGTGCAATGAAAGGTCTCGATTGCGGACATGGGTCATCACGCCCCTTCAACGGGTTCGATCGACAGGGTCACGGTTCCGCCGGCCTCGACATCGGCGAGCATCTTGGCGGTGAGCGGCGCGGATTCCATGATGCTGGGTTTGTAGGCGCGCGCCTTGCCGCGGAACAGGACCTCATCGCCGTCGTGGAGTACGAGCGCGGCGTTCTCAAGCGGCCTGCGCACGCGGAAGAAGAGCTTTGCGTTGCCGGTGCGGGTGACGCGCGCGGGCACGACGTATCCGGCCATGCCGCCCGGCTCGACCGAGATCGACTCGCCGGCGCCGGTGCGCGACTCGGGCCGGAGCGCGTGCATCGCGGCGGCGCGCCCCGCGCGGGCGGCCTCGGCGGTGACATTGTCCGCGAGGTCATGGACGTGCAGGACGTTGCCGCAGGAGAAGATGCCCTCAACGCTGGTCTGGAGGTCCTGGTCGACGCGCGCGCCGCGCGTGCGCGGGTCGAGCTCCACGCCGGCGGCACGGGCGATCTCGTTTTCGGGGATCAGGCCGACGGAGAGAAGCAGCGTGTCGCAGGGGATGACACGCTCGGTGCCCGGGATGGGGGAGAGGTCGGCCCCCACCTGAGAGACCTCGACGGCCTCGACGCGGGACTTCCCGATGACGCGTGTGACGGTTGTGGACAGGTGCAGCGGGATGCCGAAGTCGTCGAGGCAGTTCTTCACGTTGCGATGGAGGCCGTTGGCGTAGGGCATGAGCTCGTAGACGCCTTCGACCTCGAGCCCCTCGAGAGCGCAGCGCCGTGCCATGATGAGGCCGATATCTCCGGAGCCGAGGATGACCACCCGGTGGCCGGGGCGGAGGTTCTCGATGTTGATGTAGCGCTGGGCGAGCCCTGCGGTGTACACGCCGGCGGGGCGGCTGCCGGGGATCTTGATCTCGGAGCGCGTGCGCTCGCGGCAGCCCATGGCGAGGACGACGGAGCGGCATCTCAAAATGGACATGCCGTCTTGCCCCATGACGGTGACGGCGTGCCCGGGGTGGCTTGATCCCGAAAAGGACCCATCGCGCCCCCGCTCATCGATGCCCAAGACCATGCTGCCGAGCATGACGTCGATGTCTGCCTCTCGCACCTGGTTGATGAAGCGCTGGGCGTACTCCGGCCCGGTGAGCTCCTCTTTGAAATGGGTGAGGCCGAAGCCGGGGTGGATGCACTGGCGCAGGATGCCGCCGAGGTGCTCGTTGCGCTCGACGATGATGACGCCGGCGCCGGCATCGCGGGCGGAAAGGGCCGCGCCCATGCCCGCCGGGCCGCCGCCGATGACGACGACGTCATAGTCGCGTTCCAAGATCTCTGCCATGTTAGAGGGCCTCCTCGTATGCGGGAAGATCGGTCGGGGTCTTGAGCTCGCCATCGACGATCCACGAGCCGGTGTCCTCCAAGGGAATCTCGGACGGGTCCCGGCCGAGTTCGCGGGCGAGGATCTCGAGCACGCGGCTCTGGCAGAAGCCGCCCTGGCAGCGGCCCATGCCTGCGCGGCACCGGCGTTTCACGCCCTCGACGGAGACGGCACCGGGATTACGGCGGATCGCGGCGACGATCTCCGCCTCGGGCACGGTCTCGCATCGGCAGACGATGCGGCCCCAGGCGGGGTCGGAGGCGATGAGCTCGGCCTTGCGCTCCAAGTTCGCGAGGTCGAAGTCAACGGGCGCGCGACGGACGGGGTCCCAGTCGCCGCGCTCGACCAGATCGACCCCCGCTTCGCGCAGGAGCTGCTCCATGCGCTCCGCCACGGCCGGGGCGCTCGCGACGCCGGGTGACTGGATGCCGGCGGCTTGGAACAGGCCTTCTGCGAGCTCGGAGCGCGCGATGAGGAAGTCGTTCGTCCCCTCGATGACGGCGCGGCCGCCCGCGAACGTGCGCACGACCCGGCGTGTGTCGAGGTTCGGCACGAGCTTGCGGGCGCCGGAGAGCAGCGCCTCGACATCCGCCGCATAGGTATCGGCGTCGCCCGGGTCGCGTATCTCGGCGGTGGCGGTGATCACGGTGTTGTTATGGACCGTGCCCGTGACGATGACGCCCTTGGAAACGGGGGTGGGGACGGGGTAGAGGGGCATGATGCCGCGCGGCTCCTTGTCGAGAACGGCGATGTTGCCCTGGCGCCATACCATGCGGAGCTCCTCGCCGCCCGCCATGCGCGAGATCTCGCCCGCCCCATTGCCCGCGGCGTTGATCAGGATCTGGCAGGAGACGTCGCCCTTGGGGGTCGAGAGGATGAAGCCCCCGCCCTCGGGGCGCTCGATCTTCTCGACGGGTGCGCCGCGCATGAAGGAGACGCCGTTGGCGACGGCGTTCTCCGCGGCGGCGATGGCGACCTCGAAGGGGTCGACGTAGCCGGTCGAGGGGCACCACAGCGCGCAAGTCGCCTCGGGATTCGCGCGGGGTTCGAGCTCGCCGATCCGCTCCGCCCCGACGATCTCGAGTTGCGGTACACCGTTGGCCATGCCGTTCTCGCGCAGACGCTCGAGTGTGGCGAGGTCATCGTCTCCGAACCCGAGCACGAGCGACCCCGTGCGGCGGAACAGGAACCCGAGTTCCTCGGACCATTTGCCGTAGAGCTCGCAGCCGCGGGCGTTCACCTGGGCCTTGACCGTCCCGGGGGAGGGGTCGTACCCGGCGTGGACCAGGCCGCCGTTCGCCTTCGACGCCCCGAGCGCGATGTCGTCGGTCGCCTCGATGAGGCAGATCGACTTGTCGAAGCGCGAGAGCTGCCGCGCGATGGCGCAGCCCGTGATGCCCGCGCCCACGATGGCGATGTCGTACCTTGCTTGCATGGTGCCGCTCCCGTCTGAGCATATGGTCGGGCATCTGCCGCCCGGCGGTCGAGGTGCTGTAGACAAAGTGTCAATTAGCTATGCTACGCCTGTCGCTTATCTGTTCCACATCGAATCGGGCGAGCGGCCGGCTCGTCCCGCAAACGGCCGATCGCCCGCGGGTCCGCCTTCGCCCGCGGAGCCGCCCTGTGTCGTTCACGTGCTCGCCATGCGCCGTTTTCCGATGGGGCGGTGGGTGGTATACAATATCGGGCGATTATGAACAGCTTTGCATGACTGCAAGCGGCTGAAAGGTATCAAGCATGTCCAAGTACATCGAGGAGCTCATGTCGCCCCAGCTGATGTTCGCCGTGTACGGCTTCATCGCATTCGTGGTCGCCCTCTACCTGTTGTCCGTCGTCTACGTGTTCATCGACGCCAAGCGTCGCGGCGTCCAGGCGTTTTGGGCATGGGGTCTTCTCGCCCTCATTCCCTTCGTCGGGCTGATGGCCTATATCGTGATGCGCCCGGCGATGCTCGCCGCCGATCGCGAGGAGCAGGAGCTCGACATGGCCCTGCGCGAGCGCCAGCTCGCCCAGTACGGCAGCTGCCCGAATTGCGGCACCACCATCGAGAAGGACTTCATCGTGTGCCCGGTGTGCAACACGCAGGTCCGCAACGTCTGCCCCACCTGCAAGAAGCCCCTCGAGGCCCATTGGAAGGTCTGCCCCTTCTGCCGAACTCACATCCAATAGGCGCGTGAGCGCCCCGCGTGACGCGCGGGGTCCGATTTGGCGCGCCGCATCGCACCCGTCATTCGCTCGAGGATGGCGGGTGCGCTCGTTTGGGCCCTATCGCCCCGTAAAACCGTTACACTTAACAAGTTACCGCGGTAATGCACCTCAAAGGAAGGTTTAGATATGAAGGCACTGTACAACGACGGCTCCGTGGCAGAGGTGGAGGCCGAAGAGGCCCAGCACGTCATCCGCCATTCCGCCGCCCACATCATGGCCCAGGCCATCAAGCGCCTGTACCCCGAGGCCGACTTCGCCTACGGCCCCGCGACCGATAACGGCTTCTACTACGATGTCGACCTGGTAGATGAGAAGATCTCCGAGGACGATCTGCCCGCCATCGAGGCCGAGATGAAGAAGATCGTCAAGGAGAACCTCAAGTTCCAGGTCTTCGAGCTGCCCCGCGACCAGGCCATCGCCCTCATGGAGGAGCGCGGCGAGAAGTACAAGGTCGAGCACATCGGCGACCTCGCCGACGATGCCCGTATCACCTTCTACCAGCAGGGCGATTACATCGACATGTGCGTCGGCCCGCACCTCACCTACACCAAGGCCCTCAAGGCATTCAAGCTCACCGGCGTGTCCGGCGCCTATTGGAAGAACGACGCCAAGAACAAGATGCTCACCCGCATCAACGGAACCGCCTTCGCCACCAAGGATGAGCTCGAGGCCCATCTCACCTTCCTCGAGGAGGCCAAGAAGCGCGACCACCGTCGCATCGGCCGCGAGATGGACCTGTTCATGATGCGCGACGAGGCCCCCGGCTTCCCGTTCTTCCTGCCCAACGGCATGATCCTCAAGAACACGCTGCTCGACTACTGGCGCGAGATTCATCACAAGGCCGGCTACGTCGAGATCTCCACGCCCCAGATCATGAACAAGCAGCTGTGGCTCACCTCCGGCCACTGGGATCATTACAAGGACAACATGTACTCCACGATGATCGACGAGGAGGAGTACTGCATCAAGCCGATGAACTGCCCCGGCGGTGTCCTCGTGTACAGCTCAAAGCCGCACAGCTATCGCGAGCTGCCCATCCGCGCCGGTGAGATCGGCCTGGTCCATCGCCATGAGCTCCGCGGCGCTCTTCACGGCCTGTTCCGCGTCCGCTGCTTCAACCAGGACGACGCCCATCTGTTCGTCACGCCCGAGCAGCTCACCGACGAGATCGTGGGCGTGGTCCGTCTGATCGACTCCGTGTACCAGAAGTTCGGCTTCAAATACCACGTCGAGCTGTCCACGCGCCCCGAGGACTCCATGGGCTCCGATGAGGATTGGGCCGCCGCCGAGGAGGGTCTCAAGGTCGCCCTGGATAAGCTCGGCATGGATTACGTCGTCAACGAGGGCGACGGTGCCTTCTACGGCCCCAAGATCGACTTCCACCTGGAGGACTCCCTCGGTCGCACCTGGCAGTGCGGTACCGTGCAGCTGGACTTCCAGATGCCGCAGAACTTCGATCTCACCTACGTCGACGCCGACGGCGAGAAGAAGCGCCCCATCATGCTCCATCGCGTCTGCTTCGGCTCCATCGAGCGTTTCATCGGCATCCTGATCGAGCATTTCGCCGGTAAGTTCCCCGTGTGGCTCGCCCCGATGCAGGTCAAGGTCCTGCCCGTCTCCGAGAAGAGCCGCGATTACGCGCACAAGGTCACCGAGCAGCTCGAGGCCGCCGGCATCCGCGTCGTGTGCGACGACCGCGACGAGAAGATCGGCTATAAGATTCGCGAGGCCCGCGGTGTCGATCGCGTGCCCTACATGCTCATCCTGGGCGAGAAGGAGGTCGAGGCCGGCAACATCTCCGTCCGCGACCGCACGAACGAGACCGTCCCCATGGGCGTGGATGAGTTCATCGCCAAGGTCGTCGAGGAGACCCGCGCCCGCGCGTAAGCGATCGGGTCGCAAACCGCGTCGAACGGGCGCCGGACGGGCTGCGCACGTCCGGCGCCCGTTTCCGCATGGGGCTTTGAGGTATACTGAATTCTCACTTGGCGTTCTTTCGCGAAAGGCGGTTTTGGCGGTGACGACCCAGCTAGAGCTCGAGGCTCGATATGCACGGCTGGCCTTTGCCGAACACGCCGTCTTCGTGTATGCCGACCATGTGACAGACATCTGCTCGTCCCGCCGCGTCATGAGTCCCCATGGCGCGGCGATTGACATGATCGGCGACAAAGGCCTGCGCGTCCCGGACGCGAAGTCGGTCGCGGATGAGGTCCATCGCGCGGGGGGCTTGTTGTTCGCCGACATCACGGTCCCGTCCCACTTTGGTTGCCGCGCGCTCGACCTTGGAGCCGATGTGCAGCTCGAGGCGCTCGATCGCATCGCCGCGGGGCGCTTGGGTCGCAAAGTCGTCGCGGTATCCTCGCGCCGGGAGATTTCCATCGCCGGTGACCTTATCGATCCGGATGACCTGACGGCGATCGCGGAAGGTCTCGACACCTCCGCCATGCGCATGCAGCGCCATTTCGACCATGCCCGTGCGCTGGCGGAATACCTTTCCTGCTGCGAGTGCCTCGCCTCGGTCTCCTATCCCGGCTTGTCCTCGCACCCCGATCACGATATGGCGACTCGGGTCCTCATGCACGGGTTCGGCCCCGCCGTCGATTTCGAGCTCCCCTCGGTTCGAGGGATCACCGCGGATGAGTTCATCGCGCGTTGCGCGCTCAATGGCCGGGCATTCCCAGCGGGGGGATCTCGCACGCGTCTCCATGCCCGCGACGGTGCGCGCGGGAGCGCGATTCGCGTCTTCGCCGGCCTCGACAACCCCCTCATGATCGCCGATGACCTCGATCAGGCGATGCGCTGGTTTTGCAATCCGCCTGAGCCGTAGGGTCGTTGGATGAGATGGGGCAAAGGACGCGCTCAACCAGGCGTGCGCGGCATTCGATCAGGCAAACGTGACATGCGACCGACTGAATGCGGGCCGTAGCCAGATCCCGCGCATGTTTGCCATTTGACCATTTTGCCATCTGACCATTTGATCCAATTGGTAGCACAAGTCGATAAAACTTCTCAGATTCGCGAAGTTTTTTACAGTTGTGCTACCAATTTCCGCTTCCCAAACGTCCGCCGACGCACTACGGAGATTATTCATGACGGCCATCACCCCAGCGCCCCTTATCGAGGCGACGGTCCTCGGCATCGCCCTTGCCATGGACGCCATGGCAGTTACGTTGTCCAACAGCCTGTGCGAGCCAGACATGCCACTGTCGAGGAAGCTCGGCATGCCCATCGCGTTCGCCGTGTTCCAGATGGGCATGCCCATCCTCGGCTACCTCGGCGGCACCCTCATCGCCGAGTATATCGAGAGGTACGCCGGGGTCGTTTCCCTCGTCATCCTCGCTTTCGTCGGCGGCAAGATGATCATGGAGGCAGTTCGCGAGCTCCGTGAACCCGAGGCGTGTCCCGCCGCTCGCCTGACCTGGGCGATGATCGGGATGGAGGCGGTCGCGACCGCGATCGACGTGTTCGTCGTGGGTGTGAGCTTCGCCGCCGAGGGCAAGGACGTCGTCTTGTATTGCGGCATGATCGGGGTGACGACGCTGCTGTGCTGCCTGCTCGTGCTGGCGGTGGGCCGCAGGCTGGGGGAGCGGTTCGGACCCCGCGCCGAGATCGCCGGTGGCGTCGTTCTCATCGGCATCGGGCTCAATGCGTTTCTCGGCCTGTAGGTCATCAGGTCATCGCGTCTCTGATGCGCGAAGGGCCGTTTATATTTCGTGTGAGGCATTTGCCGCCTCGGCGGCCTCGCGCCGACAACGCCGGCTTACCGCGAGAAGAGCTCCGGCAGACGCCTTTCGACGAGCGCGTCGATCTCCGCCTGAAGCTCGCGGTAGGCTCCGAGTGCGCCTTCACCTTCGGGCGTCAGGCGCGACCCGCGGGCGCCATCGCGCGAGAGCAGCTCGCAGCCCAAGTGGTCCTCCGCTTCGCGCACGATTCGCCATGCCTTTGAATAGGCCATGCCCATGCGTTTCGCCGCCCGGTTGAGCGAGCCTTCGGCGGCGACTCCCTCGAGCAGGGAGGCGCAGCCGCCGCCGAAGGCGCCGGGTAGGTCCCGTGCGTCATCGGAGATGGTGAGGCGGGCGTGTGCGGTCAGGGGCATGGGAACTCCAAGCGTGAAATGCCGATGGCTCAGGAGGCGCGTGATCCCCCCGAAGCGATGGCGTTCTCAAATTGGGCTGAGAATGGGCAGACCCTTTGAAGTCTTGCAACGACAGTCATTGTAACAGCGGGTCTGCGATACAATACCCACCACTTATATTGGGCGCCAAAGGCGCGGCGGCGCGAAGGTCGCCGCCTCGTCGGTAGCAGTGAGTCGAAGGAGCGACATGGCAACGTTTTTCCCTGGTGAGTCCCATACCTTTTCCGAGTACCTGCTGGTGCCGGGTTACTCTTCCTCCGAGTGCATCCCCACGAACGTCTCCCTCAAGACCCCGCTGACCCGTTTCAAGCGCGGCGAGGAGCCCGAGATCACCTTGAATATCCCGATGGTCTCCGCCATCATGCAGTCCGTCTCCGGCGTCGACATGGGCGTCGCCCTGGCCACCGAGGGCGGTATCTCCTTCATCTACGGCTCCCAGACCCCCGAGTCCGAGGCGGCCATGGTCAAGGCCGTGAAGGACCACAAGGCGGGCTTCGTCGAGTCCGACTCCACCCTCACGCCCGATATGACCATGGAGCAGGTCATCGAGCTCAAGGAGCGCACCGGCCATTCCACCATGCCCGTCACCGACGACGGCACGCCCCGCGGCAAGCTCCTCGGCATCGTCACCAGCCGCGATTACCGCCCCAGCCGCGACGACCACTCCAAGAAGGTCGCCGAGTTCATGACGCCCCGCGCCGAGCTCATCGTGGGCGACAGGGACATCACCTTGAAGGATGCCAACGACCTCATCTGGGACAAGAAGCTCAACGCCCTGCCCGTCGTGGATGACAACGACCACCTGGTCGGCATCGTCTTCCGCAAGGACTACGACTCCCATAAGACCAACCCCAACGAGCTGCTCGACGCCAACAAGCGCTACATGGTCGGCGCGGGTATCAACACCCGCGACTACGCCGAGCGCGTGCCGCTGCTCGTCGAGGCCGGCGCCGACGTGCTGTGCATCGACTCCTCCGAGGGTTACTCCGAGTGGCAGAAGCGCACCATCGAGTGGATCCGCGCCAACTACGGCGACTCCGTCAAGGTCGGTGCGGGCAACGTCGTCGACGCCGACGGCTTCCGCTTCCTCGCCGATTGCGGCGCCGACTTCATCAAGGTCGGCATCGGCGGCGGCTCCATCTGCATCACCCGCGAGACCAAGGGCATCGGCCGCGGTCAGGCCACCGCGCTGATCGACGTCTGCCGCGCCCGCGACGAGTACTTCGAGGAGACCGGTGTCTACGTGCCCGTCTGCTCCGACGGCGGCATCGTCTATGACTACCACATGACCCTGGCGCTCGCCATGGGCGCCGACTTCCTCATGCTCGGCCGCTACTTCGCCCGCTTCGACGAGTCCCCGACCTCCCGCGTGAACGTCAACGGCCAGTACATGAAGGAGTACTGGGGCGAGGGTTCCGCGCGCGCCCGCAACTGGCAGCGCTACGACCTGGGCGGCGCCCAGAAGCTCTCCTTCGTCGAGGGCGTCGACTCCTACGTGCCCTACGCCGGCTCCCTCAAGGACGGCGTGAACGGCACCCTGTACAAGGTCAAGTCCACCATGTGCAACTGCGGCGCGCTCTCCATCCCCGAGCTGCAGGACAAGGCCCGTCTCACGCTCGTGTCCGCCACCTCCATCGTCGAGGGAGGCGCCCACGACGTCGTGGTCAAGGACTCCCAGCAGACGGTGAGCTACAACTAGGCGTTGCAAATCGCCCCACAAGTCAAGGCTCAGAATGCTCGCGTGTGCTCGCATGCGAGCATTCTGCTACTTTAGGCACCAAGGATTTTTCAATGTTTTCAACGTGAATCTAGTTTGACGGGCTCCGCCAAATCGACATGGGCAAACCGGCGCGTTTCAAAGCTGCCCGCTATTGCCCGCAAGTCGTTTGTCGCGGTCTGCAATCACTTGCCGTAGTTTGCTGCTCCTGGTTGCTGTTTTTCGAATGGATCGAGTTTAGGGTGGATAAGTTTTCTCCAAAAACAATCGATGCTCTCGGTTATTACGTATATCTATATTCAGACCCCGTGACCAAAGTTCCCTTTTATGTCGGTAAAGGAAAAGCCAACAGGGCTTTTGCGCATTTGCATGAGGGTTCCGAAAGCGCGAAGACGCGCAAGATCGCCGAGATACATGCACGTGGCGGTCATCCTCTCATTGAGATTTTGGCTTTTGGCCTTGATGAGAAGACCGCATTTAAAGTCGAGGCTGCGGCAATCGATTTGCTTGGGCTGAAAAATCTGACAAATAAACAGGCTGGTCACGAATCGAGCCTATACGGGCGGATAGAGGTTTCGGAGCTCGACGCGAGGTTTGATCACGGCGAACTGACCGAGCGCGATTTTCTCGAAGATGCGGTTTTGGTCAAGGTCAACCAGTTGTATCGAAACGGCATGTCCGATTTTGAGCTGTATGAGGTGACGCGAGGATTTTGGCGTGTGGACAAAAGCAAGATCGAGGGAATCCATCTCGCTCTGGCGGTTTACGACGGAATGGTTCTTGAGGCCTATGAGATTGCGGCTTGATTGCCGGCGGGCTCCAGCATGTGCGCGACTCGCACAGTGGGTCAAGCCGATTCAACTCATCGCATGGAGTTCGTGGGGCATGTTGCTGATTCTCGAATTAGGGACCGCTATGTTGGAAAGGGTGTTTCGGGACTGTATGCGCAGGGGAGCACAAATCCCATTCGCTATGTAAAGGCTGCTTACTCGCGCAAGGCGCTTGTGGAGATCCATGAGGCACTTGAGGATATCGAGTCGACACAGGAGAAGAAAGAGTGGTGTTCCAACTTCATTTTCTATGACCCGCAGCAGGATGATTCCTATGGTCTTGAATGCAGCTTGAATGAATTGTTGGAATTGGCCTATCAAGGGGGATTTGTCCCCGTCGACTATAGTGTCACATATCGATCGATTGGAAAAGAAGATATAGCGAACAGGAAGGCGTCCAAGAAGGAGCTTTCGAACCTGAGCGACCATCAGCTAGTTTCGATTTTGGGTTATCAGATTAGGGACGACCACTTCGATAACGGATCGTGGATTAGGACGTATGTGGCGAAAGAGCTTGCGTATCACTATTTCCATGAATTGGCCGTGCGCTGGGGTTGCTTGTAGTTTCCTTGCCTTCATACGACTTGTTGCAAAAATCCCTTGCAGTAAATGTGTAGAACAATGGTGACATATCTAAGACGGGTCCATTGTATTGTTTCCGCAGGTCGCAGCTGGATGCAGTGCCGTTGGATTGCGCCCTCGCAACACTGCATTTATTTCAAGGGAATTTTGCAGCATCACTGGGGAACAATGACCGTCATCCACGGGCAATGGGGGATGATCGGATGAAAACCTACGTGCTTTCTCATTTTTCTGCGCTTCACTGGCTATTGAGTCACCGAGATCCACGTGTGGGCAACAATGCGCCGCATCTTGATGTCCCGGCGTCGTCCGATGCTCCAGATTCCCAGGTGGTGGAAGAGCTGCGGTGGACCATTGGGTTGGAGGGTCCTCTTGACTTTTTGGTTATCGGCGACGGCGCGCTCCGCCGAAGTTCTGCGGTTCGCCCGCATCGTTGCAGCCAGGACATTCCGCCCGGCAGCCTGATTCCCATTGCATGCCGTGCCCGCGATGCAGAGCTGCTGGTATGCTGCCCGGAGCTCGCCTTTTTACAGATCTGCCAGACGGTCGATACGCTGGCGGCGATTTATTTTGGCATGTGCGTCTGCTCGGACTTTCGGTTTGATTCCTTTGCGCTGGGCGGCGTCGTGTTCCGTTCGGAAGGTGGTCACGCAATAGCAAGCCAAAGCTCGATAGCGAGGTACTTGGATAGATCCGATGGCCTCAAGGGGGTCAAACGGGCGCGTTTGGCTCTAAGGCATGTCCGCGATCATGCAAGGTCTCCAAAAGAATGCGCGTTGGGAATGATGTTTTGTCTGCCCGCGAGGCTCGGGGGTTTTGATTTGGGGGACCTTTCCTTCAACGAGATGGTTCGCGTATTTGATGGGAGCGACCGCAGGGGCAAGCCAAGGCACTCGATTCGATATCCCGATATTGCGATACGCTCAACGAGCCGCAAAGGCGAACGGCGCACGGTGTTTGTGGATTATGACCCGGCAAGTACGCATT
>CAUCLI010000026.1 GCA_958443615.1 uncultured Collinsella sp.
CGCATCTCCTTCGCGGGCGCCCGCCTTTTCATGTCGAGCATGCCTCGGGACCGCATCCAGCGAGAAGGGGCGCATGGCCCGCGGCGCTTCCACCGCGGGCCATGCGCCCCATTCGATTCCACCTTGGGTCGCTACACAGGGCGTATGCACACGTCCACGGCATCGTACGTGCCCACGGCGCCGTCATCGAGCGCGACGAGCGCGTGACCGTATCCATCGACGCCCAGGAAGAGGCCACGGGCCCGTTCCTCGCCCTCGATCGAGATGACCCTCACCCGTGCGCCCACGAATGCCAAACAAGCGTTATACGGCGCCAGGAGAGGCGCCAAGGGCCCCTCGGCGCCGCCGCGCACGGGGTCCTTGATCCAATGCTCGACCTCCGCGCTCGACGTCTGCATCGACGCGCCGTCCGGGCTCGGGTGTTTGCGATTCCAGCGATCGGCGGCGGACCACCCCTCCACGGACTCGAGAATACCGCGGCGGAGGGCCTCGGCGAGCTCATCGAGGGTGGGGCGGGGCGCGCCGGGTGCGAGCGCGTCGACGAGGCCGGTCGCGGGCAGGGGCGCCAGGGCGCCGTCGAATATGGGAATCTCGGGAACCTCGATGTTCACGCCGATGCCGCACACGGCAAACGCCCCCTCATCCGACATGGCGAGCTCCGTGAGCACGCCCGCCAGCTTGTGGCCGCCCACCACGATGTCGTTGGGCCACTTCAGACGCACGCGCGGGCAGCCGATATCGCGCAGGACGCCCATCGCGCCCATGGCGCAGGCGACGGGAAGCGCGGGAAGGGCGGTCGCCGAGACATCGGGCCTGATCAGGACGGAAAGGTAGAGGCCCCCCTCGGGGGATACCCACGTATGGGCGCGCTGGCCGCGGCCGGCCGTCTGCGTTCGGGCCCTCAGGGCGAAGCCATGCGGAGCGCCCGCGCGGCCGCGCTCCTTCAATTCGGCGTTGGTCGAGGCGATCTCATCGACGACCTCGATGAGTGGCAAACTCTCCCCCATATACATCCCCTCTTCAACCGGGAATCCGTCATGCGTGCAAATAAGGCGGCGCGTCGCGGGCATCCCCGTCAACGCGCCGCCTCGCACATCTCAGCGAATAAAGAAACCCTACCTACCTAGCATACGGAAAAATCTCGCTTCGAGCTCTGGATTTTCGGCAAACGCCCCTCTCCGGGCGAGCGTCACGGTCTGGGTCCCGGGTTTTTGCACACCCCGCATGGTCATGCACATGTGCTCCGCCTCCATGAGCACGATGGCACCCTTGCAGCCGAGCTCTTCCATGAGGGCATCGGCGACCTGCGCGGTCAGCTGCTCCTGCAGCTGCAGGCGGCGGGCGAACACCTCGACCGTGCGCGCGAGCTTCGACAGCCCCGCCACGCGTCCGTCGGGGATGTAGCCGATGGCGGCCTTGCCGTAGAACGGCAGCATATGGTGCTCACACAGCGAATAGAAGGTGATGTCGCACTCGATGACGAGATCGTCGCCGGAGACGAAGAAGGTCTTGGACAGGTGCTCGGAAGCGTCCCGTCCCATGCCCCCGCACAGCTCGGCGTACATGCGGGCGACTCGGTCGGGGGTCTCGACGAGCCCCTCGCGGGACGGATCCTCGCCGATAGCCTCGAGCAGCATCCTGACCGCCTCGCGCGCCTTATCCTGATCGACCATCTCTACCAGCTTTCAACCGTGCCGTATCGCATCTCATCTGAACGATATGGTACCACGGGATAAACCCCCGCCTAATCCATCGCGTGGGTCGCGTAGACGCGCTCGTCACCCCACAGGCGCACGGCGTCCGCGGGGGCCTCCCCCGCGGCGAGTGAGGCGAGCGTGGCGGGCATGTCGATCAGACGCTGATTCGAGGAACCGCGGAAGCGCAGCGTGATGTCGTGGAGACTCTGCACGAACGGGCCATCGACAAGCACGTCGACGCAGGCGAGCAAGCGGTCGGTGACCTCCGTGTGATGCCGCCCACCCGCCACGAGCTCGCGGTCCCATGTGTCGCCCGTAAAACACCAGATGGTCTTGCCGCAGCCGCGCGGGAACTCCTTGCGAACGCGCTCCACGAACTCGACCAGGCCCTCTTGGTTCTCGGGCTCCATGGGCTCGCCGCCCAGCAGCGTGAGCCCGTCCACGTAATCGGGGCGCAGGCTCTCGATGATCTCGTCGGCCACCTCGGCCGTGAAGGGCTTGCCCGCGGCGAAGTTCCACGCCACCTCGTTAAAGCAATTCTTACACCCACGGCGGCACCCGCTCACAAACAGCGTCGTGCGCACGCCCTCCCCATTGGCGATATCAAAGTGCTTGATCTCCGCGTAGTTCATCCGATTCCCCTACAGATGCAGCACGCGGTCGCGAATCTCCTCGGTGCGACCCTGGTTCCAGAACTGCGTGCCGATGTAGCCGCAGGTACGGCGGGCGACGTTCAGCGTCTCCTGGTTGCGGTTGCCGCAATGCGGGCACTCCCACACCAGCTTACCGTCGTCCTCGACGATCTTGATCTCGCCGTCGTAGCCGCACTCCTGGCAGTAGTCGCTCTTGGTGTTGAGCTCCGCGTACATGATGTTGTCGTAGATGTACTGCATGACGCGGATGACGGCCTTGAGGTTGTCCTGCATGTTGGGCACCTCGACGTAGGAGATGGCGCCGCCCGGGGACAGGCGCTGGAACTGGCTCTCGAACTTGAGCTTGTCGAACGCGTCGATCTCCTCGGACACATGGACGTGGTAGCTGTTGGTGATGTAGCCCTTGTCCGTCACGCCGGGGATGATGCCGAAACGGCGCTGCAGGCACTTGGAGAACTTGTAGGTGGTGGACTCGAGCGGGGTGCCGTAGATGGAGTAATCGATATCCTCGGCGGCCTTCCACTCGTTGCACTTGTCGTTCATGCGCTGCATGACCGCCATGGCGAACGGCGTGCCCTTCTCATCGGTGTGGCTGGCGCCCGTCATGAACTTCACGCACTCGTACAGGCCGGCATAGCCGAGGCTGATGGTCGAATAGCCGCCGAAGAGCAGTTTGTCGATCTTCTCACCCTTGTCCAGGCGCGCCAGGGCGCCGTACTGCCACAGGATTGGGGCGGCGTCGGACAGGGTGCCCAGGAGGCGCTCGTGGCGGCAGCGCAGGGCGCGATGACACAGCTCCAGGCGCTCATCGAAGATCTCCCAGAACTTGTCCATGTCACCCTGCGAGGAGAGCGCGACGTCGGGCAGGTTGATGGTCACGACGCCCTGGTTGAAACGGCCGTAGTACTTGGGACGGCCGGGTTCGTAGTTCTTGGCGCGGGCGATGTTGTCGTAACCGTTGCCGGAGCGGTCGGGCGTGAGGAAGCTGCGGCACCCCATGCAGGTGTAGCAGTCGCCATTGCCCTCGGTCTCGCCCTTCGAGAGCTTGAACTCGCGCATCTTCTTCTCGGAGATGTAATCGGGCACCATGCGCTTGGCGGTGCACTTGGCCGCGAGCTGGGTCAGGTAGAAGTACTCGGAGCCCTCGCGGACGTTGTCCTCCTCGAGCACGTAGATGAGCTTGGGGAACGCCGGGGTGATCCACACGCCCGCCTCGTTCTTCACACCCTCGTAGCGCTGACGCAGGGTCTCCTCGATGATCATGGCCAGATCGCGCTTCTCGGCCTCGCTGCGCGCCTCGTTGAGGTACATGAACACGGTCACGAACGGGGCCTGGCCGTTGGTGGTCATGAGGGTGACGACCTGGTACTGGATGGTCTGGACGCCGCGGCGGATCTCGTCGCGCAGGCGGGTCTCCACGACCTCGGCGACCTTCTCCTCGGGGGCCTCGACGCCCAACTCGACGAGCTCGGCCTCGACCTGGCGGCGGATCTTCTGACGGCTCACCTCGACGAACGGGGCGAGGTGCGTGAGCGAGATGGACTGACCGCCGTACTGGCATGAGGCGACCTGGGCGATGATCTGCGTGGCGATGTTGCAAGCGGTGCTGAAGCTATGCGGGCGCTCGATGAGCGTGCCGGAGATCACGGTGCCGTTCTGCAGCATGTCCTCGAGGTTGACGAGGTCGCAATTGTGCATGTGCTGGGCGAAGTAATCGGAGTCGTGGAAGTGGATGATGCCCTCGTTGTGCGCCTCGACGATCTCCGCGGGGAGAAGGACGCGCTGGGTCAGGTCCTTGGAGACCTCACCGGCCATGTAGTCGCGCTGCACGGAGTTGACGGTCGGGTTCTTGTTGGAGTTCTCCTGCTTGACCTCCTCGTTGTTGCACTCGATGAGGGACAAGATCTTGTCGTCCGTGGTGTTCTTCTGACGCTTGAGGCCCTGGACGTACCGGTAGATGATGTAGCGGCGGGCGACCTCGAAGCGGTCGAGGGCCATGAGCTCGTCCTCAACCATGTCCTGGATCTCCTCGACGGAGACGGTGTGGCCGGCTTCCGCGCAACGGTCGGCCACGTTCTCGGCGGCATAGCGGACCTGACGGTCGGTCAGGCGCTCGCCGTTCTTGACCTCGCTGTTGGCGCCGTTGATGGCGTTGATGATCTTCTGGAGGTCGAAGGTGACCTCGGAACCGCTGCGCTTGATGATCTTCATGACGTCCTCCGCGAATACCTCTCGATGAAACCCTCACGCGACAAAACCTATACGGATGGGAAAGCCCCGGTTCCACACGTTAGGACAGCGTGCGGACAAACCGAGGCCCATTGATTGCCTATGCCAGTATGATAGGCCATTTCCAGCTCAATATCTGGTATCACTTTTTATATCTGACACTACATATTGTGTTTTAGCAGGTCAACGACAATGTGCGTTTTTTGCCTCGCATTCGGACTTGCAAAGCGGCGATCGGTGCCGGGAGGAGGTTCGACGGCCCAACCTGCGCGGATGCGAAAACGGTTGCGAAGGCGCCGAGCGGGGCGTCCACAACTTCTCCGCGTGATCCGGCCCATTGTCTGCCAACTGGTCCCCCGGCATGCTGGGGGAACGCTCGCGGCCCTACATGTAGTGGACGGCGACGCCCCACGGGCAACGGATACGAACGAGCGGAGCGGCGCGAAAACAAAACGGACGCCCCGAAGGGCGCCCGTCTGCGATGCTATGGAGGCGAAGCCCGGATTCGAACCGGGGGTAAAGGCTTTGCAGGCCTCTGCCTTACCACTTGGCCAAGCCGCCATGATATGAAAAGAGCCGATCTCTCAATCGGCTCCGCATGTGCGATGGAGCGGACAACGGGGCTCGAACCCGCGACCCCAACCTTGGCAAGGTTGTGCTCTACCAACTGAGCCATGTCCGCATGTGGTGGGCGATACAAGATTTGAACTTGTGACCCCTTCCGTGTCAGGGAAGTGCTCTCCCCCTGAGCTAATCGCCCGTCTCAGGTGTGCGCTTCAGCGCGGGATTAACTATAGCCGAGGTCAAAATCTGATGCAACAACAATTTTGAAAAATTTTGAGAAAGTTGGGAAATGCCTGCTCACAGCACCATTGAGGCGAGATCCCCACTCCGATCGCATGGGTCCGCCGCGATTGAAGGGGAGAACCCCTCTCCGATCCCCCTCCCCTGCCCCTCGCCCGGCTTTCGACTCGTCCGCCTCCCCGCATCACGCCCCGATCTGAGGCGGTCGGCGGCGCGGGTCGGGGGCGTTCGCCGCGGACACCGCATCGGCCATTCAGGCGGCGCGCCATCGTGACCGACAGTTTTTTAGATTGCCCCCTTGCGCAGTGACGCGCAATTGCGTATAGTACTTCCTCGCAAGCGGACATGGCTCAGTTGGTAGAGCACAACCTTGCCAAGGTTGGGGTCGCGGGTTCGAGCCCCGTTGTCCGCTCCATCGCACATGCGGAGCCGATTGAGAGATCGGCTCTTTTCATATCATGGCGGCTTGGCCAAGTGGTAAGGCAGAGGCCTGCAAAGCCTTTACCCCCGGTTCGAATCCGGGAGCCGCCTCCAATGCATGCAAAACGGGCGCCCAGAAGGCGCCCGTCTTCGTATCTTTGCCTATCCGATCAACTTGATCAAACGCACCTGGGTGCCCGGCGCATCCGCACGACGGCGCACATCGACGCTGTCGACGAGCATGCGCATGAGCTTGATGCCCCTCCCGCGCTCAACGCTCGCGACCGGCTCCTCCCCATCGCCGATCTCGAACCCGCATCCGCAATCGCGGACCTCAATCACCACGCGGTCCTGGTACGCGTATACGGTCATGGTGCCGCCCGCGCCGCCGCAGGCGTGGTCGTACGCGTTGGACAGCGCCTCCCCCGCCGCCAAGGCGACGTCGAAGCACTCCTCGCGCGTCATCGGCAGCGCGCCCAGCAGCTCCGCGATGCGGTGCCGATATTCGGCGAGGTGCTCCACCCCTTGCCGGATGGCGAAGCTCTTGCTCCACAGGGGCGGGATATCGGGCGATATGACGGGGATCGCGGGACGCTCGGCCGTGGAGACGTGAAGGAAGTCGATCAGGCGGGCGATCTGCAGGAAGCGCGCCACGTCGGCGGAGGCGTTCACGAGCGACAGCAGCCCCTCGCGCGCCAAGAGCACCCGTGCACGCGACAACAGGAAGGCGAGGCCCGTTGAGTCGATGAACGTCACGTTCTGGCAATTGACCAGGATGCGCCGCACCCCTCCGTCGATCAGGGAATCGACCTGCTTGCGCAGGTGCGGCACCGACGCGATGTCTATGTCTCGCGCGGGCGCGATGACCGCTATGTCGTTCCATTCATTCATGCTGGTATGGTTCCCCAATTCGCCACGCGCGATACCTCAGATCCTCGCCAATGGGCGGCGGCGGACGTCGGTGCCGCTACTCATCCATCCTGAGCGCCACCAGGGCGATGTCGTCATCGAGCGCGGAATCCGTGAAGGCATCGAGCTCGGAGAGCACGTGCGCGCACAGCCCGTCGATCCCATCGGGCGCCGAGCGCAAGAGCGTCTCGCGCAGGCGCGTCTCGCCGAAGAACTCACCCGAACGGTCGCGCGCCTCGATGGCGCCGTCGGTGTACATGAAGATGATGTCGCCCGGATTGAAGGCGAACGCGCCGTTTTCGTACACCATGGACGAGAACGCCCCCACAACGCCGGATTGGACGCTCAGGAGCTCGCCCTCGACACCGCCCTCGCCGTCGCCCCGGAGCAGAATCGTCGGAGGATGTCCCGCGGAGCAGTACGTCGCGCGGCCATGGCGCATGTCGATCTTGGCGATGAACACGGTGACGAAGGTCTCGACGCGCGAGAAGCTCATGAGCATGCGGTTGAGCGAGCGCGCCATGCGCGCGGGACTCGCCCCCTCCCAGGCGTATGCCGTGAGGGCCGTCTTGACGAGCGCCGACATCGAGGCAGCCTCGACGCCCTTGCCCGACACATCGCCCAAGATCATCACGGCGCGATCGTCGGGCAGGCGGACGAGCGTGTAGAAATCGCCGCCGACCAGCGCCTGGCGCGTCGCTGAGGAATAGAGCGAATCGGTCGTGAGGCCCGGGACGGAACCGAGGTCGTTGCGCATGCCCGCCTGGAGCGTCTGGGCGATCCGGCGCTCGCTCTTCTGCTGCAGGGCGCCCTCCATGATGAGCTCGAAATCATGGGCGACGTGCGTGAGGTAGTCGAATTCCATATCGTCGACGGGCTCTTGAGAGCCGTCGCGGAGCAACAGGAAGCGACGGGGCGGCAACACGGTCGAGAAGGGGCCGGCGTCCTCGACGAACGCCCCCTCCTCCGGGCTCGGCCCGTTATCCATGAAGACCCCTTGGCACGGCAGGCCGTGACGTTCGAGCCACTCGCCGATCCAGGTGATACGGTCGACGCGGGCGAGCCTGATCTGCTTGGGGTCCTCCGTGACCGCGAGAGGGCCCGTGTCGGACCCGAAGGCGCCCGCACGGGCGGCGGCGCCCACGCGCGCGGCGGGGGCGGTCACCGAGAAGAACATCTCGTCCGCCCCGCATGGGAGGTCGATATGCCCCCCACCATCGAGCCCCACCACGTAGACGCCGCGCTCCACGTCGTTCAAGACGGGCAGGAGACGGCATGAGAGCTGATCGCAGACCTCCTCGATCATGTCCCGCCATGCCGCCACGGGATCCGACCCCGCGGCGTACAGGGACTCGCGGATGCGCGTGAGCGACCGGGTGAGGCCCGCAGTCCGCGCCGACCTCAGGGAGCTCACCACGCCCACCAGCTCGATGGAGAGGTAGTCGCAGATGACCTCGAGAACGCGGACGTCCGACACGCGCGGCGAGCAGGGGCGCGTCCATCCGAGCTCGACGACGCCGAGCACCTGCGTCCCGAAGTAGACGGGGACGGCGATGAGCGTCTTGAACGGGGGCATGTCCTGGCTTCGGACGTTATGGCGGATGCGGGCGTCCAGGTCGTAGAAGGACCCGGGGACGGTCGGATCGTCGGGGTCGCCGGGCACGAGCGAGATGCGGCATGCGCGCTGCTCCCGAAGGACGTGCGTGGCTATGCCCGCACCGTAGGGGATGAACCCGGGGACGCACTCGCCTGCGAGCGCACGGCTCACACCGCGGAGCTTGAAGCCGCCGCTCTCCGCGAAGTAGATGGTCGTGCCCGCGGCGTCGAGCGTCTCGGCCATGCGGTTCAGCACCGTGTCCAGAAGCGTCGGCATGTCGTTGGACCCCACCGTGGACATGATGACGGACAGGGTGCCCGAAAGGCGCTTGTTCGCCGCCCGGAGCTCCGAGAGCAGGCGCTGCGTCTTGCGGTCGTGCGCATACTGTTCCTCGAGGCTCCTGATGGCCACGACGTAGCGATGCTCATGGGCGTCTGAGGCGCGCCGCGTCTCGGCGAGCTCGATGGCGCGGACGCGGACGGGAATGAAGGAGCCGTCGGCGAGCTTGAGCATGAGGGTGTTCTCCTCGCCGTCCGACGTGAAGGGCACTCGATGGCCCACGGAGCGCTCGAACGAGATGCTGTAGAGCAGGTCCTTTATGTCCGTCCCAACGATCTGCTCGCGGCCGATCTGCCCCAAGGAGAGCATCTGGCGGTTGACGTGGGCGACCGTTCCATCCGCATCGCAGATGGCGACGGCATCGCTCGTCACCTCGACGAGCCGGGCGACGTCACTCAATTCCTCGTTGTGCATGCGTTCCATGCGCGACCTCCCGCCGACTCGACGCGGCGCGGGCGCGCGCAATCGCACGACCGCGTGCGATAGATAGTAAAAAACCCAAACCCCGAAGGGTTTGGGTACTGTTCACGTGGTGTCGGAGGCGGGACTTGAACCCGCATGACCAAAATCGGTCACTAGCACCTCAAGCTAGCGCGTCTGCCAATTCCGCCACTCCGACGTTCGCAACAGGGAGTATATTAACCCGCATTCCTCAATCTGCGCAAGACTTTTTTTCAAAAAGTTTGGATTATTTTTCCCGTCCCGCGTCACAGCAGGTCAACGGTGCCAAGATCGATCATTCCGGAGGCATCGACCGTCGCCGCGCCGATGCGGTCCGAGGCGATTTTCGTATACGCGGGATGGGCCAGGGGGATGATGCGCACGCTCTCCCCCGCCCTCGAGACGGCCTCCCAGACAAGCGACGCGCGCCCCTCGGGATCGATCGCCGCACGTGCGCGGGACAGGGTCTCGACGGCGTCGGCATCATGGGACGCGAGCACGCCCGACGCCCTCCCCGCCCCATCGAACAAGGCATCGGCGGCGACGGCGGCCGTCGGAACGGGGGGCTCGAGCGTCCTCAGGGCGCAATCGAAATCCGCGGAGCGGTAGCGCTCGGCAAATTCTTCAGGATCAAGTCCCTCGCTTTTCACCGAGAGGCCGATGCCCTCGAGATCGCTCACGACGTGGGCGGCGACGCGGGCGCGCGTACCGCCCTTGCGGTAGATCAGGTCGACGCTCAGACTCAACGGGTCGGATTCGGCTGCGGGGACCTCCACCCCTTCGGGCGAGGACCCCATATCCGCGCGCGCGGCCTCTTCGGCCGCGAGGCTCACGGCCTCGACCAATTGGACCGCCCGTTCAGGGTCATATGAGCAGGCGTCCCAGGGCTGGGACTCGCCGAGGCGGGGCGAGATCGGCCCGACGGCCATCTCGGCGCTGTGCCTCAGCACCTTCCTCGCGAGCGTCTCGCGGTCGATCGCCATCGAGGCGGCGCGCCTGACGTCGATTTGGGAGAACGGCCCGGACATGCAGTTGCATGCGAGGTACAGCAGGCCTCCCTCGATGCCGTGGCAGAGGCGGCCGTCGGGACCCATGGTCGTGCCGTCCTCCGAGACCCCGGCCATCTCCTCGGCGTCGGCGAGCTGATCGACCGGGACGTCGCATACATCGATGTTGCCCGCGCGAAACTGCTTGAACGCGGCCACCGTATCGGAAATCGGAGTCAGGAGCACCCCATCGACCACGGGCGCGCCGGCGGCGCAGTCCTTGTTGGCGGTGAGCTGCAGCTCGCCACCCGGCTTCCACGCCCTCTTGAGCTTGAACGGGCCGTTGCCGATGGGCTTCTCCGCGAACGCGGCGGCGTCCTGATAGGCGAGCGTCGGTACGGGCGCGAGGGCGGGATGCGCGGCGAGTTCAGCGAAGACGGAGCACGCCTCGGTCAGGGAGACGACGAAGGTGAGGTCATCGGGGCAGCGAAGCCCCACGCGTTCTGACGCCCTCGTAGCCATCGACAAGGCGCAGGAGATGACCCCAGCGGCCGTATTCGGCCACATCCCCGGCCTCTCCCTCTCCGTCCGTCGGAATGGCGCGCACCAGGCGCTCCCAGCCGATCTTGAAGGAGGTCGCCGTGACGGATTCCCCGTTGCTGAACGAAGCGCCCTTCACAAGATGGAAGGTGAACGTCTTGGCGTCCTCGGACATCTCGTAGGACGAGGCGGCCGCCGCGATGGGGTTGCCGTCGGGATCGAGCGCCATCAGCGGCATGAAGACGGCGGACAGGACTTGAAGGCCGGCGCGATCTTCGACGAGCAACGGGTCGATCGACGAGACCTCGGCAAGACGGCACTTCACCCATGAGACGGGAACGGCATCGGCCCCCTTGTGAGAGCCGTCATCTTGCCCCCCGCAGGCGGAGAGGCCCATCGTCGCGGCACATCCCGCGATCGTCCCCAATAGCGTGCGCCTATCGATCATCTGGTCTTCCTCCCGGATTTCGCGCTGGTTCGCGTCTCTGTCCACTCTAAACGAATCGCATCGAGGCGTCTGGTATTCCACGCACTAAACAGCCGAGGGCGTTCCCCCGTGCCCCGGGGTGCGAGGGCGGTAGAGAAAAAGAGACCCGCCGAAGCGGGCCTCTCCTCGAACCTGCCTTCGACGGCGAATCCTAAAGGACTTACAAGTCGATGTGGGATTCCTTGATGGGGAACGGGGTCGCGTAGTGGCAGGCGCAGAAATGGCCATCGCCGATCTCGCGGAACTCAGGGGTCTCCTCAGAGCACTTCGCCTGGGCGATCGGGCAGCGCGTGTGGAAGCGGCAGCCGGTCGGCGGGTCGATCGGGCTCGGCGGATCGCCGGCGAGGATGATGCGCTTGCGGTTCTTCTGAACATCCGGGTCCGGAATCGGGACGGCGGAGAGCAGCGCCTGCGTGTACGGGTGATTGGGCTCGGCGTACAGGCTCTTCCAATCGGACAGCTCCACCATCTTGCCCAGGTACATAACGGCCACGCGGTCGGAGATGTGCTGGACGACGGAAAGATCGTGCGCGATGAAGAGGTAGGCGGTGCCGTACTTCTTCTGGAGGTCCTTCAGCAGGTTCAGGACCTGGGCCTGAATGGACACGTCGAGCGCGGAGACGGGCTCATCGCAGATGATCAGCTTCGGACGCAGGATGAACGAGCGGGCGATACCCACGCGCTGACGCTGACCGCCGGAGAACTCATGCGGATAACGGTTGATGTGCTCGGGATTGAGGCCGACCACGTCGAGCAGCTCGCGGACGCGCTCGATGCGCTCCTCGGGAGTGCCGATCCCGTGGATGACCATGGGCTCGGAGATGATCTCGCCGATGGTCATGCGGGGGTTGAGGGAGGCATAGGGATCCTGGAAGATGAACTGCATCTCGCGGCGCATGGCCTTGAGCTCCTTCTTGTTCATCTTGGAGATGTCCTTGCCCTCGAAGTACACCTTGCCGGAGGTCGGCGGGTCGAGGTGCATGATGGCGCGACCGGTCGTGGACTTGCCGCAGCCGGACTCGCCCACGAGGCCGAACGTCTCGCCGGCGCGGATCTCGAAGGAGAGGTCGTTCACGGCGGAGACGACCTTCTTGGAGAACCTGCCGCCCATGAAGCCGGAACCGGTGGGGAACTCCTTGTGCAGGTGCTCGACCTTGAGCAGCGGAGCGTTGTTCTCTGCCATTTAGGCCTCGCCTCCCTTCGTGGCGGCGACATTCACGTCGTCCGGGATAGCGGTCGGGATGGTGCCACGGGAACGGGAGGTGTCCGGGGCGAACTTCTGGACGAACGCATCGTCGTCGGCGTAATGGCACTCGGAGTAATGGCCGTTGTCCATGACGAACTTCTTCGGGCGCTCCTTGTGGCAGAGCTCCGTGGCGTACGGGCAGCGGGGCGCGAAGGCGCAGCCCTGGGGCAGGTTCACGAGCGAGGGCGGGTTGCCGTGAATCGGGGTGAGCGGCTTCTTCTCGTCGGTCGCCTGCTCGGGGATGGAGCGGATGAGACCCCAGGTGTAGGGGTGGCGGCTCTCGTAGAAGATCTCGTCGGCGGTACCGAACTCGACCGGGTGACCGGCGTACATGACCATGATCTTGTCGGCCATGTCGGCGACGACGCCCAGGTCGTGGGTGATCATGATGATGGCGTTGCCGTTCTTCTCCTGCATCTCCTGCATGAGCTCGATGATCTGCGCCTGGATGGTGACGTCGAGGGCGGTGGTCGGCTCGTCGGCGATCAGGATGTCGGGGTCGCAGGCGAGCGCCATGGCGATCATGACGCGCTGGCGCATACCGCCGGAGAACTGATGCGGGTACTCGTTGACGCGCTTCTCGGGCTCGGGGATGCCCACGAGATCGAGAAGCTCGGTGGCGCGCTCGAGCGCCTCGGCCTTGGAGTAACCGCGATGCAGGCGGAGGCCCTCACCGACCTGACGGCCGATCTTGTAGACCGGGTTCAGGGAGGTCATCGGGTCCTGGAAGATCATCGCGATGTCATTGCCGCGGACGTGCTGCATCTCCTCCTCGGACATGTTGAGCAGGTCGTGGCCGCGGTACGTGACGGAACCGCCCTCGATCTTTCCGGGAGGCATGGAGATGAGGCCCATGATCGTCATGGCCGTCACAGACTTGCCGGAACCGGACTCGCCGACCACGCCGAGGGTCTCGCCGCGGTCAAGCGTGTAGGACACGCCGTCGACCGCGTGCACGACGCCGTCCTCGGTGTGGAAGTACATCTTGAGATCATCGACCTCGAGCAGGTGCTGACCCTCGGGGATCGGCTGCGTCTTCAGGTCGACGTAGTTGTCGTTCTTCTTAGCCATGGTTTTACGCGTCCTTCATCTTCACGTCGAGAGCGTCACGCAGGCCGTCGCCGAGCAGCGTGAATGCGAGCACGGTGGTCAGGATGGCGATGCCGGGCATGATCATCAGCCACGGCTCGGTCTGCAGGAACTTCTGGCCCTCCTGGATGAGGGTGCCCCACGAGGGGTTCGGCGGGACGACGCCCAGGCCCAAGAAGGACAGGGCGGACTCGGTCAGGATGGCGCCGCCGATATTCATGGTCGCATAGACCACGATGGAGGCAACGGAGTTCGGGAAGATGTGGCGGGCGATGATGCGCGCGTCGGAGGCGCCCATGGAACGGGCGGCGTCAACGTAGTCGCTCTCCTTGACGGAGAGGATCGCGGAGCGGAAGACGCGGGCGATCGACGGCCAGCCAAGGATGCCGATGGCGATGAACACGTTTTGGATGCCATTGCCGATGACCGCGATCATGGCGATGACGAAGAGCGTGTAGGGGAACGCCAGGAAGATGTCGGCGAGGCGCATGATGATCGTGTCCCAGATGCCGCCGTAATACGCGGCGAGGGCTCCCATCACGAGTCCGATGACGGTGGAAATGCCCGTGGCGACGATGCCGACGGTCAGGGAGATGCGCGCGCCGTAGATGACGCGGGAGAGCACGTCGCGGCCGAGCGTGTCGGTGCCGAAGGGATGCTCCAGCGAGGGAGCCAGACGAGAGTTCACCGCCATGGTCGCCGTATCGGAGGCGTTCGGGTCACCGAGGACCTGCGGGACCCACAGGTCCGCAGAGACCGCGATCACGACGACGAAGAGGATCCAGATGATCGCGAACATCGCGAGCTTGTTCTTCTTCAGGCGCTTGAGGGCGTCACCCCAAAGGGTGCGCGTGGGCTTGTCGGAGCCAGCGGCGACGACATGAGACTCGGCCGCGGCGGCGCGGACCTGCTCGCCCATCTTATTCATAGGGTACTGCACGTCTCTGCCTCCTACTTCTCACTCTTGTTGCCAAGGCGGATACGCGGATCGAGGAACGCGTAGCTCACGTCGACGATGAGGTTGATGACCATAACGACGATGACGATGACCGTGACGGAACCCATGACGATGGGCCAGTCGCGGCGGGTGATGGCCTGATAGGTCATCTGGCCGATACCGGGCCAGTTGAACACCGTCTCAGTCAGGATGGCGCCGGCGAGCATGGCGCCGAAGTCCATGCCGACGTAGGTGACGACCGGGATGAGGGCGTTCTTGAGCGCGTGATGGAAGATGATCGAGCGCTTGGAGAGGCCCTTGGCCTTCGCGGTGCGGATGTAGTCCTGGTTCATGACCTCGATCAACTGGGAGCGCATGATGCGCGCGGTGTAAGCCGTGGACACGGCGGCCAACGTGATGGCGGGCAGGATGTAGTACATCCAGCCGGGGAACATCGGGCGAGGGCCGGGGACACCGGAGACGGGAAGCGCGATGGCGCCGCCGGTGACGTCCTTGAGCCAGATGCCGAAGATCAGCTGGAGCAACAGGCCGAGCCAGAAGGCGGGCATCGCGACGAGCAGGGACGTGGTGAGGGTCACGAGGATGTCCCAGAAGGAGTAGCGCTTGATCGCCGAGATGATGCCGGCGCCGATGCCCACGATCGCCTCGATGACGATTGCCACGATCGCGATCTGCACCGTGTAGGGGTAGGCGTCGATGATCATGGTCGACACGTCGGTGCCGCGCTGATAGGAACGGCCGAGGTCACCGTGGAGCAGACCGCCCAGATAGGTGAAGTAACGATCCCACATGGGGGTCTCGATGGTGTCACCGTTCTCGTCGAAGACGATGTCACCGTTCTCGTCCGTCACGATCAAGCCGTGAGCGGCGCGGATGTTCATCTCGGTAACCGGGTCGAGCTTCTTCTCGCCGGCGATCAGCTTGATGGGATCGCCGGGCACGACATTCTGCATGATGAACAGAATGAGCGTGACGCCGAGGAAGACCGGGATGAACTGCAGGATTCGCTTGAGGATGTACCTGAGCACAGCGATACCCTCCCTAGTCTCATGGACACTACACTTAGCTGCAGTACGACGCAGCGTAAATTGTGATTATACGTCACCTGTTACAAAATACTGCGGGGATTATGCGTAGATATGCAACCGTCGTGTGATTTCCCCACATAACAAAAGCAGGACACCGCTTGCGCGATGTCCTGCTGTTCATGCGCTATCGAACTTTCGTCCGTCTAGGCTTAGGCGAGCTCTGCCGTCTCGAAGTGCGGGATGGTCTGAGCGTCGTAGTTGAAGCTCTTCATGCGATCGGAGGCGACGTAGTTGTGAGCGTAGTACATGATCGGGATGACCGGCATGTCCTCGCTGATCATCGCGCAGATCTTGCGGCAAGCAGCCTTGCGCTCCTCCTCGTCCTGGATCTGACGGGCCTCTTCCATGAGCTTGTCGGCCTCGGGGTTGCTGTACTTCTCGTAGTTGTTGTCAGCGCCCGTGTAGAAGTTCGGGTACAGGAAGTTGTCCATGGTCGGGTAGTCGGCGGTCCAGCCAAGGCGGGCGACGGAGAAGGTGCCGTCGGACAGCTTCTGCAGGTAGGTAGCCCACTCAGTGGTGTCATGGGTGACGGTGAAGCCGACGGCCTCGAGGTCGAGCTGGACAGCGGACATGAGGTCCTCATGGCCACCGTCGCCGTTGTAGTTGAGGGCGATCTCAAGTCCGCGCTTGCCGTTGGCATCAGCG
>CAUCLI010000027.1 GCA_958443615.1 uncultured Collinsella sp.
AATCGATCGTAATGAGGCTATGCACGATTTGAATGGATGAAATATCAGGTTATGAATGAATCGTTCATAACCTGATATTTCATCCATGCGTTTACCTGCTGGTTTATCGCCATTCGAAATGCGAGCTGAGGCAAATCGTTCATAAGTTCAAATCGTTCATATGTTTCATGTTTGCACGGCATCCGCCGCGGACGTGCAAAGGGCGAGCGAGACAGCACCTTTCACAAACTTCAAACCCACACCACCCCGCTGCGCATTGCCCATGCCGCCCCGCCACGCATGGACCAAGCCACACTTCTCGCCCAGCTAAGAAAATAGCCGCCGACATACGCCGGCGGCTAAAAGACTCGCTATGTGAACGGCTGCTCACGCAACCTGAGCGCATATGCCTAGCAGTTCTCGAGATAATCCTTGAGCTTGCTCGAGCGGCTGGGATGACGCAGCTTGGCCAGCGTCTTGGACTCGATCTGGCGGATGCGCTCACGCGTCACGCCGAACTCGCGTCCAACCTCCTCGAGTGTGCGGGGGTGCCCGTCCTCAAGGCCGAAGCGCAGCTCGATGACCTTGCGCTCGCGCTCGGCGAGTCCGTCGAGGACCTGGGTGAGCTGCTCTTGAAGCATCGAGAAGCTGGCGGCGTCCGCGGGGACGACAGCCTGCGCGTCCTCGATGAAGTCGCCCAGCTGGGAGTCCTCCTCCTCGCCGATGGGCGTCTCGAGGGAGACCGGCTCCTGGGAGATCTTCTGGATCTCGCGGACGCGGTCGGCGCTCATATCCATCTCGGCGCCGATCTCCTCCGGGGTCGGGTCGCGGCCGAGGTCCTGGAGCAGCTGGCGCTGCACGCGCACGAGCTTGTTGATGGTCTCGACCATATGGACCGGGATACGGATGGTACGGGCCTGGTCGGCGATGGCGCGGGTGATGGCCTGACGGATCCACCACGTGGCGTACGTGGAGAACTTGAAGCCCTTCTCGTAGTCGAACTTCTCGACAGCGCGGATGAGACCGAGGTTGCCCTCCTGGATGAGGTCCAGGAAGAGCATGCCGCGACCGACGTAGCGCTTGGCGATGGAAACGACGAGACGCAGGTTGGCGGAGATGAGGGCCTGCTTGGCATCGAGGCCGACCTGCTCGACGCGCATAAGACGACGCATCTCGGCGCGGGTCAGCTCAATCTCGCCGGCCTCCTGCCTCTCCAGCTTATCGGCGGCGTCGAGACCGGCCTCGATCTTCATGGCGAGGTCGACCTCCTCGGCTGCGGTCAGCAGGTCGACCTTGCCGATCTCCTTGAGGTACATGCGCACCGGGTCGCCGGTGAGCATGACCGTGGAGGCATCAATGCCGCGGGCGCGGGAACGGCTGCGCGTGGTGCGGACGGTGCGGGCCTTCTTCTTGGATTTGGTCGACGCCATCTCAGCATCGGCCTGACGGGCCATCTTGAGGTCATGGTCCTCATCGCTCTCGTCACCGTCGAGGTCGTCGTCATCGTGCGACACGTCGCGGTCATCGTCATCCACGATCAGCTCGGAGTCGTCATCCTCGGTGGCCGAGACGATCTCGACGCCGCGGTCGCGAAGGAACTGGTAAATGGAGGACAGCTGTGCATCAGTGACGTCGACGTTCTTGAGGACGATCTGAATCTCATCCTCGGTGACGGAACCGGCCTTGGATCCCAGGTCGAGCAGCTTCTCGATGGTTGCGTCCAGAGCGGAACCGGTGCTTGCAGACTTTTTCGGCACAGATGCTCCCTTCTTAGCACATAGGATTCATCACTTTACCACGCTTCTATACCCGTTTGCCAGAAGAAATTGCAGCATCCGAGCAGATTTTATGCATGACCGCAGTTTGAGGCGCCGCCGTCGACCGTGGCGGCCCATACCCCCCGCGGCGTCGACCGTGGCGGCACATGCCCCCTACTCCCTGAACGGGTCGGCGATGCCCTCGACGGCCTGCTCGAGCTCACGGATGCGCGCGGCGTCTCGCGTCGCCTGGATCGCGAGCTCCCTGCGCTCATCGGACGACATGGACCGGTTCGAACGCAGGCGCGCCTGGGCCGTCTTCATGCGGCGACGCGTCGTGTATAGCTCGAGCGTATCGAGGAGGAACTCGATGTTGGTCTCCGTCGGGTGCCTGCTCGTAGCGGAGAGCATGCCGGAACCGACCAGCTGCGCGGCCTCGGGGCAGACGGCGCGCGCGGCGGCCATCGCGTCAGCGGGCGCGGTCCCCTCGGGCGTCGCCAGGATCGACCAGGCGATGGTCTCGCTGCGGGCGTCGACCCATTCGACCTCGGTGATGCGCTCCGCGTAAGCGCGGAAGCTGTCGGGATAAGTGGTCAGCAGCGTGAGCAACTCGTGTTCGCAGGCGAGCTGCCGGCGTTCGAGATCGGTGAGCAGCCCGCTACCGGCCTCGGGACCGGTGTCGGCCACCGTGGGGACCGACGCCCCCTGAGCCGGGTTCTCCACAGGCTCGTAGTCGTAAGGGACCTCCTCGTACGGAGCCTCGTCATAGCCGGACGGCGCAGGCGTGGGAGCACCTGCGGCCTGCTGAGTGTCGGGAGACGACTGAGCGCGCTCGCGCTGCTTCTCGCGACGACGCGCAGTCTCCTCGCGCTGCTGCACCTCTCGGAACACCTTGCCGGCGCTCGCGCGGATCGTGTCGACATCCAAACCGAGTCGATCGGCGATCTGCATGTAATAGCTATCGATCATGTAGCTCGCACGCAACGGATAGATGAGCTCGAGAGCCGAGCGCACCGCCTTGGCACGGCCGCCCGGAGTGGAGATATCGCTTTCCTCCTCGAGCTTGCCGAAGACGAAATCCATGAGCGGAATGGAATTGTCGAGCAGCTCGCGCAGGGCCCCTCCCCCATTGGCGCGGACGAAGTCATCGGGGTCCTGGCCATCGGGCAAGATCACACAGCGCAGGTCGAGGTCATCCTTCTCGATGAACTGGACCGCGCGTCGCGCCGCCTTCTGCCCGGCGGCGTCACCGTCGAACATGTAGACGATCTTCTTCGTGAAGCGCATGAGCGTCTTCACGTGATTCTCGGTCAGCGCGGTGCCAAGGACCGCCACGATGTTCTCGATACCGGCCTTCCAGCAGCTCATGGCGCTGATATAGCCCTCGACGACGATCGCCTCGTTGTTGTTGACGATATGGTCCTTGGCCCAGTTGAAACCGTAGAGGTTCTTGCCCTTGTGGAAAATCGGCGTCTCGGAGGAGTTGAGGTACTTGGCGTTGGTCTTTTCCTTGTCGAGCGCGCGCCCACCGAACGCGATGCAACGCCCCTGCTCGTCGAAGATCGGGAACATCACGCGGTCGAAGAAGCGGTCGACCAGACCGCCGCCGCGGCTCCTGAAGGCGACGTTGGCGTCGATCATCTCCTGAGGCGTGAAGCCCTTGGATCCAAGATGGCGGACGAGCATGCCGTGGCCAGGCGCGAAACCAAGGCGGTACTTGCGACAGGTCTCCGCATCGAGCTCGCGCTCCTTGCAATAGTCGCGGCCGCGCGCGTCCTTACCGCGCATCAGCAGCGTGTGGTAGAAGGAGCAGGTCTCCTCGCATACCTCGACCAGGCGGTTCCGTTTGGTGCCGGAGCGTTTGAAGGAATGGTCCTCCTCAAGTTCGATGCCGGCGCGGTCGGCGAGGTACCGGATGGACTCGGGAAAGCTCAGGCCCTCGCGCTTCATCACGTAGGTGAAGGCGTCGCCGCCCTCACCGCAGCCGAAGCAGTGCCACACCTGAGTGGCGGGTATCACGTGGAAGGACGGGGTTTTCTCCCCGTGAAACGGGCAGCATCCCCACAGGTCGGTGTTGCCGCGGGGCCTGAGCTCCACGGTCTCCGACACCAGGGCCACGAGGTCCGTGGCGTCCCGCACCTTGTTCTTGTCATCCTCAGAAATCACGCGCGATCCTTACCGACGATGTGCCGAACTGTTCACGTACCGTTTCAATGTCGCGGTTGACGGCGTCGATGAGCGCGTCGACCGATTCGAAAGAATGAGAGGGCCGCAGGAGGCGATCGAAGGCGATGGCGACCTTCTTGCCATACAGATCGCCCGAAAACCCGATGAGGTTCGCCTCCAGACGGGCCGATTTGACCGAGTCGGCGAACATCGGAGGCACGCCGGCGTTGATCGCAGCGGGCCATACCGCGCCGTCGACCTCGGCAAAACCGGCGTACACACCGTCGGCGGGCATCTGCGCATATCCAGGTACCTCGACATTTGCGGTGGGAAACCCCATACCCGTCCCCTGCCCCCTGCCGGGACCGACCTGGCCCCGAAGCATGGGGCGGCGGCCGAGCAGGCGGCGTGCGGAATCGACGTCGCCGCGAGCGATGAGCGAGCGGATGCGCGTCGCCGTGATGGGTGCGTCGCCGTCCAAGATGAGGTCGTGCCCCGTCACCGCGATACCCTTCCGCTCGCCCCAATCCGCGATGATGGGAACGGTCGAGGCCCCGCGGGCGCCGAGCCTGAAGTCGCTCCCCACGTGAATGGCGCGAATGTCGAGATACGGGGCGAGCACGCCCTCGAAGAAGACAACGTGATCGAGGGCGGCGAGCTGACGGGTGAACGGGACCACGGCCACGCGCACGCCAATCGAGGCCAACGCGCGCAGTCTCCCATCCATAGAGGTCAGCTTGGGGGCGGGATGTGCGCTCACCACCTCATCGGGATCCGGGTCGAACGTGACGGCAACCGCCGCCACGCCGCGTTCCCGCGCATCGTCGATGGCATGGCGAAGCAGATCGACATGACCGCGATGCACGCCGTCGAACGCGCCTATGGCGATGACGCACGGCAGTGGTCCGTCCGCGGGGGCATCGGCCGCTCCGCCGATGCTCAGCACCGAAGCGTCGTCCCCCATCCCGGCGCACAGGAAATCGGCTGCGAGCTCTTCCGCGGCGGGCATGACGCCCCTGCGGCGGGCCTGAGCGTCAAGCGGCATCATCTCCGCGCCCCCTCGACACCCTGGGGAAAGACCGTCTCCATACGGGCACGGCCGCCCTCTACAAGGCCGATGGCACGCAGCTGGCCGCCATGGACGAGCGCGATGCCGCCCGCCGCGTCGCGTGCGGCGCAAGCGATGGCCTTGCCGTTGAGCACGTCGGCGAGCTCTGCGTCGGACAGTTCGCGCGCGGGATACCCCAAAACGCTCGCGGGGTCCAAGGCAGATGCACGGGCGAGTTCTTTGTCAAGCTCCTCGACATGGAGGCACGACCCGATGCCCACCGGACCGGAGGCGGTCCTTCGCAGGTCGACGATATGCGCCGCGTTGCCCGCCGCGCGCCCGATGTCGCGCGCCAGGGCCCGGATGTAGGTGCCCTTGCTCACATCGAAAGAGGCGGTCCACACCGCATGGCCGTCGACCTCGTCTATGGAGACGAGGTCGGCCGAATACACCTCGATCGTACGGGCGGGCAGCTCGACATCCTCGCCCGCGCGAGCGCGCTTGTAGGAGCGCACGCCGTCGACGGAGATGGCCGAAAACGCCGGCGGGACCTGGTCGAGCTCCCCCACGAAATCGGCGAGCAGCTGTTTGGCGAACATGGGCGACAACAGGTCGTCATTCATCGGGGCGGTGCGAGTGACCTCCCCCTCGGCATCATCGGTCGCGGTCTCCGAGCCGAACATGATGCGCGCGAGATACCGTTTGCGATCGAGCGTGATGCGCCCAAGGAGGCGTGTCGCCTGGCCGACCCCGACGATCATCACGCCTGAGGCAAGCGGGTCGAGCGTGCCGGCATGGCCGACGCGCCGCTCGTTGAGCGCACGACGCACCTTGGACACCACATCGTGCGAGGTGATGCCCACGGGCTTGTCGATGGCGAGAAGGAGATTCAATTCGCTGGGCTTGCGCTTTCCCATGCTGTCCTCTCGTATGTATGCGGAGCGAGGCGCCATCCGCCGGACGCCGGGCGAATCGCCGGGCGTGCGGGCGGCGCGGGCACCCCTGTCCGTGAATGTCTATTGCAAAAGCGCCTCGAGCTTGGGAAGCACGACTTGCGCGGCCTGCTCCACCGTCCCCTTGAAGGTGAAGCCCGCAGCCGCGGCATGTCCTCCCCCGCCGAGCTCGACGGCGATGCCGGAGATGTCGATGGAGCCCTTCGAACGCAGGTTGCCGCGCACGGAGCCCGGCTCCACCTCGCGCAGGAACAGGCACAGCTCGGTGCCCTCGACCTGACGCACGATATCGATCAGCCCGTCGCACTCCGCGGGCTTGACCCCGCATGCCACGAGGTCCTCCTCGTAGGCGTAGCTGAAAGCGACACGGCCGCCGGCACGGCCCTCGATGCGGCTCATGACGATCGACTCGAGGTGCAGGTATTCCAAACGCTGGCTCTGATACACCTCGAGTGCGATGCGCGCGGGCTGCGCCCCCGCATCCACCAGGCGCGAGGCGCAGGCGAAGGCCGAGGGATTGGCGTTTTGATACTGGAACCTGCCCGTATCGGTCACGACGCCGGTGAGCAGGCACGTGGCGATAGCGGGCGTGCACGGCCAGCCCGCTGCGTTGAGCAGCTCCTCGACGAGCACCGCCGTGGCGGCGGCCGACGTCACGCGGACCGTCACATCGCCGAACTCCTCGCATGTCGGGTGATGGTCGATGACCACGCGGCCGCGGGCGCGCTTGGCGACGGCGGCGGAATCGGCCAGTCGGCCGAGGGTGGGGACGTCGACCGAGATGAACACGTCGTAGCGCTCTTCGTGACGGACGGCCGGTTCGAGCTCGTCGGCTCCCGGCAGGAAGCGGTAGACGCGCGGGATCGAGCCGTCATCGGCGAGCAGCAAGTCGACCTTCTTGTCGGGGAACTGCGCGCGGATCGAGGCACCGAGCCCCAGCAGAGACCCGAGCGCATCGCCGTCGGGATTCGTATGACCGGAGATCGCGATGGTCCGGGCGTTCTCGACATACTCGATGACGCCCTCCCACATATCGGGAGTGGTGGAGCGACCGGAGCACGGCGAGGTGCTACTGTTCATCGACATCTTCCCCGTCGGAATCCATATCCTCGCCCTCTGAATCAGCGAGGGGGTAGCCGAACTCGTCCTTCTCGACCGAAAGCGTCGCGGGCACGTTCTCGAGGGCGCGCGAGATGGCCTCGGCCTCATCGGTCGAACGGTCGATCTGGAACGCGAGCTCAGGCGTGACGCGCCAATCGAGGGCGCGGGCGAGAAGGCTGCGAATGCGGCCCTTGGCGGCGCCAAGCGCCTCGAGGACCTCCTCATAGCGGTCGCCGTCGCAGCTCACGTACACGCGGGCGAAGGAACGATCCTGCGCCACCTCGACGCCGGTGAGCGTGACGAGGTCGAGGCGAGGGTCGGCGATCTCGAACAAAAGGATGTAGCCGAGTTTCTCGCGCAGCTGCTCGCCCAGACGGCGAGTCAACGGAGTCTGCTTCATGTCTCTCTCCTTTGATGCGGGCATGCGGACCTACGGGCCGAAAGCGGCCCGCGCCCATCGGACGCGAGCCGCGAGCGAGTCGTTACTCGGTGCGAGCGACCTCGACGATCTTGTATGCCTCGAGGATGTCGCCGACCTTGATGTCCTGGAACTTCTCGATGCCCAGGCCGCACTCGTAGCCCCTCTTGACCACGTTGACGTCGTCCTTGAATCGGCGCATGGAGCCGAAGGAGCCGTCGAACACCACGACGCCGTCGCGCACGACGCGGACCTTGTCGTCGCGGCTGATCTCGCCCTCGGTGACCATGCAACCGGCGATGAGACCGGCCTTGGGCACGCGGAAGGTGTCGCGGACCTCGGCGCAGCCGGTCTGGACCTCCTCCTCCGTCGGGGCGAGCATGCCGATGCGGGCGGCATCGATGTCCTCGATCGCCTTGTAGATGATCGAGTAGGTCTTGATCTGCACGCTATCCTTCTCCGCGGCGTCGCGGGCCTTGCCCTGCGGGCGCACGCCGAAGCCGATGATGATGGCGTTGGACGCGGCCGCCAGCGAGACGTCGGTCTCGGAGATGGCGCCGACGGCGGAGTGGATGATGTTGATGCGGACCTCGGACTGGTCCATCTTGCCGATGGAGTCGGCGAGGGCCTCGATGGTGCCCTGGGCGTCGGCCTTGACGACGAGGTTGAGCTCCTTGAGCTCGTTCTGGCTCATCTCCTCGAACAGGGTCTCGAGCGTGACGTGCCTGACCTTGTTCTGCTCCTCGATGCGGGCCTTGAGGGCGCGCTCGTCGGCGAGGTTGCGGGCGTCGCGGGCGTCCTCGAAGACGCGGAACTCGTCACCGGCGGCCGGGACGGAATTGAGGCCCAAGATCTCGACGGCGTCGGAGGGACGGGCCTCGTCCTTGTGGTTGCCGTGCTGGTCGAGCATGGCGCGGACGGAGCCGTAGCTCTGACCGGCCACGATGGTGTCGCCCACGCGCAGGGTACCGCGGGTGACGAGGACCGTCGCGACGGGGCCGCGACCACGGTCGAGCTTCGCCTCGATGATGTTGCCCGAGGCGAAGGTGTCCGGATTGGCCTTCAGCTCGAGGACGTCCGCCTGGAGAAGAATGGTCTCGAGCAGGTCGTCGATGCCCTGGCCCTTCTTGGCCGAGACGTTGACGAACATGTTCTGGCCGCCCCACTCCTCGGGGATGATGCCGTACTCGGTCAGCATCTGGCGCACCTTGTCGGGGTTGGCCTCGGGCTTATCGCACTTGTTGACGGCGACGATGATCGGCACGCCGGCGGCCTTGGAGTGGTTGATGGCCTCGATGGTCTGCGGCATGACGCCGTCGTCTGCGGCGACGACCAGGACGACGACGTCCGTGATCTTGGCGCCGCGGGCGCGCATGGCGGTGAACGCCTCGTGGCCCGGGGTGTCGACGAAGGTGATCTGGCGACCGTTGATCTGCACCTCGGAAGCGCCGATATGCTGCGTGATGCCGCCGGCCTCGCCGCTCCAGACGTTGGTGTGGCGGATGGCGTCGAGCAGGCTGGTCTTGCCGTGGTCGACGTGGCCCATGACGGTGACCACGGGCGGACGGGGCTTGAGGTCCTCGGGTGCGTCGTAGAAGTTGAAGGAGTTCTCCTCCTCAGCGGTGACGATGCGCACCTGGCGGCCCAGGTCGTCGGCGACGAGCTCGACCAGGTCGTTGCTCATGGTCTGCGTCATGGTGAGCGGGGTGCCCAGCAGGAACAGGCGCTTGATGATGTCGTTGGCGGAGACCTCGAGGACCTCGGCGAGCTCGGCGACGGTCACGCCCTCGGAGACCTTGACGGCGTCGAGGTCCTCGGGGTTGATGCCCTGTGCCAGGGCCTCCTCGATCTTGCGCTCCTCGGCTGCGGCCGCAGCCTCGGCCTGGCGCTTCTCCTTGCGCTTCTTGCGGCGGCCGGAGGACTCGCGGGAGGCCTCCTCGACGGCCGCGCGGGCGTCAGCCAGGACCTTCTCGCGGCTGTACTCCTCGGCCTCGCGGGCCATGCGGGCGTAACGGTCCTCGCCCTCGTGGTTATCGTGGGAAGCGCCCTTGCGGCCCTTCTTGCCCTTGCCGGCCTTGTCGGGCGAGGGCGGGAAGTTGTCGGGCATGTTGGCGGCCGGGGCGGAGCTGCGACGACGCGTGCGGGCAGGGGCGTCCGTGGCAGCGGCGCCGTTCTGACCGGCGTTGCGACCGCCGCGACGACCGCCGCGGTCGGAGCGGGACTCGCTCGCGGGCTTGGCGGCCTCGGCGGCCTTCTTCTCCTTGAGGACGACCTCCTGCTCGGCGATCTGGTCGAGCAGGGAGCGGAACCTCATGCCGGAGTCGGACGCGGGGACGGCGCGACGCTTGGCCTCGAGCTCGGCATCGCGAGCGGCCTTCTCGGCCTCCTCCTTGGCGCGGCGCTCGGCCTCCTCCTTGGCGGCACGGGCGGCCTCGGCGGCGGCCTGGGCCTCCTGGGACAGGCGGCGCTCCTCCTCGCGGCGGGCCTCGGCGGCGAGGCGCTCGGCCTCCTCCTTGGCGGCGGCCTCGGCCTCGGCGGCGCGCTCGGCCTCCTCCTCGGCGCGCTTGGCGGCCTCGACCTCGGCCGCACGGGCCTCGATCACGGGGGCGAGCTGCTTCTTGACCATGGCGACGAAGGCGTCCTCGAGGGAGGACGACGGGGATTTCGCCGGGATCTTCATCTCTTCAAGGTGGCCCATGAGCTCCTTGGACGTCATGCCAAACTCTTTGGCCAGGCTGGAAATACGGACTTTCGCCATATCCTTCACCTACCTCTCATGCGCGTCGCGCGCATCTTCAATCAACGGGTATCGGGTGCGTTCGAACACGGGCCTAGATGAGGTCCTCGGCGCATGCCAACGCATCGGCATCGGCGCCGTCAAGGCCGTCCTCATCGTGCACGCCGCAGAAGCGGGAGCCGGGGCGGGCCTGATTGCGGCAGCGGGTGCCGTCCTCGCCGACGTGCGCGCAACGCTCGGGCTCGAGGTCGGCGGGCTCATCGTCGATCAGGTCCTCGACGACCGGCTGAGGTGCCAGCGGGACGTTCTTCAAGATATCGGCCGCGAGGGTCTCGCTCTTGATATCGATGTGCCAGCCGGTCAGGCGGGCGGCCAGGCGGGCGTTCTGGCCCTCCTTGCCGATGGCGAGCGACAACTGGTCGTCGGGCACGATGACGCCGGCGTAGTTCTTCTCGGGGTCGATGAGCACGCGGGTCACCTTGGCCGGGGACAGGGCGTTGGCGACATAGACGGCAGGATCCTCATCCCACAGGATGACGTCGACGCGCTCGCCGCGCAGCTCGCCCACGACGGCGCGCACGCGGCTGCCCTTGGGGCCGACGCAGGCGCCGACCGGGTCGAGGCGGTCGTCCAGGGAGTGGACGGCGACCTTGGAGCGCTGGCCGGGCTCGCGGGCGATGGACTTGAGCTCGACGGTGCCCTCATAGACCTCGGGCACCTCCTGCTCGAACAGACGACGCATGAGCTCGGCGTGGGTACGGGAGATGACGATCGGCGGACGGGAGTGCTCGCCGCGCACCGGGGGAAGCGTGGAGTTGGGGTCGCGGACGTCGATGATGACGGCCTTGAGGTGCTGGTTGTGCAGGTAGCGCTCACCGGCGGGGCGCTCGTTGCGCTCGTCGGGGTAGCGGCGCTGGTCGAAGTGGGGCAGCTCGGCCTCGACGCCCTCGCGGATCTTCACGATGGTGAAGTCGGGCGTGGACTGCAAGACGGTGCCGTTGATGAGGTCGCCCACGCGACCGGAGAACTCCTCGTAGATCTGCTCGCGGGCGGCATTGCGCACGATGGCGTTGATCTCTGCCTTGGCGGTCTGGGCGGCGAGACGGCTCACGTCCCTGGGCGTGACGTCGATCTCCTCGTACTCGGTGAAGTTGCCCTCCTCATCCATGGAGTCGTCGATGGGCTCGAGGCGGTACACGTAGATCTTGCCGGTGGTGCGGTCGATGGTGACCTTCGCGCCCCAGTCGAGCTTGAGGACGCGCGCATAGGTCTCGGCGAGAGCGGCCTCGAGGCGGTCGAGCAGGTAGAGCTGGTCGATGTGCTTCTCCTGGCACAGCTCCATGAGAGCTTCCATCATGGTGAATTCGGCGTCTGCCATGGTTAGTTCCCTTCCTTCACGCCCTTGAAGTCGAATACCGGCTTCAAGGTGCACTTCTTCACGTCGTCAAATGCGATGGTGACCGCCTCCTCGCCCTCGGGCCGGATGGTCACGCACGCGTCGGTGGCGGCGGCGATGGCGCCCTTGTAGGAGCGGCGCCCCTCCATGGCCGTGGTGGTGAGCTCGACGTCCTCGCCCACGAAACGGGCGAAGTCGGACGGGCGGCGCAGCGGACGCTTCATGCCCGGGGAGCTGACCTCGAGCGTGTAGGCGCTCGAGATGGGATCCAGGGCCTCGACGGTCTCGGACACCCAGGCGGTCTGGGCGGTGACCTCATCGAGGTTGATGGGGTCGCCCTCGAGCTTGTCCAGGCGCACGCGCACGCACGGGGCCTTGGTGGCACCGACGACCTCGACGTCGACGATGTCGATGCCGTGCTCGGCGGCGCGGACCTCCAGGGCATCGATGATGTCCTGCTCCACCTTGCTCTTGACCATGTGACACCTCACTTTCATGAAAAGGGAGCGCGGGCGAACCCGCACTCCCTTCACATGACAACTTCATTTAAGGGGACTATAGCACATTCCCAGCGTACGGGGCAATTTTGCCGCAGTCCGACCCGTTTTGGGGGCCTACTTCACCACAAGATTTACAAGTTTGCCCGGAACGCAGATAGCCTTGACGACCGTTTTGCCCTCGATGTGCTTGGCGACGGCGGCCTCGGCTGCTGCCTGCATGGCGGCGGCGTCGGCGCCCGCCGGCACCATCACGCGCGCGCGCATCTTGCCGAGCACCTGGACGGCGATCTCGACCTCGTCGGCCGCGGCCTCGGCGGCATCGAACTCGGGCCAGGGCGCGGTGTAGACGCTCCCCTCGCGGCCGAGGGCGGCATGCCACAGCTCCTCGCAGGCGAACGGGCAGATCGGCGCCAGGACGGAGACGATGTCGCAGGCGATCGTCGCGGTGAGTGCGGCGTCGCGCTCCGCGGCGGGCACGGCGTTGATATAGGCGCTCGCGGCGTTCACGAGCTCCATCATCGCGGAGATGGCCGTGTTGAACTGGCCGCGGTCGAAGTCATCGGTGCACTTGGCGAGCGTGCGATGGCGCTCGCGGTACAGCCCGAGCGCGGGCTTGGACAGGGTCGCCTTGTCAAGCGCCGCGGCGTCGCCCGCGGTCACGGCGAGCTGCCAGACGATGCGCCAGGCGCGCTTGATGAAGCGGTTGGCGCCCTCGACGGCGTTGGGATCCCAGTCGAAGTCCTTCTCGGGCGGGGCGATGAACAGGATCGCCAGGCGCATGGTGTCGGCGCCGAAGGGCTCGATGACCGAGCTCGGGGGCACGACGTTGCCTTTGGACTTGGACATCGTGTCGCCGTTCTCGTCCTTCACCATGCCCTGGCACAGCAGGTTGGTGAACGGCTCGTCGACGTCGAGCAGGCCCATGTCGCGCAGGGCCTTGGTGAAGAAACGGCTGTAGAGCAGGTGCAGGATCGCGTGCTCGATGCCGCCGATGTAATTGTCGACCGGCATGAAGCGATTGGCGGCCTCGCGCGAGAACGGCAGCTCCGTGTTATGTGGGTCGGTGTAGCGCAGGTAGTACCAGCTGGAGCACGTGAAGGTGTCCATGGTATCCGTCTCACGGCGAGCCGGCGCACCGCACACGGGACAGGTCGTCTCGTAGAAGTCACGGCACTCGGCGAGCGTCTCGCCCGCGGTGAGGTCGAGGTTCTCGGGAAGCATGACCGGCAGCTGGTCGGCGGGCACCGGCACGATGCCGCAGTGCTCGCAGTGGATGGCCGGGATGGGGTTGCCCCAGTAGCGCTGACGGGAGATGAGCCAGTCGCGCAGGCGGTACTGGACGGAGCGCCTGCCGGTGCCCGCCGCCTCGAGGTCGGCCACGATGGCGGCCTCGCCCTCGGAGTGCTTGCCGCCCGTCATGCCGGTGTACTTGCCGGACTGCACGAGCCTGCCCTCGCAGGTGAGCGCCTCGTCCCAGTCGACGGAGGTCACGCGCGTGCCCTGCTCGTCCTTGAGGTCCTCGTAGAGCGGATCGTCCTCGGAAAGGATGATGGGCACGATGGGCAGGTCGTATTTCTTGGCGAAATCGAAGTCGCGCGCGTCACCGCACGGCACGGCCATGACGGCACCGGTGCCGTAGTCGGAGATGACGTAGTCGGCCACCCACACGGGCACCTTGGCGCCCGAAACCGGGTTGATGACGTAGCGCCCCGTGAACGCGCCGTGCTTCTCGAGCGTGCCCTGGGCGCGCTCGACGGCGGAGATGTGCTTGGCACCCTCGACGACCGCGCGAACGCCGGCCTCGTACTCGGTGCCCGCAACCAGGTCCATCAGGCCCTTGTACTCGGGGGCGAGCAAGAAGAACGTATTGCCGAACAGCGTGTCGGCGCGGGTGGTGAAGACGGTGATCTTGCCCTCGTCGCCCGGAATCGGGTTGCCCCCGGCGTCGCACAGGATGAAGTCGACCTCGGCGCCCTCGGAGCGGCCGATCCAGTTGGCCTGCATCTGCTTGACGCGCTCGGGCCAACCCGGGAGCTTCTCCAGGTCGTCCAGCAGCTCCTGCGCATAGGTGGTGATCTTGATGTACCACTGCTCGAGGTCGCGCTTCTCCACCTCGGAGTCGCAGCGCCAGCAACGGCCCTCGGTCACCTGCTCGTTGGCGAGTACCGTCTCGCACTTGGGGCACCAGTTGACCGGGTTCTTCTTGCGGTAGACAAGACCGCGCTCCCAGAGCTTCTCGAAGATCCACTGACCCCAGCGGTAGTAGTCGGGGCTGCAGGTCTTGACCAGGCGGTCCATATCGTAGGAGAAGCCCATGCGCTTCATGGTGGCGAGCGCCTGATCCATGTTCTTGTAGGTCCAGGCAGCTGCCTGGGTGTTGTGCTTGATGGCCGCGTTCTCGGCGGGAAGGCCGAAGGCGTCGAAGCCGATGGGATGCAGCACATCGTAGCCGCGCATGCGGGCCTGGCGCGCCATGGCGTCGCCGATGGTGTAGTTGCGGGCGTGCCCCATGTGCAAATCGCCGGAAGGATACGGGAACATCTCGAGGACGTATTTCTTCGGCTTGGTGGAATCGGTGTCCACGGCGAAGAGGTTCTGCTCCTCCCAGGACTTCACCCACTTTTCCTCAATGGCCTGCGCATCGTAGGCCGGGATCTCCCCCGCCGCGCGCCCGGCGTGATCGTGCTCGTGGCAATCGCACATGGTTGGCTCCTATCGTTCAAGCGCTGGGGCCGCTCGAGGCCCGCCGCGCCGCGTCGGTAATGTTCAAGAGTTTAGCAGGTCTGCAGCAAGCAAAACTGTTCGATCTCACGCACCGCGCGCTACGGCAAGTCCTTGGCAGATCTTTCAAACTCAAGCCAAGGAATAATCGACCGCACGCACACCAATCCAACCCGGAATGCTCGCAATATGTGCTGTAAAATCCCCTTGCAGTTAATTGTTGCTAGTTTTTATATATTTAGAAGCGCATTTCAAACTACTTCGACCTGCGCCTTTTATTGATTGCATGGTCAATGTTATTGCTATTGTTTTATATCATTTTACTCTAAGGGATTTTTGCAGCACTAAAGAAACGCAGCGGCACACAAACGCGGCGCATAATATGAGAAATTCGGGGCATAGCAATACTCGCGGGCGTGAACGCGACGAGCAGCCGCGCTTGGCGCAGGACGACCGAATGTTTTTTACATGCGGGCATTCGCCAGGTTCGCACATGCATGATCTGCCGACACAGAATCAAACGATCTAGCCACGTACTGCAACCACAGCAGTCGCCTCCGCTCTTGCGTCCTGAGAAGCACCTCCCTGCTCTCTGCAGAATCTTTTGCCCCGCGAAGCAAGGGACGCGGTCGCCTGCCCAGCAATCTCCTCATGCGGTCGGCAAGTTTTTCCAAGTACTCAAAACTCATTGCGTCATCGGAGGTGATGGTGAAATGGGGCACATCGCGGATTGTGGCCATATCGTTCCTGCGCCGAGAATCGAGCAGCATCTTTTCCATTCCCGAATGCGTACTTGCCGGGTCATAATCCACAAACACCGTGCGCCGTTCGCCTTTGCG
>CAUCLI010000028.1 GCA_958443615.1 uncultured Collinsella sp.
GGCGCGAAGCGCGGAGTCGATGCGGTCGCGGTTGGCGGAAACGCCGCGCGCGATCTCGATGGCGTACGGTGCCAGCGGACCCTTGGACAGGGTGTAGTCGCCGGCCAGAACATCCTCGACGGAGACTTTTCGCATCTCAGACTGGAACAGGATCTGCAGCGCCTGGCTGCGGGCGAGCGTGCGCCCGCGGTTGACTTTGAGACTTGCCACGCGCTACTCCTTGGGGAAGACGAGGCTGTCGATGCAGATGTTCACGCACTCGACCTCGACGCCGACCTGGGCGTCGATGGCGTTGGCGACGGCGACGCGCACGGCCTCGGCCAGCTGCTTGAACGGATAGCCGAAGAAGACCGTGAGGTGCACGGTCAGGCGAAGCTTGTCGTCGACGACCTCGGCCTCGACGTCCTCGCCCATGGGCACGGACTTGGTGGAGAACATGGAGACGAGGTTGGTGGCGAGGTCCTTCACGCCCACGGACGCGATGCCCTCGACCTCCTCGACGGCGCGCGAAACGATGGCGGTCAGCACCTCGGGTGCGATGCCGATGCCGGCGATGGTGATCTCTTGCGACATGCCCACTCCTTTACGTGGTAAGCGCGCGGCCCCATACGGGCCGCGCGACGGACGTGCACTGGATTCGAGCGATTAGAGGCGCTGGACGAACTCACCGGTGCGGGTGTCGACCTTGATGCGCTCGCCCTCGTTGAGGTACATGGGGACCTGGACGACCGCGCCGGTGTCGATGGTGGCCGGCTTGGTGGCACCCTGGACGGTGTTGCCCTTGGCGCCCGGGACGGTCTCGACGACCTCGGCCTCGATGAACATGGGCGGGTTCACGCCGAGCAGCTCGGTGTCGGCGTAGAGCAGCTGGGCGTTGTCGTTCTCGCGCAGCCACTTGGAGTTGTCGCCGATGAAGTCGGCCGGGACGGCGATCTGCTCGTAGGAGGTCATGTCCATGAAGTAGTAGTTGTCGCCGTCGTTGTAGAGGTACTGCATCTCGTTGGTGATGAGCTGCACGCTCTCGAACTTGGAACCGGCGTTGCAGGTGTTCTCGACCACGCGGCCGGTCTTGAGGTCCTTGGTCTTGTAGCGGACGAAGGCGCCGCCCTTGCCCGGCTTGACGTGCTGGAACTCGACGATGGTGTAGTACTTGTCCTTGATCTTGAGACCCATGCCGTTGCGGAAGTCGGCGGTGGTGATGGAAGCCATGGCTTGCCTTTCTGTAGAGGAGTCGAACTTGAGAATTATACTCGCAAAACGCCCTAGCAGTCGATGACGACCAGCTCGTGCGTAGAGGTCGTGAAGGGCTCGTAGCCGGACCGAGTTACCACGCCATAGTCCTCCAGGCGCACGCCGCCCACACCGGGCAGGTAGATGCCGGGTTCCACGGTGATGACAGCGCCCTCCTCCACGATGTTGCTCTTGCGATCGAAGACCGGCAGCTCGTGGATGTCGATGCCCACGCCGTGGCCGAGGCCGTGGCCGTAGTACTCGCCGTAGCCCGCGTCCCCGATGATCTTCTGGGAGAGCAGGTGGATGTCGTGGCCGTCCACGCCGGCGTGAATCGCGGCGACGCACTCCTCGTGCGTGCGGCGGACGATGTCGTAGATCTCGCGCTGCTTCTCGCTCGGCTCGCCCACGCAAACCGTGCGGGTCATGTCGGACTTGTAATCGCGGTAGCCCGCACCGTAGTCCATGAGGACGAAGTCGCCCTTCTCCACCACGCGGTCACCGGGGATGGCGTGCGGGTTGGCGGTGTTGGGGCCGCTCGCGACGATGGAGCCGAAGGCCAGGTCGTCTGCGCCGTGATCGAACATGAAGGTCTCGAGCTCAGTTCGGAGCTGCTTCTCCGTGTAACCGGGACGGATGAACTCGCACATATGGGCGAATGCGGCGTCGGTGATGGACTGCGCGTGGCGCATGAGCTCGATCTCCTCGGCGTCCTTGATGGCGCGCATGAGCTGGAGGTCGCCGTGCATGAGGGGCAGGCTCGCGCAAATGGAGCAATCCTCGAGGCCGCGTTCGATGCCGCGGAAGAAGTTGATGTGCATGTCGTCCTCGACGGCGACGACGCGGCTCTTGGTGGAGCGGGCGCGCTCGGCGACCCAGCGGGGCATGTCGATGACGTCCATGTCGCGCTGCCAGGGGCTACCGGTGGGCAACTTCTCCGCGAAGGAGTTGTAGTAGCGCGAGTCGGTGGGCAGGAAGCACTCGTCGGCCGTGACGAACGCCACGTGCGGGTACTCCCCGGTGTAGTCGAAGACGCGCATGGCGCCGGTGAGCCAACGCAGGTTGGCCTCGTCGCGCACGACCACGGCGTCGTAGCCGCGCTCGGCCATGAGGGTGCGCAGACGGGCGATGCGGCCAGCGGGACCGTTGAGGATTTCGGACATGGTTCTTCCTTTCTCATGAGGTTCTATGGAACCGGATCATTACCAGTATGCTCGTAGTCTTCATACAAACGGGAGACCGCTGCGATCTGGGGAACGCGCGGAAATGCACTCGTCCCCATTTCGCGTGCCCCCGTTTCGCGGAACCGGAAGCGGGATGGGCGCTAGTCGGGTTTGCGCGATGCCAAAAACGCGCGGGCATGGCGCTCGAGCACCTCGTCCTCAACGGAGGAGAGGCGGATGACCCCCGGATACTTGGGGAGTGCGAGCTGGAAACGGTTCGCCCTGCGGAAGCGCTCGGTGCGGAGCGCCTCGATGAACGCACCCACGTCGATATCGAACGAGAGCTCCCCCACCCCCAGGTCCTCGAGATGGTCATCGAGCGCAAACACCTCATCGACGCTGAAATCGCATGCATCGATGGCGAGACGGGCCTCGAAGCGCATGCCCTCGGCGAGCAACAGGTAGCGAGGAGGCAGGTCCCCGGACCAGCACGAGGCGAGCGCGCGGGCGGTCGTCTGCCCGAAAAGGGTGGCCCTGCGGGCGGAGGGGCTCACGGACTTGGCGATGTTCAAACGGGCTGTGAGCGTGGTGGAGAGCGCCTCGATGATGGAGGCCTCGCTGCTATCGACCACGCCCTGGACCGTCGCGCCGAACCCATCCCAACACGCACGGCTCTCCGAAAGATGGGCGGCGCACATGAGGACATAGCCCCAACCGTTCTCATCCACGCCCCTGCCGGAGACCAGGTCGAGATCGCAAACGACCAAAGAGACCTCGGGCACGATGCTGACGGCGGCATCATCCCCCTCGACTGCGAGCGGGGTCATCTGGGTGGCGCATGACATCATGGCGTCGAGCGTCACCGGCACGAGGGAGCAGGACACGCCGCCGCGCCACGTGCGGGAGACATAAGACGCGAGCGAGCACGCCTCGTGACCGCCCACACCGACGATGAGATCCTCGCCCGTGATGCCGGAAGCCGCGAGGTCGGTGTACAGCGACGCGGCGGAATCGGCGCGAAGGGCCGTGGAATCATCGACGGCGACCTCGGACACGCGGAAGCCGGCATCGACCAGGGCGCGGCGGACCTTGAGAAGGACCTCTCCCTCGACGGCGGATGAACTCAGCAGGAAGGCGCGACAGGGCTTTCCCACCGCACCCGAGAAGAACTTCGCGAGCTCATCCAGCGCACCGTAGCCGAGGCGCACATCGGTGCTGCGCGAGCCGAAGGAAAGCAATTTACGACGGATCGTCATATCAGACCACGCTCCAAAAGAAGCTCTGCAACGGTATAGGAGACCTCGGTGAATGAGGTGCCGCGGATATCCACGGTGAGATCGGCGGCGCTTTCGTACAGCGGGCGCCTGTGTTCGAGCAGTCCGGCGGCATGCTCGGCGCTGCGGAAATCGGGCCGTGTGTCGGATCGCCTGATCTGACGAAGCGAATCGTCGAGATCACCCTCGAGGTAGACGCAATACCCCATCTCATGGATCAGCTCGATGTTGCGAGGTGTCTCGATCACTCCCCCGCCGCACGAGACGAGCAGGCTCCGCTCGGAACGCAGGCCCTCGAGCGCCTCGGTTTCGAGTTGGCGGAAGCGCCGCTCGCCGTCGGTCTCGAAGACCTGCGATACCGTCTTGCCGCACTTGCGCTCGACGAGACGGTCGGTATCCACGAAGCGCCGGTGGAACATGCGCCCCAGGTTGCGGGCGAGCGTCGACTTCCCGGCGCCCAGAAACCCGACGAAGAAGATGTGGTCGCATCCGCGCTTGACGGTGGAGGTCATACGGCTCTACTCCTCGCAACGCAGGTCGCGTAGCGCCATGCGCTCGAAGATGCGGAAGATGTGCGTGTACCACAGGTCGGTGGTGGACTGCGGCTTGACGAGGATCGTCATGACGCCGGCGAGCTTGCCGCCCCACACGTCGGTGTAGAGCTGGTCGCCGATCATGACGGCGTCCTCCTTGCGGGCGCCGAGACGGCGCATCCCGGACGTGATGGCGAAGGGCAGCGGCTTGCAGGCGAAGGAGATGTAATCCATGCCGAGCTCTCCCGCTGAACGGGAGACGTGGCTCACGTGCCAGTTGTTGGATACCATGATGAGCTCGAAACCGAGCTGACGTGCGTGGTCGAGCCATTTCGCGACGGACTCGGGAGCGCACTTCCGATCGCGCGGGACGAGCGTGTTGTCACGGTCGAGCAAGATGGCGCGCTTGCCGGACGCCCAGAGGACATCGAGGTCGATGCGCTCGACCGAGGAAACGTAGCGGTTGGGGGAAAAGATGCTCATGGGTATTACTCCCAGGACTTCTGATGATCTTCGTAGGTCTCGGAGAAGAACTCCTCGTCCTGCGTGATGTAGAAGTACAAGTCGTTCGAATCGGTCGGGTTCAGGGTCGCGCCGATCGCCTCGGCTGAGGGGGAGCAGATCGGCGTGGGCGGGAGCCCGGCGTTCTTGTACGAGTTGTACGGGCTGTCGATCGTCTGGATGTCGTCGGCGGTGACCTCCCCGCCGGTGACGTACATGAGCGTCGCGTCGCTCTGCAGATAGGTGCGTCCGGCGAAGTCGCCCTTGCCGGCGAGGCGGTTCAGGAACACCGATGCCACATGGGCGCGCTGGTCCGCGTTGAGTCCCTCGCGCTCGACGATGGAGGCGAGGTTGAGCAGCTGATACTGCGTGAGATCGACTCCGTACCGCTCCTTGATGGCGGCGAGGCCGGAATCGAAATCAAGGGCGTCGAGGACATCGACCTGATACTGGCCGAGCATCGCGCGGATGATTTGGTCGGCGGTGGGGGTTCCCTGGAAGGAGTATGTTTTGGGGAACAGGAACCCCTCGAGCGAATCATCCGCCACGTCGGCGAGAAACGCGAAATCCCCCACGTAGGCAGAAGCCTTCGCCTGAGCCAGAAAATCGCTCGCGGGGATGCCGTAGGTCTCCTCGACGATCGCGGCGGTCTGCGCGACGGTCTTGCCCTCGGGAATCGTGAGCTTGACGCCCTCGACATTCGGGCCGGCGACGAGCTGCTTCACGACGGATATGGGGTCCTGCAAGGTCTCGAACCGATACTCTCCCGGTTTGAGCTGCATCTCCGCCCCGAGTTTCTTGACGGCGGCGTAATACTCGCTCACATCCTCCACCACATGGTTCTCTGCGAGCGTCTGCGCGATGAGATCGCCCGAGGCGCCCTCGGGAATGGTGACGGCGACAGGCTGACCGGCCTCGATGCTCTCACCCGAACCGCCGAAGATACGCGGGAAGACGAAGACCGCGGCGGCGAAAACGACGGCGAGGGCGAGAAGGACCCCGATCACGACCGGGGCCGCGGACCTTTTCCGGGCGGATGCCCGGTACGCGGGACGGGACCCGCCCGCATGGGCGTGGGAATTGGGGCGGGATGCGCTCCGAACCCCCTGATGCGCGGGGCGAACGGGCGCCGGGCGCGGTACGGCACGAGGGGCGGGAGCCTGCTGGTCCTGGCGGAATCGCTTGCCCGCCGGTCGCTGTCGATCGGTGTCGCGATGCGGTCCGGAGACGTTAGCCACGGTCATCCTTTCGTTGATGGGAATCGAGCCACGCCTGAAGGAACAGGGAGGCAGAGATCATATCGACCTTACCGCGCATCTGCTTCTCACTCAAACCCTGCTCGCGCAGGATGCGCTTCGCCTCGGTGGACGTGAGCCTCTCGTCGATGAACTCGAGGGGAAGCCCCGTCGCGGAGGCGATGCGCCCTGCGACCTCGCGGATGCGCTCCGCCTGGGGCCCCTCTTCACCGGACATGGTCTGGGGAAGACCGCAGACCAAGACGTCGGGCTCATGGTCTTCCAAGATCATGCGAAATGAGCGGGACATCCCCTCGACTTCGCATGCGGGAAGGACCTTGAGCGGCATGGCGACCCGGCCGGTGCGATCGGACACCGCGATGCCGGTACGGGTGCCGCCGATATCGAGTGCGATAGCTACCACGGGCCGCCTTTCCAAAGAGATCTACGCGCTGAGAGCGGTGCGAGCGGCATCGAGCGCCGCGGCGATGCCCTGGGCGTCCTTGCCGCCGGCCTGGGCCATCGTGGGCTTGCCGCCGCCACGGCCATCGACGAGCGGGGCGATCTGCTTGATCACGTCGCCGGCGTGGAAACCGGCGGAAGCGGCGTCGTCGGTGGCGGCGGCGATGAGGGCGGGCGTGCCCTTCTCGGTCACCGTGGCGAGGACGCAGGCGCAGGCGCCGGAGACCTTCTGGCGGATGGTATCCCAGACGTTGCGGAGATCGGAGGCCTCAAGGCCGGCGAGCTCGGCCACGACGAGCTTGTAGCCGCCCATGTCCCGGGCGTTCTCGATGGCGGAGCTGATGGCGTCGGAACCGCCGCCGGTGAGGGCGCGCTTGAGCTTCTGGTTGGACTCGCGGAGCTCGGCCTGCAGGGAGGAGATGCGCGCGGGGACCTCCTCGATGCGACACTTGAGGCTGCTCGCGGCCGCTTCGGCGAGCGCGGCGCGCTGCTCGAGGTAGGCGATGGCGCCGGTCGAGGTCACGGCCTCGATGCGACGGACGTTGGAGCCGGTGGAGGACTCGGAGACGATCTTGAACAGTCCGAGCTCGGCGGTGTTGGCCGCATGGGTGCCGCCGCAGAGCTCGCGCGAGAACGGCTCGTCCTCGGCGCCCACGGAGACGACGCGGACGGTGTCGCCGTACTTCTCCCCGAACAGGGCGACGGCGCCGGAGGCCTTTGCCTCCTCGATGCCCATGACGCGGGTGACGACGGGCTTGGCGGCGAGGATCTCACGGTTGACGATCTCCTCGACGGCACGGATCTGCTCGGAGGTCATGGCCTCGAAATGCGTGAAGTCGAAGCGCAGGCTCTCGGGGGACACGAGGGAGCCGGCCTGATTGACATGGTCGCCCAGGACTTCCTTGAGGGCCGCGTCGAGCAGGTGGGTCGCGGTGTGGTTGCGGCGCAGCAGGCCGCGGCGGTCGAGGTCGTAACCGGCGAAGACGATGTCCCCCTCGGCCAGGGCGCCGATGAGCTTGCCCTCGTGGACGTACAGGCCGCCCTTCGCCACGGTGTTGCCGACGAAGAACTGGCCGCCGTCCGTATCGATGAGGCCGCGGTCGCCCAGCTGGCCGCCCATCTCGGCGTACAGCGGGGTGCGGTCGAGAACCACGGAGGCCTCGGCGACGTTCTCGGCACGCTCGACGCGCTCGCCGTCGACGACGATCGCGAGGACGCGGGCGCCCTCGATGCTCTCCTCGTCGTAGCCGACGAACTCGGTCGCGGGCAGCTGGTCGGCCAGCTCGGTCCACACGTCGTTGAAGGACCCCCAGGCATCGCCCTTGGCCGCCGCGCGGGCGCGGGCCTTCTGCTCGGCCATCTCCGCATCGAAACCCTCGATGTCGACGGCGTGGCCGGCGGACTCGGCGATCTCGACCGTGAGGTCGATCGGGAAGCCGAACGTGTCGTGCAGCATGAAGGCGGCCTTGCCGGAGAGGCGCTCGCCCTCGCCCAAGGCGCCGAGCTGCTCGTCGAGGTAGACGCGGCCATTGTTGAGCGTGGTGGAGAAGCGCTCCTCCTCGGCGTTGACGATACCCTTGACCAGGCCGGCGTTCTCGATGAGGTTCGGATACGCATCGCCCATGACGTCGTTCACCGCATCGATGAAACGACCGAGGAACGCGTCCTCGATGCCGAGCAGGCGGCCGTGGAACACGGCGCGGCGCAGCAGGCGGCGCAGGACGTAGCCGCGACCCTCGTTGCCGGGCAGGACGCCGTCGGAGATGAGGAAGTCGACGGAGCGGGCGTGGTCGGCGATGATGCGCAGGGAGCGGGAGGCCCCGGTGTACTCGTCGTCGACGTAGCTCTTGCCGGAGATCTGCTCGCCGAGCTTGATGAGGCTCTGCATGACGTCGCCGTCGAAGAAGGAGCTCTTGTGCTGCATGATGGCGGCCATGCGCTCGAGGCCCATGCCGGTATCGAGGTTGCGGTGGGGCAGCTCGGGCATGGAGCCGTCCTCCTGACGGTCGAACTGCGTGAAGACGAGGTTCCAGAACTCCAGGAAGCGGTCGCAGTCGCAGCCGGGGGCGCAATCGGGGCTGCCGCAGCCGACCTCCTCACCGAGATCGAAGTAGATCTCGGAGCAGGGGCCGCAGGGGCCGGTGGGGCCGGCGGCCCAGAAGTTGTCGTCCTCGCCGAGGCGCGTGATGTGATCCTCGGGCACGCCGAGGGCGCGCCAGACGTCGTGCGTCTCATCATCGTCGGTGAAGACGGTGAAGTGCAGGCGCTCCGTAGGCAGCTTGAAGACCTCGGTGATGAGCTCGTAGGCCCAGGCGCAGGCCTGCTCCTTGGTCACGCCGCCGAAGGCGAAGTTGCCGAGCATCTCAAAGAACGAGGCATGACGGCCGTCGGCACCGATGATGTCGATGTCGTTGGTGCGCACGCACTTCTGGCACGAGCACGCGCCGATCTCCTTCATGACCTTCTTGCCCTGGTAGTACTCCTTGAACTGGTTCATGCCGGCGTTGGCGAGAAGCAGCGAGGGGTCATCGGGGACGAGGGAGGAGCTGGGATACAGCTTGTTCCCGCGCTCCTCGAAGAATTTGAGGTATGCCGAGCGGATCTCGGCGGTAGACATGGTGGGATAGTCAGCGGCCATGCGTAAACTCCCTGGGTCAAAGTAAGGTCCCGCCCATCGGGACAGTTTCCAACCCGTCTAGTATACGTTAACGGCCGTCGTCAGTTGTGTCGGTTTCCTCGGGTTTCTCGGGCCTCTCGGCGCGCTCGTGCATGGAGAAGGGCATCTCGAAATCGATGAGCTTGGCCCACGGGTTCTCGAGCTCCGGCTTGGGCAGCGCCTCGGCCTCGGGAACGGAGTCATCATCGAGGATCTGGGAGTCGGCCACGAAGGTATCATCCCCCAGGGCGTCGAAAGCGGGGACCGGGCGCCCCTGGGTATCGCGGAACGGGGCGCCGCGGAACAGGGCCCCCTCATAGGAGACGAGCTGCTCGCCGGTCCGAGTCTCGAAATAGAAGATGAACAGCGATTTGATCACGGCGACGAGCGGCAGCGCGATGATCATGCCGACAGCGCCGCCGAAGGTGGAACCGACGACCAGCGCCGTGAGGGAGAGAACGGGGTGCACCTGCATGGTGGATTGGTTGATCTTGGGTGCGATCACGTTGTCGGTGATGTTCTGCGAGAGCATGGCCATGACCATCGTCCAAACCGCCATGATCGGGCTGTACACCAGCGCGATGAGGGAGGCGATGATGGCGGAGATCGAAGGGCCGACCACCGGGATGATGTTCAAGATGCCGGAAAGGACGCCCATGGTGATCGCATACGGATGTCCCACGATGGTAAACCCGACGAATGCCAAGAATCCCTGAATGACGGAATTGATGAGCGTCGAGCGCAGGTAACCGCCGACCGAGCGGCTGAGCACGGCGACCATGAGGCGATAATCATCGGCCTTGTCATCGGGCAGGACGCGGCAGATCTCGTCGTTGATGCGCGGGTAATCGCAGGCGAGCCAAAACGCCAAGACGAATCCGAGGAACACGATGAAGACCATGGATGCGATGTTGTTGACCATCGGCACGATGCCATCGCGGACGGCGGCGAGCAGGCCCGAGAGGGCCTGATTGATCATATCCTGCGCCGACGCGAAGATCGACTCGATGTTCACGACGTCGTTCAGATGCTCGACGATGGCGTACTCGTTCTCCATCCTCATGGCCCAGCCGCTGAGCGCCGCGAGTTTGGACGGCGCGTCGCGGAGCAGTTCGATGAGCTGGCCGGTGATCATGGGGATCGCGAGCGCGAACAGGAGGAAGAAGCCCACGATGACCACGAGGACGCCGATCAAGGCGCCGGCGCCGCGGGGCAGTCCGCGGCGCTCGAGGAAATTGACGATGGGCGAAGCCATGAAAGACGAGATGGCCCCGACGGAGAGGAACAGCAGCACGCTGGATAGCGAGCCGATCAGCTGGAACACCACCGCGCAGATGATGATGACCCCGATGATGATCCAGATGTTGAAAAACGTCGTGCGCATGACGCGCTCGGCGCGCTCGATGTCGTGCTTCATAGCTCCCCTTATATACGGCCGGCATGCCCGGCCTTGCGTGCCCGCAGGTGGAATCAACCGGTCATGACCCCTTCCGGGTCGATCTTGTCCTGGATCTTCTTGAGCGTCCTGCGCAGCAGGCGACTGACCTGCACCTGGGAGATGCCGAGCTTCTCGGCGATCTCGATCTGCGTCATGCCCTTGAGGAACCGCATCTCGATGACCTCACGCTCACGCGGCGAGAAGCTCGCGAGCGCCTCCTCGATGATGATACGGTCGTCGGTGAAGGCGAGGTCGGAATCCTCGGTGGCGTAGCGGTCGATGACGGAGGGGGTGTCGTCGTCATCGGTGCCGGAGGGCGCCTCGAGCGAGACCGAGCTGTACGCGGAGGACGACTCCATGGCCTCCAGCACCTCATCGACCGTGGCGTCGAGGTAGTCGGCGATCTCCGCGACGGTCGGCGAGCGCTGGAGCTGGGAGGTGAGCGTATCGGTCGCCTGATTGACCTTGGCGGAAAGCTCCTGGAGCCTGCGCGGCACGCGCACGGACCATCCCTTGTCGCGGAAGTGGCGCTTGATCTCGCCCATGATGGTAGGTGTTGCGAAGGTCGTGAACTCGAGCCCGCGGCTCGGGTCGAAACGATCGATGGCCTTCAACAGACCGAGGTACCCGACCTGGACGAGATCGTCGATGGGCTCTCCCCTGTTCTTGAACTTGTTGGCGATGAAGCGCACGAGATTGAGATGGGACATGACGAGCTTCTCGCGGGCGTCCATGTCCCCTTCCTCCTTGAATCGGCGGAAGAGCTCGCGGGTTTTCTCCTTATCCCAGGCGCTCTTTCCCGAAGTCTTAGAGGCCATCGACATCCGCCTTCAGGTCGAGGAAAAGACGCGCCGGCGATTCGTGCTTCTCATACGCATCGCACACGGAGCCGAGAATGAGGTCAGCGTAGGTGGCTGTGGGATCATCCTCGGAGGGCTCGGCATAGGCGTCGGCGGAAAGCTGGAATGTCATGGCGACATGACCGGCATCCGCATCGAAATCGATGACGAGGTCCTCTTCCGGAGAGGTGGCGCACGCGTAGATGAACGCCTCCTCGGCGGCCATGCGGATGTCTTCGACGCGTTCCACCGACATGGATGACAGGGTGGCCACATTTGCCGCCGTCATGCGCACGATGCGGGCGAGATTCGGGTCGCAGGCGACCGTCAGGGCGATGTGATTTGCGTTACTCATCGACACGGTCCTCACTGGGGTCGTAGGTGAAATACATGCGGGACTGGTCCTCTCGGGGCTCCTCGGGGCAAAGGGGCTGCGATTCGAGGGCGGTGCCGCCGACGGCATCCTCGCGAAGCGTCTTGGGCGCGGAGCCCGATGCGGGGTTCGGGGAGGTCTTGTGACCGCGGCCGAGCAGCTTCTGGACCTTGTCCGATGCGGCATCCGCGAGCTCGGTGACGGCGCTGGACGCGCTGCTGGCGGCCCCGCTGACCGTCGAGACATCGCGAAGCACCCCGTTGACCTCGATCAAATCGGCAGACAGGGCCTCCACGGCGACGGTCGCCTGCTTGAGGAGGGGCTCGATCTGGGCCATTGCGGGCTGGAGCTCGTCGACCACCCCGTCGAGCTTCGCGACGACGGGACGCGCCTCCTCGATGGTGCTGTTGACCTGCTCGACCGTCTTATCGATCGCGTCGACCACGCCACGCGCGCGGCGCAGCGTGAGCGCGAGCTCGACGACCGCCCATGCGCCCGCGAGCACGAGCGCGATGAGAACGATGTGCATGGGATCCATGGATTCCTCCGTACTGTCAGAACACGCAGTTAGGTCTGATGATACCCCGTTTGACCGCGGCCCAAACGGGCCGAATCGCCTAGCGCGGCCTGTTCTCCGCCCGCCACTGCTCCCAGCCGCGGCCGCTGGGACGCCAAAACGCCCCGGGCTCAAGGCCCTCGGGAAGATAGCGCTGCTCGACCCAGCCCTGCGGGAAGTCGTGGGGGTACTTGTATTCGCCGTACTCATCCGAACCGGGCCGGTGCCGGTCGCGCAGGTAGCTCGGGACCTCGCGCTGGCCGCTCGATCGCACGTCAGCCAGCGCGGCGTCGATCGCCGCCTCGGCGGCGTTCGACTTCGGGGCGAGGGCGTTGTAGATGGCCGCCTGCGCCAGATTGATGCGGCACTCGGGATACCCGATCACCTCGGCGGCCTTGAACGCCGCCTCCGCGACCAGCAGAGCCGTCGGGTCGGCGTTGCCGATGTCCTCGCTCGCCTGGATCATGATGCGCCGGGCGATGAACTTGGGGTCCTCCCCCGCATCGATCATGCGGGCGAGCCAATACACGGCGGCGTCGGGATCGCTGCCGCGCATGGACTTGATGAACGCCGAGATGACGTCGTAGTGCATGTCGCCGGACTTGTCATACGAAAGACCGCGGCGCGGATTCGCCTGTCTGACATCATCGAGCCCTATCGCGATGGCGCCCGTCGGCTCCCCGTCGCCGTCATCCCGCCCCGGTCTCGTGAGAGCGATCTCACTGGCGAGCTCGAGCGTGGTCAGAGAGCTCCTCCCGTCGCCGGCGGCCATGGTGCAAATCGCGCGAACGACCTCATCGTCGGCGGTGAAACGGCCCGCAAGGCCCTCGGGCGCGGAAAGGGCGCGACGAACGAGCCGCTCGATATCCGCATCCGCGAGGTGCCCGAGCTCCACGACGCGGCTGCGGGACAGCAGGGCGGAGTTGACCTCGAAGTACGGGTTCTCAGTGGTCGCCCCGATCATCACGACCGTTCGGTTCTCGACGGCATGCAGCAAGGCGTCCTGCTGGGAGCGGGAGAAGCGATGGATCTCATCGATGAACAGGATTGTCCGGCGATCGAACATCATGAGGCGGTGCTTGGCCTCCTCGATCTCGCGCCTCAGGTCCTTGACGGTGCCCGTGACGGCGGAGACCTCGACGAATTCGCTCTTCGTATGCGAGGCGATGATGTGCGCGAGGGTCGTCTTACCCGTACCCGCCGGCCCATACAAGATCACGCTGGACAAGACATCATGCTCTATGGCCGAGCGCAACCAGGAGCCGGGGCCGACCGCCTTCTCCTGGCCAACGTAATCATCGAGCGTCGTGGGCCGCATGCGCACCGCGAGGGGCGCGTTCTTGAGCTGCCTCGCTCGCTCGCTATCGGAAAACAACGTGTCCATGAACCTCCCCCGCTCATCTTCGCTCGAAGGAGATTCTAACAAACGGCCCTCGCGATTCAAACACCTGTTCGTATTTCATTCGTTGATGTACGTGCGCTGCGGGAACTCGAGCTCGGGGAACAGGGCGCATGCGAGTTCGATGAAGTATCCGTCCGTCATGCTGGCGACGTAGTCGATGACGGTCTGGTCGAGATCGCGAGCCCATTCGTAGGAGCGCCCGTAATGCGCAAGCGCCTTGTCGATGCGGGCGATATGGTGCCTGAATATGGGGCTCGCCTCGTCTCGCGCTCTGAGATCGCCGAGGAAGCGCTCGTACATGAGGCTGAATGCACGGTCCATCATGTCCTTGTGCTCCTCCTCGATACCGGCGGAATGGTAGATCTTGGCGTAGTTCTCGCGCTTCGAGCGCCGGATCTCCTCGAAGAGCTCCTCGCTCATCTCGATTCGGTCCTTGCCGTAGCTGTGCTCGACGATGTCGATCGATGCACGTGTGAGGATCCAAGAGTTGTAGGCGCCTCCCAGGCCGTCGGAAAACGCGTCCTCGTCCATCAGCCCCGCCTCGATGGCGTCCTGGCGGTCACGGCCGACATAGGCGATGATGTCCGAGATGCGGACCACGCACGCCTCGAGCGTCATCGGGCGCAGGGTCTTCACGTAATCGAAATCTCGCGCATAGCAATTCTCGACGACTCGGTCGAACTCGTCGAACCCGTTCAGGCCCGAGAGCTCGAACACACGCTGCTCATATTCGCCGTTGTGGCACAAGACGCCATCGAGCGTCTGGAGCGAGAGGTTCCTGCCATACAGCGCGTCCAAAACGCGAACGGAATGCACGTTGTGGG
>CAUCLI010000029.1 GCA_958443615.1 uncultured Collinsella sp.
CCGCCCAACTGATCACATCTTCGCGTTTACCGTGCATGATGCCCTCCTTTCTAGCGTTTTGGAAAGCATGGCGCAACCGCGCCCGCTATGCAAGGGGAGCAAGCCGAAATATCGAAGATATCCCGTTCGCCCCTACCGCGCGAGACCCCAGAACAGCCCGAACAACTCGTTTCCCTCCAGCCATCCGAGATGGGTGGGCCTGAGAGCGTCCCCCTCCCACGCGGCGAGGCCGAGGTCGATGGCGCGGGAGCAGACAGCCTCCAGTTCGGACCGCGGGATCTCAGCGACGGCGCGCTCGAGAAGGCCCAAGGAGACGCCGTCGGTCATACGGCATGCAAGCATGAGGTCCTCGGCCATCGCCTCACGGGGGCTGAGAAACTCGGTGTCGAAGCGGCCTCCCTCATCGTCGAGCTGACGATAGCGCATTCTCCCCTCGCGCGGAACCTGACGGGAATCGCATCCTTCAGCCGGCGAGCATCCCATGGCACCCGCGCCCTGGCCCGAGCCCGCGGCCGTGATCGCGCCCGCGCCCGAGCCCGTGATCGCGCCCGCGCCCATGCCGCACGCCCTCGCGTGTAAAAATGCACCCGTCCCCAAATTACACATGCCGGCGGCGGAGCGGCCGATGCCGAGATAGTCGAGTCCCGTCCAATAGGCGATGTTGTGGCGGCATCGATGGCCGGGTTTGGCGTAGCTCGCGACCTCGTACCGCTCGAACCCCGCGCCCGTCAGCATCACGGCGGCGAGGTCCATGCACGCGGCCTGGAAGTCCTCATCGGGAACCGCGATGCGTCCCTGCTCCTCAAGACGCGCGAGAGGCGCTCCCTCCTCGAGCTGCAGGGGGTACACCGAGACGTGATCGGGGCGCAGCGTCATGAGTGACTCGAGAGTGCACCTGAACGACTCGAGCGTCTGCCCGGGAAGCCCACACATGACATCGCACGAGGTGGAAAAGCCGACCGCCTTGGCTTGGGCGATGGCGAGCATGGCCTGCTCGGGCGTGTGGATGCGCCCGATGGCCTTCAGCTCGTCCGCATCGAGCGTCTGGACGCCGAGGGAGATGCGCGTGACGCCGGCCTCGTGCAGGGCCTGCGCCAGCTCGAGCGTAAACGACTCAGGATTTGCCTCGCAGGTCAACTCAACGGGATCGCAATACCCACGCACGCGCTGGACCAGCGAAACAAGACGCGCCCCCAAAAGGCTCGGCGTTCCCCCGCCGATGTAGACCGTCTCCACCTCGTCCAGCTCACCCACGGCGCCGTACGCGTCGACCTGGGATGCAAGGACGGCGCAGTAGCGATCCATCGCGGCGTCGAGCTCGCAGGCGCCCAGGGCGCGCGAGTCGAAATCGCAGTACAGGCATTTTGCCTTGCAAAACGGAATATGCAGGTACAGAGCGCGCGGCTTCACGAAAAGCGACCCCCAAATCCAAGGTGCCGGTTGCGGATACTCAACCCTAGTTACCAAAACCCGAAGTTTTTTTGCATTTCCCCAGGATTCGGAAAAATCGTCGACTTTTGGTAATTAGTTACGAACTATGCCAGATATACAAAGAAACACACCCCGCGCGAAACGGCGGTTTGCGGCTCCCGCGGCGCACATGCGGGCCCGCGAGGTAAAAACCTGGGCAACGCCGCATCAAAAGCCGGGCTCGAGAACTCCGGCAAGCAGACGTCATCGGCCGTCCGCGTCAGACCGCACCGCCAACTCTGCCTCGGCCTCGTCGAGCAGGGCCATGAACTCCTCGTAGGTCGTGCACTGCACCACGCGGCCTCGCCACGCGGCCGCATGCGGCAGACCCTTGAGGTACCAGCTCGAGAATGCCCGACCGCGTGCCATGAACGGCTGCGTCTCATGCAAAAGCGTGAGGTGCTCGCGCAGAGCCTCGATGCGCTCGATCGCCGAGCGTTCCGGCACGGGCGCGCCATCGAGCGCAAGCGCGCGGGCATCGCCGAACACCCAGGGATTGCCATAGGTGCCGCGGGCGATGAACACCGCGTCGGCGGCCGTCTCTGCCAGCATCCGCGCGGCATCCTCCGCGGAGAACACGTCGCCCGAGCCGATCACGGGCACGCCCACGCGCGCCGCGACCTCGTCGATGGTGGACCAATCGGCCTCGCCGGTATACAGCTGGTTGGCGGTGCGGCCGTGCACGGCGACGGCGGCGGCGCCGGCCTGCTCCATGCGGGCGGCGAACTCGGCGGCCGTGTTCTCCCCCGCCGCAAAGCCGCGGCGGATCTTAACCGTGACGGGCACGCGCGCCTCGCGCACACACGCCTCCACCAGCGACGCGGCAAGCTCTGGCTCCTTCATGAGCGCGGAGCCCTCGCCCTTGGTGATGACCTTGCGCGCCGGGCACGCCATGTTGATGTCGATGAGCGTGAGCTTGTCACCCACACGCTCCTGCACCGCGTTCACGGCGAACGCGAATTGCTCCGGCTTGGTGCCGAACAGCTGCACGCAGATCTGCGGCTCCTCGGGCTCCGGCTCCACGAGCACCCAGGTCTTGGCGCTCTTATAGGAGAGGCCGGCCACGCTCACCATCTCGGTATAGGCCATCTCGGCACCGCGGCGGCGGCACATGATGCGATACGCCGCATCCGTGACGCCCGCCATGGGCGCCATCAGAAACGGCTGACGCTTGAATTGTTCGCGCAGGTCGATCAATCTTCGACCTTCAGAATGGCGAGGAACGCCTCCTGCGGCACCTCGACGCTTCCGATGGCCTTCATGCGCTTCTTGCCCTCTTTCTGCTTCTCGAGCAGCTTGCGCTTACGCGAGATGTCGCCGCCGTAGCACTTGGCCAGAACGTCCTTGCGGCGCGCCTTGACGGTGGAACGGGCGATGATCTTGTTGCCGATGGCGCCCTGGATGGGCACCTCGAACAGCTGGCGAGGGATGATCTCCTTGAGCTTGTCGCACAGTCCGCGGGCCAGACCGTAGGCCTTGTCCTTGTGGACGATGAACGACAGCGCGTCCACCTCGTCGCCGGACAGCAGGATGTCGAGCTTGACGAGCTCGCTCATGCGGTAGTCGGAGAACTCGTAATCCAGGGACGCGTAGCCCTTGGTGCGGCTCTTGAGCTGGTCGAAGAAGTCGAGGATGAGCTCGGCGAGCGGGATGTCGAAGTGCATCTCCACGGACTTCTGAGACAGGTGAATCATGTCGGTGGTGATGCCGCGGTGCTCGATGGCGAGCTGCATGACCGCGCCGGTGTACTCGGGCGGGGTGATGATCTTGGCCTTGAGGTAGGGCTCCTCGATATGATCGATGCGCGTGACGTCGGGCAGGTCCTGCGGGCTGCGGACCTCGAGCATCTCGCCGTCGGTCTTGTAGACGTGGTAGTCCACGCTGGGACTCGTGGCGATGAGCGCCAGGTCGAACTCGCGCTCCAGGCGCTCCTTGATGACCTCCATGTGCAGCAAGCCGAGGAAGCCCACGCGGAAGCCGAAGCCGAGCGCGGCGGAGGTCTCGGGCTCCCAGATCAGCGACGGGTCGTTGACGTGGAGCTTCTCGAGCGCGTCGCGCAGGTTCTCGTAGTCCTTGTTGTCGATCGGGAAGAGACCGGTGTAGACCATGGGCTTGGCCTCGCGGTACCCCTCAAGGGGCGCGTCGCAGGGATTGCCCGCAAGGGTGAGGGTGTCGCCCACGTGCACGGCCTCGGGGTCCTTCAGACCCGTGACCACGAAGCCGACCTCGCCCACGCCGAGGGCGTCGAGCGCGAACTCGGCGGGACGGCGCACGCCGACGCCATCGACGAGGAACTCCTCGCCGCCCTGCATCATGCGCAGGTGGTCGCCCTTCTTGACCTGGCCGTCGAAGATGCGGACCGTGGCGACCACGCCGCGGTACTCGTCGAAGTAGGAGTCGAGGATGAGGGCCTTGAGCGGTTTGTCAGCGTCGCCGGTGGGCGGGCTCACCAGGAACACGATGGCCTCGAGCAGGTCGTGGATACCCTCGCCCGTCTTGCCGGAGACGCACACGGCGTCATCGGCGGGGATGGCGAGCTCGTCCTCGATCTCGACCTTGACCTCCTCGGGATGAGCGGAGGGCAGGTCGATCTTGTTGATGGCGGGCACGATGTCCAAGTCGGCGTTCATCGCGAGGCTCGCGTTGGAGACCGTCTGCGCCTCGACGCCCTGCGTGGCGTCGACCACGAGGACGGCGCCCTCGCACGCGGCGAGCGAGCGGGAGACCTCGTAGGTGAAGTCGACGTGGCCCGGCGTGTCGATGAGGTTGAACTGGTAGGTCTCGCCGTCATCGGCGTCGTACATGACGCGGACGGCGTTGGACTTGATGGTGATGCCGCGCTCGCGCTCGATATCCATGGTGTCGAGCAGCTGGGACTCCATGTCGCGCTCCTCGACGGTGCGGGTGAGCTCGAGGATGCGGTCGGAGATCGTCGACTTGCCGTGGTCGATGTGCGCAACGATTGAGAAGTTGCGGATGTGGGAAGTGTCAAAAATATTCATGCTGACCATCTTACCTGAAATTGGCTGAGTCGGGTGCGTGTTTGCCGCTCGGTCAAGTCCTGCGCAAGACAAAGATCCCACTGGGCTCTTCTTTGCGTGCGGAATCTACGGCAAACACGCACCCGACCCAGCCCCAAAGCTCGACGGTCGCGCATTCACAACGAGATTCCGCCTGGAAACCGCCAGTGAACATAAGCTCAACGCAGCCAAGCGGGAACGTATAAGGTTCAGCGTAGATTCCGCACGAGCAGAAGGCCCCAGTGGGGCCTTCGTCGCGAGTCAGGACTGACCGAGCGCTGAATCTTATATGTTCCCGCTGGGCGGACAGCTAGAGCCTTCCCGCTTCGGCGAGGAGCTGCCTGGCGTGAGCGAGGGACTCGTCCGTGGCGTCTCCGGAGAGGAGGCGGGCGACCTCGGCGATGCGCTCGGCCGCCTCGACGCGGACGAGGCTCGTCTCGGGAATGTCGGCCGCGTCGTCGCGGCGCACCACGTAATGGACGGAGCCCTGCACGGCCACCTGGGCCAGATGCGTGACCACGATCACCTGATGGGTGCGGGCGAGATCGGCGAGCACCTGCGCGAGGGAACGGGCCGTGGAGCCGCCGACGCCGGCGTCGACCTCGTCGAACACGAGCGTGTCGACGGCGTCCGCCTCACCGAGGACGACCTTGGAGGCGAGCATCACGCGCGAGAGCTCGCCGCCGCTGGCGATGCGGCGCAGCGGGCGGGGCGTCATGCCGGCACCGCTGCGGTACAAAAGCTCGCACGCGGTCGGCCCCTGGGCGGTCCAGCGCTCGCGCGGCAGCGGCTTGCTGTCCCACACGAGCTCGGCGCGGCCCATCTCGAGACGGGCCATCTGTTTGCCCACCTCGCGGCAGAAACGAGGCGCCGCGGCATTCCTGCGCTTGGTCAGCGTCCGGGCGGCTTCGGCGAGCTCGGCCTCGGCGGCATCGCGGGCGTCGCGGGCGCGCCTCACGCGGGCCTCGGCGTCATCGACGAGCGAGAGCAGCTCGGCCGCCTCATCGCGGCGGGCGAAGACGTCCTCCATATGCGGGCCCCACTGGCGCAACAGGCCCTTGAACGCCGAGTAGCGCTCCTGCGCGGCAGCCAGCTCGGCCGGGTCGAAATCGACGGAGTCACGGTACCTGTGCAACTCGGCCGCCGCATCTTCCACCGTGATGGCGGCGCCGGAGAGCTGGTCGGCGAACTCGGAGAGCTTGACGTCGACGCGGGCCATGCGGGACAGCTCCGCGATGGCGGTGTTAAGCGCATCGAGTGCGCCGCCCTCGCAGGTCAGGGCCTCGGCGGCATCGTTGGCGCAACACGCGAGGCTCTCTGCGTGCTCGACGCGGGGAAGCCGCTCCTCGAGTTCCTCGAGCTCACCCGGGCGCGGGTCGACGTCGGATATGCGCTCGAGGGCGAACCGCGCCTCCTCGAGACGGCTGCCCTGCGTGCGGCTCGCCTGCTCCACACGTTCGAGCTCGCGCGCGGCCTCGTTGGCGCGCGCGAGCGCGTCGCGATACGCGGCGAGCGCCTCGGCGACGCCCGCACCGGCCCAGGCATCGACCATCCCGACGTGGGAAACGGGGTCGAGCAGCCGCTGGTGCTCATGCTGACCGCACAGGTCGATCAGGGGACTCACGCGCTCGGACAGCTCGCGCACGCTCGCAAGCGAGCCGTCCACGCGCACACGGGAACGCCCGTCGACGCCCAGGCGGCGCTGGATGACAAAGCCGTCTTCATCGCGGGCGCCGCTGAACAGGCGCCCCTCGACGAGCGCGCCATCGCTCCCCTCACGCACGGTTGCCGAGTCGGCACGCTCGCCCATCAACAGCTTGAGGGCGGAGAGCAGGGCGGTCTTGCCCGCGCCCGTCTCGCCGGTGAGAACCGTGAGACCGGGGCCGGGCACCAGGTCGGCACTCTTGATCAGGGCGATGTTCTCGACATGGATCTCATCGATCATTGCGCACCCCATAGAACACGCGGCTGACCGAGGAATAGAAACTCTCGGGACCGTAATCGAGCAGCAGCACATCGGCATCGCCGCGACGAACGGCCACGCGCTCGACCTCGCCATCGGTAGCGATGAACTGGCCATCGAGGGCGATGGCGGGAACAGATGGCCGGTCCTTGGACATGGCGATCTCGACGACATCGGAGGGCGATGTCAGGAAGGCCCGGGCCTGGATGGTGTGCGGAGCGATGGGAACGCAGACCATGCCGGTGTACTCCGGGCTCACGATGGGACCGCCCGCCGAGAGGGCGTAACCGGTGGAACCCGTGGCGGTCGACACCACGACGCCGTCGCCGCGCAGACGGTCGATATGGTGGCCGGAAACGGTGATGTCGAACTCGACCATGTCGGAGAGCGGCCCGCGCGTCAGCGCGAGGTCGTTCAGGGCAAAGCCGGTGCAGACCTCCTCCTCACCGCGGTCGTTCACGCTCACGATCTCGCATGCGAGCGTGGCGCGGCGGCTCACGTGCAGCTCGCCGGCGAGCGCGTCGGCCACGACCGAGAGGATGTTCTTGTCCTCAGGGCTCGCCGCAGTAAGAAACCCGAGGTGGCCGTAGGACAGGCCGAGGATGGGGATCTCGCGGTACCCCACGATGCGCGCGGCGCGCAGGAGCGTGCCGTCGCCGCCGAGAGAGATGACCAGACCGCAGTCCACGAGATCGGGGGTCGACTCGATGCCGGAACGCTGGTCGGCGGCCCATTCGACCTCAAAACCCTGGCGCGTGAGCCACAGTTCGAGGGTGAGACCGCTCTCGACGGCCTCCTGTTTGTAGTAATTGGGGACGAGCAGGACCTTCATCGCTCAACCTCCGAATACACCAGCGCGTCGATGCGCGCGGAAACGGCAGATGCGTCCATCTCCTCACGAGATGCGGCGAATGCCCCGCGCGCGCCCAGCAGGAAGAACTCGCGGTTGCCCTTGGCGCCCGTGATGGGCGAGGCGCACAGCCCCAGCGGGGAGAGCCCGTTTTCGCGGAAGAGCTCGACCGCATCGGCGAGGACGCGGGCGTGCACGGCGGGGTCGCGTACGATGCCGCCCTCCCCCACTTCGCCTTGCGGCGCCTCGAACTGAGGCTTGACGAGGGTGAGAAAGGCGCCGTTGGGTGTGAGGAGCTCGAGCACCGCAGGCAGGATCGTGGCGATGCTCGTGAACGACACGTCGCACACGGCCAAGTCGGCGCTCGAACGATGGCCGAGCTCGGGAACGTCCACGATGTTCGTGCGCTCGAGCAGGGTCACCCGCCCATCCTGGCGCAGCGACCAGTCGAACTGCGCGCGCCCCACGTCGACGGAAAGGACATGGGCGGCGCCGCGTTTGAGCAGGCAATCGGTGAAACCGCCGGTGGAGCACCCGACATCCAGGCAGCTGAGGCCGGACGGGTCCACCAAAAACGCATCGAGGGCGCCGGCGAGCTTGAGCCCGCCGCGGCCCACATAGGGAATGCGGCCCTTCACGTGCAGCTCGATGCCGGGCTTGACCATCATGCCGGGCGAGCTCAGACGCTCGCCGCCGGAAGAGACGAGACCCGCCATCAACGTGCGCAGGGCATCTGCGCGGTTCTCGCAGATGCCCTGGGAAATCAATTCGTCATCAAGTCGAACGCGTGCCACGTGGCGCCTTCCTTATGCCCCGCTCGATTCGGGGCTGGTCTCGGCCTGCTCGGCAGGCTGCTCAGATTGGGCCTCGGTCGCAAGCTCTGCATCGAGCATATCGGCCTCGCGCGGAGACAGCTCGAACGAATCGACCATGTCCACGGCGCGGGATCCGAGCTCGATCGCCTCATCGAACAGGTCGAGACTGCGCTCGAGGGACGTGTCCTTGGAGCGGACCTGGGCGATGATCTCGTCCAGGCGCTCGGTGATCTCGTCGAAGTTGCCCTCGGCCATGCGCTATTCGCCGGCCTCGGCGTCGAAGGGATCGTTGAAGATGTGATCGAGGTCGTCCTCGGCAAAGCCGTAGTCGTCGGTCTCGAAGCGCGCGCGAGCCTCCTCGGCGGCGCGGGCGGCCTCCTCCTCGGCTGCCAGGCGCTTGGGGTCGATCTCGA
>CAUCLI010000030.1 GCA_958443615.1 uncultured Collinsella sp.
GCAGGGCGTGCGGCATCGATGGCACCCGTCTCCTTGAGTCGGGCGACCTCGGCAGGAAGGCCCACGTCGAGATAGCGGTAATCGCCGTTGCGAGCGGGGCCCGACGCGCCCACGGGCGCCACCCGAACTGCATCGCGTCCCTCCGGACTCGACATCTTGATAGCCATGTGCCCTCCGCTCTTCCAACGCCGGGCTCGCGTGGGGCCCGGCTCATCGCATCTCACCCAGCACTATACACAGCTCCCCGATGGCCCGCGACCGTCAACGGCGCTGAAATGCGAGGAGGGCCAAAAGAAGGGCCGCCACGCGTGCGCGCGACGGCCCTTCGGGGCGCCTTCAATCGGCAAGAGGCAAACGGGCTTACGCCTTGTTGACGGAACCGAACTCCTCCATGAGCTCCTTGGTGCGGGCGACGATGGCCTCGCGACCGGGCTTGAGGACCTTGCGCGGGTCGAAGCCCTTGCCCTCGAGGTCCTTGCCGGCCTCGATGTACTCGCGGGTGGCCGCGGCGAAGACGAGCTGCAGGTCGGTGTTCACGTTGATCTTGGAAACGCCGAGGGAGATGGCCTTCTGGATCTGGTCCACCGGGATGCCGGTGCCGCCGTGGAGAACCAGCGGCAGGTCGCCCACGGCCTCCTTGATGGCGGCCAGGGCGTCGAAGGACAGGCCGGCCCAATCCTCGGGGTACACGCCGTGGATGTTGCCGATGCCGCAGGCGAGGAAGTCCACGCCTAGCGCGGCGATCTGCTTGCACTGCTCGGGGTCGGCGATCTCGCCCTGGCCCACGATGCCGTCCTCGACGCCGCCGATGCCGCCGACCTCGGCCTCGACGGAGATGCCCTTCTCGTGGGCGATCTTCACGATCTCGGCGGTGCGGTCGAGGTTGATCTGGAAGGTCTCCTCATGGGAGCCGTCGTACATGACGGAGGTGAAGCCGGCCTCGATGCACTCAAGGCAGTTCTCATAGGTGCCGTGATCGAGGTGCAGGGCGACCGGGACGGTCACGCCGGTGGCCTCGACGGCGGCCTTCACCATGTCGGCGCAGACCTTGAAGCCGCCCATCCACTTGGCGGCGCCGGCGGAGCACTGGATGATCAGCGGGGACTTGGCCTCCTCGGCGGCCTGGAGGACGGCGAGCGTCCACTCCAGGTTGTTGGTGTTGAACGCGCCGAGGGCGTAGTGGCCGGCCTCGGCGTCCTTCAGCATCTGAGCTGCATTGACGAGCATATTGGACCTCCCATTGTCCATACTCTGAACGGTAAACGTTTACATTCTACCACGCGAGCGGATTCCTCAACACATGCGGCAGCCGCGCTCCGAGATGGAAATATCAAGGAAACGACGGCTTACTTGTAATGGCGCAGCCCCCGGCGCATGAAAAGGTTGCTTTCGAGCTCGTCGCCGATGGTGGTCGTGTCGTTGTGCCCGATCAGGCACAGGGTGTCCGCGGGCAGGAGCGCCCCCATCTTGCCGAGTGAATCGATGACCTCCTTCTCGCTGCCGCCCGCGAGATCCGTGCGACCATGCGCCCCGGGGAACAGGGTATCGCCCACGAAGGCGACATCGCCGGTGTCCGCCGCGCAGAAGAGCACGATACCGCCAGGCGTGTGGCCGGGTGTCGCCATGATCTGCAGGGTCACATCGCCGAAGGAAACGATGTCGCCCTCGTTGAGCAGACGGTCGGGCGCGGGCGGCAGCTCGTGGTCGAAGCCCCACATCTCGCGCATGTCCGCGATGGCGCGCTCCATGATCGCGGCATCCGCCTCAGAGATGAGGAACGGGACGCCCTCGCCGAGTACGCGGCGCAAGCCGGCGACGCCGCCGATGTGATCGGCGTGCCCGTGCGTGCAGATGATGGCGCTCACGCGGGCGCCCGGGCAGCGCTCGGCGAACGTCTCGGCGAGCCTCTCGCCCTCCCAGGCGGGGTCGATGATCACGGCCTCGTCCCCACTCACCGCGAAATACGTGTTGGTCTGGATGGGACCGTTCGTCACGCAGTGGATGGCGAGGCTCCCCTTCCTGTCCATATCAAACGTCATGCCCATAACGCGCTCCCGCTCTTATTCAATACTCAGCAGAGCTCAATTTTACCCACGGCAACCCCGAGATTGCCCATGCCACTCGGGGATTGCCTATGTCTACTCGGAGATTGCCTACTGCCGGTCGGGGATTGCCTATGGAAACCTGCCGTTCGGACCGCTCAAACGGCAGGTATCCATAGGCAATCCATCGCTTCGCATGCCTTTCAACTCGCTTCGCATGCCTTTCAACTGCAGCCGGCATGTCGCACTTTACACCTGTCCCCAATTGCGCCTGTCTCCCGATGTGCCTGTCCCCATTTGAGACGGTCACCCATTTGAGAGGTTCAGCGGCGGCGCTTCATGGTCTTGCTGCCCTCGCCCGGCATGAGGCGACGGGCGTCGTAGACGCTCTCGACGGCGCCGATCGCGCCGAGGAGCGGGTCGAGGCGGCTCGCGTCGGAAATCTCGATGAGGAAGCGCAGGGTCGCGATCCCCTCGCGGTTGGTGGACGTGGCGGCGGAGAGGATGTTGCCGCCGGCGTCGCCGATCGCGATGGTGACGTCCTTGAGCAGGCCCATGCGGTCGATGCACTCGACCACGACCTCCACCTGGAAGAGGGCGTCGGCACCGGTATCCCAGCTCACGCCGATCATTCGCTCGGGGTGCTCCATGAGGCCCTTGACGTTGGGGCAGGTCGCGCGATGGACCGACACGCCACGGCCGCGGGTGATGAACCCCACGATGTCGTCGCCCGTGACGGGGTTGCAGCAGTGCGCGAGGCGCACGAGCATGCTGTCGCCGTCGGCCCCCTCGACGAGCACGCCGGAATTGCCCTTGGCGCGCTTGCCCTTGGCGTTTCCGCCCGTGCGCGGCGGCTGGTGCACCACACTCGCGATGGCCTCCGCCTTGGCGGTGGAGGGGTCCTGCGGCCTGGGGTCGAGAATCGCCTGGACCTTGTTGCCCACGGCGCGGGGCTGGACCTTGCCGGCGCCCACGGCGGCGAACAGATGCTCGAGGCTCTTGTAGTTGAGGTCGCCGGCGACCGCGTTCAACGCGCGGGTGGAACGAGGAGTGGAGATGCCGTACCCGCGCTTGCGCAGGTCGCGGGAGAGCATCTCGCGACCCGCGGCGGCGTCCTCGTCCTTGGTGGCGGCCGCGAAGTAGCGGCGGATCTTGGACTTGGCGCTCGGCGTCTTGACGATGTTCAGCCAGTCGCGCGAGGGCTTGGCGTTCTTGTTGGTGAGGATCTCCACGCGGTCGCCCATCGACAGCTCATGGGTGAGCGGGGCAACGGCGCCGTTGACGATGGCTCCCACGCAGTGGTTGCCCACCTCGGTATGGACGGCGTAGGCGAAATCGAGCGGAGTGGATCCCACGCGGAGGTTCATCACCTTGCCCTTGGGCGTGAAGACGTAGATCTCCTGGTCGTACAGCTCGACCTTGAGGGAATGCAGGAACTCCTTGGGGTCCTCTATCTCGTCGCTCGCGGCCCAGTCGAGGCTGCGCTTGAAGGCGTTGATCTGGTCGTCCAGGCTCTGGGCGCCGGCGTCCTTGGTGGCGCTCGACCCGCCGGAGCGCTTGTACAGCCAATGGGCGGCGATGCCGTACTCGGCCTGCTCGTGCATCTCGTACGTGCGGATCTGGATCTCGAGCGGGCGCGCCGTGGGGCCGATGACCGTCGTGTGCAGGCTCTGGTAGTTGTTCGCCTTGGGCATGTTGATGTAATCCTTGAAGCGCCCCGGCACGGGCGTCCACAGGGAGTGCGCGGCGCCGAGCGTGGAGTAGCAATCGACGACGCTCTTGGTGATGACGCGCAGGGCAACCAGGTCGTAGATCTCGGAGAACTCCTTGCCCTTGCGCTTCATCTTCTGGTAAATGGACCAGTAGTGCTTGGAGCGGCCGGTGATCTGGTAACCGTCGATCCCGGCGCGCTTGAGCTCGTCGTCGAGCGCCTTGATGGTCTCGGCGAGGAAGCGCTCGCGGGCCTCGCGGCTCTCGCTCACCATACGGGCGATGCGCTGGTACGCCTCGGGCTCGAGGTAGAAGAACGACAGGTCCTCGAGCTCCCACTTGATGGAACTCATGCCCAGGCGGTCGGCGAGCGGCGCGTAGACGTCCATGGTCTCGCGCGCCTTGAACAGACGACGGTCGGCCGGCAGCGCGGCGAGGGTCCGCATGTTGTGCAGGCGGTCGGCGAGCTTGACGATGACCACGCGGATGTCGCGGCTCATGGCGAGGAACATCTTGCGCAGGTTGAGGGCCTGCTTGCCGTCCATGGTGTCCACATCGATGTTGGTGAGCTTGGTCACGCCGTCCACAAGGTCGGCGACGGTCGACCCGAAGTAGGTGCTCACCTCGGCGAGCGAGGTGGTGGTGTCCTCGACCGTGTCATGCAGGAGCGCCGCGCAGACCACGTCGCAGTCCATCTTGAGCTCCGCGAGGATGATCGCGACCTCGACGGGATGGTTGATGTAGGCCTCGCCGCTGCGGCGCTTCTGCGCGCAATGCTTCTCGGCGGCGAAGCAATAGGCCCGCTCGACGAGGTCGCGGTCCTCCTCGCCCATGTACTTGCCCGCGAGGCTCGCGAGGCGGTCGAAGTTGTCCGCTTGGAACTCGCTCGGCAAATCGTCCGCATGCGCGTAATGGACCATCTCATCGCTGGGGCGCAACTGATCGGAGGCCGACTTCCATTCGGCCGACTTGTCCGACCGGATCCCATTGGCCGTCTGCTTATCCATTGACGGCACCCCCCTCGTGTACCTGCGGTGTTATAGGACGGTTGATGCGAGTCAGCATATCATGCGCGGACGCCGACAGGGCCCACTCGCGGAAAGCCGAGAACTCGCAACGGGCGTGGAGCCCCTCGAGATACAGGATCGACCGGCCGAGGTCCACGTGCCCGGGGTTCTCGACCATGTCGATGGCGCGCGAGGATTCGTCGCCGCTCACGTGCGCGAACCCGAGCTCCTCGAAGATCGCGAGACCGCTGGGGACGGCGCGCTCGTCGACGGGAGTGCGGGCGTCGACCGCCAGGCACATCTGCGCGATGTCGAGGTCGTTGGCGGTGAACGGCCCCGCCGTCCCAGCACCGCGATGACGGCGCCACATGGTCTGGAGCGCCCGATAGAGGGTCACCAGCTCGCGGCGGTCGGGCGCGGCGGCGTCCAGCAGGCGCTCGTTGATGCGGGCGTCGCGCACGGAGTAGAGCAGGTGAATCCGCGCGGGATCGCCATCGCGGCCGGCGCGGCCGCTCATCTGGTTGAACTCGATGTCGCCGAAGGGCATGTGGTAGAGCACCACGTGCCTGATGTCCGGGATGTTCACGCCCTCGCCGAAGGCGGAAGTGGAGACGATGCACGCGAGGTCGCCCGCGCGGAAGGCCGCCTCGACGGAGGCGCGTTGCGCGCGCGTGAGCCCGGCGTGGTAGAACGCGATGCGGCCGCCCAGCTCGGGAATGCGGCGGCGCAGGGTGCGGCAGAGGGCCTGGGCCTGGTCGCGCGAGTTGACGTACACGACGCATTTCTGCCCCGTGGCGACGATCGAGACGAGCCTGTTCTCGCGGCTCGCGAGGTCGCGCCCGTCGTCCAGCTCGAGGTTCTCGCGCACCGCGGCATCGACGACCCGCGCCTCGATGGGCAGCAGGCGGCAGATCTCATCGGCGACCTCGGCCGAAGCGGTCGCGGTGACCGCCAGGACCGTGGGTTCGCGCAAGTCCGCCAGGATCTGAGGCATGTCGAGGTAGGCCGTGCGGTCCCCTCCCTTGGCGCCGGCGACGTGATGCGCCTCGTCCACGACCACGAAACCGATGCGGCGCGCGGCCGCGAAGCGGGCGCGGTGGATGGACAGGAACTCGGGGGTGGTGAGGACGATATCGAGCTTGCCGGCGGCGAGCTGGGAGAAAGCGCGATCTCGCGCCGACGCGGGGGTGTCGCCCGTGAGGACGCCGACGCGCACGCCGAGGGCGGCGAGCGCCTCCCGGAGATGGAAGGACTGATCGGTCACGAGCGCGCGCAGGGGGTAGACGAAGATGCTCGCGGAGCCGTTGAGTATCGCCTCGCGGACGGCATGCACGTGGAAGATGAGCGACTTGCCCCGGCCGGTGCCCATCACGGCGAGCGTGCCGCGGCGCCCCCTCAAGGCGTCGAGCGCCTCGAGCTGCGCGCGATGCGGCTCGGCGGAGCCGATGAACGCGTGGATGAGGCTGCGGGTGAGCTGATCGTAGGGCAGGCGGGCCAACGCGGCGCGCCTGTTGGCATCCACCTGCGCGAACGGCGCCGCCTCACTCGCCGGGGGCGTTCGGTCCGCCTCGGGCCCCGGCACCTCGGCCACCTCGCGCGGACGGCTCTCGGGCGCCGCGTCATCGCTCGAGCGGCGCAGGATGTCCTTGACCATCAGCTTGGGCTTCACACGTCCCTGCCAGCACTCCGCGACCGCCTCGAAGACCAGGTCGACGACCGTATCGCAACTGACCAGCCTCTCGACCTCGGGCGCGCGGAACATGATGGCGGGCACGCTGGCGGCTCCGTCCGTCGCCACGAAGCGCATATGGTCGCCGGTCTTGCCCACGACGGCGCGATCGCACATCGTCACGCCGCGGGCGGCGAGCAGCGGCACGCGGTTGCCCTGGCCGAACGGTTCGAGGAGCCCTATCTGGCGGATGGTCTCGATGTCGAGCTCGGCGAGGGCAACCGTGGCGGCGATCTCCCCGCGATCCTCGAAATCCTCGGCGGGCAGGTCGGACAGGACCGCGTTCAGGCGCTCGCGCAGGGCGTCGAGATTCTCGACCGCGCAGGTGACGCCGACGGCGCCCGCATGGCCGCCGAAGCGCATGAGCAGGTCGGAGCATTTCTCCACCGCCTCGAACAGGTTCACGCTGCCCACCGAGCGACCCGACCCGCGCGCCACGCCGTCTTCGATGGAGAACAGCAGGGCGGGGACGTGGTAGCGGTTGACCAGGCGGCTCGCGACGATGCCCTTCACGCCCTCGTGCCACCCCTCGCCGCCGACGACGATCGCGCGGCCGCCGTCGTAGGTGCGCTCCGCGAGCTCCTCGGCCTGGCAGGTGAGCTCGGCCTCGATCGCGCGGCGCTGCTGGTTGATATCCTCGAGCGCGGCGGCGAGCCTGCCCGCCTCCACGGCGTCGCGGGCGAGCAGCAGGTCGAGCGCGAGAGTCGGGTCGGCCATGCGGCCGGCGGCGTTCAGGCGCGGGATCAGGGAGAAGGAGAGCGCGTCGGCCGTTATGGAGGCGAGGTCGGTGCGGGTCACCGCGGCGAGGGCGATGTAACCGGGCCGGGAGGTGGAGCGCATGTGCGCGATGCCGTCCGCCACGAGGGCGCGGTTCTCGGGCGTGAGCGACATCATGTCGCTCACGGTGCCGAGGGCGGCGACCTCGGTGTAGGCACGCCACAGGGCGGGCTGCCCGAGGCGCTCTCCCAGGACCTGGACGAGCTTGAGGGCGACGCCGGCGCCGGCGAGCTCGCGGCTCGGGCTCGCGTCGTCCATCTTGGGGTCCGTGACGGGTATGCCCGCCGGCACGAGGTCCGACGGCTCATGATGGTCGGTGACCACGATGTCGATTCCGCGACCGGTGAACGCCGCGACCTCGTCGCGCGCCGCGATGCCGTTGTCGACCGTGATGATGAGCGCGGGATCGCACGCCTCGACCACCCGGTCGAGGGCCTGGGCGGTGAGACCGTACCCCTCGTCGAATCGATGCGGGATGAAGGGGTGGACGCGCGCCCCGAGCTGACGAAGGGCCTCCGTGAGCAGGCAGGTCGAAGTGATGCCGTCGACATCGAAGTCGCCGAAGACGGCGATGGTCTCGCCGTCCAGGACGGCGCGCTCGACGCGCGCGGCGACCTCCGTCATGCCCGGGATGATGAGCGGGTCCGCCCAATCGCGCTCGAGCGAGGGCGTGAGGAAGAGACGGCCCTCCTCGACGCTGCGAATGCCGTGCGCGACCATGATGCGCGCGACCAGGGGCGCGATATCGAGCCCCTTGGAAAGGCGCTCCTCAAGTTCGGGGTTTTCGGGGGCGATGCACCAGCGGTGCGTGGTGGAAAGCGAAGCCATGCGATCAGATCCTTTGTCGCCCGCTACGGCAGGCATGCACGTTGAACGAATCAGAGTATACACGCGCCCGCGGACAAACATCGCCCCCGCTCGGGGAACGCGGGGGCGCGGCCGCCCCAATGGCCCCGCGCGGGGCGGCACGGCGGCACCGTGTAACGCAATGGCAATGAGCGCGGGATATGCTGGGGTCG
>CAUCLI010000031.1 GCA_958443615.1 uncultured Collinsella sp.
GCCAGCCCGTGGGAGAGCAGGGCGCCGCTGACCGGTGGACGGCTTTCGCGCTTTTTCGCGCGGGAGCGCTCGGGGGTCCCTTCGGGGGCCCCTTTTTTATTTTGGACATGAGCCCTCTGGAGGTGCTTCGTACATGTCTTTCACCTTGTTCGTCATCGGTAACATAGCTTCTGGTAAGTCGACGGCATGTCGTTATCTCAAGGAGCTTGGGGCGCATCATATCGATCTTGATGTAATCGCCAAGGACCTGTATGTTCCCGGGTCCGCACTTGTAGAATCAATGGCCGAGGAATTCGGCTGGGATGTCCTTGACGCTGACGGAGCTGTTAAGTTTCCCGTGCTCGCTGAGCGCGCTTTCGTCGATCGTGAGCATATTGAGCGCTTGAATCAGCTGGTCCATCCTGTCTTGCTCGGCTATCTATCGAATATCTTGTTGCCAGTTCCCTGTTGCTCGCTTGTCGTTCCATCGCCTGAATTGACGGTGGTTGAGATTTCCGCCCCCGCTGCATTCACGAGCGCCTTCGGTCTTGCGGATGAGGTCATGTCCATCACCGCCCCTCTCGAGATTCGCCGTGAGCGCGCAATCGCGCGTGGGATGAGTGTTGAGGATTTCGACGCGCGCGCCGCCCTTCAGCCCACTGAGGATGAGTTGCTCGTGATGTCCAACGTCTCGATAGACAATACGGCGGGTGATGATACCCTCTTTAAAGCCCTCGACCGATGGGTCGACGAGCGCGGCATTCATCTCAACGATGGAGATTGATTCGATGCGTAGGTGCAACTCTTTCTTCCAGTGGTTCAGGGCCATTCCGTTGACCCTTGTCCTGGTGCTCGGGTTGATCTCGTTTGCATTCAGTTTCGCCCCTTCGCCGTTTTTCAAATCGATGTATCCGCTTCGCTACGAGGATGAGATCACCGTCTCAGCTTCTGCTCATGGGGTTGATCCTTTTCTCGTTGCCGCTATCATTCGCTCTGAGTCCAGTTGGGATCCGGAGGCGGCTTCAAATCAGGGTGCCGTCGGCCTCATGCAACTGCTGCCTGAGACCGCGGCAGATATGGTTTCAAAGGGACTGGTGGACGCATCCGCCTATCCTGTCGACCAGTTGACCGATCCCGTCGTCAACATCGAATATGGCTGCGCGTACCTTTCTTATCTACTCACGTATTTCAACGGTGCGACTGACAGGGCGATTGCCGCGTATAACGCCGGCATGGGTAATGTGGATGACTGGACAAAGCAGAACGACCTTTTGCATAATGCCATCACGTTCCCCGAGACCCAGGCCTATCTCGTCCGTGTCAATATGGCGAAGGCGCGGTATCAGGAGCTGTATCCCCAGGCGTTTCGTTAGGAAGGGCGGCGGTCGGTCATGGCTGATTTCGAGGTCGAGCGCGTAAGTGGCGAGCTGAGGCGCTTCGGCGTCACGGGCAATCCCGCACGGTTCGAGGTCGTCTCGCCCTTCGAGCCGTCCGGTGACCAGCCCCAAGCGATCGATTCGCTTGTGCGGGGCGTTCGTGACGGAGACCGTTATCAGGTGCTGCTCGGCGTCACGGGTTCGGGCAAGACGTTCACCATGGCCAAGACCATCGAGGCGCTCGGGAAACCGACGCTCGTGCTCGCCCCGAACAAGACCCTCGCGGCGCAGCTTGCCAGCGAACTCAAGGAGTTCTTCCCCAACAACGCCGTCGTGTACTTCGTCTCCTATTACGATTATTATCAGCCCGAGGCATACGTCCCGTCGAGCGATACCTACATCGAAAAGGACTCCTCCATCAACGAGGAGGTCGAGATGCTGCGCCATCAGGCGACGGCGTCGCTGCTCTCCCGTCGCGATGTGATCGTAGTCGCATCGGTGTCGTGCATATACGGCATCGGATCCCCCGAGGACTATGCCGGGCTCGCGCCGAATGTCGATAAGAAGGTGCCGCTCGAGCGCGACGAGTTCATCCACTCCCTGATCGATATCCAGTACGATCGCAATGATTACGACCTCGCCCGCGGCACGTTCCGCGTGAGGGGGGATGTCGTCGACGTGCACCCTCCCTATGCGGAGCATCCGCTGAGGTTCGAGTTCTTCGGGGATGAGGTCGAGGTCATCGCTGAGATCGACGAGGTGACCGGCGAGCTTTTGAGGGAGTTCGATGCCATCCCCGTATGGCCGGCGTCTCATTACGTGACGGAGAAGCCCAAGGTGACCGCGGCACTCAAGTCCATCGAGGAGGAGCTCGAGGTCCGACTTTCCGAACTCAAGGCGAATGACAAGCTGCTCGAGGCCCAACGCTTGGAGCAGCGCACGAGTTATGACCTTGAGATGCTCGAGACGATGGGGTTCACGACCGGCATCGAGAATTACTCGCGCCATTTGGACGGCCGCAAGCCCGGTGAGCCCCCCTTCACGCTCATAGATTACTTCCCCAAGGACATGCTCTGCATCATCGACGAGAGCCATGTGACCGTCCCGCAGATCCGCGGCATGCACGAGGGGGATCGCTCTCGCAAGGTGACGTTGGTGGAGCACGGTTTTCGACTGCCCTCGGCGCTCGACAACCGACCGTTGCGCTTCGACGAGTTCGAGGCCCGCATTCCGCAGTTCATCTACGTGAGCGCGACTCCCGGTGACTATGAGCTGCGCGTCAGTCAGAACAACGTCGAGCAGATCATTCGCCCCACGGGTCTGCTCGACCCCAAGATCGACGTGCGCCCCGTCCGCGGGCAGATCGACGACCTCATCGACGAGATCAACGAGCGCGTGGCGAGGCATGAGCGCGTGCTGGTGACGACGCTCACCAAGCGCATGGCCGAGGACCTGACCGACCATCTGCTCGATGCGGGCATCCGAGTGAATTACATGCATTCAGACACGGCGACCATGGATCGCGTCGAGATCCTGCGCAGCCTGCGACAGGGCAAGATCGACGTGCTGGTCGGCATCAACTTGCTGCGTGAGGGATTGGACCTGCCCGAGGTGTCCCTCGTGGCCATCCTCGATGCAGATAAGGAGGGCTTCCTGCGCAACCGCCGCTCCCTCATCCAGACGATCGGCCGCGCCGCCCGCAATGCCGAGGGTGAAGTCATCATGTACGCCGATACGGTCACCGATTCCATGCGCGATGCCATCGACGAGACGAACAGGCGCCGTTCGATCCAGATGCGGTACAACGAGGAGCACGGCATCAAGCCACAGACGGTGCGTCGCGCCATCAACGATATCTCAAGCTTCATCACGGAGGCGGAGGAGAACGTCGGCAAGAAGGATCGAAGCCGCGGTGATTCGCTCGGTCACGGCGCCTTTTTCAGCCCCGCATCGGCGGGGGAGGAGGTTGCCGACGGCCGGACCGAGGGGGAGCGCCTGGCCGATGACCTGGCCGATCTGCCGGCTCAAGAACTCACCCAGGTCATCGAGACCATGGAAGACGACATGCGCGCCGCCTCCGAGGCGATGAACTTCGAAGAGGCCGCCCGTTTGCGCGATATCGTGGTGAGCCTGAAGGCGATGGCCGAGGGTACGAGCGAGGATGAGGTGATCGAGGCTCTGCGCAAGACGGCTCGCAAGGGGTCGGTCTTCGCGCCCGGCAGGAAACGGCAGGGGGCCCGATTCAAGAGATAGACCGATATTCCCGGCAGAATGCGGCAATGTGCGGCACATGAAGGGTGAGCGGTCCTGGCATCCGATTCATGCGGGGGTCGATTCGGTTTCTCCGTATGTGCGGATGGTATACTTACGCACGGAATTATCGGCGGGCCAGCTGCGCCCGCATGGGGAGAGGGATATGACCATGACCGATTTCGACCTGTTGTTCAGCCGCCTGCGCGGTCTCACGTGGAGCCATGTCGCCATGGCGGCGGCGAGCTTTTTCTTCGCGACCGCCCTGTTCGTCTCCCCGGCGTGGGGATATGCGGATTTCGCCCGTCTTCAGCAGCTGGTTTCCTGGTTCGGCATCGCCGCCGGCGCGCTGTCCCTGATCGCGGCCTTCGCCTCCCGTGCGACCTGGGCGCTGAGGTTCGTCGAGCCCGCTGCCGGCACCGCGCTCCTTCTGAGCGGCCTGTGGACGCTTAACTTCCCACTTGCCGTCGACGCGTTCGTGCCCGTCATCTCGTTCCTCGGCATCTTCCTTGCGTTGTACCTGCTCGCCGTGACCGCCGAGATGGGTCGTCGCGGCGTCGGCCGCCCCGGTTGCCAGCTCGCCGTCGCCGTCTCCGTGATCGCGGCGTCTCTCGCCAACCTGTTCGGGTTGATGGGCGCCGATGGCATGCTGGCGCTCTCCGCCCTCGAGATGTATCTCGCCGCCTGGGGATTCGTCTATGCAGCGGTGGTGCTTTCCGTCCCTGTCCCGCGTACCGAGCTCGCATAGCCTTCGAGGGATGACCCGTGCGACAAGATGAGCCGCCTCCATTCGGGGGCGGCTCATTTGCTTCCAGGGTGATGGGAGGGGTCACTTGCCGGTGATCAGCGCCTGGGCGCATCGGATGCCGTCCGTGGCGGCGCTCATGATGCCGCCTGCATAGCCGGCGCCCTCGCCGCACGGATACAGGCCGGGCGTGCTGACGGACATGCAGGACGTGCGATCGCGCAGGACGGTCACCGGGGAACTCGAACGGGACTCGACTGCCGTGAGGACGGCGCATGCGGCATCGTAGCCGCGGATCTTCCTGCCGAGCAGGGGGATGCCCTCGCGGAGCGAATCGACGACATGAGGGGGAAGCGTCCCGTCGATCTCGCCCCAGGTGACACCGCGCGGGTAGGTTGGAAGCACCTTGCCGGGACCGGTGCTGGGCCTGCGGGCGAGGAAATCCCCGACGAGTTGGGCGGGCGCGCGATAATCCCCGCCGCCGGCGGCAAATGCCGCCCGCTCACATGCGCGTTGCAGCCGCATGCCCTCCAGAGGGTCGTCTCCGGGCAGGTCGTCGGGGGTGATATTGACGAGCAGCGCGGCGTTGGCGTTGCGCCCGTCGCGCGCGTTGAGGCTCGCGCCGTTGGTGACCACGCCGCCCTCCTCCGATGCCGCGGCGACGACCTCACCGCCGGGGCACATGCAGAACGAGAAGACGCTGCGGCCGTTGTCCAGATGCGCGACGAGGCTGTATGGGGCGGCGCCGAGGGCGGGGTGGCCGGCTGCGGGGCCGTAGAGAGCGCGGTCGATGTCTTCTTGAAGATGCTCGATGCGGACTCCCATGGCGAACGTCTTGCGTTGCAGTGAGACGCCGCGGTCGGCGAGCAGCTCGAAGACGTCGCGGGCAGAGTGACCGCAGGCCAGGACGACGCTGTCCGCGGCGATGTCCTGAGCTCCCTCGGGGCCCTGCAGTCGGATCGCCCGGACCGAGCCATCGGGCCCGAGTTCGAGGTCGGTGAGATTGGAGCGGAATCGAACCTCACCGCCGAGCCTTACGATGCGCTCGACCAAGTTGGCGACGACGACGGGAAGGATGTCGGAGCCGATGTGCGGTTTGGCGTCCCAGAGGATGTCGCACGGCGCGCCCGCATCCACGAGCGTTCGAAGGACGAGGCGATGCAGGGGGTTTTTCGTGCCGGTGTTGAGTTTGCCGTCCGAGAACGTGCCCGCTCCCCCCAGGCCGAATTGGATGTTGCTCTCCGTGTCGAGTGCGCCCGTGGCGTTGAAGAGGCCCACCGCCGCGCTCCGTCGCTCGGCGTCGTCTCCCCGTTCGACGAGGAGCGGCCTCATGCCCGCTTCGGCAAGGGTGAGGGCGGCGAAAAGGCCGGCGCAACCGGCGCCCACGACGATGGGGCGGGGAGAGGCGGGGCAGGAGGTTTCACGGGCGTTGGGGAATGAGGGCTCGGACGGGTCGACGGCGCGTACGCGGCGGCGAGCGCGCTCGAGGGCCTCGAGTTCATCGATATCCCCGGAGAGCTCGAGTCGGGCGTTCAGCATGAAGTGGATATCAGATTTCTTGCGCGCGTCAATGGACTTGCGCCTCAGCTCGATATACCCGATCTCATCTCGCGAGCAGCCCAGCAAGCGGGTGGCTTCGCGGATGCAGATGGCGAGGCAGGAGCGTTCATCCGCCCCGTTCGACAGGGGGCAGGGAATCTCGGAAATCTCAAGCATGGGTCTCCTCATGGGATGCGGGGTCGTTGGGGAGGGCGGAGCGGGCGGCGCCCCCGCCCGCTCGGATGCCCGAGAGCCATGCCCAGGCGAGGTTGTAGCCTCCGCAGTCGGCATCGATGTCGATTGCCTCGCCGCAAGCGAAAAGCGAGCCGACACCGGCGGCGGCATCTGCGGGGCGCGGGGATACGGCCATGGTTTCGAGGTCGACGGCGTCGATCGGGATGCCGCCGCGGCGCACCTGGGCTTGGGGGTGCTCGGTCGTTCCCGAGACGCGCACGCGCAGGCGGTGCAGCAGGGACGCGATGCGGCCGAGCGGCCGTGCGTCGAGTGCCGTGGCTTCGACGACGACCTCGGCGAGCGGGCGTGCGAGCATCCCGTCGAACCATCGGGGGTCGCCCATAAAGGGACCGACCGCCTCGACACGGTCGCAGAGCATGCGCTCGAGGGCCCTGTCGTTCGAATCGGGGAAGAGGTCGAGTTCGATGACGTCGCCCGCCTCGATGCGACGCGAGAGGTTGAATGCGGCGATGCCCGAGATGCCATAGGGGCGGAAGAGGACCTCCCCCTGCTCGAACGCGATGGCCGCGCCGTCGCGCATGAGGGTGAGCATGGCTTCGACGCGAAGGCCGTCGAGGCGCTTGAGGGCGCTATCTACCCGTACCTCGAGTGTGCCCGCGATGGGGCACAGGACGGGCGCCTCGGGTAGGTGCGGCAGACCCAGGATGCGGCAGCTTTCCTCGGACGATCCGCCGCAGGCGAGGACGACCGATCGCGCCATCAGGAGGCGCTCTCGGCGTGCGGCGGAGGCGAGGGCCTTGCGGGCGTTGCGCGTCTCGGCCTTGGCGTCGCGTCCCCGCTTGTGGGAGAGGGGGGTCGAGGGCACGCTCACGATCAGCCGGCACACGTCCTGGCGGACGCCGGCGACGCGTTCCAGCTCGGCGCAGGGGATGATGTCGACGCCCGCGCGGTCGCAGGCGCCGAGGAGCGCGTCGCGGGCGGACTCGGCGCGCCTCGTGATCGGGTAGAGCCTGCCCTCTTCCTCTTCGGCGACTGCGATGCCGAGGCTCGCGAGGAAGGCCTCGATATCACGCTCGGGGGCCGTGCCGAAGAGATGGCGCACGGCGTCGGGATGGCGGTAGCGGCGGGGGTCCAGATGGGCGTTGGAGATGTTGCAGCGCCCGTTGCCGGTGGCGAGGATGCCCAAGCCGGCCGCGACGTCACGTTCGATGACGGCGGTCCGCGCGCCGGAGCGCGCGGACGTGATGGCGGCCGCGAGCCCGCTCGCCCCGCCACCGATGATGACGACGTCGTAGACGGGCGCGCCGCCCTCCGCGGGGGAGGGCGGCGCGTCGCGGGGTGCCCTATGTTCGATGGGGCGCTTCATGTCAGGCGCCGGCCTCAGGCTCGGGGGCCTGATGCTCGGGCACGGCAGCGACTTTCGCGAGGGCCTCGTCGAGCATGCCGGAGGGAAGCTCGGCCTCGATGGCGCCGGCGTCGCAGGCGGCGGCGAGCTCGGCCTTGATGGGCAGACGGCCGAGGACCTCGAGGCCGTATTGCCCGGCGACGTCGTCGAGTTTGCTCTTGCCGAAGACCTCGATCTTCTTGCCGCAGTCGGGGCACTCGACGTAGCTCATGTTCTCGACCACGCCGAGGACGGGGATGTTCATCTTGTCGGCCATGTTGACCGCCTTGGCGACGATCATGGACACGAGGTCCTGGGGGCTCGTCACGATGACGATGCCGTCGACCGGCAGGGACTGGAAGACGGTGAGGGCGACATCGGCGGTTCCGGGGGGCATGTCGACGAGCAGGTAGTCGAGCGGGCCCCAGGAGGTCTCGCTCCAGAACTGGCGAATGGCGCCGGCGATGACGGGGCCGCGCCACAGGACGGGGTCGGTCTCGTTCTTGAGGAGCAGGTTGGAGGACATGACCTTCACGCCGCAATCCGAGATCTCGGGCAGCAGCAGGTTGCCGAGCCCCATGGCGTGCCGGCCGCTCATGCCGAACATCTTGGGGATGGAGGGGCCGGTGATATCGGCGTCGAGGAT
>CAUCLI010000032.1 GCA_958443615.1 uncultured Collinsella sp.
GACCTGCGTACCCTTGGCGGTGAGGTCGGCCAGCCACGGACCGGACTGTTCGGCGAAGACCGCCACACCGGGGTTCTGCAGGCCCACGGAGTTCATCATGCCGCCCGGGACCTCGGCCATACGGGGCGCGGGGTTGCCCGGCCAGGCCTCGTCCGCGCACCCCTTGGTGGTGATGGCGCCGGGCTGGCTCCTGTCCATGGGCTCGCTGAACTGCCAGCCGTACCCGAACGTGCCGGACGCGGTGTTGATGGGGTTCTTCATCTTCACGCCGCCGAAGTCGACGGCCATATTCACCTGGCTCACCAGACCACCACCTTGGTCGCATCGAAGACCGGCCCGCACATGCAGGCGCCCTGCATGCCGTCGGTCGTCTCGACATTGCACGTGCTGCACGCACCGAAGCCGCAGCTCATCATGCGCTCGAGAGAGGCCTCGCAGTACACGCCGGCCTCGGCGGCCACGGCGGCGACCTTGCTCATCATGACACCGGGGCCGCAGGTGGCCACGTAGTCGTACTCGCGGGAGGAGAGCAGCTCGGCGGCGGACTCGGTGCAAAAACCGTGCAAGCCAGCCGTGCCGTCATCGGTCGCCACGCGGACCTCGCCGGCGCCCAGCGCCTCGAAGTCCTCGACGCCGACGAGCTTCGCGGCGGTGGCGGAACCGACGCACGCATCGACCGCGATGCCCGCCTCGGCGAGCTCGCGCGCCAGGCACAGCACCGGGGGAACGCCGATGCCGCCGCCGACCACGAGCGCGCGGCGGGCGCCCTCGGGGACGCGCCAGCCGTGGCCTCCGGGGCCGAGCAGGTCGCTCGTGAAGCCGCGGCCCCACTCGGACATGCGCTGCGTGCCCTTGCCGACGACCGCGTACCAGATCTCGACGGTGCCGCGCTCCGGATCGGCGGCGACGTAGCTCAACGGCACGCGCAAAAGCTCACTCGGGTCGCCCGGAACGCGGATGTTCACGAACTGACCGGGCTTGAGCGCGGATGCGAGACGCGGGGCCGAAATGACGAGCGAGAAGATGCCGTCGGCGATCTTCTCGTTCGAAATGACCTCGAAGTCATGCATGCGCGCAGGCGAAGGATTCGGCATATATGCTCCCCTCCCCATGCGAGGCATGGTTGATTGACAATGCCGCACGGGCGGCGCGCGAAGACGCGGCCCGTGCGGCGCTCGAAGCTTATGTTAGCAAACGACGCCGTCGGCGAGCGTGCGCTTGCCGCCCACGAACACGTCGGTGGCGCGGCCGGTCAGCTCGACGCCCTTGAAACCGGAGTTCTTGGCGTGGCTGGCGAAGTCGTCCTCGGAGACGGTCCAGACCGCATCGACGTCGAAGACGGTGAGGTCGGCGACGGAGCCCTCGGCGATCTTGACCTGGTCGAGGCCCAGGATCTTGCGGGGCTCGATGGCCATGAGCTCGACCATGCGACCGAAGGTGATCTTGCCGGTCTTGACCAGGTTGGTGATCACGAGGCCGAGCGCGGTCTCGAGGCCGGTCATGCCGAACGGGGCGAGCTCGAACTCACGGGACTTCTCCCAGTCGGAGTGCGGGGCGTGGTCGGTGGCGATCGTGTCGACCGTGCCGTCGACGACGCCGGCGATGAGCGCCTCGGCGTCCGCGGCGGTGCGCAGCGGCGGGTTCACCTTGAAGCAGGTGTCGTAGGTGCCGTCGATGGCGTCCTCGGTGAGGAACAGGTGATGCGGGGTGGCCTCGCAGGTCACGGGCAGGCCCTTGGCCTTGGCGGCGCGGACCATCTCAAGGCCCTTGGCGGTGGAGATGTGCTGGATGTGCAGCTTGGCACCGGTGAGCTCGGCGATCATGATGTCGCGCATGATCTGGAGCTCCTCGCCCTCCGCGGGCCAGCCGAGCAGGCCGAGGCGGGTGGAGACGGCGCCCTCGTTGATCTGGCCGTCACCGACCAGGTCGTCGTCCTGGCAGTGGCTCATGAAGACCTTGCCGAACATCTGGCCGTAGTCCATGGCGCGGCGCAGCATGCCGGCACCCTGGACGCCGTGGCCGTCATCGGTGAAGGCGACGCAGCCGTGCTCGACCATGTTGCCCATCTCGGAGATGATCTCGCCCTTGAGCCCCTTGGTCATGGCGCCGGAGGGATACACGCGGCAGTGGCCCTTGGCGGCGGCGACGGACTTGATGTACTCGACCACGACGCCGTTGTCGGTGACGGGGTTGGTGTTGGGCATGGAGCACACGCCGGTGAAGCCGCCCTTGGCGGCAGCAGCGGTCTCGGACTCGATGTCGCCCTTGGCCTCGAAGCCGGGCTCGCGCAGGTGGACGTGCATGTCCACCAGGCCGGGGACGAGGTACTTGCCGGTGAGGTCGACGACCTCGGCGCCCTCGTGGCTGAGGTTCTCACCGACGGCGGCGATCTTGTCGTCCTCGACGAGGACGTCTACACGTCCGTCAAGCTCGACAGACGGGTCGACGACGTGGGCATTCTTAAGAAGCAAGGCCATTATCGGCACCTCCAAGCAGCAGATACAGGGCAGCCATGCGCACGCAGATACCGGCGTACACCTGGTCGAGGATGACGGAGCGCTCCGGATGATCGGGCATGTAGGAGTCGAACTCCACGCCGCGGTTGATCGGGCCGGGGTGGCACACGATCGCGTCGGGCCTCATGAGGCGCTCGCGGGCCTTGGTGAGACCGTAGAGCTGGTGGTACTCGCGCTCGCTCGGGAACGGCGCGCCCTCGAGGCGCTCGCGCTGGATGCGCAGCATGTAGACGACGTCCAGGTCCGGCAGGACATCGTCGAGGCTGTTGGACACGTGGTCGGCGCCCAGGATGTCGGGGCGGGGCGGCATGAGGGTGTTGGGGCCCACTGCCGTGACCTCGGCGCCCATGATCTTGAGCGCGGGGATGAGGGAGCCGCAGACGCGGGAGTGTCCGATATCGCCCACGACGCCGACCTTCAGGCCGTCGAAGCTCCCCTTGCGCTCCCAGATGGAGTACAGGTCGAGCAGCGCCTGGGTGGGATGGCCGTGCTTGCCGTCGCCGGCGTCGATGACGACGGCGGGGCTGGCCTGGGACACGATGTAGGGAGCGCCGGCGTGCTTGTCGCGCACGACGATGCAGTCGATCTTGTAGGCGTCGAGCGTCATGACAGTGTCGATGAGGCTCTCGCCCTTCACCGTGGAGGTGGAGGAGCCGCCGAAGTTCAGCGTGTCGGCCGACAGGCGCTTCTCGGCGAGCTCGAAGGAGCTGCGGGTGCGCGTGGAGGGCTCGTTGAACATGTTGACGATGGTCTTGCCCTTGAGGGTGGGGACCTTCTTGATGGTGCGCTCATTGACCTCGGAGAACGCCTTGGCGGTCTGCAAGATCGTCATGAGCTCGGAGTCGGAGTACTCCGAGATATCGATGAGGTGCTTGTGGTTGTTGAACACTGCCTACTCGCCTCCCAGCGGAGCGGAGCCCACGCGGGCGCCCTGCTCGACGTTCGTGATCTCAACGGTGGTGCGGCCGTCGACCTCCTCGAGGTAGAGGCGCACGTTCTCCTCATGGGAGGAGGGGACGTTCTTGCCCACGAAGTCGGGGCAGATCGGAAGCTCGCGATGGCCGCGATCGACCAGGACGGCCAGCTCGACGCGGCTGGGACGGCCCAGGTCCATGAGGGCGTCCAGCGCGGCGCGGATGGTGCGGCCGGTGTAGAGGATGTCGTCGACGAGCACGATGCGCTTGTTGTCCAGGTTGAACGGGACGTTCGTGGCGTGGACGGCCGGCGCGAAGTTGGTCAGGTAGTCGTCGCGGTAGAAGCTGATGTCCAGGCTACCCAGGTCGACGCGCACCCCCTCGATCCGCTCGATCTCGTCCACGAGCTGCTTGGCGAGCAGGTCGCCGCGGGTCACGATGCCGACGAGCGCGAGGTTCTCGACGCCCTCGTTCTTCTCGACGATCTCGTGGGCGATGCGGGTGATCGCGCGCTTGACCGCGGTCTCGTCCATGATGACCGCCTTCGGTGAAGACATGCCCATCAAACTCCTTCCTTGCCTCTTCGACGCCGAGCATGCGCGCCCGCGTCGAAAAAATAATGCCCGACCGTTCACACACGGCACGAGCATCCCACGAGGACCCGAGAGTACGGGCTATGTTCTCCTTGCGGGTATCTCGTACCACGTTTAAAGGTCTCGTCCATTGTACACGCTCTGGGGACGCGGGGGCGCGAAAACAGCGAGCCGCCCCAATCTACACATCGGGACGGCTCGATGCCGGTTTGCCTGGCAACCAATGGATTGCGGCAGGCGCGAGCGAGCGCCGGGTTTGCGCGAAGCTGCTTGCGGGCGGCGGGCGGCCACCTATGGACGCCGTCAGTCCTTCGGTCCGCGACAGGCCATCGTCCAGCGGGAGTCGGTCGACTCGTCCATAGGGCACCCATGGCAATGGGAGCGCCCACATGTCCGAATGGCGCGTGGTGCATCCCCGATGGATGTGGGCTTCTCAGAAGACCCCTCCATGCGCGCGATGACCATGTCAGAGATCTGACGCATGCCGAGAGCCGATGGGTGACAGCCATCCACCGCGTCGTATTGGATGCCGTACGCCCGCACGTCGGCGACATGTGCCCCTGTCTCTCGCGCCGCCTGAACGATGGCGCAGTTGTACGCATCCAGCTCAATGCCGCGCATCTGATACTTGCAACAGCGCTCCGCCTCGCTCGGGGACGTTGCCGGGCACAGTGTGAGGCACCAGATTTCCGACGAGGGCGCGAGGCGATGGATCGAGGCGAGGACATCTCGATACGCGGCGGCGAACCGATCCAGCGCATCGGGGCCGACAACCCATTCGACTGAGCGCGCACCCGCAAGGTCCTCGGGGCGCGCAGACGCGGAAAGCGACCCACCCATCACCTGGTTGCGGCCACCGCCCCAGCCGTAGTCGTTGATGCCCATGTACACGAGGACGGCATCGGGGCATTCGCCCTGCGCGCCGAGCAGCGAAGCGATGCGCTTCTCGCTATTGCCCGCGGGGAAGCCGTATCCCTCGACGACGGAACCGGAAAAGGAGGAGTTGGCGACCAAGTGGCCGCCGAAGTGATCGATGACTCTCCCCCACCATGTGTCTTGGGGGCGTTCGACCCCATCGACGTGAACCTCGCCCTCGTAATGAACCCGCCAGCCCTCGGGAACCCAGCCCATGAGCGTACTGATGGAATCGCCGAGAACGGAGAAGCCCCGCCCCCTCAGGCGGCTGCTTATCGAGCGAGAAGCATTGCCCTCAGTTTCACTGGCGCAATTGACGCCCGCGACCCCCTTGGCAGACAAGGCGGCCTCGGCGCATTTGACGGTTCCGGAACCGTCGGATTCCTCGGTGCTCATATGATCAGGCCTCATAGCGGTCCTCTCCTTCATGTCCTTCTGCAACGTCCGGCCGCTCTTGACGGCAAGGAGCTCTCCGCCGCAAAGCAATGCAACGGCCGTCTCACCCTCGAGGCGCTCGGGCACGTTTGCGGCATTTCGATCGGATGGCCCGCTCAATGATAGCCGTCCGAGGTCTCTTGGCCCGATTTATTCGGCAACGGTACATCTGACCAGCAAGTTTGATCGCTCTAAAACCGGCAGCGGGCAAAATCTAAAAATTATTGAAATTGGGGCTTGCAACGGTTCCCTCCATCCGTATAATAAATTTTGTTGCTTGCGAGCAGACAGCCAAAAGCAACTTGACAATTCCTCGATAGCTCAATGGTAGAGCCCGCGGCTGTTAACCGCGTTGTTGTAGGTTCGAGTCCTACTCGAGGAGCCAGAACTTTCAGACCCGCTCCGGCGGGTCTTTTTTTACCACATATGGACCTCATCAATCGAT
>CAUCLI010000033.1 GCA_958443615.1 uncultured Collinsella sp.
GCCTCGTCTTCACTCGGCCACCCGCGCGGCAAGGAGATATATTGCCAGAGTCCCGGCCTGTGTGAAGTGAGAATCAGCACTTCACATTTCCTCCATAAACGGTCTTTTCGACCCTCAATTAATTGGAAGGCTTTTGGGGTGATCTAACACCTATATAGATGACGACCAATCGGTTCTATTGCATATATGCGGCGGTCATCTGTACGGGTTATATACCCTGTCTCGGCCGGGCATCCGCCGATAAAAAAAGGGACGCCCCACATGGGGCATCCCGTTAAAGAAGCGCAATTAGGCCTCGAGAGCCTTCTTGGCGATGGAGGCGAGCTCGTTGAAGGACTCGATGTCCTCATAAGCCATCTGAGCGAGGACCTTGCGGTCGAGCTCGATGCCGGCGAGCTTCAAGCCGTGCATGAACTGAGAGTAGGAGATGTCATTCATGCGGGCGGCGGCGTTGATACGGGTGATCCACAGGGAGCGGATCTCGCGCTTCTTGTTGCGGCGATCGCGGTACTGGTACTGGAGGGAGTGCTGCACCTGCTCCTTGGCGTACTTATAGGAACGGGATGCCTGACCGTAATAACCCTTTGCACGGTTAAGGACGGTACGACGCTTCTTCTTGGCGTTCACAGCGCGCTTCACACGAGCCATATCTAATCAACTCCTAAATGAGATTACAGCGGTAAATACGGATTAACGGCCGGCGAGGCGGGCGTTGATGACCTTGGCGTCGGCGGCGGCCAGCTCGGTCTCCTGGCGGAAGCCGCGCTTGCGCTTGGTGGACTTCTTGGTCAGGATGTGGCTCTTGTAAGCCTTGGCACGCATGATCTTGCCAGTGCCGCTGCGGCGGAAACGCTTCTTGCTGCCGCTGTGGGTCTTCATCTTAGGCATGGAAAACTCCTTTTAATACCCGGTGGTTAACTACTTATCGCTCGGCTCGGCGTCGCTCTCGTTGTCGAAGGCGCCCTTGATCGGGGCGAGCAGCATGAGCATGTTACGGCCTTCCAGCTTGGGCTGGGACTCGACCGTAGCGAACGGTTTGAGGTCCTCTGCGAGGCGCTCGAGCACGTTCAGACCCTGCTCCGGGTGGGCCATCTCACGGCCGCGGAACATGATGGTGATCTTGACGCGCGCGCCCTTCTTGAGGAAGCGCAGGACGTGACCCTTCTTGGTCTCGTAATCGCCCACGTCGATCTTCGGCCGGAACTTCATTTCCTTGACCTCGACCTTGGACTGGTTCTTACGAGCCTGCTTGGCCTTCATGGCCTGCTGGTACTTGAACTTGCCGTAGTCCATGACCTTGCACACGGGAGGCTCGGCGTTGGGCGCGATCTCCACCAAGTCAAGGTTCTGGTCATCGGCGATGCGCTGCGCATCACGGGTGTCGAACAGACCCAGCTGCGATCCATCGACGCCGATGAGACGGACGCGCGGGGCGCGGATCTCATCGTTGATGCGGGTGTCATCAGACTTAGCTATCTCAATACCTCCTTCTTGCAACTCGAACAAAAAACCCGGCCACCTCAACGGTATCCGGGTCTACAGATCTTGGAAAACGCGCGCACCGAAGTGCGGACATTCATCTTGATTTGTACGACCAGACAGCTACCGATATGGCGCCGAAAGGTGGGGACCCGCAGGCCCCTCTTTCCATGCTGGCGAACCAGCTGCTCGTGCATGTTACCACAGAATACAGCCACTCCATGCTTTCATCACGAGAAAGCGCACGCATATGGTGCCCGAGGTGAGAGTCGAACTCACACGCCCTCGCGGGCGGAGGATTTTGAGTCCCCTGCGTCTGCCATTCCGCCACTCGGGCACGTGCGCTTGAACATAGTAGCACAGTCCCCGCCGTCTATGCCTCGCACATCTCCAGCAGTTCGACCTCTCGCAACATCTCCGTGTCGTCGCAACCCCTACCGTCGACCGTTGCCTCCCCCATCTGGTTGTCATAAGGATCCCACCGAACGCCGTCCGATGCGGGCTCGAACTCCGCCTGGAACTCGCGGTTCGCGACCATGCGCCAAGGATCGAGATTTCCGAAATGATGATTCCGGCGGACCTCGTCACCGGCGCGGCGAGCTGAGGATCCGAAGGAGACGTCCGCCCAAAGCCAACCGTACTCCTCCGTGTAAAACATCGCCCAGTCATGCGGGCCGATATGGTCGTTCGCCACATACAACCCGCTCTGCCAGCGCGCGGGGATACCGGCGACGCGGCACATGGCAATGAACGCCAGGGCCATCATGCCGCAGTCGCCGCGCTGCGATTTCGCGCAATCGTCGGCGATGGCATCGAGCTGGGCGTAGTCAGGCGGATACCGGTAATCGACGCTCTGCGTCAGATAGCGGTAGATGGCGCGGGCGCGGTCGATCGGCCGCTCAACGCCCTCGGTAATCGACCGTGTGAGATCGCGCAAATAGGGGGTGAACAGGATATGGGGGCGCACCTCGGCGAGGTCGGCGGAGTCGGGGCTCGGTGCGTCAACCCTACCAGCGGGCGCGGGGGCCGAGGTGTCCACGTAGGGCGCATCGATGCGGTACCGATACGTCACCTCAAATGAACGCTCTCGCGTCGATTCCCAATGGATCGTCCGTGCAGGTGCGTCCTCTCGGGCGACGACGGCACCTCCGGTGTATGAGAGCAGCTCGATATTCGCCTGCTGAGGGGCGGTCGCGGGGATGGGCAGCCAAGCGCGAACGACCTCTCCCGGGCGCGCGCCGGGTATCGATATGCGAGCGCGCAACGTGATGATGCGGGAGGCGCTGCCCTCGACTCGCATGGCCTCGAGCATCGCATCGCGCGTCGCGGTATCCATGGGCTTATCCGGCTTGAGGCCGGGGACCTCCATGGGATACACACGCAGGGAATCGAGGAAGCTCTCGAGGAAGCGCTGCTCGCCGTCGATCATGCGCCAATCGATGCGTTTGCGGGCGATCAGCTCGTCGAGCCCGGCATCAGTGAACTCCGGCCACTCCGCGCGAACCAGCTCGAGCGCGCGGGACCTCGAGATGCAGTATTGACGGGCAAGCCGGCCCATGCGGTGATACTCGATGCGCAGCTCCGCCGCAAGCTCAGGCGACGGATCTCCTTCGAGCATGTCGAGCCAGCCAGCGCGGGCGCAATCGACGCCACCGGCCCCCTCGACCCGCGC